>DATJXR010000045.1:0-27508 GCA_035499995.1 Rhizomicrobium sp. | reverse complement strand
TAGAGCAATTCGAGCGCCTGGCCTTTTTCGATGGTCTTGCCGCGCAGCGCATAGTCCTCCGCCGCCGTGCGCATGAAGTGCTGCACCGGCGTCGTCCAGCGGATCATCTCGTTGACGGCCGAATCCAGCAGCGCGGGATTTGCCTTCAGCTTCTTCAGCTCTTCCGGATTTTCGATCAGCGCGCGCAAGCCGCCCGCCATGGTGGAGCTGGTGGTGTCGTGGCCCGCGGTGGCGACGATGATGTAGTAGGACGCCGTCTCGATGTCGCCCAGCGGGCAGCCGGAGACGTTTCCATTGGCGATGACGGATGCGAGGTCCTCGCCCGGATGCGCGCGCCGCTCCGCCGTCATCCGGTTGAAGTACATGAAGAAGTCCATGATGGTGTTGTTGCCCTCGGTGGCTTCCTTGCGCTGCATGTCGGGATCCTGGCCGCCGAAGAGCTCCTGCGTGAGCTTCAGCATCAAGGGCTCGTCGCTCTCCGGCACGCCCAGGATCGACATGATCACGTGCAGCGGATAGTAGACCGCGACCTCGCGCGCAAAGTCGCATTCCGGTCCCTTCTCCATCATGCGGTCGACGTAACGGCGCGCCAGCTCCGCCATGCGCGCTTCCAGCTTCTTCAGGTTCGGCGGCATGAACCATGCCTGGGTCAGCCCGCGATAGGCGCGGTGGTCGGCGCCGTCCATGTCGATCAGCGTGCGGAAGGGCGAGACGCGCCCCGTCCGGGGATCGGGCCCGCCCCACATCGCGGCCAGGTCGTGCTCGGCCTGCTTGTTCATCAGGACGGAGCGCGGCTCGTTGTGGAACTGGTCGTTGAGCTTCTCGATCTCCAGGATGTCGGCGTATTTGGTCAGCGCCCAGTAGGGGCGGAAGCCCTCCGGCTCCGTCCAGTGCACGGGATCCTCCGCGCGCAGGCGGGATAAAAGCCCATGCAGCCGCGCTTCGTCGCCATAGGTCTGGGGAGCCGCGATGGCGTCGTCGATCTCCCGGCTTTCGAGGGCCATTGGAATTCTCCTGGAATGATCCAATATCTTTCGGGCGGGAGTGTGGAACCGGCTTTTGCCCGCGGCAAGATGCGGCCACAATTCCGCCCGGGAGAATTGTTCTCCTGGCCGCGAACGGCAGCTGGGGAGGGGACGATGGTTTTCCGGAAGATCGCGCTGGCGAAATTCGCCCTTTTTGGGGCGCTGGCCCTGAGCCTGTCGGGCTGTTTCGACCTGACGCAATCGGTATGGCTGAACAAGGGCGGCGCCGGCCACTATGACATGACCATCGCGGCCACGGGCGCCTTCGGCGAAGCTTTACGCCAGGGAAAGTCCGACGTGCATGTCGGCCACAATCCCAACCTGCCCACCAGGACCAAGACCGTCATCGCCAACGGCAAGACGTTCCAGACCACGGTCGTGGACTTCAAGCAGCTCTCCGATCTCGCGCTGTCCAACGAAAGCGTGGCCGTGAAGGTCAGGGGCCACGACCTCTTCGGGCTGGGCAGCACGCACGCCGTCTTCCGCCGCATCTTCTTCGTCGACAACGAGATGAAGAAGCGCCAGCGCGGCGACTCCGGCCAGAACGACGAGGAGGCCGGCAAAGCCATCCTCGCAAGCATGTTCGGCGACCACACCTACGTCTTCCGCGTCCATCTGCCGGGCTCGATCGACTGGATCGCGCCGGTTTATGCCGGCGACATCGAGGTCAAGCCCGACATCAGGGCCGAGGACGGCGGCTACACCATCAGCTGGGCCATGCCGCTCACCGACATGATGGAGACCAAGACCATGCGCTTCTCCGTCGGCTTCTCCGCCTGGGGCGGCATCAACGACAGCGAGACGCAGCGGGACGACCGGCAGGGCACCGATTGAATATTTCTCCCTGAGCGACAGAACGCGTCACGGCCGGGGCTTGCCCCGGCCACCCGTACCCGCGGTGCCGCTCGCGGAATCCAAAGACCCAAACGAGCGGGCCGGCATCGCAGCGGAGCCATTCCGGGCTTCGGCGGGAAGCCGGAAAGACTCTGGAACAGGGGTGGCCACCACAGGGCGGCCATGACGATCGGCTGGTCGATGGATTGCGCTTCTGGCAGCAAGCCGAACTTCACGGCCCCGGCGCGAACGCCACGACCTTGTCGTTGCGCTTGGTGCCGCTCTTGTAGTGGCCGCCGGCGGCGATGACGACGTATTGGCGGCCTTTCCACACATAGGTCATCGGCGTCGCCTGCCCGCCGCCGGGCAGGCGCCCGCGCCACAGCTCCTTGCCGGTCTTCGCGTCGAAGGCGCGCAGGTAATTGTCCATCGCCGCCCCGATGAAGACGAGGCCGCCCGCCGTCGCGATCGGGCCCCCGAAATTGGGCGTGCCGGTTTTGCCCAGGACATATTCGGTGAAGGGCGCGAGGTCTTCGGTGGTGCCCAGCGGCACCTCCCAGATCACGTGGCCGTCGTGCATGTCGATGGCGTGCAGCATGCCCCAGGGCGGCGGGTTGCACGGCATGCCGAGCGGCGAGACCACGATCTCGCGCTTCATCCCGTAGGGCGCGCCGGCCTGCGGCGACACTTCCTTGTGCGGATTGGCCGCCTTCACCGCGGCGAAGTCCTTGCGCGGGATCAGCGTCACCAGATGCATGGCGCTGGAGGTGTTGACGTAGACCACGTCGCGGCGCTGGTCGAAGGCGAGCCCGCCCCAGTTCGAGCCGCCGCCGGTGAAGGGATACAGGATCGTGCCCTGCGTGCTGGGCGGGGTGTAGATCCAGCCGGCGCGCGCGGCCGCGATCTTGGCGCGGCAGGCGCCGCGATCCCAGAAGGTGATGCCATAGGCGTCGTCCGGCCGCGCGCGGATGGGCGCAAGCGGCTTGGGCGCGACGGGGAAGGGCTGCGTCGGCCACAGCTGCTCGCCCGGCGCGCCGTTCTGCGGCACCGCGCGCTCCTCCACCGGGATGAGCGGCTGCCCCGTCTCGCGGTCGAGCGTGAAGAGCAGGCCCTGCTTGGTCGTCTGGATCACCGCGGGGCGTGTGCGGCCCTTGTAGGTCACGGTGGCGAGCGTGGGCTGCGCGGGGATGTCGTAGTCCCACACATCGTGATGGGTCACCTGGAACGCCCACGCCACCTGGCCCGTCTCGAGGTTCAATGCCACCACGGAATCCGCGTAGCGGTTGTCGCCCGGGCGCAGGCCGCCGAAGAAATCGGGAGAGGGGCTTGTGGTCGGCACGAAGACGAGCCCGCGCTGCTCGTCGACCGACATCGGCGCCCAGGCATTGGCGCCGCCCGTGATCGCCGCGCCCGCGCCCGACCAGCTCGCGGCATTGGGCGCGGACGGGCTTCGCGGGATCGGGTCGAAGCTCCATTTCGGCGCGCCCGTCACCGCGTCATAGGCATGAACCACGCCGTGGATCTCGCGCACACGCTGGTTGTCGTCCAGCGAGGAGCCCACCACCACCACGCCGCGGCCGACCACCGGGGCCGATGTCGTCTGCGCCTCGCCCTTGCGCACCGGCGCCGGAACCGATTCGATCCTGATCGTGCCGCGGTCGCCGAATTTGGGGCAGGGCACGCCGGTCGCCGCGTCGAGCGCGATCAGCCGCCGGTCGTTGGTCGCCGCGAAGATGCGCTCCGCGCAGGGGCCGGATTTCTGCCTGGGATTCTTCCAATAGGTCACGCCGCGGCAGGTGAAGCCATTGGGATAGTCGACGTCGTCGCCGGTATCGATATGCGGATCGAAGCGCCAGATCTCCCGCCCCGTGCCCGGATCGACGGCGCTCACCTCGTTGAAGGGCGAGCAGACATAGAGCCGCCCGTCCGCCAGGATCGGCGTGTCCTCGAAGGCGGCCTGCTTCTCCGCCTCGGCATGGGTCTGCATGTCGCCGGTGGAATAGGTCCAGGCCTTGCGCAGCCGGGTGACGTTGGCGGGCGTGATCTCGCCGGCGGCGGAATAGCGCTGCCCGCCCTCATCGCCGCCATAGGCCGGCCAGCCCGGATCGGCGAGCGCCGGCCGCGCCAGCATGAGCGCACCGACGGCCAGGACCCACATGCGCGGCATCAGGCAAACCCCTTGCATGCGCGGGATACTAGGCCGGATCGGCGTTTTGCCAACCATGCGAATGTCGCGCGCTACTTGACCTCTTTCATCACCTGGCCCGCGGCCACGGACAGGAGCTCCTCCATCCTGGCGCGAATCGCCGCCGCGGATTGGCTCACGGCCTCGCGCTCGAAGTCGCCCTTGACCTTGCGCAGCACGTCGTCGTCGCCCGCTTCCTGGAAATCGGCCTGGATGACGGTCCGGGCATAAGCGTCCGCCGCCGCACCGTTCAAGCCCATCAGTTCCGCCGCCCACAGGCCCAGCAATTTGTTCCGCCGGGCCATGACCTTGAAGCGCAGCTCCTCGTCGTGCGCCCACTTGGCCTCGAAGCTCTTCTCGCGATCCCTGAACCCGTCGGACATTCCCATAACCTCTTGAAATAGAAGGATAATGCTCGCCGGTCCCGGCGCTCCGGGGGGATTTTAGCCGATGCCGCGGCGCCGCTCCACGGCGGCCTGCCGGCGGCCATTCCGCCACGTTGCCGCAACCGGCCGCGATAGCTAGATTGGCTTCCCAACGGGGGCGCTAGGCCCCCTTTCGCATTTTGGCGGGAAAAGGAATTGCCGATGAAGCGCCGCCGCATGATCTACGAGGGCAAGGCCAAGATCCTCTACGAGGGCCCCGAGCCCGGCACGGTCATCCAGTATTTCAAGGACGACACCACCGCCTTCGACGCCACCAAGAAGGCGGTGCTCGACGGAAAGGGCGTGCTCAACAACCGCATCAGCGAATACCTGATGACCCAGCTGAACGCGATCGGCGTGCCCACCCATTTCGTCAAGCGCCTCAACATGCGCGAGCAGCTGGTGCGCGAGGTGGAGATCATCCCGCTGGAGGTGGTCGTGCGCAACATCGCGGCCGGCTCGCTGTCCAAGCGGCTCGGCATCGAGGAGGGCCAGGTGCTGCCCCGCTCGATCATCGAGTACTATTACAAGAACGACCAGCTTCACGATCCCTGGGTGAGCGAGGAGCACATCACCGCCTTCGGCTGGGCCAGCCCCCAGGATCTGGACGACATGGTGAACCTCACCATCCGCATCAACGATTTCCTTTCGGGCCTCTTCCTCGGCGTCGGCATCAAGCTCGTCGACTTCAAGGTCGAGTTCGGCCGCCACTGGGAAAACGACTACATGCGCATCGTCCTGGCCGACGAGATCAGCCCCGATTCCTGCCGGCTGTGGGACGCGGCCTCGAACGAGAAGATGGACAAGGACCGCTTCCGCCGCGACCTGGGCGGCGTCGTCGAAGCCTATTCCGAAGTCGCCCGCCGCTTGGGAATCATGCCCGAATCGGTGCAAGCGGAAGCCAAGGGACCGGTGCTGGTGAAATAGGTTTTCGTACTTCGGGGCGCCACGATGTGGCGCGCTTCAGCATGACGAAGGCCGGAACTGAAGAAAGGCGTCATCCTGAGGCGCGAGCGCAGCGAGCCCCGAAGGATAGAAGAGGTGCCATGAAAGCGCGCGTTTTCGTGACGTTGAAGAATGGCGTTCTCGATCCGCAGGGCAAGGCGATCGGCAATGCGCTGCACGGACTGGGCTTCGGCGCGGTCGGCGAGGTGCGCCAGGGCAAGGTGATCGACCTCGATCTGGCCGAGACCGACGAGGCCCGCGCCCGCGCCAGCATCAAGGACATGTGCGAGAAGCTCCTCGCCAACACCGTGATCGAGAAGTACGAGATCGAGCTGAAGGCATGAGTGAAGCGGCTGGGTTCACCTTCCACCTCCCCCTTGCAGGGAGGTCGAAAACGCGAAGCGTTTTCGGGCGGGGGACCGCGTCCTCTGCCTCTGGCCCCCACCCGAAAAATCCTTCGGATTTTTCGACCTCCCCGCAATGGGGAGGTTGTCCGGGACCGCGCCCATGAAATCCGCCGTCGTCGTGTTTCCCGCTTCCAATTGCGACCGCGATGCGCAGACCGCGCTTAGGCAGATGACGGGCAAGGACCCGCACATGGTCTGGCACCAGGAGAGCGAACTGCCGGACGTCGATCTCGTGGTGCTGCCGGGCGGCTTCTCCTATGGCGATTATCTGCGCTGCGGCGCGATGGCCTCGCAGTCGAAGATCATGCGCGCGGTCAAGAGCCACGCGGAGAAGGGCGGGGCGGTGATCGGCATCTGCAACGGCTTCCAGGTGCTGACGGAGTCCCATCTTCTGCCCGGCGCGCTGATGCGCAACGCCGATCTCAAATTCGTCTGCCGCCCGGTCGCGATGACGGTGGAGGAGACGCAATCCGCCTTCACCCGCAAATACGCCAAGGGCCAGAGCGTCCGCTTCCCCGTGGCGCATGGCGACGGCAATTATTTCGCCGATGAGGAGACGCTCAACCGGCTGGAAGGCGAGAACCGCGTCGTCTTCCGCTACGCGCAGGGCGACAACCCCAATGGCTCGGCGCGCAACATCGCCGGCATCCTGAACGAAGGCCGCAACGTGCTGGGCCTCATGCCCCACCCCGAACGCGTCTGCGATCCCCTGCTCGGCGGCACCGACGGCAAGGCGCTGTTCGAAAGCCTGATCGAGGCGCTGTCGTGAGGAACGCTTCGTTCAACCTCCCCCTTGCGGGGAGGTCGAAAACGCGCAGCGTTTTCGGGTGGGGGTACCGTCCAGGCCGCAACCCCCACCCGAAAAATCTCTTCGCTGCGCTTCGAGATTTTTCGACCTCCCCGCAAGGGGGAGGTTGGAGCTTTCGCGCATGACCGCCATCACAACCGAACTCGTCAAGGAACACGGCCTCTCAGAGGAGGAGTATGGCCGTATCAAGCAGCTCCTCAATCGCGAGCCGACGCTGGTGGAGCTCGGCATCTTCTCGGTGATGTGGAGCGAGCATTGCTCCTACAAATCCACGCGCTTTCATCTCAAGCGCCTGCCCACCAAAGCAGACTGGGTCATCCAGGGGCCGGGCGAGAACGCCGGGGTGATCGACATCGGCGACGGCGACGCCTGCATCTTCAAGATGGAGAGCCACAACCATCCGAGCTTCATCGAGCCCTACCAGGGCGCGGCCACCGGCGTCGGCGGCATCATGCGCGATGTCTTCACCATGGGCGCGCGGCCGGTGGCGATGATGAACGCGCTGCGCTTCGGCGCGCCCGATCATCCCAAGACGCGCCATCTCGTCGAAGGCGTGGTGCGCGGCATCGGCGGCTACGGCAACTGCATGGGCGTGCCGACCGTGGGCGGCGAGGTGAATTTCCACCGCTCCTACAACGGCAACATCCTGGTCAACGCGATGTGCGTGGGCCTGGCGAAGACCAACAAGATCTTCAAGAGCGCGGCGAAGGGTGCGGGCAATCCCGTCGTCTATATCGGCTCCAGGACCGGGCGCGACGGCATCCACGGCGCCACCATGGCGAGCGCGGAATTCGACGACGCATCGGAAGAGAAGCGCCCCACCGTCCAGGTCGGCGATCCCTTCACCGAGAAGCTGCTGCTCGAAGCCTGCCTGGAGCTGATGGCCACCGACGCCATCATCGCCATCCAGGACATGGGCGCGGCGGGCCTCACCTCGTCGTCGGCGGAGATGGGCGACAAGGGCGGCTCGGGCATCGAACTCGATCTCGACCATGTGCCCCAGCGCGAAACCGGCATGACCGCCTACGAGATGATGCTCTCCGAATCGCAGGAGCGCATGCTGGCGGTGTTGAAGCCGGGCCGCGAGGCGGAAGCGGAGACGATCTTCCGGAAGTGGGAACTGGATTTCGCGGTCATCGGCATCACCACCGATACCGGGCTGCTGGTGGTGAAGCACAAGGGCGCGGTGGTCGCCGACATGCCGATCACCGCGCTGTCCGACGAGGCGCCCGTCTACCAGCGGCCTTACGAGAGGCGCACGCCCGCGTCCGGCGCTCCCCAATTCGATCCGTCGCGCAAGCTGATGCCCTCGCTGGTCAAGCTGATGGGCTCCCCCGACATGGCGTCGCGGCGCTGGATCTGGGAGCAGTACGATTACACGGTGATGGCCGACACGGTGCAGCGCCCGGGCGGCGACGCCGCGGTGGTGCGGGTGCATGGCAGCAACAAGGGCCTCGCCATCACCACCGACGTGACGCCGCGTTATTGCAGGGCCGATCCTTGCGAGGGCGCCAGGCAGGCGGTGGCCGAAGCGTGGCGCAACATCACCGCCGTGGGCGCGCGCCCGATGGCCGTCACCGACAACCTCAATTTCGGCAATCCGCAGAAGCCTGAGATCATGGGCGAGATCGTGGGCGCGGTGGACGGCATCAAAGAGGCCTGCGAGGCGCTCGACTTCCCGGTCATCGGCGGCAATTGCTCGCTCTACAACGAAACCAACGGCGAAGGCATCCTGCCCACGCCCGCCATCGGCGCCGTCGGCCTGATGGCGGACGTCCATCGCATGGCCACCGTCGCCTTCAAGCGCGAGGGCGACGCCATCCTGCTGATCGGCGAGAGCAGGGGCCATCTCGGGCAGTCGCTCTATCTGCGCGAGATCGAGGGCCGCGAGGAAGGGGCCGCGCCGCCGGTCGATCTCGCCGCGGAAAAGACGAACGGCGATTTCGTGCGCCGGCTGATCGAGAGCGGCCGCTGCGACACCTGCCACGACGTCTCCGACGGCGGCATCCTGGCCGCGCTGGCCGAGATGGCGCTGGCCGGCGGCATCGGCGTGGAGGTCGGCGTGGCCGGCACCACGGTCGAGCCCATCGCATTCTTCTTCGGCGAGGACCAGGCGCGCTATCTGCTCGCCTTGCCCGCCAAGGAAGCCGACAAGGTCGAAGGCGAACTGCGCGAGGCCGGCATCATCCACGCCATCCTCGGCCAGACCTTCGGCGAGAAGGTGGTGCGCGTGACGGGCGAGGGCGACGCCACCCTCGCCGGTCTGCGCAAGTCCCACGAAGGCTGGTTCCCCGCCTACATGGCGGTGGCGCACGGGAACTGAATTTTTTTGTGTCACGGCCCGCGAATGCGGGCCGCCCAGGTGACACGCACACCATTGTGCAGAACCCAACTGGGTGGCCTGCATTCGCGGGCCATGACACCGTGTGATAAGGTCGCCCCATGTCCATGCCCGCATCCGAAATCGAGCGTCTCATCAAGGCGGCGTTCCCCGACGCGGTGGTGACGATCACCGCGCTGGCCGATGACGACGACCACTGGGCGGCGACGGTCGCGTCCGCCGCCTTCAAGGGCAAAAGCCGCGTCCAGCAGCACCAGATGGTCTATGCCGCGCTGGGCGGCCGCATGGGCGGGGTGCTGCACGCGCTGTCGCTGCAGACCGCGGCGAAGGGGTGAGCGTCACGCTCCGCGCTTCCCCGGCGCGGTTTCCGGCATGGCCATCATGGCGAACTGGCTGACCAGCGTGGCGGCGAGGAGGTACCAGGCGGGCGCGAAGGGGTTGCCGGTGTGCTTGTTGATCCAGGTGACCGCGACCTGCGTGGTGGCGCCGAAGATGGCGATGGTGAGCGAATAGACCAGCGAGAACGAGGTCGAGCGGATGTGCTTGGGCAGGCCCTCGGTGAACGCCACGAGGAACGCGCCGCCGGGAATGGCGGTCAGCACCGTCAGGACCGTCGAGCCGATCCACAGCGCCGCCGCGCTCCTGGTGTCGATGATCCAGAGATAGGTGGGATAGGTCGCCAGGAGGAACACCAGGTTCGGCCAGATCATCACCGGCCTTCGCCCGAACCGGTCCGAAGCCAGCCCGCCCAGCAGCACGCCCACCGCCGCGCCGATGCTGGAGGCGACGTTGGCCGCGATCGACACGTCCGCCGCCATGCCCAGGGTGTGCTGTGCGAAGGTCGTCATGTAGTTGGCGACGGCGGTGGCAATGGTGCGGGTCGCGAGCACGATGGCGCCGATCAGCACGATGTAGCCCGCCGCGCTCAGGAGCCTGAGGCTCGCCGCCTCGGTCGACGCCGCGGGCCTGGCTTCCGGCATGTTGAGCGTCTCCGGCAACGAATAGCGCAGGTAGATGCCGAACGGCACGGCGAGCCCGCCGATCAGGAACGCCACGCGCCAGCCATAGGCGTCGAACGCCGCGGGCGCCAGGTAATGCGCCATCAGCGCGCCCACGCCCGCGCCGATGGCGCCGGCCACCCCCTGGCTCGCGCCCTGCCACGACACCGAAAGTCCGCGATGCTCCGGCGCCGAGGCTTCCAGCAGGAAGGCGCTCGCCGTGCCGGTCTCCGCGCCCAGCACGAAGCCCTGCGTCAGCCGGATGACGACCGCCAGGATCGTCGACCACGCGCCGATCTGCGCATAGGTCGGGATCAGCGCCAGCGCGACGACGGTCGCGCCCGCGCCGTAGAGCGCCAGCACCATCGCGGATTTGCGGCCGACGCGGTCGGCATACTGGCCCAGCACCAGCCCGCCGATCGGCCGCGCCAGGAACGCCACGCCGAACAGCGCCAGCGACGCCATGAGGCTGAAATACGGATCCCTGGCGGAGAAGAACGCGTGCCCGATCTGGATGCTGAACGTGCCGTAGATGATGAAATCGTAGACGTCGAGCGCGTTGCCGATGGTGGCCGCCGCGATGTGGCGGCGCGACAGGGTAGTTCCGGACGCCATCTGATCCCCCAATTCCACCGGTTCGGTATGGTGAAGCTACCCAAACTTGACCCTTCTGTCAGCCGCGCCTATCTACAGGACCAACCAGCCGGCCCCGTTGGGCCCGGGTATTGCGCAGGTTCGACCATGTCCAATGTCCACGACCGCATCGCCCAGGACGTCGCCCAGAACGACGTGCTGCTCTTCATGAAGGGCACGCCGGTGTTCCCGCAATGCGGCTTCTCCGCCGCCGCGGTGCAGATTCTTTCGAACACCGGGGTGAAGTTCAAAGCGGTGGACGTGCTCAAGGATCCGGAAGTCCGCCAGGCCATCAAGGAATTCTCCAACTGGCCCACCATCCCGCAGCTCTACGTCAAGGGCGAGTTCGTCGGCGGCTGCGATATCCTGCGCGAGATGTACGAGGCGGACGAATTGAAGCCGTTCCTCGCCGAAAAGGGCGTCGCGCTCGAAGCGGTGTAGTCATCAACCCTCCCGCAAGGGGAGGGTACGGCTCTACCCATTGTCCTTGCGCATCACCCAGCCCAGCGGACGGCGCGGGCTGGCGGGCGCGTCCTGTTGCGCATAGCCGAGGCGGAACACGAACGTGGGCTCGCCCGGCATGTTGCAGAGCTGGGCGAGCGCGCTGCCGTAGGTGTCCTGGCGTCCGCGCATCGCGTCGCGGTCGATGCGCTCCACCGGCTGGTTGAGCGGCTGCGCCGCGATGCCCGCCGCCGTCAGCGCCAGGTGCAGGCGCTGCCAGGCGCGCCCCGCCGCGATGGCGCCCTTCATGTCGAGCCGGTCGGCCACGAAGATCGCGCCCAGCACCGGCGCGCTCGGGATCTGCACCTCGCGCGTGGCATCGAGCCAGTAGCCGTCGATGGTGGCCGGGCTCATGTCCGGCAAAAGCTTCGCCGCCGCGACCATGTAGGCGGGCTGGCCGGAGCATTCGAGCGTGAGCCCGTCGCGGCGCTGTTCGATCTGGGCCGGGCTCACGCGCATCCAGCGCGCGCTGTCCGCGCTCATGGCGCCGTCGGAAACGATCTCCTGCGTGGCCTGCACGATCAGCGCGCCCATCTCCGCCCGGGCCGCGGGATCGCTCACGAACGCCACCTGCGCGTCCTGGTCCGACACGAGATTGGCCAGATCGTTGAGCGTCTGCGGAGCGACGGGCCGGTGCGGATGATAGGGCCCGCGATTGGTGTGGCGGTGGGGGATCGCGTCGTAGAGCTTGTCGTGTGTGGGCGTGCCGGGCGCGAGCCCCACCCACACGGCGGCCACCGGCGCATTGCCCGGCTCTGCCTCGAGCCGGCCCTCGTACGGCATGACCTGCGTGTCGAGCCCGTTCGCGGCCGCGGCGATGACGAAATTCTCCGCCGCCGCCCCCAGCGCCAGGTGCATCTCGCGGCGGAACGGATCGAAGCTGCCGAGATTGCGCCGCCGGTTGGCGATGAAGACGATGCCGTCGTCCCAGGCCTGGAACTGCCAGGGCTGGGTGTCGTGCGGATTGGCCGCCAGGATCGCGGCGCGCAGGGCGCGCGCATTGCCGTCGCCGGGATAGCCCTGCCAGTCGCGCCACGGCCAGTAGGCGGGATTGTCCCCGAAGGGGATCACGCCCCGGTCCCACGCCCTGTAGGCAAGTCCCCCCAGGGCGGCGGCGCCGATGACGCCCGCCCCCGCCAATACGCCACGCCGTGTCGCCATACCCCGAACCCCCCGAAGTTCTCGGCCCGAAAGCCTGGGGCATTATACAGGATCAGCCGCCGAAATGCCGCTGCCAGACGGACGCGATGCGGGGCCGCTCCGACAGCGCCTGCGCAAGGCCCTGCAATTTCGGGATGTGCCCGCCCTGGAGCCAGTCCTTGCCGAAGGTGCCGCGCCAGCGGGTAAACATGGCGGCATAGATGTCGAGGATCGAAAAGCCGTCGGCCATGAACCAGGGCCCGTCCACGATGCGCTCCACCATCAGAAGCCGTTCGCGCAGCCTCTCGCGCACCCGGGCGCGCAGCGCCTCCGCCGCCGCGCCCTCGGGCGCGAAGCGCTCGGGATAATCGGAGATCTCCACCATGGGATAGATCTCCGCCGCCATGAAGGCGAGCCAGCGATAGGCCCGCGCGCGGCCGGCGCTCGCCTGCGCCGGAAGCAGCCGCGCGTTCGGGAAGTAGTCCGCGATGGCGAGCAGGATGCCGGCGGATTCGGTGATCACCTCGCCCTCGGGCAGCCTGAGCGCCGGCACCTTGCCGCTGGGATTGATGGCCAGGAACTCCGGCTTCTTCTGCTCCATCTTCTCCAGCGACACGGAATGGAATTCATAGGGCGCGCCGGCTTCCGCCAGCGCGGCCTCCGCGGAAAACGCGCCGGTACCCTTGTCGCCGAAGATGGTGAAGCTCATGGAGACTCCTTGCCGCGCCCACCTTCGCAGATAGGCGCGATTCGCGAAAGCAAAAGGCCGCGAGCGTCTCTGCCCGCGGCCCATGCGATTCCCGCAACTCCCGGCCGGCGGGCCTTCGGGCCGGCTGTTACCGCGAATAGAACTCCACGATCAGATGCGGCGACATCTGCGCGGCATAGGGCACGTCCGAGAGCTTCGGCGTGCGGGTGAACCTGGCCGTCATCTTGTCGTGATTGGCCTCGATGTAGTCCGGCGTGTCGCGCTCGGGGGATTTCGCCGCCTCCAGCACCAGCGCCATGTCGCGCGCCTTGGTGGAAAGCTCGATCGCGTCGCCTTCCTTCACCTGGTAGGACGCCACCGTCACGCGCCGTCCGTTGACCTTCACATGGCCGTGGGAGACGAGCTGGCGCGCGGCGAACGGGGTGGGCACGAACTTGGCGCGATAGACCACCGCGTCGAGCCGGCGCTCGAGCAGGCCGATCATGTTCTCGCCGGTGTCGCCGGGGCGGCGCGCCGCTTCCTGGTAGTAGCGGCGGAACTGCCGCTCGGTGATGTTGCCGTAATAGCCCTTGAGCTTCTGCTTGGCCTGCAGCTGCGTGCCGTAGTCCGACAGCTTCTTGGCGCGGCGCTGGCCGTGCTGGCCGGGGCCGTAGGAGCGCTTGTTGACGGGGCTCTTGTTGCGGCCCCACACGCTCTCGCCCATGCGGCGGTCGAGCTTGTATTTTGCGGACTGGCGTTTGCTCATGTCTCTTCCGGTTGGATTCGGTGGAACGCGGGGGACCCCCCGCGAAGGCCGCGCACTATAGTCGGCGAGCGCCCCAAGTCAACGCGAACGACTTCGCGCTTAAGCCTTGGAAATATTTGATTTTTCGCCGGATGTTCAACCGGGAATTGCGCGCCGGAGGAGCGATTGTCGCGCCCCAGGGGTCGCGCCCAAGCTCAGCGCCGCCCCTCGCGCCGGTACGTCAGCACCTGCAGGATCAGCGCCGCCACGGCCACGACGAATCCGGCAATGGTCAGGATATGTCCGGAATGTCCATGCATGGCGCACCCCCGGCCGCAACCGGAGAAGGTTACCGGCGGGACAGGAAACCGGCAAGGCTTCGCCCGCGGGCGAGGCGGAGGCGGAGGGCGGACGGCACGCGAGAACGTTCGCCACCGACCCAGGCCACCGCTATACACGACACACCGACGCGGGCGTGGCGGAACGGTAGACGCAACGGACTTAAAATCCGTAGGGCCTCACGGCCTGTGGGGGTTCGAGTCCCTCCGCCCGCACCAATGAACGCTCGCGGCCGGGCGGTGGGCCGTGAGGCGTTCGTTGGGCCGCCGGGCGGCGGCGCTCACGCCGGCGGCTTCAGCACGAAATCCTTCGGGTCGGGCTTCACCGTGGCGCTCCAGTAGTCCACCAGCGGGAACGGCCAGTTCTGGCTGACGCGGCCCTTCTCGTTCTTGTACCAGCTCGTCACCTGCGGCACGCCCCAGGCCATCCTGGCGTTCATGGCGTCGACCTTCTCGTTGAAGGCGTCGTGCACGTCCGCCCTCGGCTCGAGCGTGGCGCTGCCGGTCTCGGCCAGCAGCTTCAGGCAGCCCATGATGTAGCGCACGCTGCATTCGGAGAAGAAGATGATCGAGCCGTTGACCACGATGTTGGTGTTGGGGCCGTAGATCATGAAGAAATTGGGGAAGCCCGGCACCGTCATGCCGAGATAGGCGCGCGCATCGCCCGCCCAGCGCGCGTGAAGCTCAACCCCGCCGCGGCCATGGACCTTGTAGGTGCGCAGGAATTTGGACGCGTGGAATCCGGTGCCATAGATCAGCACGTCGGCGTCGAAATGCCTGCCGTCTTCGGTCCTGATGCCCGTCGCGTCGATTTCCGCGATCGGCGCGGTGACAAGCTCGACGTTGGAGCGCTTGAGCGCCTCCACCCACACCCCGTTGTCGCGCAGCGAGCGTTTGCCGCCGAAGGGATAGTCCGGAATGATCTTGTCCAGCAGCCCCGGCATGGCTTCGGTCTGGGGCTTGATCGCCATCACCAGCATCTCGCGCAGCATGGCGGAATTGGACGACACCGCGCCCGGCGGGCCGTTGTACGCCGGATCGACCTTGACGAATTCGTAGACGCCGTCGGTCAGCATCCAGAACAGCCACAGCCGGTACCATTTGCCGTAGAACGGCGCGTGCTCGAGCAGCCACTTCTTCCCTTCGCCGACCTTGTGGTGGTAGTCCGGTGTCGGTCCCAGCCAGGGCGGCGTGCGCTGGAAGACCTTCATCTCGGCCACTTTGGGCGCGATCTCCGGCACGAACTGGAACGCGCTCGCGCCCGTTCCGATCACCGCCACGCGCTTGCCGGTCAGATCGATGTCGTGGCGCCATTGCGCGGAGTGGAACGCCGGCCCCGCGAAGCTGCCCACGCCCCTGATGTCCGGCAGCCTGGGCTGGTTGAGCTGGCCCACCGCGCTGATCACGGCGTCGGCCACGAGCACCTCCTGCTGGCCCGCCTTGTCCTTCACCGTCACCCGCCACTTCGCGGTCTTCTCGTCGAAGCGGGCTTCCTCGACCGTGGTCTCGAAACGGATGTGCCTTCTCAGGCCGTGCTTGTCCGCGGTGCGGCGGAAATAGGCGAGCAGCACGTCCTGGGTCGAGTAATGATAGGGCCAGTCGTGGTTGGGCTCGAAGGAGAACGAATACATGTGGTTGGGATTGTCCACCCGGCAGCCCGGATAGGTGTTCTCGAACCAGGTGCCGCCGACGTCGGGGTTCTTCTCGATCACCTCGAACGCGATGCCGGCCTGCTTGAGCCGGATGGCGGAGAGCAGGCCCGACATGCCCGCCCCGATCACCACCACGCGCATGTCCCCGCGCGGCACGCCGCCCCATTCCGGCCGCTTCACGTCCTTGCCGTCGAGCGCCAGCTCTTCCATGAGGAACGGCACGTAGTGCCCGGGGATGTCCGCGCCCGCGATGAAGTTCATCATCTTGAGCACGGTGTCCCGCGAGGGCGGCGGCGGAAGCTTTTCCCCGCCGGCGCGGAACTTCGCGATCGCCGCGCGCGCCAGCTCGCGGATCTCCGCCTGCTGCTCCGGCGTGTAGCCGCCCAGCCGGCCTTCGGCGAAGAAATCGTAGGCCGGCCGCGGGAAGCGCTCGAGCAGGCCCGCGTCGCCCGTGATGTGGACCAGCGAAAGGATCAGCGCGGGCAGGTGCGCCTCGCTGAGGCCCTGTTCCGGAAGCTCGTCGGCCATGGCATTCACTCTGATGACGGTTCGGGCAATTCTGGGCTTGCGCGCGCGCCAGCGTCAAGCAACGCGCGCCTGTCCCGGCGCGCCCCGCGGGCGCTCCGTCAACCTTCGCGCTACTCCGCCGCCGCCAGCGGATCGACGGCGCCCTGGAGCGCCCGGATCTTCCGCGCCCGCACGACTTCGCCGCGGGCGGATTCGTTGTGGGTGAACATCTCCAGATTCTCGGTGTCGTCGTCCGTCACCGGCGTCATGGCGAGATCGGTGTAGGCGAGGCTCGCGGGATCGGCATGCACCTTCCGCGCGATGCGGTTGATCTGCCAGGCCTTGCCCAGAAGCCTCGCGTGCTTGGAGACGAATTCCGCCGCGAGCCTGGGATAGAAGGCGAGCGGCGATTCCGGCGGCAGGGCGCCGCGCCGGTCCTTGCGGTTCTTCAGGCGCAGGATGCCGCCCTGCAGCGGATGCACCTTCTCCACCGCCAGCGAGCAGGCGAACCATAGGACGATCGCCATCAGCCGGAAGATGTCGATGCCGCTCGCCCGCGCGCGCCGGAAGATCGTGGCGATGTGCTCGGGGGTGTAATAGATCTGCCAGGCGTCCCAGTAGATCTTCTCCCATTCGGCCTTGCTCATCCTGCCGTGCCCGGTCACAGCATGCTCGAGGTCGTATTTGTTGAGGTCGGGGTCCATGGCGATGTGCCCGGTGAACAGCGTCTTGTGGTCCTCCGAGCCCGGCAGGGGCGTCAGGAAGAAGAACTCCAGGATGTCGAGCGGCAGCTCCTTCTTGATGATCTCGATGTCGCTTCGGATCGATTCCGCGGTGTCCGAGGGGAAGCCCAGGATGTAGCCGGCATAGGTCCAGATGCCCGCCGCCTTCCAGGCCAGCAGCATCTTGCGGTATTCGGTGATCTTGTTCTGGCGCTTCTTGGCGGCGAGCAGGTTGTCGGGGTTGATGTTCTCCAGCCCGATGAAGATGCGCGTCACGCCCGCCCGCCTGGCTTTGGCGATGAAGTTCGGGATGCGGTGGCACAGCGTGTCGACCTGGATCATGAAGCGCACGTCCATGCCTTCGGTCTCGCGAAGATGGATGATGCGGTCGAAGATCGGCTCCCAGTCCTTGTTGCGGGCGAAATTGTCGTCGGTGATGAAGAAGCGGTCGACGCCCTGCTTCCAGTTCTCGCGCAGGATGTGCTCGACGTCGTCGGCCGAGCGGCGGCGCGACTTGCGCCCCTGCACGTTGATGATGGTGCAGAACGAGCATTGGAACGGGCAGCCGCGGCCCGCGTCGAAGCTCGTCATGTTGCCGATGGTGCGCTTGACGTGGCTCTGCGGCAGGAACGGCGTGATCGAACCTTCCAGCCCCGGCAGGTCCTCGACGAAGTTGTAGATGGGCTTGAGCGCGTGCGCCTTCGCATCGCGCAGCGTCTCGTCGATGCGCCCCTCCGCTTCGCCCGCGAACAGCGTCACGCCCATGTCGAGCGCTTCCTGCAGGTCGGGCTGGATGCCCGGCAGCATGGCGAGCACCCCGGAGGGATGGAAGCCGCCCAGGATCACCTGGATGCCGGCCTCGCGCAGCGGCCGCGCGATGTCGAGCGCGCGGGGATACTGGTTGGACTGCACGCCCACCAGCCCCACGAAGCCCTGGTTCCCGTTGGCCGCGAAGTCGCGGATCATGTCATTGATCCTGACGCGGGTGTTGGTCTCGTCGATGGGGGTGACGTCGAACTGGGTGTCGCCCAGCACCTTGCGCTCCGCCGCGTCCATGACCAGGCCATAGACCGAGGCCAGCGAGTTGGACGGCATGGTCGAGCGCCACCAGCGGATGACATAGCCGTCATCGTCGTAATGCGACGGCTTGATCAGGTAGACGCGAAAGCGCCGTCCCGCATTGGTTTTCGCCGTCATGCCGCCCGCGCCCAATCTGTCGGATCGATGAAACTTCCGATAGGCTAGCGCATTGCGCGGCGGCGCGCCAATCGCGGCCGGTTTCCTAGGTGGGGCCGGCAAAAAGACGAAGGGCCGCGCCCCTTGCCGGGACGCGACCCTTCCACTGTCAGCCGCGGTTCCGTGTGAACCGCATACGCGGTCAGGCCGCGCGGACCTCCGAATTCGCAAGATCCAGTGCGAGCCTCACGGGCCGCAGAAATTGACAATGAGACACTGGACCACCTCCTTTCGCTGGCGTTGCCGCAGGGCAATATAGTGGCCGCGAAGCGAAAAGGGTAGCCTCGATGAAACGCGCCGCCCTGGTTCTCGCCGTCGTGATCCTGGCGATGGCCGGCATCGGCCTGGCCTATGGCCAGCGGATCGGGCTGTTGGCGGCGCTGCTCCTGAGCCACGCCCCGCGCCAGCCCTTCGCGGCGGCCGCCGCGCCGCCCGCGCCCGACTATGCGCAGAAGAGCGCCTGGGCGGCGGATGGCGGCGGGGACTCCAACATGTGGGGCCCGGCGGGGCAGCGCCTGTCCTATCCCGAAAGCCGCAAGGCCGACGTCTTCTTCATCCATCCCACGACCTACTTCTCCAACGACCACTGGAACCAGCCGCTCGACGATGCGGACACCAACGCGCGCACCGACACCGGCACGATCCGCAACCAGGCCAGCGCCTTCAACCTGTGCTGCCGGCTGTGGGCACCGCGCTACCGGCAGATGACCTTCGGCGGCTTCCTGCAGTGGTCGGACAGTTCTGCCGCCGCGATGGACTTCGCCTATTCGGACGTGGCGCGCGCCTTCGCGGAATTCCTCGGGCGGATCGGGCCCGGCAAGCCGTTCATCGTCGCCAGCCACAGCCAGGGCTCGCGCCATGCGCTGCGCCTGCTCGCCGAGGAGATCGACGGCACCCCGCTCGCCCATCGCATGGTCGCGGCCTATGTCGCGGGTACCTGGATCGACGCCGGCTGGTTCGCCGCGCGCAAGGACTTGAGGCCGTGCGACCGCGCGGACGACACCGGCTGCGTGCTCAACTGGAGCACGCTGCTCGAGGGCAGCGACGCGCAGTCCCAGCGCGAGGCGTTCGCCAGGCGCTCCGGCGCGCCGCCGCCGGCGCCCACCGCGCGCTATGTCTGCACCAATCCGCTCGACTGGTCGCGCGACGGCAGCACGGTGCCGGCGGCGCGCGACGTGGCCTGGGTCTATGGCCGCGGCGACAAGCCCAGGCCCGTCGATCCGCGGGAAGTAAGCGCGCGCTGCGACAACGGCGGGCTGTTCGTCTCCAGGCCGAAGGACCAGCCTTACGCCATCGCCGAGCTCCCCGGCGGCAATTACCACAATTACGACTACCAGCTCTTCTACGGCAACATCCGCGACAACGCGGTCGTGCGCGTGGACGCGTGGTGGAAGGCCCATCGTTGAGCCGCGACCTCTCCACCACCGTCGTCGTCGCGGGCGGCGGGCCGGCGGGCATGATGTGCGGCTACCTGCTCGCGCGCGCCGGCATCGCGGTGACGGTGCTGGAGAAGCACAAGGATTTCCTGCGCGATTTCCGCGGCGACACGGTGCATCCCTCCACCCTGCAGGCGCTGAGCGATTTGGGGCTGCTCGCGGATTTCCTCAAGCTGCGCCACGAGGAATACGACCAGCTCGAAGCCGAGCTCGGCAACCGCCGCTTCAAGTTCGCCGATTTCCGCAAGCTGCCTACGGTGTGCAAATTCGTCGCCTTCGTGCCGCAGTGGGACTTCCTGGATTTCCTGGCCGAACGGGGCAGGGCGCTGGCGAATTTCCGGCTCCTGATGGAGACCGAAGCGACGGGGCTCGTGCGCAAGGGCGGGACGGTCGCCGGCGTCGAGGCGAAGGACGCCCATGGGAATTTCACGATCGCCGCCACGCTGGTCGTCGCGGCCGACGGCCGAAATTCGCGGATGCGCGAGGCGGCCGGCTTCGAGGTCGAGGATCTCGGCGCGCCGATGGACGTGCTGTGGTTCCGTCTGGAGCCGGAGGAAGGCGATGCGCCCGCCGCTTTCGGCCGCATCACCGAAGACGGCATGATCGTGCGCTTCTTCCGCGGCGATTACTGGCAATGCGCCTATATCATCCGCAAGGGCTCGCTCGCCGAGCTCAAGGCGGACGGGCTGCAGGCGTTCCGCGCCACCGTCGCCCGCCTGGCGCGGCGCAAGAACGCGGACGAGATCGGGAGCTGGGACGACGTGAAGCTCCTCACCGTGGCGGTCGACCGGCTGCCGCGCTGGCACCTGCCGGGGCTGCTCTTCATCGGCGATGCCGCGCACGCCATGTCGCCCATCGGCGGCGTGGGCATCAATCTGGCGGTGCAGGACGCCATCGCCGCGGCGAACATCCTGGCGCGCCCCCTGAAGACCGGCCGCCTGCGCGCGCGCGATCTCTCGGCGGTCCGCAGGCGCAGATGGTTCCCCACCTGGGCGATGCAGAAGATCCAGACGACGATGCAGAACATCGCCATCGATCCGATCCTCAGCGCGCGCCGCGTGCCGCCCGCGCCTTTCGTGTTGAAGCTTGCGCAGCGCTGGCCGTTTCTGCGGCGGATTCCGGCGCGAATCGTGGGCATGGGCTTTCGTCCCGAGCGCCCCGACAAGAATCTGTTTACCATCTAACCGGCTTCAGCGCTTGATCAATCCACCGCGCCGGTGCCGCGCCGCCACCCGTAAAGACAATCCTTAACGGCGGGTTTACCATGCTGAACCTGTTCGGGGCCGCTTCGTTATCTTCGCGGCATGATGAGGGAGAGCGGGAGATGAATGGGATTTCGGGGGCGCTACGCGCGGTGCTGCTGGCCGTCGGCTTGAGCCTTGTCAGCGGCGCGGCGCTCGCGTGCGACAATTGCGACCGCCATGACGATGGCTGGCGCGACGGCTACCACGACGGCTACGGCCATGACGGTTACGGCCATGACGGCTGGCGCGACGGCTACGATCGCGATGGCGACGGCCACGATGGCTGGCATGACGGCTGGCGCGGCGATTGCCGCGGCGACGGCTGCCGCCGCTCCGCCGGCGGCTGCGGCGATGGCTGCTACCGCCGCGACGATGGCTGCCGCGACGGTTGCGGGCGCCACTACGACGGCTGCCGCGATCGCTGCGACCGCCGCTACGACGGCTGCCATGACGGCTGCGGGCGCGCCAACTGGTCGTGCTACGCGGGCTTCCACGATTGCCGCTTCGAGGACGGCTATTACGACGGCCGTTACCGCGAGCGCTACTACGATCCCAGGCCGATGTGGTCGGGCGGCGGCGTCTACGGATTCTACGGTCACTGAAAGCGCGCGAACCCGAAGGGCGAAAGGTCGAAATCGCTGCGCCCCTCCAGCGCCAGCTGCGCCAGCGCCTCGCCGATGGCGGCGGAATGCTTGAAGCCGTGGCCGGAACATGGCGAGGCGACGATCACGTTCGCCATCCCGGGATGCCGGTCGATGACGAACTGGAAGTCCGGCGTCACGGTGTAAAGGCACACCGCGCTCCTGGTGCAGCGTGCGCCGAGCTTCGGGAATTGCGGCGCCACATAGGCCTCGAACATCGCGCCGGTCTCCTGCGGCGCCACCGCGCGCCGGACCGAATCCGCCGACGTGGCTTGCCCATATTGCTCGGTGGCCACCTTCACGCCCGCGCCGTCGAGCGCCGGGAAGCCGTAGATGCCCTGCCGCGAGTCCTGGAGCTCCCAGATGAAGACGGGAAAGCGCCCCGGCGCGAACGCGCCCGCGGCGTCGCCCGCGTCGAACCACGCCAGCACCTGGCGGTAGACCTTGAAGGGGCGCGCCAGCCGCCCGCCCAGCAATCGCGGCAGCCACGCGCCCGCCGCCACGATCGCGGTGTCGGCGCTGTAGCGGCCCTGCTCCGTCGTCACCGTGGCATCCGCGTCGAAACCCAGCACCGTCTCGCCGGTGCGGATCTCCGCGCCGTGGCGGCGCGCCAGTTCGAGCTGCGCGGCGATGCACGCTTCGGGGCGCACGAACCCGGCATCCGGCTCGTAGTATCCGAACTCGCCGTCGCGCACCGCGAATTGCGAAAAGCGCGCGCGTAGCGCCGCGGTGTCGAGCAGCTCGTGCGCGATGCCATGGCGCCGCGCGGCCGCCACCGTGTTGTCGAAGAATTCCGGCACGTGGGTGAAGGAGGTGCGCGTATGGCTCGAGATCACCAAGCCGCCGCATTGGGTCAGGAGATCGGCCCCGGTCTCGGCCTCGATGGCGCGCCAGATTTCATGGCTGCGCATGACCATCGGCGTGTAGTGCGCGCCTTCGCCGATGGCGAGCCGGGTGATGCGCGTGTCGCCGTGGCTGGAGCCCCTGTCGTGCGGCGGATCGTAACGGTCTATGCCCAGAACGCGGGCGCCGCGTTTCGCCAGCTGATAAAGCGCGGCGGCGCCCATGGCGCCCAGCCCGATGACGACGACGTCGTGGCGCGCGCCCACGCGCTACATCTGCATCGTCCAGCCTTCGACGCCCATGGCGGCCTGGCGGACGGCTTCGGAAAGCGTGGGATGGGCGTGGCTGGTGCGGGCGATGTCCTCGCTCGCGGCGCCGAACTCGATGGCGAGCGCCGCCTCGGCGATCATCTCACCGGCATTGGCGCCCAGGATGTGGACGCCGAGCACGCGGTCGGTCCTGGCGTCGGCGATCACCTTGGCGAAGCCGTCGGTGGCGGCGATGGTCTTGGCCCGCGCATTGGCGGTGAAGGGGAATTTGCCGGTCTTGTAGGCGACGCCCGCGGCCTTCAGGTCCTCTTCTGTCTTTCCTACGCTCGCCACTTCCGGCGCGGTGTAGACCACCGCGGGAATGGCGTCGTAGTTCACATGCCCCGCCTTGCCGGCGATGGTTTCGATGCAGGCAACGGCCTCGTCCTCGGCCTTGTGCGCCAGCATCGCCCCTTCGCGGCAATCGCCGATGGCCCAGATGCCGGCGACGTTGGTCCGGTAGTGCGCATCGGTGACGACGCGGCCCCGCTTGTCCAGCGCCACGCCGAGCGCCTCCAGCCCGAGCGCGCCGGTGAACGGCACGCGGCCGATCGCCACCAGCATCACGTCGCATGCGATCCGGGATTGCGCGCCGCCGGCGGCCGGCTCGACCGTGACGCTGAGGCCGGAGGACGCCTTCTCCACGCCCACCACCTTGGCCGAGAGCTGGAATTTCAGGCCCTGCTTGGTCAGGATGCGCTGGAAGCTCTTGGCGATCTCGCCGTCGAGGCCAGGGGTGATGCGGTCGAGGAATTCCACCACCGTCACCTCGCTGCCCAGCCGCTTCCACACCGAGCCCAGCTCGAGCCCGATATAGCCGCCGCCGACGACCAGAAGCCGCTTCGGCACCTCTTTCAGCGACAGCGCGCCGGTCGACGACACGATCGTTTCCTCATCGATGGCGACGCCGGGCAGCCGCGCGACGTCGGAGCCGGTGGCGATGACGATGTTCTTCGCCGCGATCTCGCGCACCGCGCCGTCCCTGGCCGTCACCGCGATCCTGCCGGGGGCGGTGATCTTCGCCTCGCCCACGATGGCCTCGGATTTGGCCTTCCTGAGCAGGAATTCGACGCCCTTGGTGAGCTCGCCCACCACCTTGGCTTTGTGCGCCATCATCGCGGGCAGATCGAGCTCGACGCTCGCCTTGATGCCGAGCCTGGGGAATTCCGTCTTCGCCTCGCCGAACAGATGGCTCGCATGCAAGAGCGCCTTGGAGGGGATGCAGCCGATGTTGAGGCAGGTGCCGCCAAAGGCGCCGCGCTTGTCGATGCAAGCCGAAGTCAAACCCAATTGCCCGGCGCGGATCGCGGCATTGTACCCGCCCGGCCCGCCGCCGATGACGACGACATCGAAAGAGTCACTCATGGCTTACGTCCTCAATTTCAGTTCTGGGCCGGAACGTAAAAGCCCCAAACCCCATTTGAGAGTTCGCTCGCCGCGAAGCGCACGATTTGTGTTTCGCCCCCGGCGTCATAGACTTCGTAACTATGCGTCTGCTGCGGATAGGCGGGATGCGGAAGCCGAAGCGGATTCATTTTCACCCGACGCCAGTCCTGCTTCCAGATGTCCACGCCGCCGATCTTCAGACCATCGCCTTCGAAGCCGATGTGAACGGCACGCCATTCTTTTGACGGATTCTCCGCGCCCATTGCCGGCTCTAGATGTCCAGGAGCAGCCGCTGCGGGTCTTCGAGGTTCTCCTTCACCCGCACCAGGAACGTCACCGCCTCGCGGCCGTCGACCAGGCGGTGATCGTAGGAGAGCGCCAGATACATCATCGGCCGGATCACCACCTTGTCGTCGATGGCGACGGGGCGGGGCTGGATCTTGTGCATGCCGAGGATGCCAGACTGCGGCGAATTGAGGATCGGCGTCGACATCAGCGAACCGAACACCCCGCCGTTGGAGATGGTGAAGGTGCCGCCCTGCAGTTCCTCGAGCTTGAGCCGGCCGTCGCGGGCGCGCAGGCCGTAATCGTGGATCGCGGCCTCGATCTGGGCGAGGGAGAGCTTGTCGGCATCGCGCACCACCGGCACGATCAGCCCGCGCTCGGTGGAGACCGCCACGCCGATGTCGTAATAGTTCTTGTAGACGATGTCGTCGCCTTCGATCTCGGCGTTGACGTTGGGCAGCTCCTTGAGCGCCGCGATGCAGGCCTTGACGAAGAAGCCCATGAAGCCCAGCCGCACGCCGTGCTTCTTCTCGAAGCTCTCCTTGTACTCGGCGCGCAACGCCATCACATGGCTCATGTCCACCTCGTTGAAGGTGGTGAGCTGGGCGGCGGTGTTCTGCGATTCCTTGAGCCGGAGCGCGATGGTCTTGCGCAGGCGGCTCATCTTCACCCGCTCCTCGCGCGCCGCGTTCGGGCGCGGGCCCGACGGCACGAACGCGACCGGTTGCGGTCTTTGCGCGGCGCGGGTTTCGAGCGCGGCAAGCATGTCGCCCTTGGTGACGCGGCCGTCGCGGCCGCTGCCGGAAACTGTTGCGGCATCGATGCCGGACTCTTCGGCGATGCGGCGCGCGCTGGGCATCGGCTGCACGTCGGCTTTCGGTGTGGGCTTGGGAGCCTCGACCGGCCTGGGCGCTTCAGCTTTTGGCGCCTCCGCTTTCGGAGCAGCGGCGGGCGCGGACTTCGCACCGGCCGCGCCCTCCGCGATGGCGCCCAGCACGGTGCCGACCTGCACGGTGGCGCCTTCCTTGACCGTGATGGACTGCAGGGCGCCCGAGGCCGGCGCGGGCACTTCCACGGTGACCTTGTCGGTCTCCAGCTCCAGCAGCGGTTCGTCGCGCGCGACGCTGTCGCCCTCCTTCTTGAACCAGCGCGCGACGGTGGCTTCCGTCACGCTCTCGCCCATGGTGGGCACCTTGATCTCGATGCTCATAGGCTCAGCGCCTCGTTGAGGAAGGCTTTCAGCTCCGCGGCGTGCTGGCTTGCCAGCCCCGCCGCGGTCGATGCGTATTCCGGGCGGCCGGTGTAGCGCAGGCCGGGCTTTTTTGTCACCGCCTCGATCCGCGGCGCCACGAACGCCCAGGCGCCCTGGTTGCGCGGCTCTTCCTGGCACCAGATGACGTCCGCGTTGGGGAAGCGGCGCAGCTCCTCGGCCAGCACGTGATCGGGGAAGGGATAGAGCTGCTCCAGCCGCAGGATCTGGATGCGCGGCTCCTCGCGCCGCTCGCGCTCCTCCATGAGATCGAAATAGACCTTGCCGGTGCAGAGCACGACGCGGGCGATCCTGTCGTCCGCCGCCAGCTTCACGGTGGTGGCGCCGGGCACCACCTCGGCCTGGTCGCGGAACACGCGGTGGAACGACGAGCCCGGCCCCATGTCCGACAGGAAGGAGACGCAGCGCTTGTGGCGCAGGAGCGATTTGGGCGTCATCAGGATCAGGGGCTTGCGGAACGGCCGGTGGATCTGGCGGCGCAGGACGTGGAAATAGTTGGCGGGCGTGGTGGGATAGCAGACCTGGATGTTGTCCTGCGCGCAGAGCTGGAGATAGCGCTCCAGCCGCGCGGAGGAATGCTCCGGCCCCTGGCCCTCGTAGCCGTGCGGCAGGAGCATGACGAGCCCGTTCATGCGCAGCCATTTCATCTCGCCGGAGGCGATGAACTGGTCGATGACGATCTGCGCCCCGTTGGCGAAATCGCCGAACTGCGCCTCCCACAGCACCAGCGCCCTGGGCTCGGCGGAGGAATAGCCGTATTCGAAGCCGAGCACCGCTTCCTCGGAGAGCAGCGAATCGATCACCTCGAACTCCGCCTGGCCCTGGCGCACATGGTTGAGCGGCACGTAGCGCGCCTCGCTTTCCTGATCGACCAGCATGGCGTGGCGCTGGCTGAAGGTGCCGCGCGAGGAATCCTGCCCGGAGAGGCGCACCGGCGTGCCTTCCGCGAGCAGCGTGCCGAAGGCCAGCGCCTCGCAGGTCGCCCAGTCGAAGCCCTCGCCCGTCTCGAACATCCTCGCCTTGGCCTGGAGCTGGCGCGCGATGGTCTTGTGCAGGTGGAAATCGGCGGGCGCGGTGGACAGCGCGCGGCCCACGTCCTTCAGCAGCCCGGCGGAAACGGAGGTTTCGCCGCGGCGGTCGCCCGCCGGCGCCATGGAGAAGCCCTGCCAGCGGCCGTCCAGCCAGTCGGCGCGGTTGGGCTTGTGCGCCTTCGAGGCCTCGAATTCCTCGTCCAGCCGCCTGTTGAACGCGCCGATCATGGCGCGCACGTCGTCCTCGGTGACGGTGCCCTCGGCCACCAGTCTCGCGGCATAGAGCTCGAGCGTCGTCGGATGCGCCTTGATGGCGCGGTACATCAGGGGCTGGGTGAATGCCGGCTCGTCGGTCTCGTTGTGGCCGAACCGCCGGTAGCAGAACATGTCGATGACCACGTCCTTGTGGAACAGCTGGCGGAATTCGGTGGCGATGCGCACGGCATGCACCACCGCCTCGGGGTCGTCGCCATTCACATGGAAAATTGGCGCCTGGACCATCAATGCCACGTCGGTGGCGTAGGGGGATGAGCGCGAATAGATCGGCGCGGTGGTGAAGCCGATCTGGTTGTTGATGATGAAATGGATGGTGCCGCCGGTGCGGAAGCCCTTGGTGCCCGACATGGCGAAGCATTCCGCCACCACGCCCTGGCCCGAGAACGCCGCGTCGCCATGAATGAGCAGCGGCAACACCGAGGCACGACTTTGCACGTCGCCCAATTGATGCTGCTTGGCGCGCGCCTTGCCCAGCACGACGGAATCTTCGGCTTCCAGATGCGACGGGTTGGCGGTCAGCGACAGGTGCACTTTCTTCCCGTCGAATTCGCGGTCGGACGACGCGCCCAGATGGTATTTCACATCGCCGGAGCCTTCGACTTCCGACGGCAATGCGGCGCCGCCCTGAAATTCGTGGAAGATCTGGCGGTATGGCTTG
>DATJXR010000044.1:0-6856 GCA_035499995.1 Rhizomicrobium sp. | reverse complement strand
ATCTCCAGGCGGGGCGCGAGATCCTCGCTACGGAGCCGCGCGGCGGCATAGGCATTCAGGCGCCGCCGGAATTCATCGACGTTGGCCGCCGCCAGGGTGACCCCGGCGGCGTGCTTGTGCCCGCCAAAGCGGAGGAACAATTCGGGCATCGACTCCAGCGCCTCCAGCAGATGAAACGCCGGGATACTCCTGCCCGAACCTTGCACCTGGCCATCTTCTTCGTTGCGCCCGAGCACGAATACCGGCCGGTGCAGCCGCTCGACCAGCCTGCTGGCGACGATGCCGAGCACGCCGCGGTGCCAGTCTTCGGCGTAATAGACCAGGGCCGCCGCAGTCTCCTCCACGGGCACCTGCTCGCAAGCTTCGCGGATCGCGGACTCCACCGCGCGGCGCTCGGTGTTGCGGTCGTGCAGCTGTCCGGCCAGTTCGCGCGCCCGGGCCTCGTCGGAAGTAGTGAACAACTCGATCACGCTCTTCGCGGTGTCCATGCGGCCGGCGGCGTTAATGCGGGGCGCCAGCTGAAATGCGACTTGCCGGGCGCTGGGCGCGGTGCCCGGGACGAAGCCGGCCACGGCGAGCAAAGCCCGCAGGCCGGGGTTGCGCGGCTCGGCGAGACCATCCAGCCCGTGCTTCACCATGGCGCGGTTCTCGCCGGTGAGCGGGACCACGTCAGCGACAGTCGCGATGGCGACCATCTTCAGCAAGGATTCCGAAACGCGCGCCAACCTGCCGGGAGGCCAGCCGGAGCGCATCAGGAGGGCTTGGGCAACCTTGAACGCAACGCCGGCGCCGCAAAGGTCCTTGTCCGGGTACCCGCAATCGGAGCGGTTGGGGTTGATCACAGCCAGCGCCGGCGGCAGCGCCGCCTCCGGCAGATGATGGTCGGTGATGATCACCGCGATGCCCAACTCGGCGGCGCGCACCACCACTTCAGCCGCGCGAATGCCGGTATCGACGCTGACGATGAGCCTCACGCCCCGCGCAGCGGCGTCTTCCACCACCTCGGAGCGCATGCCGTAGCCGTCCTTGAGCCGGTGCGGCACGTGATAGGCCGCCCGTCCTCCAGCCAGGCGGATGGCGCCCAACAGCAGAACTACCGCGGTGGTGCCGTCCACGTCATAGTCGCCATAGATGAGGATCAGCTCGCCCGCATCGATGGCGGCGCGCAAGCGCTGAGCGGCGGGCTCCATATCGCGCAGCGCGAACGGATCGTGGAGGTCGCCGAGCGACGGGTGGAGAAAGCGGCGGGCCGGCTCCGCCTCCGTATACCCGCGCGCTGCCAGCACCTTGGCAGCCAGGGAGCCAACACCGAGCTCCGCCCCCAAAATTGCCGCGCGGCCCGGCTCGGGCCCGGGGAAAACCCAACGGGCCGGCGGGCGCGCGGGCGCGGGAGGCGTCAGCATCGCCGACGGGTCCCGGGCGCCGTCCCAATCCGGCGCCGGCCGGCGGGCGCCGGCAAGCCCAAGCACGCGCCGCCGGGGCGTGCGCAGCGCCTGGCTCGCAGCGTCATCTCAGGAGCCACGCTGGTCAGTTTTTCGAGAAATAGCCGGGAAGCGAATCGGGCTCATCGTCTTCCGGAGTGCGGGCCATAATCTCGTCTTCAATGCCGCCGAATTCGTCGTACCAGTCCGGCTGCAGTTCGTACACATAGAGCCGCGAATGGTGATCGAAGGCCAGCTCGAGCGAGCAGGTCAGGCCGGTGAACACGCGCAGTTCGCGCAGGCGCGATTCATACTCGCGGCGCTCCTCGCGGCTGAGTTCGCAATCGTCGAGCTGCGCTTCCGCCTCTTCGATATCGGATGCCTCAAACTCAGCGCACGCGAACAGGATCAGCTTGGCGCCGCATTTTTGCGCGACGTCGAGGAAGACGCGGTAGTCCGGGTGTTTTTCCGTGTCCCAAAGGACTAACGGCAGGCCTTCCAGGCCGCCCGGCCGGTTGTGAAAAACCGCGAAGCCGGCTGCGTCCAGATAGTCCGTGATTTCGCGCTTGAGGGTATCGAGATTTAAGTCCACTTGGTGGCGCCTCAGGCCTGAACCAACACCAGAATATCAGAGGGACCCGCAAGGTCGCGGGCAGAGGGCGTGACAATCGTCTTCGGTCCGACGAAGATCTTGCGGTTCTGTCGCATCGCTTCGCGTACGTCAGCCTCACACACGAACGGCACGGGCGTGGGCCGTGGCGGCGGTGGCGCGGGCTCCGGCGCGGGCGCGGCCAGTCAGGTGTAGCCGCCGCTGGAATCGCCGCCGCGGCGCGCCAGGAAACGATCGACCACTTGAGCCGCCACGTTGGGCACCACGGACGAGGTCGCCGCGGGTGCGGGAGGCGGCGCCGCACAGGATCCACAGGACGGCCCGCCGGGCGCCGGCGCCGCGGCACCGGAGCCTCGCGATGCCAGGAACCGCTCCACAGCCGCCGCCACCGTGCCGCGGTCGAGCGCGATCGCCGGGGCGCCGGGCGAGGGCGCGGCCGGCGCCAGGTTGATGTCCAGCGGCATCTCGAAGGCCTCTTCCGGCTTGCGCGTTACATAGGCCAGGCGTTTGATGTTGATCAGGTGCAAAGGGCCGACATTATCCGAAGTGATGTTGCCCGCGATGGCGCCGCAACCGAGCGTCATGCCGGGGAACACATTGGTCGTGATGCCCGTGGAGCCCTGCGGCGCCGGCGTGTTCACGAGCACGCGCATCGCCGGCATGCGCGAGCCATATTCGCGGGTCCGGGCCTCGTCACGCGAATAAATCACGGCAGTGTGGCCCAGGCCGCCGAACTTGAGCAGCGCGTAGCAGGTGTCGAGCGCCGCGCCGAAGTCCGCGACCCAGATCAGCGCCAGCACCGGCGACAGTTTTTCCATCGAGAGCGGATGCTGTTTGCCCACACCTGCCACTTCGGCGCACAGGATCGACGTGTCCGGCGGCACCTCGAATCCCGCCATGCGGGCCAGTTTGGCGGGCGCCTGGCCCACGCACTGCGGGTTGATGCTGAAATTCGGCATCACCAGGAGTTTGCCCAGAGCGTCTTTCTGCGCCTCAGAGGCAAGGTACGCTTTCTGGGCTTTCAGCAGGGCCAGAATGCGGTCGCGCTGCGAGCGCTCCGCCACAATCGCCTGCTCGCTGGAGCACACCGTGCCGTAGTCAAAGCTCTTGCCGGCGACCACCTTGGCGACCGCGTCTTCCAGATCGGCCGAGGTGTCGATGAGCACCGGAACATTCCCCGGTCCTACGCCGAAAGCGGGCTTCCCGCTCGAATAGGCCGACTTCACCATGCCGTGGCCGCCGGTTGCCAGGATCACGGCCGTGCGCTCGTGCCGCATGAGAGTCTGGATACCCTCCATGGTGGCGAGTTCGATGCACTGGATGATGTCCTCGGGCGCCCCGGCTTCCAGCGCCGCCTGGTACAGGATGGCCGCCGTCTGGCAGGTGCAGCGGTGGGCGCGCGGATGCGGGCTGACCACGATGGCGTTCCCTGCCTTCAGCGAGATCAGCGTCTTGTACATCGCCGTCGAGGTCGGGTTGGTGGTGGGCAGGATGGCCGCGACCACTCCCAGCGGCACGCCGATTTCGGTGATCTTCTCCTCCGGCAGCTCGCGCAGCACGCCGACCGTCTTCATGCCGCGCATGCGCCGCGGAAGCCAGTCGCAATTCAGAATGTTTTTGATGTACTTGTCTTTGGCGTTGCCGTAGCCCGTCTCTTCGACAGCCAGCTCCGCCAGGCGACGCGCGTTGGCGCGGGCGGCTGCCGCCATTCTCTCGACAATGGCGTCGATCTGCTCCTGCGAGTAAGTCCGGTACTTCTGCCAGGCGGCCCACGCCTTCTCCACCTTGGTGCGGACCTCCTGTACCGATAGGAGATCTTTATCTTCGAGCATGGACGGTTACTTCTTGATTCCGCCTGTGGGGAGGATCTTTTCGACCTCCTCGTGAGGCCGCGGAATCACGTGTACGCTGACCAGCTCGCCGACCCGGCGAGCCGCGGCGGCGCCGGCGTCGGTAGCGGCCTTGACCGCGCCCACGTCGCCGCGGCACTGCACCATAACGAGTCCGGCGCCCACAAACTCCTTGCCGGTCAGAACCACGTTCGCGGTCTTGACCATGGCGTCCGCGGCTTCGATCGCGCCCACCAAACCCTTTGTTTCAATCAGGCCAAGGGCCTCCATGTAGCCTCCAATTCGCGTGAAAGAACTAACGTAGCATACTGCGGCGGGCGTGCGCGGCGACCAAGGCTGGTATCCTTCTTGTATGGACATGCAGGCCGCAATCAAGGAACTGCAGGAAACCGCCATCGTGATGGCGGGCATCCAGGCGCGGCAGGCGGAAGCGCTCAAAGACCACAGCCAGTGGCTTGCGGAACACGACAAGAGCATGGCGGACCACCGGAAGCGGATGGAGCACATTGAGACCACTCTCGCTGAAGCTACAGACAGACTGAACGGCCTGATCGTGATCGTCGACGACTTGGTTCGCCATCGCGGCAAACAATCCTAGGCGAACGAAGCAATCGCATCCGCAATCCTCCGGCTGGCCTGCCCGTCGCCGTACGGATTGTGGATCCGCGACATGCGCAGCCGCTCCTCCGTATCGTCAAGCAGCCGGACCGCCTCCCGCTCGATGACATCCGCGTCGGTGCCGACCAGCCGCACCGTCCCGGCCTCGATCGCCTCCGGCCGCTCGGTTTTCTCCCGCATCACGAGCACCGGCTTCCCCAGCGACGGACCCTCCTCTTGAATCCCCCCGGAATCCGTGAGCAGGAGCGTCGCGCGCCGCATGAGATCCACAAACGGCACGTAATCCAGCGGCTGGATCAGCAGAATTCCCGCCTGCTCAGAGAGCAGCCGCTCCACCGGCCCCAGGACGTTCGGATTGCGGTGCACCGGGTAGACAATCTGCACGTCCTCGCGCCTGGCCAGCCGCAGCAGAGCCTCGCAGATGCGCTCGAATCCCGCTCCGAAGCTTTCGCGGCGATGCGCGGTCACCACGATCAGCTTCCGGCCCGGTTCAATGGCCGGCCACTCCCCACCGCACAGGGCGCCCGATTCGAGCCCGTCCCGCACGTACAGCACCGCATCGATGCCGGAGTTCCCCGTGACGAAGATGCGTTCGGCTGGCACGCCTTCGGCCGCGAGCACCCCGGCGGCCCGTGCGGTCGGCGCGAAGTGCAGCGCGGAGAGCCGTGTCGTGACCACGCGGTTCATCTCCTCGGGGAAAGGCCGCGTGAGGTCCCCTGTGCGCAGGCCCGCCTCCACATGTCCCACCGGGATGCCCTGGTAGAAGGCCGCCAGCGCGCCGCACAGGGTAGTCGTCGTGTCGCCCTGCACCAGCACCATGTCCGGCTTCTCTGCCCGCAGCACCGGCTCGAGCTGGGACAGGATCCGCGCCGTCGATTGCGCCAGGGTCTGCCCGGGCTGCATGCAGTTGAGATCGTGTTCCGGCGCAATCTGAAAAGCGGCCAGCACCTGGTCCAGCATGCCGCGATGCTGCGCGGTGACGCAGGTGACCGCCTCGAACCCGGCGCGGCGTTTCATGTGCAGCAGCACCGGAGCCAGCTTGATGGCTTCGGGCCGCGTACCGAAGACGAAGAGGACCTTGCGCGGACGGCTCACCATCCAAGATGATAGTGGATTGCATCCCATGAACGCGCAGATCTTCGAAAAAGTCCGCGGCATCGCGGCCGACGTGTTGCAGGTCGCTCCCGCAACACTGACCGCCGACTCGTCGCCGCAAACCATCGAAACCTGGGACTCGGTGATGCACCTGAACCTCGTCCTGGCGCTCGAAGAGCAGTTCGGCTTTCAGCTCGAGCCGGAAGAGATGGAAGAAATGAAGAACATCGGCGCCATCGCCGCGCTCGTCGAGCGCAAGAACGGCGCCTGAGCGGCCGAGCCTACTCCCGCAATTCCACGATGGTCGCCCCCGCCCCGCCCTCGTGCTGGGCGGCGGGATAGAACCGCGCCACGTGCGGATGTTTGGCCAGCAACTCCGAGATCACCTTCTTGAGCACGCCCATACCATGCCCGTGCACGATCCGCACCCGGCTGGCCGTCGCCATCACCGCGCGGTCGAGAAATTCGTCCACGGCGTCTCGAGCCTCTTCGGCGTGCTGCCCGATCACGTTGATCTCCTGGTGGACCGGCGCCAACTCCGGCGCGGGCTTGTAGCTCACGTTCTTCGGCAGCTTACCGGCCGCGCCGGCGCCCTGCTCCGGCAGAACCTCCAGCACATCGTCGATCGAGACCTGCATCTTGAGGAAGCCGGCCTCCACCTCGATGCGGTCGTTGCCCAGCTTGCGGCGCACACGGGCCGGTTCGCGCACATCCTTCAGCCGCACCCGCGCACCTTCTTCGATGCGCAGCGGCCCGATGCGGTCCTGGCGCGAATCGTCCTGCGTGGAGAGAACGGTGGTCTGGAAATCCTCGCGCGCCTCGCGCTTTGCCTTGGCGATGCGCCGCAGCGCCTCCTGCTCGGCCTTTCGCCGGTCGGCCGATTCCGTGATCTTGCCGATGGTCTGCTGCGCCTGCTCCTCGAAGCGGGCGAGCGCGGCGTCCGTGCGCCGCTCCAGCTCTTTCAGCTTGGCTGACTCGCGTTTCTCCCACTCCCGCGCCAGCTCCTTGTTGATGCGGTCCGTCTCTGCGACCTTCGCACGCAGGCTCTCCTCCAGCGCCTGTGTCTCCTCGATGCGCCGGTGCAGCTCGCTCAGAAACCGCGTCACGTCGCGCTCGCGGTCGCTCATGGATTGCCGCGCGCGCCGCATGATGTCTTCCGGCATGCCCAGCCGGGTCGCAATCTCCAGGCCCGCTGATTTCCCCGGCAGGCCCAGCCGCAGACGATACGTCGGCTCGAAGGTCTCCTCGTCGAAGCCCATGCT
>DATJXR010000043.1:0-88116 GCA_035499995.1 Rhizomicrobium sp. | reverse complement strand
CGGCCAGGGAACAGGGCGTCACGCTGCAATATTCCTTCGACCCGTCGCACTTCATCAACCAGGCGGTCGGAATGGTGACGTCCGACCTGCTGCTCGGCGTGATCCTGGCGGTGGGCGTGCTGTGGTTCTTCATGCGGGAGTGGCGCGGCACGCTGATCATCTCCACCGCCATCCCCATCTGCCTGTTCGCGACGGTGATCCTGCTCAACCTCGCCGGCCGCTCGCTGAACGTGATCTCGCTGGCGGGGCTGGCCTTCGCCACGGGCATGGTGCTCGACGCGGCCATCGTCTGCTTCGAGAACATATTGCGCCTGCGCGAGCGCGGCATGCCGGGCGTCGAGGCCTCGCAGGCCGGCACCGACCAGGTGTGGGGCGCGCTTCTCGCCTCCACGGCCACCAATGTGGCGATCTTCCTGCCGATCATCTTCCTCAAGGACGTCGAGGGCCAGCTCTTCGCCGATCTCGCGCTCACCATCGCGTTCGCGGTGTTCGTGTCGCTGATCGTGGCGATCACGGTGGTGCCCGTCGCCTCGATGCTGTTCCTCAGGACCCATCCCAGGATCTCCGAGCTCAGCAATGTGTGGCGACGCATCACCGACACCGTGATGAACCTCACCGACACGCCGAGGAAGCGGAATGTCTGGATCGCGTCCCTGATCGGCGGCTCAGCGCTGGCGACGTGGCTCCTGATGCCGCCGCTGCACTACCTGCCGCAGGTCAAGCGCGCCGCCATCGACGGGTTCATCGGATTCCCCTCCGGCACGACCGTCGATTTCGCGGACAAATATTACGGCAAGACCATCGTGGCGCGGCTGGCGCCCTACATGAGCGGCAGGAAGCAGCCCCAGCTCCTCAACTACTACGTCAAGATGAACGGGCCGGGGAACATGGACATGGGCGTGCGGGTGCCCAACGATTCCGATTTCCCCGCGCTCGAGAAGATCGTGCGCGACGAGGTGATCAAGGACCTGCCCGACGCCCAGGCCTTCGCGCAGATGGGCAGCCTGTTCGGCGGCTTCGACGCGGGCGGCGGCATCTCGATCAACATCCAGTCCGCCGACCCGGAAGCGATGCGCGCGGCCGCCAGGAAGGGCTTCGACCTCCTCAACAAGATGTACCCGGACGGCGTGCTCTTTACCAACCCGTCGCTGGACTACGACCAGCCGCAGCTGAAGCTCAGGCCCGACGACCGCTCGATCGCCGAGGTGGGCTGGACGCGGCCCGACGTGGGCACGGTGGTGCAGGCGCTGGGCGAAGGCGCCTATGTCGGCCAGCGCTACGACGGCGAGCGGCAGCTCTACCTGATCCTGAAATCGAGTCCGCTGACCACGCCGGATGCCGTGGCCGACACGCCGGTGGCGACGCCGGGCGGCAGCGTGGTGCCGTTCAGCCACCTGGTCTCGATGCAGGAGACGCTGGCGCCCTCGGGCACCTACCGCCTCGACCGCCGGCCGACCTACGCCATCAACTTCCAGCCGCCGCGCGGGCTGGCGCTGTCCGACGTCATGGCGCGCATCAGGCGCGAGGTGGAGCCGCAGATCCGCAAGCTCCTGCCCGCCGACGGCACGGTCAATTACGGCGCCGCCGCCAACCACCTCGACAACGCCCTGTGGAACATGGGCAAGAATTTCGGGCTGGCGATCCTGCTGCTGTTCCTGATCATGGCGGCGCTGTTCAAGTCGGTATGGGACTCGCTCATCGCCACCATCGCGCTGCCGCTGGGCATGGTGGGCGGCATGGCGGCGCTGCGCATCCTCGGCCTCTTCGTCTTCCAGCCGCTGGACCTGATCACCATGATCGGATTCATCATCGTGCTGGGCTTGGTGGTGAACAACACGATCCTGCTGGTGGCCCGCACGCGCCAGGCCGAAGCCGAGGGCATGACGCGCGTGGATGCCGTGCGCTCGAGCCTGGAGACCCGGCTCAGGCCCATCTTCTCCTCCACGCTCACGGGCATCTTCGGGATGCTGCCGCTGGTCCTGGTGCCGGGCCCGGGCGCGGAAATCTATCGCGGGCTGGGCGCGGTCATTGTCGGCGGCCTCCTGATCAGCCATGTATTCACCCTGGTGCTGATCCCGGCCCTGCTGCGCATCGGCGAGAAGGAAGCCGTCCGGCGCGAGGCGCCGGTGACGACATCGCCCTTCAGGAGAGCCGCATGAGACTGAGCCTGTCCCTGCTCGCCTTGCTCGCGAGCGCCTCCGTCGCGCTGGCGCAGCAGGTCCCGGCGCCGGCCGCCCCGTCGGTCGGCGTGGTCGTGGCCAAGAGCATGCGCATGGCGCCCAAGATGGCGCTGCCCGGCACGGTGGTGGCGCGCAACGATTCCCACCTCGCCTCCGAGGTCACCGGCCGCGTCGCCTGGGTGGCCGAGGTGGGCACGGTGGTGAAGGCCGGCGACGTCGTGGCCCGCGTCGATCCCACCAACGCCAGGCTGGAGCTCGACGCCAATCGCGCCAACGTCGCCAAGCTCGGCGCCCAGCTGCGCTACGACCGCAGCCAGGCGCAGCGGATGGAGACGCTCTACAGGCAGAGCGCCATCGCCAGGGCGACGCGCGACCAGGCCGCCTCCACCCGCGACCAGGATGCCGCGGCGCTGGCGCAGGCGCAGGCCGTGCTCGCCCAGAGCCAATACGCCGCCGACCACGGCGAGATCCGCGCGCCCTTCCCCGGCCGCGTGGTGCAGCGCCTGATCAACACCGGCGAGTACGCCACGCCCGGCAAGGAGATCGTCCGCCTCGTCGACACCGGCAACATCGAAGTCAGCACGCAGGCCCCGATCGATTCCGTGCGCTTCCTGCAGGAAGGCATGCAGGTCACCGCGATGATCGAGGACAAGCCGGTGGCGACGACCGTGCGCGCCATCGTGCCGGTGGGCGACATCGCCAGCCGCACCATCGAAGTGCGGCTCACGCTTCCCTCCGGCGCGGGGCTGGTGGGCGACGCGGCCAGGGTGCTGATCCCCTCCGCCCAGCCCCGCCAGGTCGTCGCCGTGCCGCGCGACGCGCTCGTGCTGCGCGAGGACAACACCTATGTGTTCAAGGTGGACAAGAAGGATCAGGCCCAGCGCGTGGCCGTGGAGACCGGCGCCGAGGACGGCGCCATGGTCGAGGTCCGCGGCCAGGTGATCGCGGGCGACCGCGTGATCGTGCGCGGCGCCGAGCGGCTGGAGACCGGGCAGAAGGTCAGGGCCGTGCTGGCGTCGTAGCCCATTCGCGGAAGAGCGAAAGGACCCGTGGCAGATCGCGCGGTCCGCATGCGCCTGTCCATATGCCGTCGCGGATGGAGCAATGCCACCAGGACGCATCGCCGTCCTGCGAGACGATGGCAAAGGCCCGATCCGTCAGGGCCGTTTCCGCGAGATCGATCCGGATGCTCCAGCCCGGATTGTCCAGCGTTTCGATCGCGACGCCGTATTGGTGCTCCCAGTCGCCATTGCACTCCGAGGCGTACCAGTCCATCAGCCAAGCCAACTCATCCATGATGATCGCCGCGCATTTTCCTGCTCAGAATAGCCGGGTAGGCTCCCCCGCCGCCACCCGGAGACGCGCCATGATCAAGCTCACCTTCTGCCTTCACCGCCTGCCCGCGCTCAGCCGCGAGGCGTTCCAGCGCTACTGGTTCGAGCGGCACGCGCCGCTGGTGGCGCGGCATAGCCAGGCGCTGCGCATCCGCCGCTACGTACAGATGCATGCGGCGACCACGCCGTTCAACGACGCCATCCGCGAGGGCCGCGGCGCGCCCGAAATGTACGACGGCGTGGCGGAACTGTGGTGGGACAGCCTCGACGACGTCGCCGCCGCCACGGCCACGCCGGAGGGACAGGCCGCCGGGCAGGCGCTGCTCGAGGACGAGCGCAAGTTCATCGACCTGCCCCGCTCACCGCTGTTCTTCGGCGAGGAGCGGGTGATCGTGGGGTGACGCGGGCCGGCGGGTCCCCCGGATATTCAACGGATCTTCATTGTCATCCCGGGCGAGCGCGGCGAGACCCGGGACCCATTGGGCGGCATGGCGGCGGGTCCCGGCTCCGCGCGATGCTTGTGCATGGCTCCGGCCGGGACGACAGCGTAAGGACGGACAGGGACGAGCCGTGCTCAGTCCTCACCGGCTCGCATACCGGTGCCAGTGGCCGTGGCGGTCGTAGTAGCCGTGGCGATAGTGGCGGCGGTGCGGCGCGCAATTGTCCGCCGCGATCGAGTGGCCGGCAAGCCCTCCGACCACCGCGCCGCCGATCACGCCCACGGCGCTGCCATGGGTGATGGCGCTGCCGAGCACGCCGCCCGTGGCGCCGCCGACCACGGTTCCGGTCGTCTTGCGGCCTTCGCAGCCGGCCTGGGCGGCGGTGGCCACGGTGCTGAACGCCAGAATGGCGAGCGCAAATGCCTTTGCGGAGCTGTGCATCGCAGTGTTCCTCGCTTCCGCCCCTCATGGGTGAGAACGCAAGGGGGCCACGAGATGTTCCGCTAGCTGAGCTGGGCAACGGCCTCCTTGAGACGCGCCGCCAGTGCCGCCGCGTCCGCGCGCTTCTCCCGCTGCTCGGCGAGGACCTCTTCCGGCGCGCGGGAGACGAACTGCTCGTTCGACAGCTTTGAGTCGAAGCGGGCGATTTCGTCCTGGGCTTTCCTGAGTTCCTTCTCCAGGCGCGCGCGCTCCCTGGCGAAATCGATGACATCGCCGAGCGGAAGAGCCACCGTCGCTTCCCCCAGCACGAATTGCGCCGAGCCCTGCGGCAGCGTGTCGGCGGTGCCGGCGGATGCAAGGCGGGCAAGCGTCAGGATCACGCCGCGGTTGCGCTCCAGCCTTGCCCTGCTTTCGGCATTGGCGTCCTTCAGGACCAGCGCGATCTTCGCCGCCGCCGGCACGTTCATCTCCGAGCGCACGGAGCGCACGCCGGTGACGAGATCGACGATCCACTGCATCTCGGCTTCCGCGGCGGCGTCGTGCGGCAGCGTGCCGGGCGCCGGCCACTCGGACTCGATCAGCATCTTCGGGCGCGACGCCGTCCGCCCCCACAGTTCCTCGGTGATGAAAGGCATGAAAGGATGCAGCAGCGAGACGATGCGGTCGCGCACCCATGCCGCGGTGGCGCGGGTCTCGGCCTTGGCGCCTTCGTCGCTCCCCGCAAACACGGGCTTGGCGAATTCGAGATACCAGTCGCAAAACACGTCCCAGACGAAGTGGTAGGCCGCCGCTGCCGCTTCGTTGAAGCGCAACGCCTCGATGGCGGCCGTCACCTCGCCCGCGGCCTTCGCGGTTTCGCCCACGATCCATTTGTTGACGGTGAGCGCGACTTTCGCGGGATCGAAATCGGCGCGCGTCTCGCAGCCGTTCAGCTCGCAGAAGCGCGCCGCGTTCCAAAGCTTGGTGCAGAAATTGCGGTTGACCTCCACGCGGCCGGGCCCGATACGCATGTCGCGCCCCGTGCCGGCCGCGAGCGCCAATGTGAAACGCAGCGCATCGGTGCCGTATTTGTCGATGAGGGTGAGCGGGTCGACGACGTTGCCGTTGGTCTTCGACATCTTCACGCCCTTCTCGTCCAGGACGCGGGTGTGGATGAAGACGCGGTGGAACGGCACCTCGTCCCTGAACCACAGCCCCATCATCATCATGCGGGCCACCCAGAAGAAGATGATGTCGAAGCCGGTGACAAGAACCGACGTCGGATAGAAACGCTTCAATTCCGGCGTCTCGTCCGGCCACCCCAGCGTCGAGAACGGCCACAGCGCGGAGGAGAACCAGGTGTCGAGCACGTCAGTGTCGCGGGTGAGCGGCTTGCCGCCGGCCTGCGCGCGCGCCTCGTGCTCGGTTTCGGCGCAATACATCCTGCCGTCCGCGTCATACCAAACCGGAATCTGGTGCCCCCACCAGAGCTGGCGCGAGATGCACCAGGGGTGGATGTTGCGCATCCAGTTGAAATAGATGTTGGTCCAGTTCTCGGGGACGAATTTGGTGCGCCCGTCCTCCACCGCCCTGATCGCCTTGTCGGCCAGGGGCTGGACGTTCAGGTACCACTGCTCGGTCATCATCGGCTCGAGCACGACGGTCCTGGTCTTCTCGTCGTGCGGCACCGCATGGGTGATGGGCTCGATCTTCTCGATCAGGTCGAGCGCCCCGAGATCCGCCAGAATCGTCTTGCGCGCGGCAAAGCGGTCGAGGCCGCGATAGGCGGGCGGGACGGAGTCGTTGAGCGTGCCGTCCTTGTTGAGGATGTTGATCAGCGGCAGGTTGTGGCGCTTGCCGACCTCGAAATCGTTGAAATCGTGGCCCGGCGTGATCTTGACCGCGCCCGTCCCCTTCTCCGGATCGGAATGCTCGTCGGCGATCACAGGGATGAGCCTGTCGGCTAGCGGCAGGCGCACCATTTTGCCGATGAGGGCCTTGTAGCGTTCGTCATCGGGATGGACGGCGACGGCGGTGTCGCCCAGCATCGTCTCCGGCCGCGTGGTGGCGACGGTGATGAAATGCCCCGCCTGCCCCTCGATGGGATATTTCAGGTACCAGAGATGGCCCTTCATCTCGATGCTCTCGACCTCGAGATCGGAGACCGCCGTCTGCAGCCGCGGGTCCCAGTTCACCAGCCGCTTGTCCTTGTAGATCAGGCCCTGGCGGTAGAGCTCCACGAACACCTTGAGCACCGCGCGCGAAAGCCCCTCGTCCATGGTGAAGCGCTCGCGCGACCAGTCGGCCGAGGCGCCGAGCCGCCGCTGCTGGTCGACGATGGCGCTGCCGCTTTCGTCCCGCCATTTCCAGACGGCCTCGAGAAACTTCTCGCGCCCCAGCGCCACGCGGCTGATCTGCCGCTCCGCCAGGTCGCGCTCCACGACGAGTTGCGTGGAGATGCCGGCGTGATCGGTGCCCGGCTGCCACAGCACGTCCTTGCCCCGCATGCGCTCAAAGCGGGCGAGCAGGTCCTGGAGGGTATTGTTGAGGGCATGGCCGATGTGCAGCCGCCCGGTCACGTTCGGCGGGGGGATGACGATGGCGAAGGGCTCGGCATCCGGGCGGCGGCCGGGCTTGAAAGCGCCGGACGATTCCCAACGGGCGTAAATTCGCCCCTCCGCCTCCTTGGGATCGAAAGTCTTTTCGAGCATGAACGTCCTCTTTCTCGGGTTCTGGGAGAAGTTCCCGGGAGCCGTCAAGAGGATCGTCCCGGGACTGGAGCCCCGGTTCGCCGTTCGGCTGGTCGAAGCTCAGCGCTTGCCGCGCGCCTTTACGACGCGGGCTACCTCTTCCCGTACGGCGCCTTCCAGGAGCGCGGGGAAGTGCTCGTCCATCCAGTCGCGGATGAGCGGCTTCATGGCGGACAGCAACTGGTCCTTCTGCCCGGCCATCCACTGGTCGATATGCGGGCCGACCGCGTCGCGTACCGCGCGCTCGAAGACGGCCTCTACCGAATTGCCGTCCGGCGCCGGGCCGGGAACGTATACCGGCGCGCCGCGCTGGGGCGGTACCTCTTCCGGTACGTCGAGCCCGGCGAAGGCATCGTCGATGGCCCGGCGGGTCTTGTCGGAGAAGATTTCGTTCTGGCCGCCGGGCGCGGGCCTGGTTTCCTCGATGGTCTGGAAGACGACCTCTTCCACCGGCGCGGGCTTGGGCGGCTCGGGGGCCCGGGGCGCGGCGGCCACGGCGGCGGGCATCGGCGCGGGCGCCGGTTCCTCTTCGACCTCCTGGGTCAGCTCCAGCACGTCGGGCTCGGGCGCCTTGGCGACAGGCGCAGCCGCCGTGGCAGGAGCCGATGCAGGGGCAGGAGCCGATGCAGGGGCAGGAGCCGCGGATGGCGCCGCCTCATTGGAATCCTCGGAGATGATCTTGCGGATGGAGGCCAGGATTTCCTCCATCGTGGGCTCATGCTGCGGGTTCGACGCCATGGGGTGCTCCGGGGGCGGATGTCGGACGGACGGTAGGACAGTCGGGGAAAGAAGGAAAGACTGCGTTAACGCATGCGGTCATTTTCCGAAGCCGAACCAGCGGTCCGAATCCTCGTCGTAATGCTGTTGCGGATCGTACATGCGCACGGGCAGGGATTGATCCTTGGCATTCAGCCTGCCGATGGCCGACAGCAGCTGATAGGCCGCCACCGTCGCGTTGCGCTCGGCATCGACCTCGGCGACCTGCGCATTGAGCAGCTCCTGCTCGGCGTTGAGCACGTCGAGCACCGTGCGCGTGCCGACCTGCTGTTCCTGGCGCACGCCATCGAGCGCGGTCTGGTCGGCGGCGACGGCGGCGCGCTCCGACGCGATGGAGCCGACGGCCGCGCGCCAGCTTTCCCAGGCGCTGCGCGTGGCGTCCAGCACCTGGCGCTCGGCATCCGCGATCGCGAGTTGCGCCTGCGAGCGCTGCTCCTTGGCCTGGCGCACCTGCGCCTCGTCCTGCCCGCCCTGGTAGATCGGCACGGTCACCTGGCCGATCACGGCGGCCACGCGCGGATTGATGGTCGCGGTGAGCCCGAAGGACTGGCTCTGGGCGTATTGGTATTCGCCCTGCACGGTCACCTGCGGCTGCAGCGCGCCGACCGCGTCGTCGACGGCATAGTCCGCGGCCCGGGCCGTCTCGCGCGCCTGGTTGAGGAAGGGGTTGGCCTTCATGGCGGCGTCGATCGCTTCGGCCAGCGTGGCCGGCATCCTGGGCATGGGCGGACGCTCCTCCAGCGTCTCCGCCGGGCGGCCGATCGTGTGCTCGAAGCTGGAGCGGCTGACCTGGAGCTGCCCGCGGGCGTTGATGAGGTCGGCCTCGGCGCTGGACAGCCGCGCCTGCGACTGCGCGAGGTCGGTGTTCGTCAGCTCCTTCACCCGCACCTGCTCCTGCGTGGCTTCGAACTGCTTTTGCAGGTCCGCCACGTTGTGCTGCTTGAGCTGGAGCGATTTGGCGTCGCGCACCACGTCCATGTAGGCCGTGACCGCATCGAGCAGCACGTTCTGCTCGACATTGGTGAGTTGGGCGCGGCCGGCGCGGACCTGCGCCTTGGCGCGGCTGACTTCCGCCACCGTGCGGCCGCCGCGGTACAGCGGCTGCGAGATCACGACCTGGGTGGTCAGCGGGTTGGTGTTCTGGCGGACATTCGTCGCCGGGCCGCCGAACGCGCCCGGCTCCTCGGCATGCTCGCTCTGCGCCCCGAACGTGCCCTGGGCGTTGATCGTGGGCCGCCAGCCCGCATTCGCGCCGGCGACATTCTCGTCCGTCGCGCGCAACGCGGCGCGCTGCGCGTCGAGCTGCGGGTTGGTCTCGTAGGTGGTGGCGAGCGCCTCGCGCAACGTGAAGACCTGGGCAGCGCCGGCCGTCGCCGGCAGGCAGGCAGCCGCCAGCGCCATGGCGCAAACCTTTACGCGGGCAGGCTTCACGGGGCGGTATCCCTTCTCGGGGACCCTAATGTCCTATTTTAGAAAACAAATCCAGCGGGTTGACGGAACCCGGCCAGCACGGGGGCGGCGGCGTCGAAGGCCTGCCAGTAGCCGACATGGCCGTCTTCCTTGCGCCAGATGACGGCCCGGCCCTGCGTTCCCTCGCGCAAAACCGCCACGAGCCGCCCGCCATCAGCCAATTGCGACAGGAGCGCGTCCGGCACCCGCTCGATCGCCCCGTTTATGAAGATCACGCCATACGGCGCGCCGGCCCGGTGACCCTCCGCCAGCGCGCCCTGCACGATGGTGATGCCGCCGCCGCCCAGCGAAGGCGCCATGTCGGACGCCGCGCGAACCAGGTCGGCGTCCTCCTCCAGGCCCACGACCCTGGCCGCCACCCGCGCCAGGACGGCGGACGAATAGCCCGTCGCGCAACCGACATCGAGCACGCTGTCCGACGGCCGGATCTCCGCGAGCTGGAGCATCTTGGCGAAGACCCGCGGCTCCAGCAGGAAGCGGCCCGTCACCAGCTCCAGCGGCGCGTCCATGTACGCCACCGCCCGCTTCGACGCGGGCACGAAGCGCTCCCGCGGCACGGCCATCAGCGCCTCCTGCACCCGCACATCCGTCACGTCATTGGTGCGGACCTGGGACTCGACCATGTTGAAGCGCTGGGCGGCGGCGTTGGACATCGTGGTGGACCGGAAGACGAAGCAGCACGCGCTTATACTCAACGCGCGGGCCGCGTGCCAACCGGTCGCACGGCCTGCGTCGCGAAGTGGATGCCGCGGTCCTTCGCGGGCAAAAGGTGGCGCGCGCCCAGGGGAGACACCCGGTTCGCCGCGCCCGCGCCGAGGCCGACGTCGCCGCCGGGGAAATCCTGCGCAAGCCGGTGACGCTTGACGCCGCACTTCGCGCGCGATCGGGCGAGACCGTCTCCGGGACGATCTCGGTCGCGTTTGAAACCGATGCCGCCGGCAACCTGCGCCGCCGAACCAAAGTGACAAAGCTGGAAATCAAAGGTCCAGGCGGCGGGTCGGAGACGGAGACCGTCACAGAGACGCTGGAACGGCGGCTCATTTCACGACGCGACTGACTTTCGCGCGAGCCCCGCACGCGACTCCGGAATTCGGCCGGCCGGCCGTTGCACCGATTTTCCGCGCAAAACCAAAGGGAGAGACAGGAGCTTGGCGCGCCCTAGGGGAGTCGAACCCCTCTTGCAAGATTGAAAATCTTGAGTCCTAACCGATAGACGAAGGGCGCGTGGGAGGCGGGCTATAGCGGCCCGTCCGGGCCTTGGCAAGCAAGGCGGGCGGGCCAGGCGTCAGGCGCCCGCAGGCGCGGCGTCCTCGACCACGAATTGCAGGCGGACGCGGCCGTTCCATTCGTCGATGCGCAGCCGCCCCGCGGCGTGGATGCGCCCGCCGCGCGCCTGGAAGAGGCCGTTGCCGAGAGGTTGCCCGACACTGCGGAAGGCGATGGCGTCGAGCCGCGCGCCGTCCCCGCCCACCAGCCGCATGCGGACATGGTCCCTTCCGACGGTGTCGGCGTAGGCGAGCCGCACATCCGCGGCGACGAGCAGCGGCTCCGGGTTGCCCGCGCCGAACGGGCCGAGGCGGGCGACCTCCTCCACGAAAGCCGGTGTCGCGCCAGAGGGCGAGATCGCCAGATCGAGCTCGAGTTCGCCGGCCAGGTCGAGCGCCTCGCCATGCGATGCGAATTGCTCCAGCAGGAACGAACGGAATGCCCCGATCTTCGCGGCGTCGAGCGAGAAGCCGGCCGCCATCGCGTGGCCGCCGCCGGAATGCAGCAGGCCCGCCGCGTGCGCGCCCCGCACCAATGCGCCGATGTCCACGCCGGCGACGGAGCGCGCCGAGCCGCGGCCCATGCCGCCCTCGAAGCCGGCCACCAGCGCGGGCTTGTTGAAGCGATCCTTGAGCCGCCCCGCCACGATGCCGACCACGCCGGAATGCCAGCCTTCGCCATGCACTAGCACGAACGGCGCATCGGCTTGCGCCTGCGCGAGCGCCGTCGCCTCCTCCAGGATCAGCTTCTCCAGCGCCTGGCGCTCCCTGTTGTGAAGATCGAGCAGCGCGGCCATCTCGTCCGCGCGCGCGGCGTCGCGCTCGGTCAGCAGCTCGACGCCCAGGCTGCATTTGCCGACGCGCCCGCCGGCGTTGATGCGCGGCCCCAGCACGTAGCCCAGGTGATACGTGGTGAACGGCGGCGCGATGGCCCCGGCGGACGACAGCGCCCGCATTGCCGGGCGGCCCAGCGCGGAAAGCTTCGCGAGCCCTGCCCGCACGAACGCGCGGTTGACGCCCACCAGCGGAACCACGTCGCACACGGTGGCCAGTGCCACGAGATCGAGACTGTCCCGCAGGTCGGGCTCGGCCACGCCGCTTGCGGCGTACCATCCCGCGTCGCGCAGCGCCCGGTTGAGCGCCACGAGGAACAGAAACGTCACGCCCGCGGCCGAGAGATGGCCCAGGCCGGAGGTGTCGCCCGGCTGGTTGGGGTTGACCTGCGCATAGGCCGGCGGCACAGCCTCGATGGCGTGGTGATCGAGGACGATCACGTCCACCCCCGCGCCGCGCGCCGCCTCGAGCGCGGCCGTGGCGGCAGCGCCGCAATCCACCGTGACGATGACCCGCGCGCCCTCCTCTTTCAGCTTCAGGAATGCCGCAACGTTGGGGCCGTAGCCTTCCGTCATGCGGTCGGGGATGTAGATGCGCGGCTTGCGGCCGATGGCGGCGAGGAAGTCGCTCATCAGCGCGGCGGAAGCGGAACCGTCGACATCGTAATCGCCGAACACGGCGATCGGCTCGTCCTGGACGATGGCGCGCCGCACGCGCTCGACGGCCCTGTTCATGTCCTTCAGCGACAGCGGCTCGGGCAGGAGCGCCCTGAGCGTGGGGTTGAGCAGCGTCTCGACACCGTCCGGCGCGATGCCGCGCGCGGCCAGCAGGCGGGCCAGCAGCGGCGGCAATCCCCCGCGCGCGCAAAGCGCGCGGATCGCGTCGTCCGTGGCCGCGCGCAGCACCCAGCGCCGCCCCGTGAAGGAGCGCGCGACGCCGAATGCCGCGTTGTCGTGTCCCGATGCCCCGGCTTCAGCCAATGCGCTCACGGCGGGTCCGTGCCCTCACCGTGCGGACGGTGCCCGTGGCCGAGCGCATCACGATGCTCTCGGTATGGATGAACTCGCGGTCCATATGCACTCCGGAGAGCATCGAGCCGTCCGTCACGCCGGTGGCCGCGAAGATCACGTCGCCCGAGGCGAGGTCCATCAGCTTGTATTTGCGGTTGAAGTCCGTGATGCCGAGCTTGGCGGCGCGCGCCTTCTCGTCTTCCTTCTTGAAGACGAGGCGGGTCTGGATCTGGCCGCCGACGCAGCGCAGCGCCGCCGCGGCCAGCACGCCTTCGGGCGCGCCGCCCTGTCCCATGTAGATGTCGATGCCCGTGGTGGGATCGGTGGTGGCGATGACGCCGGCCACGTCGCCGTCGGTGATCAGCCGCACCGCCGCCCCGGTCTTGCGCACGCCCTCGATGATGTGCGCGTGGCGCGGGCGGTCGAGGATCAGCGCGGTGATCTCGTGCGGCGGGACGCCCTTGGCCTTTGCGAGGCTGCGGATATTTTCTTCCGGCGTCGCGTCGAGGTCGATGACGCCCTCGGCATAGCCGCCACCGATGGCGATCTTGTCCATGTAGGTGTCGGGCGCGTTGAGCAGCGTGCCCGGCTCGGCGATGGCCATGACGGCGAGCGCGTTGGGCAGCGCCTTGGCGGTGAGCGTGGTGCCTTCCAGGGGATCGAGCGCGATGTCGACCCGCACGCCGCCGGAGCCCACCTTCTCGCCGATATAGAGCATCGGCGCCTCGTCGCGCTCGCCCTCGCCGATCACCACGGTGCCGTCGATGGGAAGCTGGTTGAAGGCCGTGCGCATGGCCTCGACGGCGGCGTGGTCCGCCTGGTGCTCGTCGCCGCGGCCGATCTGGCGGGAGGCGCCGATGGCGGCGGCCTCCGTGACGCGGACGGCCTCGATGGCGAAGACGCGATCCAGATATTGAGACATGTCCTACCCCGTTCGGATGTCGCCGGTCTTCAGCCGGCTTCCATGGGAATCATGGAGGGTGTGCCCAGCACCTTGTCGGAGGCTTCTATCGCCTTCAAGGCGCGGGCGACCGAAGGCTGTGCGCATTCATGCGTGATCATGACGATGGCCACCGGCTCGCCCGGCGCCCGGCCGCGCTGGAGCATGCTCTCGATGGAGACGCCGGCGTCGGAAAGGCCGCGCGCGATGTCGGCCAGCACGCCCGGCTCGTCCAGCACCCGGAAGCGCAGGTAGAACGGCGACACGCGCGCCTCGGGCGGCGCGGGGCTCACGGTGCGGAGCTTGTGCGCCGGCCGGCCGAAGGCGGGACCGGCGGAACCGCGCGCGATGTCGACCAGATCGGAGATCACGGCGGACGCCGTCGGCGCCTCGCCCGCGCCGCGGCCCTCGAAGGTGAAAGGGCCCGCCTCGCCGGCATGCGCCACGACCGCATTGAAGGACGAATCCACGTCGGCCAGCGGCGTGCCCAGCTTCACCATCGCGGGCTGGACGCGCTGGTCGATGCCCTTGGGCGTGAGCTTGGCGATGCCCAGAAGCTTGATGCGGTAGCCGAACTCCCGCGCGAAGCGGATGTCCTCCGGCGCGATGTCCGAGATGCCCTCGACGGAGATGTTCGAAAGCTCCGGCTTGATGCCGAAGGCGAGGCTCGACAGCAGCGCGAGCTTGTGCGCGGTGTCGCCGCCGCCGATATCGAGCGTGGGGTCGGCCTCCGCGTAGCCCAGGTGCTGCGCATCGGCGAGCACGTCCGCGAACGGGCGGCCCGACGATTCCATCTGGGTGAGGATGTAGTTGCAGGTGCCGTTGAGGATGCCGCGCACCGCCGTGATGCCATGCGCGATGAGGCTCTCGCGCAGCGCCTTGACGATGGGGATGCCGCCGGCGGCCGCGGCTTCGAACTTGAGGGCGGCGCCATGCTCCTCGGCGAGCGCCGCAAGCGCCGCGCCGTGCACCGCCAGCAGCGCCTTGTTGGCGGTGACGACGTGCTTGCCGTTCCGCAGCGCGGCCCCGACGAGCGCGTGGGCCGGGCCGTCCTCGCCGCCGATCAGTTCCACGACGACGTCCGCGCCGCCGCCCGCGAGCGCCACCGGATCGTCCGACCATTCGACGGCGGAGATGTCCGCGGCGCGGCGCTTCCTGCGGTCCCGCGCGGAGACGGCCACGAGCTCCAGGGGGCGCCCCGCGCGCTCCGCAAGCTCCGACGCGCGCAGCGTCAGGAGCCGCGCGACACCGCCGCCGACGGTGCCGAGGCCCGCGATGGCTATGCGCAAGGGCTTCGTCATGCGCCCGTCTTAAGCGACGAATGCGACAGCTTCAACTTTGCAGGAAAATCTCGGCCCGGCGGTTGCCTTCTTCGCCTTCGGGCATGGACTCGTAATAGACCGGCTGGGAATCCCCCACCGCCTCCACGAGCACTTTCGCGGCCGGAACGCCTTCGGCGATCAGCTCGCGGGCGACCGCGTCGGCGCGCGCCTGGCTGCGCTCGAAATTGTAGACGAGGTGGCGGGCCAGCGACATGTTGCCGGTGCGGCTGGAGGAGTGGCCCACGACGCGGATGAACCCCTGCCCGCCCGCGGCCTGGAATGCCTGCACCGCCGCGCGCACCTGCGCCCTGGCGGACGCGGTCAGGATCGTGGTGTCGTGCGGGAAAAGCACGACGGCGACGGGCGGCACGCCGTTGGAGGCGTAGATGCCGGCCGGCGCCACCGTTCCGCCCTGCAGCGCGTCGAAATTCGCGACCACGGCGCCCGACATCTGCTCCGGCCCGCCCATGGCCTTGCCGGAGGCCGGCACGGCCGGTCCGCCCGAATAGCCGGGGACCGCGGCTCCGGCCGGCGCGACGGCGGCGGTCTGCCGGTAGCGCGCGATGATCGAGGGCGGCACGAACTGCGCGACGGAGGCATCGAGCGGCGGCGCGGTGGACGGCTTGAAGCCGAGCTCTGCGTCCGACACCTGCGGATGCGCGCCGGGCACCGGCCCGGGCGTCATCGCCGGAACCGCGGGCATGCCGGAACCGGCCATCGGCGTGACGGCGGGCGCTTCCGCCATCGCGACCTGCGTGGTCGGCGCGGCGGCCGGCACGGCGGGCGCGCCCGATGACGGCGCGGCGGCGGAGGCCACGGCGGCCGGATTGGCGGGCTGGGAGGCGGCGCCGGAAGCGCCGGTCGCGTCGATGGCATTGTCGGCGCCATTGTCGGCCGGCGCTTCGGTGCTCGCGGTCTGCTGTTGCGGGGCGGGCGCCTGCGTCGCGGGCGGCGCGGTGCTGGCGACGGCGTCGCCGGAGGGCGGCGGCGGCGCGCCGGGCGGGGCGGCCGCGGCTTCCGTGCCGCCGCGAAGCGCGTCGGCGCTGTACTGGTTGTGCGCGCGGTCGGCCTGGAGCGTGTCGGCGACCTGCTTCTGCTGGTCGGCGTCCGACGGCGCGGCGGGCTTGTCCGGGATGTCGGCCAGGTCCGGGGTCTTGCCGTTGTCCTGCGCGACGACGGCCTGCTGGTCCATCAACTGGGTGTCGGTCGAGTCGCTGTCCCCGCCCATCCAGTCCGGAAGCATCGAACAGCCGCTCAAAAGGCCCGCGAACGCGGCCAGCGCCGCGGCGCGCGCGATGAGCTTCGGCAACCGACTGACGACCATGCCTTGCCTCCGTGTGAGCGCCCCATATACCCGCAAGGGGCGGGTGTTCCAAGGGAAATTGTGAACAAAATCAATGAGCGTTCGGTCATCTCGTGGAGAACGCCTTGCGGCGTTCGTCCTGCGCAAGCTATCACGTCCCGATTTCTTTGCAGGTGCGAAATGAGCGAGACCGGCGGCCAGGACGACGCCTACAAGATCGGCGATCCGGGAATGTTTGCGCGCAACATGGTGCGGGTGGGCATGCAATCGCAGCGGTTGCTGGGCGATTTCATCAAGCGGCAATCCTCCAAGGCCGGCGGCAACCAGCCGCTGGACCCGCTGAACCTCGGCGGCACTTTCATGGACCTTCTCAAGGGGATGGCGGCCGATCCTGCCGCGATGTGGGAAGCGCAGTTCCAGCTCTGGCGCGACTATATGAGCCTGTGGGAGCGCACGGCGCGGCGCATGATGGGCGGCGACGCCGAGCCCGTGGTGGCGCCCGCGCCGGGCGACAAGCGCTTCCGGGACAAGGACTGGCAGGACAACCAGGTCTTCGACTTCATCAAGCAGAGCTACCTGCTGACCGCCAACTGGATGCAGGAGACGGCGGAGCGCGCCAGCGGCAAGCTCGATGCCCGCTCGAAGAAGCGCATCGAATTCTACACCAAGCAGTTCGCCGACGCGATCGCGCCCACCAATTTCGTGCTCACCAATCCCGAGGTGTTGCGCACGACCATGCGGAGCAACGGCGAGAACCTGGTGAAGGGCCTCGACAACCTGCTCGAGGATCTCGACCGCGGCCAGGGCCAGCTCAACATCCGCCAGTCCGCCGACGCCTTCCGGATCGGCGAGAACATCGCCACCGCCCCGGGCAAGGTGGTGTTCCGCAACGCCCTGATCGAGCTCCTGCAGTTCGACCCCACCACCGAGAAGGTCTACGAGCGGCCCCTTCTCATCTTCCCGCCCTGGATCAACAAGTTCTACATCCTCGACCTCCGGCCGGAGAATTCCTTCATCCGCTGGGCGGTGAACGAGGGCTACACGGTGTTCGTCGCCTCCTGGGTGAACCCCGACCGCAAGCTCGCGCAGAAGACCTTCGAGGATTACATGCGCGAGGGCATTTTCGCGGCGCTGGACGCCGTGGAGCAGGCCACCGGCGCCGGGAAGATCAACACCATCGGCTACTGCATCGGCGGCACGCTTCTCTCCGCCACCCTCGCCTTCATGGCGGCCAAGGGCGACGACCGCATCGCCTCGGCCACCTTCTTCGCCGCGCAGGCGGATTTCAGCGAGGCGGGCGACCTGCAGGTCTTCATCGACGACGAGCAGCTGGAATCCCTCAAGCAGCAGATGGAAGCCTCCGGCGGCGTCCTCGAGGGCAGCAAGATGGGCACGACCTTCAACATGCTGCGCGCCAACGACCTGATCTGGTCGTTCGTGGTGAGCAACTACCTCCTGGGCAAGGACCCCGCGCCCTTCGACCTGCTCTACTGGAATTCCGACACCACGCGCATGCCGGAAGCGACGCACCTGTTCTACCTGCGGGAGTTCTACAAGAACAACGCGCTCAGCCAGGGCAGGATGAGCTTCGACAACGTCAAGCTCGACCTGCACGAGGTGAAGGTCCCGGTCTACCTGCAGAGCGCGAAGGAAGACCACATCGCCCCGTTCCGCTCGGTCTACAAGTCGACGCACCTGTTCGGCGGACCGGTGCGCTTCATCATCGCGGGCTCCGGCCACATCGCTGGCGTGATCAATCCGCCGTCCGCGAAGAAGTACCAGTACTGGACCAACGACCGGTTCGGCGGCGAAACCGGCAAGCCCTATCCCGCCACGGTCGAGGAGTGGCAGGCCGGCACGACCGAGCACCCCGGCTCGTGGTGGCCGGACTGGGACGCGTGGCTGTCCAAGCTCTCCGGCAGGAAAATCCCGGCCCGCAAGCCCGGCGACGGCAAGCTCAAGGTGCTGGGCGACGCGCCGGGGACGTATGTGAAGATCAAGGCGGGGTAAAATCGACCAACGAGGGCTATGTTGGACTACGATATTTATCTGGAAGGAGGCTGCCCGCTCGGCGATTGCAATCCGGGAGCGCTGGATCGCGCGGAGAGAGCTACGTGAAGATCAAGGTGGCATGAGCGATGCCCGGCTTCGAAATTTTGGGCGAAATTTTGCTAATCGAAACGATCGCCGCGGGATCGGGAATACGAGAACGCGCCCGTCTGCGAAGGATCTACGGGCCCGGCCGCTGGCGAAAGCGCAAGGGCGTCGCACGGATCAGGCTTGCGGATGGCGTTTTGCATCTCGCCGAGTTACACTGGTACGAAGCGACCGGAATTGGCCGCAAGGAATTCAAGATCAAGGAAATTCTCTGAATGCAAGCGGCGCTCCGAAAATCTTCGCAACTGGTCGTTTGCGTCCGGAATGACGGATACCCGGCGTCCCTGGAGTTGCGGAAGATTTATGTGGCGCCCCGCGACGCCGCTGCCGAAAAGCGGGGCCTTTTGCGGGTGGTGGATGAATCGGGGGAAGGTTACCTCTATCCCAGGACGTTCTTCCGCCCGATCGCATTGCCGCAACCCGTAAGACGGGCTGTCCTCGCGGCTGCCTAGTCGCACCGTTCACAGAACTCCGTCGCGTGCGTCATGTCACCAGTGGCATGACCCTCCGGAGCCGAGATGCGTTCACAACCGTTTCTCCAATGGCTTAGCCAGAACTACAATCCGGCCGTCGCGCAGGCGATCGCGGGGCAGCCTGTGTTCCGGGGCGGCTGGGAGGGCTGGCTGCAGGTCGAGATCGCGCGCACCTTCCTGGCCAATGCCAACACGATCTGCGAGCGCGAGATGCGCTATCCGGACGGCAACGGCGCCTACATCTCCTATGCCGGCGGCGTGGCCAATGGCGGGGTCGGCGCGGGCGCCGCGGCGCGGGCGGATTTCTTCCTGCAGCGCAACGCCGGCATGCTCGACCAGACCTATCTCGAGCTCAAATGCAGCAATTCGCTCGCGGGCAATCCGGTACAGGATGCGTGGGCGCGGTTCGACAACGACATCGCCAAGATCACCGCCATCGCGGGCGTCAACCCGGCGCTGAACTGCATCGCGCTGCTCGCCTATTGGGGCCAGCTCGATCCGAACAACGCCGCCAACCAGGGCGGGCCGAACGGCCATCCGGTGAACTGGTACTGGGGCGGGAACCGCTCGGCCTATATGTGGGACACCTCGATCAACCCCGTCCAGGTGACGACGCTCCAGACCGCCCAGCAGAACCAGCAGGGCGTGCTCCAGGCCAACCGCCTGCTGATCATCGCAGTGTCGCCGTAAACGCCGCCTCCAGCTTCGGCGTCCCGGCATGGCCTGCCGCTCAGCCGCCCGTCCTTCCGGCGGGCGCGAGCTTCGCGAACGCCTTCAATTCCGCGATGAAGGGCTGGTACCCTTCGATGTCGTTGACGATTTCCCAGGCGCGCTTGTAGCCGGGGTCGGAAGCGTCGCGATAGCCGCGGTCGATTGCTTTCAATTCATCGGGACGACCGAGCTCGAGCAGAACCATCTTCTCGATCGCCATGACGTGCAGATGGTACTTCGTCGTGGGCGGTTCGTTGCGGTACTTCTCCATAAGCGCGGAGTGGGCCAGAGCCGGGCTGACATAGGTGTGCATGAGTTCGTGGAAGAGGATCTCGGAGAATTCCCATGCCGGCGCCTGCGTCTTTGCGGTCGGCAGGAATTCCCGCACCTCCAGGATCAGTGGAACGCTGGTCGACTCCCTGAGGCAGACGGTCAGCGTCGCCTGCACTTCGGCGTAAGGAAACGGAATCCCGATCTCGCTCAGCGCGGCGTTCATATAGGCGGGACCTTGCGCGTTCCATTCGTCCTGGAACGCCTGGCGCTTCTCGACCGCGGCCTGGACATCCTCGCTGTCGACCGGAACGTGAAACTCGTTCACGCATACGCGGTCGAGGAGGGAGCCGCCGTGAGGGTAAAGTATCTCCACCCGCGGGACCGCCGGCGCCGCCGCTGACGAGGACGGACAAGCCGGAAGCAACACCAGTGCTGCGGCTGCTGGGATTGTTCGGATGAATTGCGGTGTCACGCGTGCCTCCCCCGACGATTTGCGCGATGCTGGTGCCTCTCGGCTGAACCGCCGCTGAACGGGTCGTTCATCTCCAGTCGCATGCCGTCGGGCGGCGTTTCGCCGTAACGGGCGCGCACATCGAAGAACCGAGCCGATCACAATGTCGGGATGCCGGTGCGGAGCGCTTGACGGCTCTCACGTGCCCGTCGTGAAGTTCCGTGGCCGTCTTGAGGGGTGCGTTCGTGCGGGGCAACGGACCGGCGGTTTTGCGCGCGTTGTGGATCGCATTGATTTTGCCGGTCGCGGTCCACTTGGCGGCCGCCGGAGCGCAAGCAAATCCGGTCGGCATCGCTCTTGGTCGTGCGATGGCTACGCTGAACGGCCCCTGGCTGTTTCGCGTCGGCGACGACCCCCGCTGGGCGCAGCCTGATTTCGATGACATGTCCTGGGAGCGTGTCGATCTCACGCCGACGCCCGGCGCCACGGATGGCGACGTCGGGTTGCCCGGTTACGTTCCCGGCTGGACCGCGAAGGGGCATCCCGGATATCACGGATTTGCCTGGTATCGCATCCATCTGAACGTCGAACCGCCCGCAGGCGAAAGCTTGGCGGTGCTTGGTCCTTGGGCGGTCGACAGCGCGTATCAGGTCTATGCGAATGGAACGCTGGTTGGCGGGGTCGGCGGGTTCGCGGATCCCATCCCCACGGCCTACGGTGATCACTACCCGCGGATGTTTCTGCTTCGGCCGCGCGTCGCCGGCGGCCCGATCGTGATCGCCATTCGTGTCTGGATGGGCGCATGGGGGGCAAATGAGCCGGGCGCGGGCGGCATCCACATCGCTCCCGCGATCGGCGGGCGGAATGCGATTGCCGCGCAATACCGGCTCGAGCAGCTCAAGATATTCGAGGGTTATGCGGTGGACGCCGTTCCGTCGCTGCTCTTCTTCCTTGCGGCGGCGGCGGCGCTGTGCCTGATTCCCTTCGATCCTGGCGACAGGGCGTATCCTTGGCTTGCGATTGCATTGACGCTGAGCGGCATACAGCGCGGCAATCAGGCTTTCTTCTTCTGGTGGCAGATCGAGACGGTCCAGAATTTTGTGATCTTCATCGTCGCGCTGACCGGCTCGCTCGCTTTCGCCGCGTGGATGATGGCGTGGCGAAGCTGGTTCAAGCTGGATCGACCGAAGTGGCTCGTCTGGGCGATCGCAGGAGTCACGCCTGCCCTCATGCTCGCGCAATTGCTGGCGAGGCCCTGGCTTTTCGACGCCGCGTTTCCACATGCCGTGCTGGCCGGATTGGGATATCTGATCAGCGGCCTTCGCCTGGCGTTCTTGCTGATGCTGGCGCTGATCGCTTTTTTTGGGACGCGCCGTCACGGGCGCGAGGCGTGGCTCGGCCTTCCAGCGGTGCTCGCCCTGGTGGCCGTGCTGTTCACGGCCGAGCTTGTAAAGATCGGCGTGCCGGGCATCTGGTTTCCATGGGGAGTGGGGCTATCGCTGAGCGAATGCGCTTCCGTCGTCCTTGTCGCGATGCTGGCTTTCCTGCTCTTGCGCCGCCTGTGGTCGCATGCGCCGCGCGCCGCTGCAGTTTCGTCCGTCGCATGACGATGTCCGGCTGAACGCGTTCATTTATCGATGGAACTCTCCAACAGCTTCACGAACTCCGCCTTCTGGCCGTCGTCGATCCAGCGCACGACGGCGACCATGTCGTGCTCGTAGTCGATGAACACGATGTTGTCGCCGTTGCCGATGAACATGACCGCGTCCTCGCGCGCGGCCGGCGCGAGCTTGCGGTCCGTGTTGAGGAACCAGTTCATGTAGCCGTAGCCGGGATTGGGGCCGGTCGGCGTGCGCGCCATCTTCACCCATTGCGCGGAGAGCACCTGCCGGTCGCCCCAACGGCCGTCGTTGAGGCCGAGCAGGCCCATGCGGCCAAGGTCGCGGGCGGAGATGAACATGCCCCCGCCCCAATGCCCGCCGCCCGGCGGCACGGCGATGCGCCTGCCGCCGATGGTGACGAAGGCGTTGCGGTAATGCTCCCAGTGCCAGGTGCGCGACGCGCCGATGGGATCCATGACGTATTGCTTCAGCACGTCCGGCAGCGGGCGTTTCCACAGACAGGTCAGCGCCAGCGCCAGCGCGTTCACCCGCACGTCGGAGTATTTCCACTCCTTGCCCACGGGCGGAGGGCCCGCGGCGAGCTCCGTCCACGCATCCTTGCCGGGGCGGTCGGCCCACCAGGGCTTGCCCCACATGGTGCCCACCCAGCCGGAGGTCTGCCGCAGCATCTCGTCCCAGGTGATGGGCTGGTTGTGCGCCAGCGCGAAATCCGGCGACGGATGGACGTAGTCGATCACCCGGTCGTCGACGCTGCGGATGAGATGGCGGTCGAAGGCGACGCCGGCGACCGACGACAGGAACGTCTTGGTCGCGGAATGCGCCATGTCGACCTTCCGCGTGTCGCCCCATTCGGCGACGATGTAGCCGTGACGGATGACCATGCCGTTGGCGGGCGCATGCACCGTCAGCGGCCCGATGGGATCGGAGAACGGCTCGCGCGCGAACTGGAGCGGGATGGTGATGCGCTGGTCGCGCAGATCGACCACGCCTTCCAGATCCGGGGTGAGCCTGGTCTCGTGCGAGACCGCGAAGTCGATGGCCGCCTGGAGCTTCGCCGCGTCGAAGCCTTCCTGCTGCGGCGTGTGGGTGGCCCAGGCATCGCCCGGCGGCGGCACATAATCCTGCGCCTGGGCCACGGTCCCGGCACAAAACGCGAGCGCGATCGCCCAGCGCGTGAGGCCGGCAGCCTGTCCCCGCTCAGGCTTGGCGACGCGCCGAAAGAACCCGTTGCTGTCGTCCATGCCCATCGTTCCGCTCCCGTCCGCGCGACCCGCCGGTCCGGCGCGTATTCGCCAAACAACCGGGGTCAAAACTCAATAAACCGAATTCCTCGCAGGGCAATACCTTCCGAGCCCGTGCGTTCCGGCGCGTGCACGTTGCACCGCCTCAATTCCTGACAAGCACCAGAATGCTGCCGCGCTTGTGACCTGCCTCTGCGTGGCGATGCGCGGCGGCGATCTCGGCGAGCGGGTATGCGCGGTCGATGACGGGGCGCAACGCGCCTTCCTCGACCAGCTGCCGCAGATAATCGAGATCGCCGGGGCGCGTCCGCGCGATGCCCCCGTGCACGCGCAAGCGTCCGGTGAGCTTGGCGAGGAGCACGAGGCCAAGATAGGATGCAAAGCCCGTCGCCGCGAAAGCGTATGAGCCGCCGCGTTTCACGGCGCGGAGCCACCGCCAGGGCCGGCTCTTGCCGACGGTATCGAAGATCAGATCGAAAGAATCGCCCGGACGCGGAACCTCGTCTTTGGCATAATCGCGCAAATCGTCGGCGCCGAGCCCTCTGACGAAATCGAAATTCCGCGCGCTGCACGTCGCGGTGACGTGCGCGCCCATCCGCTTCGCAAGCTGCACGGCAAAAGTGCCGACATTCCCCGTCGCGCCCCAGATGAGCACGCGCGAGCCGGCACCGACGCCGGCAGCCCTCAGGAAATGCATCGCGGACACGCCGCCGTAGCTCAGGGCCGCGCATTCGCTGAGCGGCAGATTTCGAGGCGCATGGGCGAGAAGCGGCACAGCCGGCACGCAGGCGCGTTCGGCATAAGCGCCGAACTTCAACCCCGTGGAGCCGAACACCTCGTCGCCGACCGCAAACCCTTCCACGCTTTTGCCGCACTTTTCCACGCGGCCGGACAATTCCATTCCGAGGACGGGGATGCGATCCGGCCGTCGCCAGCCGCTATAGGCGCGCATGAAAAACGGCTGGGCGCGGCGCAGGCGGAGATCGCCCGAGCAGGCCGTCGTGGCGCATACCTCAATCAGGACTTCCCCGTTGCCCGGTTCAGGACGCGGCACGTCGGCCCGCTCGAGAACGTCAGGGCCGCCATAACGGCGAAACACGATCGCTTTCATGTCGAAATGATCCCCGATTCCGCGCAAGCCAAACGATCGGGAGCACACGTCCCGAATTCAAAAACGCCGCCGACCGGATTCACTCCCCTTAAGGCGCGAAGGATGTCCGGCGCATTGCCCGGGCAACGGCAAGGCTGGCCGGATCACCGCGCGCCTCCAGCCCGCCGATCACGCCTCGCAGGTCGCCGGACGTCTTGTCCTGCGAAAGCTTGAACTTGCCTTCCAGCCTGTCCAGCGTCAGGGAGAACCCCACGATGCCATTCAGCAGCGCCGTCTGGCGCGCCTCCGGCACCTTGCCGATCAGCCAGGGCGGCTTGGGCGCGAGCTTGTCTTCCTCCTGCGCGGACAGGGCGATCACGAACGCGCGCAGATCCTCCGCCGCAAGCCGGCGAAGCGCGCCCTCGCCTTCGAGGGCGATGTAGTTCCAGGTGGGCACGGTGACGGTGTCGCGATACCAGTCCGGCGACACGTAGCAATCCGCCGCCAGCATGCTGAGCGCGACGCGCGCGCCGTCCGGCAAACCGGCAAGCGGATTGCCGCGCGCCAAATGGAAACGGACCGTGCCGTCCACGCCCGGCATCACCGGCGCATAGGCGAAGCGCACCCGGCCGCCGGCGGCCGCCGCGATTGTGGCGAACACGCGGCTGCGCATGACCTCGTGCAGCACCGCCGCGTCGTCGATGGCGTAGGCGGAAGGACGATACATCATTCCGGCCGCGCCATCACAGCAGGCCGGTGGTTTCGGCGAGGCCCAGCATGATGTTGAGGTTCTGCACCGCAGCCCCGCCGGCGCCCTTGCCGAGATTGTCGAGCACCGCGATCAGCCGCGCCTGCCGGGTCTTGTCGTTGCCGAAGACGAAGAGCTTCATGCCGTTGGTGAGCTTGAGCATCTCGGCATCGAGATTGGCGATGGCCACGCCCTCGGGGAAGCTCGCGACCTCCACGAGCTTCTCGCCGGCATACGCGCGCGCCAGCGCGGCGTGGAGATCGGCGACGCAGGGCCTGCCAGGCAGCGCCCACAATTGAAGCGGCACTTCCACGATCATGCCGCGATAGTAGCGGCCCACGCTGGGCGCGAAGACGGGCGGATGGGCCAGACCGGCATGCGCCTGCATCTCCGGCACGTGCTTGTGCGCCAGCGCGAGCGCGTAGGTCCGCACGACGGTGTCGACATGGCGGGGCGACGTTTTCGCCTCGAATTCCTCGATCATCGCCTTGCCGCCGCCGGAGTAGCCCGACACGGCGTTCACGGTAAGCGGAAACTCCGCCGGCACGATGCCCTCGCGCACCAGCGGGCGCACCAGCGCGAGGAATCCGGTGGGATAGCAGCCGGGGTTGGAGACCCTGCGCGACTCCGCGATGCGGCGGCGCTGGGCCAGGTCCATCTCGGGAAATCCGTATGTCCAGCCCGGCGCCGTGCGGTGGGCGGTGGAGGCGTCGATCACCCGCACGCCATCGGCCTCGATGAGTTCCACGGCCTCGCGCGCCGCCTCATCCGGGAGGCACAGAATCACCATGTCGCTGCCGTTCAGCGCCCCGCGCCGGGCCCGCAGGTCCTTGCGCTCGGAATCGGAGAGCTGGACGAGTTCCAGATCGGAACGCCCGGCCAGGCGCTCGCGGATCTCGAGCCCGGTGGTGCCCGCCGCACCGTCGATGAACACTTTCGCAACCATGCCGGCTATTTACGCCCCTTCGCCGAGGCCCGCCATCATTGACAGGATTTCATCCCGGTTCTTAGCTGAATTCAGGCGGCAATTCCGAGTCGCTTTGGAATCGGCGGATTTCGGGGATCCGGCCACGGCCGCATCGGGCACGCCCGCCAGCAAGGAGGGGACGATGGACGTCAACAAGCTCTGGCAGAACTTCATGGACACGATCCAGAACCATTACATGGACTTCTCGGGCCGCGTGGGCCGGGCGCAGTTCTGGTATTTCATTCTCGTCTGCGTCCTGGTGTCCATCGCCGCGGCGATCGTGGATGCCATCATCGCCATGCGCCTGCTGGGCGCGATCGTGGGCCTTGCGCTGCTGCTCCCCATCGGCGGCATGTCCGCGCGCCGCATGCAGGACACCGGCCGGAGCGGGCAGCTGGTCTGGGCCTGGGTCATCATGGCGGCCATCTACAATGTCATCGGCCTGCTGATGGCGCTGTCGGGGCCGGTCGGCGCGCTGGCGTTCCTCTACTTCTTCTTCACCATCGGCTGGCTGATCAGCCTGGTCTATGTCGTGATCACGATCGTGATCATCTATTTCTGCGCCCAGCCCGGCGCGACCGGCGACAACGCCTACGGCCCCGCGCCGGCGCCGTTCAATCCGGCTTAGCCGGCAGAGCGCCGCCAGCGGGGCATCGGCCGGGGGGACGCCCGCACGGGTGTTCCCCCTCGTGCTTTTCGGCTATCCCTAGCCGATGTCTGACGCGGACCTTCGCGCGGCGCTGGACGCCGCAAGGCTGGAGCTGGCCGCGAACCCGCGTTCGGCACCGGCGCATGCGCGCGTGGGATATCTGCTCGGGCGCCAGGAGCGCTTCGACGAGGCGCTGGCCGAACTGCGCGCCGCGCTCGCCATCGCGCCGGCGGACTGGCAGACGCTTTCGCATCTCTCCGCCATCCTGCTCTGGCTCGACCGGCCGGAGGAGATGCTCGCGCCACTCGAGGCCGCCGTGCGGGCGAACCCGGGACTCGCGCCGGCACACCAGCAGCTCGGCTCGTTGCTGAACGGAATGGGCCGAAGCGACGAGGCTCGGCGCGCGCTCGAACGGGCGGTCACGCTGGAGCCGCGCAACGGTTCCGCCCACCTCGCCTGCGCACAAGCGAAAACCTATGCGGGCAGGGAGGATGCGCATCTGGCGCTGATGGAACAGATGCTCAAGGCCGGCCTGCCGGAGGCCGAGCAGATCGGCCTGCAATTCGCGCTGGCCAAGGCGCGCGGCGATCTGGGCGAGCACGATCGCGCCTTTCAGCACGCGGTGTCGGCCAACCGCATGGCGCGGCGGCGCTTCCGCTATGACGAGGCGCACACGCTGGCCTCGCTCGCCCACACGGCCGAGGTGTTCACCGCCGGATTCCTTGGCAGCCGCGCGGGCGGAGGAAATCCTTCGCCGGCGCCGGTCTTCGTCGTCGGCATGCCGCGCTCGGGGTCGTCGCTGATGGAGCAGATGCTGGCGAGCCATCCCGGCGTCCGCGGAATGGGCGAGACGCGCGCCTTTCTCAAGGCGATGGCCCCGTTCGTGCGCGGCTTTCCGGACGATGCCGTCCGCCTCGATCCGGCGGCCATGGCACAAATCGGCGCGAGCTATCTCGCCGGGACGGCGACCGGCGCCTTGCGCACGACGGACAAGATGCTGTCGAATTTCGTGTTCGCCGGGCTCATCCACCTGGCGCTGCCGAACGCGCGCATCATCCACGCCGTGCGCGATCCGGTGGACACCTGCCTGTCCTGCCATGCGACGCATTTCCACGAGGCCCAGCCCTATGCCTACGATCTGGGCGAGCTCGGGCGTTATTATGCCGCGTACCGGCGGCTGATGGATCACTGGCGCGCGGTGCTGCCCGCGGAGGTGATGCTGGATGTCGCCTATGAAGACCTCGTGCGCGATCCCGAGGACCAGGCGCGCCGGATGGTGATGCATTGCGGGCTGGAATGGAGCGATGCCTGCCTCGAATTCGTTACGGCACGGCGTCCGGTCTGGACCGCGAGCGCGTCCCAGGTCCGCAGGCCGGTCTACACCACGTCCGTCGGCCGCTGGCGCCCGCCGCCGCACCTGTTGCGGCCGTTGCTCGAGGGGCTAGGCGGCTGAACGAAGCGGAGGAGATGCCATGCCGGACCCGATGCCGACCCGCGTGAGGCCGATGCTGGCGACGCTTGTGGCGGAGCCCTTCAGGGCGCTCGGCTGGATCTTCGAGGAGAAATACGATGGCGACCGCGTGCTGGCCTACAAGGACGGCCGCCGCGTGCGCATGCTCTCGCGCAACGGCATCGACCGGACGGACTCCTTTTCCGCGATCGCGGACGCGATCGGCGCGCTTGCCGCCCGCCAGCTGATCCTGGATGGGGAAGTCATCGTGCGCGACCGGCACGGAGTCTCCCAGTTCCAGCTCCTGCAGCAGCGCAAGGGCAAGACCGGCTATGCGGTGTTCGACTGCCTGTTCCGGAACGGCCGCGATCTCCGCCGCGAGCCCCTGTCGCTGCGCCGCGAGGAACTGCGCGCGGCGCTGAAGCCCGGCCGGGCCGTGTTCGTCTCGCGGCGGCTGTCCGCGGACGGGATCAAGGCGTTTCGCGAGGCGAAAAAACGCGGCTTCGAGGGCATCGTCGCCAAGAACCTCGCCTCGGCCTATGTGGGAAAGCGCTCGCGCGACTGGCTCAAGGTCAAGGTGCACCAGGAGGACGAGTTCGTGATCGTGGGCTTCACCAGACCCGCCGGCGCCCGCAAGCACTTCGGCGCGCTCCTCCTGGCCGCGCGCGACAAGGGCGAGCTGCGCTTCGCCGGAAAGGTGGGCACCGGCTTCGACGCCCGCAGCCTCGCCGAGCTCCACGCCAGGCTCGCGCCCCTGGCCGTGGCGTCGCTGAAGCTCGCAAACGCGCCGCGCGAGCGCGGCGTCACGTTCGTGAAGCCGCGCCTCGTCGCGCAGATCCATTACCGCGAGCTCACGGCCGACAAAAAGCTGCGCCAGCCCGTCTATCTCGGCCTGCGCAGCGACAAGCGCGCGAGCGAGGTGGAGATGCCGGTTGCCGCGAAGGTCCAGGACAAGCAGGGTATTGCGGGCCGCTGAAGGGTGCCGGCCAAAGGTCCGCGCCCGCTTTGTCAATAAATTTACAGACTCCACCGCGCTACACGTCGCCTAATGCTTCGGCGGCATTTGAATCGTGGAGGAGGATTTCATGCCAAAGCTCGGTTATATCGCGCTGTCTTCGATTTTGGCGGCCGCGATCGGCCTGCCGGTTTTCCTCGGCGGCGCGGGGGGAAGGACCGCCGGCGCGGCGGAGGACACGCCCGCCATCTGCGACCCCGGCCACGACGCCACCACCGTCGCGAAGGACGACGGCACGCCCGAGGTCTGCGGCACGGACATCACGCTCGACAGCGGAAATCACGTCTACTCCTATGTCGGCATCCATTACGCCGGCGCGCCGCGCTGGCAGGCGCCCGTCCCCGACGTGGACTGGAACAAGGTCGCCTACAAGCGCGACAAGGCCGGCCCCGCCTGTCCGCAAACCGACAATCCGGGCATCGCGCCGGAGGTGCCGCGGGCCGAAGACTGCCTGTCCCTGAACGTCTGGACGCCGGCCAATGCCATCAATCCGAAGAGCGGGACCGCGGGCCTTCCCGTGATGGTTTTCATCTATGGCGGCGCGTTCATCTACGGCACCGCGTCCCCTTATGACGGCACGCCTTACATCGGCACGGATTTCGCCTCCAAGGGCGTCGTGCTCGTCACGTTCAACTACCGGCTCGGCGCGCTGGGTTTCCTCTACCGGAACGCGGCCGGCATCGATGGCAATTTCGGCCTTCTCGACCAGCGCGCGGCGCTGCAATGGGTGAAGGACAACATCGCGCGCTTCGGCGGCGACCCGTCGCGCGTGACCATCTTCGGCGAAAGCGCGGGCGCGATGTCCGTGGGGCTTCACACCTTCTCGATGCCGGGCAGCCAGGGGCTGTTTTCGGCCGCGATCATGGAGAGCAACCCGCTCGGTCTGCGCTACCGCTCGCCGGAGCGGGCCGAGGCGGACGAGAAGCCCTATTTCGACATGCTGTGCGCCGAGCTTCGCGGAGCCGAGCCGGCCAGCGATTGCGCCACGGATGCCTCGGGCGCCTGGCTTCATGACCCGAAAATCACGCTGGACATGATCGAAGCCGCCCAGAACGGCGCCCCGACCCAAGGCGCAAGGCCGGCCGCAAGCCCGACGGGGATCGTGGCGTTGTTCATCCGGCTTTTTCACGACCTGTGCGAAAAGGGGCTCAGCGCATTCAGCACGCCAAAATTGACGCTCGCCTGGGGACCCGTGATCGACGGCCCCGGCGGCGTGGTCGTGGCCGCGCCCATCGATGGCTACGCCAGCGGCTCCCAGAAGCGCATACCGGTGATGCTGGGCGTCAACGACGCCGAGGCGACGTTTTTCGCGCATGGCCTGCTCAAATCGATTCCGGAAAAGGACATGAAATACGTGAACGGGGTGACGTTGGCGACGATCCAGACGCTCGGCTTCTCGTACCCGGCGAATGCCCTCATCGCGTCCGATGCGCGTTACAAGCCCCGCAATCAAAAGCTCGACAGCACGGGCAAGGTCTTCTATGGGCCGCAGAACCGTGCCGGCGAATCGATCGGCACGATGCTGACCGACGCCATCTTCGGCTGCGGCAACGTCAAGCTCGCGGACACGCTGCTTGACGATCCCGGCAACAGGGAGATTCCGGTCTACGCCTACAGGTTCGCGCAGAAATCCTACTTCGACGTCTTCAACCCGCGGGGGGACAAGGGCCAGGGCGTGGACGAGGGCACCTGCGAGCCCGACGGCGGCAACGGTTATGTCTGCCACAGCAACGAGCTGCCTTACGTCTTCAACCAGCTATACCTGAAGACAAAGCAGGGCTTCAGGCCTCAGCCCGATGACATCGCGCTCGCGAAGCAGATGAACAATAGCTGGGTGGCGTTCGCCAAGAACCCCATGCAGGGCGATCCGTCCCAGGGTCTCGTCCGCTACCGCAAGGACGCCGAGGCCGGCGTGCCGGCGCGCAGCGCGATGCTCTGGGACGGCGTTCCCTCGATGACGGATCCCACCATGGTTCCATTCGATCCGGTGGACGGCACGGCGATGCGCGGCAAGCCCAGGGTGGCGCTGAAGATCGACGGCATCTGCAAGAAAGCGTGGATGAATACGTGGGTCTACGATTCATCGAAGCAATAGAAGGCAACGGATTTGAGATGCTTGCCGGCGGCGTGGCACACCCACGCCGCCGGCTATTCCGTCGCCGCCCCCGCGGATCAGCAATTCGAGAATTGGAAATTCGTAAGTCTCTATATTTAAAAAACTATTTTAGGCCGTTTATTTTAGTGCATGATTAGTGAAGAGCGCTGGAAGCTGAGTAGCAATGCGCTTTCATGCTTTGAAGTCACCTGTCGTAAGCCAGTCTGCGCCGTGACGTTCGGGCTTGCATCCGATCTTCTCTAAGCGATTTACGAAATCGGTTCGCTTCGCTGCATCGTTAGTCAGGCGCACCATGTGGCGCCCGCCCACGTCCGAAAACTCCTTTTGTCGACCAATTTGGACGAGCACGGTTTTCAGTGGATAGCGGCCGATGGCCCACCCAGCCTCAAACAGAACATTTGGTCGAGCTTGTCCCTGCAATTTGCCCTCGCTCCGCTTTTCAAAGGGTTTACAAAATTCGTCTTTGAGCTTCGCATCATCGTCAGGGGAAAGCAGGACAACGATTGCCTGCACCTGTTCCATGGCGGCACTCAGAATGTCGCCAACGTACGGGTTTGCTCCCTTCGCCTTTAGAACTGCTTTCTCCCATTCGAGAGGGTTCAATCCCACAGAACGAAGGAAATCGAACATGGAACGGCGTAGGGCGTCGTTCCTTCCATGGACTACGAAAACTGAGTTGTCCTTGGCCGTGCGGGAACGTTGCTTCCGAATTGCACTTCCAATCGGTCGCTGAGATCGCGTGGGCCTAGCCCCTGCAGCCGGAGGAGCAGCGACTGGAGTGCCAACGTGAGCGCCCCGAATCTCAGCACGTTCTTCTGCCGACGAGTAGCGGTGCACGCCAATTCCATTTTCTGAGGCCAGCACCAGCGCTGCCAAGTGACGATCTAACATGCGCGTATTCGCGATCTGCTGAATACGCGCATAGACTTGTGTTCGGGTAACGTCTAGGGCCTGTTCAAGCCTACTTAGTAGCTGCTGATTGATCCGAGTCATTGCTAACGCTTTGGCATTTTCTTGCGGCGCCTATGGAGCGTAACGCTGACGTTGTTTTCCCGAATGCCGAGAAGTTCGGCTATTTCGTTGCGCTCAAAGCCAGCTGCATCGAGCGTTGCGATCTGCTCGGCCTTGTCTTCAATCGAGCGGACAAGATGCAATGCAAGGAGACGTGCGATCTTCTCCTCACTGCCTACCGATTCGGTGCGGTCGCTATTTCCTTTTCTTGCGGGCACGGGCCGTACTTCCCCCCTTCTTTTTCTTGGCCTGACGAAGAAGCTCGGTAACGGACGCGGAAGACGTTCCAAGAATTTCGGCAACCTCGCGCCGGCTAAGCCCCAGCCCTTCCAAGAGCTTCGCCTTCTCGGCGATCGTCGCTCGGACGTCTTGCGCCAAGCACATCCGTGCAAGCGATTTCCCGATTACGGCGAGCCAGTCAGTCCCTTCTTCGACCACTCTATGCCCCTTGGCGAATCACTACGAAGCCGCGAGAATACGCTTTCTCGCCCAGGTCAACAAATTTATGATGAATGCATGGGGGCGCGGCAATCGGCCTACACGCTATTGGGCATATAAAAAGGGAAGCCTCTACAGATCCTAGCGTTACGGCGTTCGTCGCAGTGACGATACAAAATTATATAACGGCTCGGGCGCTAAGCGCCCGGCTCGGCGTCCCTCCAATCATCAGCTTCAGATAGATGCGGTAGTTCGGGAGGTTTAGGATGTCCTCCATGTCGAACGTCGGCTGAAACTCCTTCGCCAATATCGCCGCGTCCTCCGGCCCGACCCGGAAGGAGATGATGGTGCCGGCATTGCCGAGGACCGCGTGCCGAATGTCGGACTCCAATTGGTGCAGGTACTGGTGCGCGAGCGTAAGGCCGACGCCGTACTTGCGAAGCTCCGACATCATGTTCGCCAGCATGAGGGTCGTGAAGGTTCGGGACTTGTCCACGTAGAGAAACACGGGGTGGCGCGATCTGGCTGGGTTCTCCGCCCAAGCGTCGGGTCGGCGAGAAGGGCTTCGAGCTTGTTTTGGATGGGCGTGATCGCATCCGCTTTCTGGCGTCGCTAACGGGACGTGCGGCCAAAACAATGGCTTGTACAGAATTTGTGAATAGCAAAACAGCGGCCTCATTTTCATTAAGCCGCTGTTCTGTACAGATAATTCGAAGCGATAGGATCAGCGCTTCGAGAACTGGAAGCTGCGGCGGGCCTTGGGGTGGCCGTACTTCTTGCGCTCGACCACGCGCGGGTCGCGGGTGAGGAAGCCGCCGGGCTTGAGCACGGCGCGCAGGCCGGGCTCGTAGGCGATGAGGGCGCGGCTGATGCCATGGCGCACCGCGCCGGCCTGGCCGGAGAGGCCGCCCCCCGTCACCTTGACGACGATGTCGAACTGGCCGTCGCGGTTGGCGGCGATCAGCGGCTGGCGCAGGATCATGCGCAGCACCGGACGCGCGAAATAGACCTTCTCGTCGCGGTCGTTGACCGTGACCTGCCCGCGGCCGGGCTTGATCCACACGCGGGCGACCGCGTTCTTCCGCCGCCCCGTGGCATAGGCGCGGCCCCGGGAGTCGCGGTTGGGCTTGCTCGCTTCCGCCGCCTCGGCGCCCTGCGCCGGCTTGGCCTTGATGAGCGTGGATTTGAGATCGCCGAAGCTCTTGACGTCTTCCGCCATGGTCAGGCCGCCTTCGTCTTCTTGAAGTTGGAGTTCTTGGGGTTCATCGCCGCGATGTCGACCGCCTCGGGCTTCTGGGCATCGTGGGGATGCTCGGCGCCGGGATAGACGCGCAGGTTCGCGAGCTGGCGCTTGCCCAGCGGGCCGCGCGGCAGCATGCGCTCGACAGCCTTCTCGACCACACGCTCCGGATGCTTGCCGGAGATGATCGCCTGGGCCGAGCGGTACTTGATGCCGCCGATATAGCCGGTGTGCCAGTTGTAGACCTTGTCCTTGAGCTTGTTGCCCGTGAACACGGCCTTGGCGGCGTTGACGACGATCACGTTGTCGCCGCAATCCATGTGCGGCGTGTAGGTCGCCTTGTGCTTGCCGCGCAGGCGCAGGGCCACGAGCGAGGCAAGCCGGCCGACCACGAGCCCGTCGGCATCGATCACGACCCACTTCTTCTCGATCTCGGACGCCTTGGCCGAGTAGGTTTTCATGGCAGAATGTCTCCGTGGGAGGCGCGCCGTGTACGGGATCGCCGCGGGCGGGTCAAGCAGAAAGCACGATTTTCCTGCGTTTTCCGGATACGGTATCTGAATACCTCATAGGAAGGGCCGCAATGCTCACCATCACGAATTTCCCCAGGGGCGTGCGGGGCCTGCGGCCGGCCTGGCTGTGCGAGGAGATGGGCGTCCCCTATCGCGTGACGCCGATCCCCTACCCCGTCCCGGCCGGCTACCGCGCCCGCAACCTGCTGGGCCAGGTGCCGTTCCTGGAGGACGGCGAAATCGCGATCACCGAATCCGTCGCCATGCTCCTCCACATCGCGCAGGCCCATGGGCCGACGCCGCTGCTTCCGGCGCCCGGCGATCCGACCGGCGCCAGAGTCCTTCAGATGGCGATCTTCGGCGAAGCCACGCTCGGCGCGCCGGTCAACGCGTTGCTGGTGGACAGGTTCGCCGTCCCGGAAGCGGACAGGAACCGGGCGCTTTCGCGGATGCTGCGCGACCGCGTCGAGCAGGCGATCGCATTCGCCGCCCACATCCTCGGCGACCGCCATTATTTCGCGGGCGAGCAGATCACCGTCGCGGACATTTCGGTGGTGACGTCCTTCGGCATGTGGTGCGGCCCGCTCGGCGGCGCGCTGCCGCCTTCGCTCGAAGCCTACCGGGCGCGCGCGGCCTGCCGCCCCGCCTACGCCCGGGCCAGCAAGGCGATCGGCAATGGCTGACACCAAAGGCACGATCCGCGCGGGCATCGGCGGCTGGACGTTCGAGCCGTGGCGCGGCGGCGTGTTCTACCCCAAGGGCCATCCCAGGAGCCGCGAGCTCGAATATGCCAGTCGCGCCGTCACCACCATCGAGATCAACGGCACGTTCTACTCCACCCAGAAGCCGTCCAGCTTCCGCAAATGGGCGGACGAAACGCCGGACGATTTCGTCTTCGCCGTCAAGGCGCACCGGCTCGCCACCAATCGCAAGGTGCTGGCCGAAGCCAGGCCTTCGATCGAGCATTTCATCGGCAGCGGGCTTTCGGAGCTCGGCCACAAGCTCGGCCCGATCCTCTGGCAGTTCGCGCACACCAAGAGGTTCGATCCCGAGGATTTCGAGGCATTCCTGTCGCTGCTCCCCGGATCGCTCGGCGGGCGCAAACTCCGCCACGCCGTGGAGCCGCGGCATGAAAGCTTCGCCAATGCCGCCTTCGTCGCGCTCGCCCGGAAATACGGCGTGGCCATCGTCTTCGCCGATCACGAGACCTACCCGGCCATCGCCGACGTCACGGCCGGCTTCGTCTATGCGCGCCTGCAACGGGCGGTGGCGAAGCACGAGACCGGCTACAGCGCCGTGGACCTGAAGAAGTGGGCCGCCGCGGCCGCCGAATGGTCCGCGGGCAAGGTGGCCAGGGGCCTTCCGGCGTTCGGCAAGGCATCCAGGCCGGCGAAGACGGACGTCTTCGTGTACTTCATCGCCGGGGCCAAGGAACGCAATCCGGCGGCCGCGTGCGCGTTCCTGTCGGCCGCCGCCGAATAGCCCGCCGGCCTGCGTTCGAGGGCAGGAAGAGGCCTTCCGGGCGGGGCGCCCGCGATTCGCGTTTCCGTCGTTCCACGATATGTAATAAAGTACCACCGGGCGCTTCTTGACGGTCACCGAGAGGGAGGAAATCACCATGGGAGGATTGTTCGCGCTGCTTTACGGCGTCGTTGCCTATGTCGCGTTTCTCGCCACGTTTCTCTATGCGATCGCGTTCATCGGCGACCTGCCGGTGCCCAAGACCATCGACAGCGGCCCCGCCGGTGCGCTCTGGCCGAGCGTCGTCATCGACGCGATCCTGCTCGGCATCTTCGCCGTCCAGCACAGCGTGATGGCCCGCCAGGGCTTCAAGCGGGTGTGGACGCGGCTGGTCCCGCCTGCGGTCGAGCGCACCACCTACGTCCTGGCGTCCACGCTGGCGCTGGCGCTGATCCTCTGGAAATGGCAACCGCTGCCGCAAGACGTGTGGCTGGTGACGAATCCCGTCGCGGCGCAGATCCTGATGGCGCTCTTCTGGGCGGGCTGGGCGATCCTGTTCATCAGCACCTTCCTGATCAACCATTTCGACCTCTTCGGCCTGCAGCAGGTCTATGCCCGCTTCCGGGGCAGCGAGGTCAGGCCGCCGGAGTTCCGCACGCCGCTTTTCTACCGCGTGGTGCGCCACCCGCTCTATCTGGGCTTCCTCATCTCGTTCTGGGCCACGCCGCGGATGACGCTCGGCCACCTGCTCTTCTCCGTGGCGACGACGGGCTACATCTTCATCGGCATGCTGCTGGAGGAGCGCGACCTGGAAGCGCATTTCGGGGAGCGCTACGTCACCTACAAGCGGAGCGTGTCGATGATCCTGCCGCTGCCCCGCCGGCGCTGAACGGGCGGCATTGGCGGTTTCGCGGGCGGGCGCGGGGCGCTATACAGGCGCCATGAACGCGCCCGTGTCCGAACCGCTGGTGCTGTCGGCGAAGGACGGCCAGGTCCTCAGGCTGACGCTGAACCGCGCCGGCGCGCGCAACGCGCTGAGCGGGGCGCTGATGGCCGCGCTGCAATCGGCGCTCGATGCCGCGGCCGCCGACGCGGAGGTCGGCGCGGCCGTCATTTGCGCCAACGGCCCGGCCTTCTCGTCCGGCCACGACCTCAAGGAGATGACGGCCCATCGCACGGGCGCCGACGGCGGCAAGGCCGCGTTCGCGGCGCTGTTCGCGCAATGCTCCAGGCTGATGCAGACCATCGTCCGCCTGCCCGTCCCCGTGATCGCACAGGTACAGGGCATCGCCACGGCCGCCGGCTGCCAGCTGGTGGGGAGCTGCGACCTGGCCGTCGCCTCCACCGCGGCCGCCTTCGCCACGCCCGGGGTGAACATCGGCCTGTTCTGCTCCACGCCCATGGTCGCCCTGTCCCGCAACGTCGCGCGCAAGCATGCGATGGAGATGCTGCTGACGGGCGAACCCATCTCCGCGGAGCGTGCCCGCGAGATCGGCCTCGTCAACCGCGTCGTCGCGGCGGAGGCGCTGGAAGCCGAGACCGCCGCGCTCGCCCGCCTGGTCGCCTCCAAGCCGCGCCGGACCGTCAAGATCGGCAAGGCGGCGTTCTACGAGCAGATCGGGATGGGGCTGTCCGCCGCCTATGACTACGCCAGCCAGGTCATGACCATGAACATGCTCGAAGGCGAAGCCTGCGAAGGCATCGGCGCCTTCATCGACAAGCGCGAACCGAAATGGCCGGATTGATGCCGCACTACGCCGACGACTACATCAAATCCATCCTCCGCGCGACCGGGACGATCGCCATGGTGGGCGCGAGCGGCAACGACATGCGGCCGAGCTACTTTGCGATGAAGTACCTGCTCGACAAAGGGTTCAAGGTCGTCCCGATCAATCCGGGGATGGCGGGCAAGGCGATATTGGGGCAGAGGGTTTACGGCTCGCTCGGGGACGTGCCCGCGCCGGTCGACATGGTCGATATCTTCCGCGCCGCCGACGCGGCGCCGGGCATCGTGCGCGAGGCGCTGGCGGAGAAGGACCGGCTCGGGATCAAGACCATCTGGATGCAGCTCGGCATCGTCAGCGAGGAGGCCGCGGCGCTCGCCCGCGAGGCCGGGCTGAACGTCGTCATGGACCGCTGCCCCAAGATCGAATACGGCAGGCTCTCCGGCGAGATCTCGTGGATGGGCGTCAACCGCCGCACCATCGACAACCGCAAGCCGCTCCTCTTCAACAAGGGCGGCGCGCTCAGGCGCGGCTGACAGGCGATACACGGTCATGCTCAGGATCTGGGGCCGCAGGAACTCCATCAACGTCCAGAAGGTGCTATGGGCCGCGGCCGAGATGGGGCTCGAGCACGAGCACATCCCGGCCGGCGGAAGCTTCGGCGGGCTCGATACCGAGGCGTTCGAGGCGCTCAACCCCAACCGTCGGGTGCCGGTGATCGACGACGGCGGCACGATCGTGTGGGAGAGCCACGCCATCGTGCGCTACCTTGCGGCGAAGTACGGCTCGGGCTCGCTGTGGTCCGAGGACCCCGGGGTCCGCGCCCGCGCGGACATGTGGATGGACTGGGTGGCCAACGACCTGCAGCCCGCCTTCATCGGCGGGGTGTTCTGGAATTTCTACCGCACGCCCGAAGCGCAGCGGAACTGGAACCTGATCCGCCAGGGCATCGCCCGCAGCGCCATCCTGTTCCGGATGCTGGACCGGCATCTGGAGGACAAGCCGTTCATCGCCGGCGACGCGCTCACCATGGGCGACATCCCCGCCGGCGCGCAGCTCTACCGCTATTACGAGCTGGAAATCGACCGGCCGTCGCTGCCGAACGTCGAGGCCTGGTACGCGCGGCTGAAGGACCGCGAGCCCTACCGCGCCCACGTCATGGTGCCGTTCGAGGATCTCCACGGCCGCCTCGCCTTCTGAGCGCTGGCCCCTTCCATTCCCCGGCGCGCTTCCTATGTCTTTCCCGGAAAGGGAGGTGTGCATGCGCATGGCGTTGGCCGCCGCGCTGGTCGCGGTGGCATTGGGTTCGGCTCCGGCCGCCGAAGCGGCGGGCTGCATCAAGGGCGCCGTGGTCGGCGGCGTGGTGGGGCACATCGCCCATCGCCACACGCTGCTCGGCGCCGCTGTCGGCTGCGCCGTCGGCCATCACGAAGCGGTCAAGAAGGAAAAGGAACAGAAGGCCGCGGCCGCGCAGAAAACACAAACGCAGACCGGACATTAATGGCTGGCACGCGCGGCAAAAGCCGCTAGAACTACGCGCTCCGAAATCCCTGGAGCGTCCCGCCATGAACGAATTCGGTTTCAACACGCTGGCCGTCCATGCCGGCGCGCAGCCCGATCCGGCCACCGGCGCGCGCGCGACGCCGATCTACCAGACGACCGCCTTCGCCTTCGAAAGCGCGGACCACGCGGCGGCGCTGTTCAACCTCCAGGTCTTCGGCAACATCTATTCGCGGATCATGAATCCCACCAACGCGGTGCTGGAGGAGCGCATCGCGGCGCTGGAGAACGGCCGCACCGGGCTCGCCGTCGCCTCCGGCCATGCCGCGCAGCTGATCGCGCTGCACACGCTGATGGGACCGGGCGACCAGATCGTGGCGGCGCGCCAGCTCTATGGCGGCTCGATCAACCAGTTCAGCCAGGGCTTCGCCAAGTTCGACTGGCATGTCGGCTGGGCGGACGCGCGCGAGCCGGATTCCTTCAAGCGCGCCATCACCGACAGGACCCGGGCGGTGTTCATCGAATCCATCGCCAACCCCGGCGGCATCGTCACCGATATCGAGGCCATCGCGGCGATCGCGCACGACGCGGGCGTGCCGCTGATCGTCGACAACACCCTCGCCTCGCCCTACCTGATCCGCCCGATCGAATGGGGGGCGGATATCGTCGTCCATTCCGGCACGAAATTCCTCGGCGGCCACGGCAATTCGATGTGCGGGCTGATCGTGGATTCGGGCAAGTTCGACTGGGGCAGCGGCAAATATCCTACGCTGTCGGAGCCCTGCCCCTCCTATCACGGCATCCGGCTGTGGGAGACCTTCGGCGACCTCGCCTACGCCACCGCCTGCCGCGTGCTGGGCCTGCGCGACCTCGGCCCCGCGCTGTCGCCGTTCAACGCCTTCCTGGTGCTCACCGGCATCGAGACCCTGCCGCTCAGGATGCAGAAGCATTGCGACAACGCGCTCGCCGTCGCGCGCTGGCTCGAGGGCCATCCCAGGGTCGAATGGGTGAGCTATGCCGGGCTGGAGGGCGATCCCTGCCACAACCTCCATCGCGTCTATTGCCCGAAGGGCGCCGGCAGCGTCTTCACCTTCGGCGTGAAAGGCGGCTACGAGACCGGCGTGGCGCTGGTCAACAACGTCAGGATCATCTCCCACCTCGCCAATGTGGGCGACACGCGGAGCCTGATCATCCACCCGGCATCCACCACGCACCGCCAGCTCAACGAGGAGCAGCGCAAGGCCGCCGGCGCGGGCTCCGACGTCGTGCGCCTCTCCATCGGCATCGAGAACGCCGAAGACATCATCGCCGACCTCGACCAGGCGCTGGCGGCGTAGCCGCCACGTCATCCCGCCGTGCCTTGCCATGGCGCGGCATCGCCCACGTCCGTGGGAGAGAGGGCGCCGGTGCCCCTCAGCTCATACGCCTGCCACAGCGCCGTTCCGAACAGGATCACGGCCATGGCCTGATGGGCGGCGGCGAGCGGGATGGGGACCTGGTTGATGAGGGTGAAGATGCCGAGCATGACCTGCGCCGCGGCGGCGAGCAGCATCATGTCGGCGCTGGCGCGGACCATGCCCGACAGGCGCGCGCGGCGCCCGGCAAGCCAGAGCGCGCAGGCGCCGATCAGCACGGCATAGGCCACCATGCGGTGGTCGAACTGCGCCAGCGCGGCGTTGTCGAAGAAATTGACGTACCACGGCGTGAAGAACATCGCGCCTTCGGGGAAGAACATCCCGTCCATGTCGGGCCAGGTGTTGTAGACGAGGCCGGCATGCAGCCCGGCGACCAGCGAGCCCAGCAGCATCTGCGCATAGATGAGCCCGCAGAGCGCCAGCGCCCAATTCGCCAGCCGCGGCGGTTTCGCGGCGCGAGCCGGCCTGGGGCGGAGGTATTCGAACGCCGTCCACAGGATCGCGGCGAACAGGATCAGCGCCACGCCGAGATGGATGGCGAGGCGGTATTGCGAGACGGAGTCGCGGTTCTCGAACCCGCTCTCCACCATCCACCAGCCGACGAAGCCCTGGAGCCCGCCCAGCACGAAGAGGATCACCATGCGCGGGATGGCCGCGCGGCCGATGGCGCCGCGCCACGCGAACCAGAGGAACGGCACGAAGAACGCCACGCCGATCAGCCGCCCGAGCAGCCGGTGCGCCCATTCCCACCAGAAGATCCCCTTGAAGGCGGCAAGCGTCATGCCGGCGTGCTCGTGGGCGTATTGCGGGATCTGCCGGTAGAGGTGGAACACGCGCTGCCACTCCGCGCCGCTGAGCGGCGGAAGCGCGCCCACGATCGGGTCCCACACCATGATGGACAGTCCCGAGCCGGTGAGCCGCGTGAGCCCGCCCACCACCACCATGAGCAGGATCATCCCCGCCACGGCCAGCAGCCAGAGTCCGACGGCGCGGGGGCCGGGGTGGAGGAGCTCGTGTGTCTTCAACTTGTCTTCCCGGATGCAAACGGCGCGGGAAATCCCGAAACCCTTGTCACGCGTAACAACAGGTCCCGTCCCGCGCGCTGCTATCGCATCGCCCGGCCGGGATGACAATGTGGCGCTCATGCTTCCTCCCCCGCGAGAGCGGGGGAGGTGGCGCGCGCGACGGCAGTCGCGCGTGACGGAAGGGGGGGTGTCCACTGGTGAGGAATCAATCTCACCTTCTCCAGCGGACACACCCCCTCCACCGCCTTCGGCGGTCCCCCTCCCCCGCTCTCGCGGGGGAGGAAGAATCTGCGCTATGCTTCGATGCCTTTTTCGGGGAGGCCTTTATGACAATTCGGGCGACAATTCTCGCGGCGGCGCTGATGCTCGTGGCCGCGCCGGCCCTCGCCGCCGATGGCGGCACGATGACCGGCATGGGCGCGCCGCAGAGCGGCGCCACGCCGGGCATGGCGCCCGCAATGACCATGGCGCCGATGCGGCTGCCGCCGATGCCGGCGATCTACATGGGCGATGCCGACAAGCCCGGCGCGCCGGTGTTCGAGGGGCTGGGCAACCTGCATCACGCGATCTCGACCGCGAATCCCCAGACGCAGAAATTCTTCGACCAGGGCCTCGAGCTCCTGATCGGATTCAACCATGCCGAGGCGATCCGCTCGTTCCGCGAGGCGGCGCGGCTCGATCCCGATTGCGCCATGTGCTGGTGGGGCGTGGCCTTCGCGCTCGGCCCCAACATCAACCTGCCCATGAGCCCCGATGCGGCGGCGCCCGCCTGGGCGGCGCTCAAGGTGGCGCAGTCGCTGGAGGCGCACGCCTCGCCCGAAGAGCGCGCCTGGATCGAGGCGCTCGCCACGCGTTACGCCGAGGCGCCGCCGGACAATCGCGCGCCGCTGGACGAAGCCTTCGCCCAGGCCATGGGCAAGGTGTGGCACGACTATCCGGACGACCTGGAAGCCGGGCAGTTCTATGCCGAAGCCATGATGGACACCCAGCCCTGGGACTACTGGCAGGCGGACGGCAGGACGCCCAAGGGTCATGGCGGGGAGATCGTGTCCACGCTGGAGGGCATCCTCAGGCGCGCGCCCAACCATCCGGGCGCGCTGCATCTCTACATCCACGCGGTCGAGGCCTCGACCACGCCCGAGCGCGCGGAAGCCGCGGCCGACCGGCTCGAGCCGCTGATGCCCGGCGCCGGGCACATCGTGCACATGCCCTCGCACATCTATTTCCGCGTCGGGCGCTATCGCGACGCGGCGCATGTCAACGAGCTGGCGGCTTCGAAGGACGAGGAATACATCGCCGCCTGCAAGGCGCAGGGCTTCTATCCGCTCGCGTACTATTCCCACAACATCCATTTCCTGTGGACGTCGTCGTCCATGATGGGCCAGTACAAGGTGGCGGAAGGCGCGGTGCGGCGGCTGATGAAGGCCACTGCCGCCGGCGCGCCCGGCGCCGCGAACCTGCCGCCGGTGCAGCTCTATCTTTTCGTGCCCTACGTGACCGACATCCGCTTCGGCAAATGGAAGCAGGCGCTGGCGGAGAAGCGGCCGCCCGCGGACGCCAGGCTCGACGTCGCCATGTCGCTGTTCGCGCGCGGCTTCGCCTACGCCAATCTGCGCGACTTCAGGCACGCCGCCGAGGACCGCAAGGCGCTTCAGGCGATGATCGACGGCAAGGAGCTGGCGGCGATCGACGCGTATGGCTTGCCCGGCACGCAGATGGCGCTGCTTGGGCTGGCGCTGCTCGACGGCGAGATGGCGCGCAAGCAGGGCCATCTCGACAGGGCGCTGGCGCGCTTCGAGGCCGCCAACGATCTCTACGACGCCCTGCCCTACACCGAGCCGGATTACTGGTACGCGCCCGTGAGCCACATCTACGGCGCCGCGCTGCTTCAGGCGCACAAGCCGGCGCAGGCCGAAGCCGTCTATCGCGAAAGCCTGACGACGCACCGGCTGGACGGCTGGGCGCTGTTCGGCCTCGCGCAGGCGCTTCGGGCCCAGGGCAAAAAGGCCGAGGCCGCGGCGGCGCGGAAGCAATTCGAGGCCGCCTGGCAGCTCGCCGACGTGAAGCTGACGCAGTCGCGGTTCTGAGCGGGCCTGCCATCCCGGCGCGCATCGTCGGCATTCCATTCAATTGCCCGCCGTCCCCCGTTGTGCCGGCCCGCGGTTGCGCTATCCTGCGCCCGTCGAGGGGCGTTTGCATCCGGAGGTTTCCGCATGCCGCGCTTCGGCTTCGACCACGACGCACTGCCGCTCGCCCCCGACCCCGCGATCTTCCTGCCGCCGCCCGTCACCGAGGCGAATTTCACCGGCACGGCCGGCAACGACACCTTCACCGGCACCAACGGCATCGACACCTTCGATCTCAGCCAGGGCGGCAACGACACCGCGAGCGGGCTGGGCGGCGCCGACACCTTCGACATGGGCGCGGCACTGAACACCGCCGACAAGATCGACGGCGGCGGCGGCCTCGACACGATGAATCTCGCCGGCGACTATTCCTCCGGCGTCACCTTCAACGCCACCACGATGGTCGGCGTCGAGACGCTCTCGCTGGCGGGCGGCTTCAGCTACAAGCTGACCACCAACGACGCCACCGTCGCCTCCGGCGCCAGGCTCACCGTCGACGCCTCGGCGCTGGCTTCGGGCGACGTGCTCACCTTCAACGGCGGCGCGGAGACGGACGGGCGCTTTTCCATCACCGGCGGCGCGGGCAACGACGTCATCACCGCGGGCGCCGGCGACGACGTGGTCGCGGGCGGCGACGGCAACGACAAGATCAGCCTGGCGGCCGGCGGCAACGACACCGCCAATGGCGGCAACGGCAACGACTCGTTCCTGATGGGCGGCGCGGCGACGCAGGACGACCGGATCAACGGCGGCGCGGGCAACGACACCATCGTGCTCAACGGCGACTATCTGAGCTACTACAGCCTCCAGAACGTGACCAATGTCGAGAAACTCGCGCTGACCGGCGGGCATCACTATTTTGTCAGCCTCGCCGACTCCACGGTCGCCGCCGGCAGGACCCTGACGGTCGATGCCACGGCGCTGGGGAACGGCGATGGATCGGTGTTCGACGCCGGGCAGGAAACCGACGGCTACCTCCACTACGAAGGCGGCCAGGGCGCCGACATCCTGTTCTACGGCGGGAATTTCGTGGCCGCGGACCACATCGACGGCGGCGGCGGCAGCCAGGACAATCTGGTGCTCAGCGGCGACTATTCGGGCACGCACGCGCTGGCCCTGAATGCCGACAGCATCGTCAACATCGAAAATCTCGATCTCGAGAACCCCTACAATTTCAACATCCGGAGCGACGACGGCACCGTCGCGGCGGGGCAGACGCTGTATGTCGAGGTCTCCCAGTCCGACGCCGCGCACTACGTCATCTTCAACGGCGCGGCGGAAACCGACGGCATGTTCGATTTCATCCCCGGCTCGGGCAACGACAAGCTGACCGGCGGCGCGCAAGCCGACACCTTCACCATGACCAACGGGGGCGACGACACGGTCTCGGGCGGCGGCGGCAACGACAATTTCTATTTCGACAAGACTTTCACAGCGGCGGACTCCGTGGACGGCGGCAGCGGCAACGACACGCTGGTGCTCCAGGGCGAATATACCGGCAGCCATGCCGTCGTGATGGGCGCGGACACGCTGACCAACGTCGAGACCATCGAGCTCAGCGCCGGGTTCAACTACGACCTCACCACCAACGACGCCACCGTGGCCTCGGGGCAGAGGCTGGTGGTCGATGGGACGGCGCTGAAGTACGGCAACACGCTCATCTTCGACGGCTCGGCGGAGACCGACGGCACGTTCCTGCTGCGCGGCGGCGCGGGCAACGATTTCCTCGTCGGCGGCGCGGGCGCGGACAATCTCGAGGGCCGCGGGGGCGCGGACATGCTCGAGGGCGGCGCCGGCGCGAACGTGTTCTTCTACGGCACGGTGGCGGACTCGACGGGGCCCTTCTACGACACCATCGTGGATTTCGACGCCGGCAAGGACGTGTTCGCCGTGCCGAGCGTGCCGGTCACCGGTGTGGTTTCCACCATCACCAGCGGCACGCTGTCCCAGGCGACGTTCGATTCCGATCTCGCCGCGGCGGTGAATTCCACCTTCCTGCAGCCGCACCAGTGCGCCCTGTTCACGCCCGACAGCGGCGACCTCTCGGGCGAGACCTTCCTGGTGATCGACGAGAACGGCGACCCCGGCTACCAGTCCGGCGGGGACCTCGTGTTCCACCTCATGAATGCATCCAACGTGGGCACGATCACCACGGCGAACTTCCAGAGCATCGTGGGCTGAGGCCCGCGAGCCTCACCCCTGCACCAGCCGGAACGCGACCGATGCCTGGGTGGACGACGGCACGGCCGCGCCATTCTTCGTCGCCGGCTTATAGCGCCAATGCGCCTTCACCCAGTCGATGGCGGCCTGGTCGAGGCCGGGGAATCCGCTGGAGCGGGCCACCGTCGCCTGGCTGACATTGCCATCCACGCCGATCCAGATCGCCAGCAGCACCGTGCCCTCGTGGCCGAGGCGGCGGTCGAGCGCGGGATAGGACGGGATGGTGTGCGTGGCGGCGATGGCGCTGGCCGTCACGAAATTGTCGGCCTGGGTGTTGCCCGGCGTGTAAGGGATGCCGCCGCCACCCGTTCCATGGTCGATGTCGATGTCCGGCTTGACGGCGGTCGGCGCATCCGGCTTCACGAACGTGCCGCCGCTGTGAATGACCTGCACGGGCGGGTGATCGACGACGATGTTCGGCGGAATCACCCTGAACCTGGTTTCGTGGTCGGGCAGCGGTGACGGCACGATGTTGAGCGCCACCATGATGGTGTAGATCACCGCGACGTGAAGGGCGGCGACGGCGGCGATGGTGAAGGTCCGCCGCTCGGAGGCGGGCGCGACCGTGTTGGCCTGGACGAGTGTCGACATTTCATCCTCCCCGATGAAAGCCCGCGCGCTTCGCGGGCGCCGCCATGGGGCGCGCCAATCCGGGCCGATTGATGGAGAAACTGTGGCCGGGCTATCCTTGCGGCCGGCGATCTGCCAGGCCTCGGGCCGGGGCCCTGAATCGGGGAGTGGCGATGTCTCCGCGCGTCAAGAAGCTGATCGGGATGCTGCTGATGCTGGCGTGGATCGCGCTTTACGCCGTCGTCGCCGCGGGCTTCGGCGCGCTTTTCCTGCCGCGCGCGAGCTGGTACGGCCAGCTGATCTATTACGCGCTGGCTGGGACGCTGTGGATCGTCCCCGTGGGCCTGATGCTGCCCTGGATGTACCGGGAGCCGAAAAAGCCATAGCGTCATGGGCGGGGGATGGACCCGCCCATGACGGCGTGTTGACGGCGGGTTCAGTGTCCCATCGAGCCGCCGCTCGTGGACGTGGAGCTCTTGGGCTTGCAGTCGGCCATCTTGTTGCCGCCCGACATGTTGTTTCCGCCGGACATGGTGTTTCCGCCCGACATGGTGTTTCCGCCCGACATGGTGTTGCCGCCGGACATCGAGCTGCCGCCGGACATGGTGTTGCCCGACATGTGGTTGCCGGACATGGCGTTGCCCTTGCAGCCGGTGGTCTGGTGCTGGCCGCTCATGGTGTTGCCGCCCGACATGGTGTTGCCGCCGGACATGGTGTTCTGCGCCAGAGCGGGCGCGGCCAGAAGAATGGCCGCCGCGGCAGCCGCTATCGAAATGCGAATCATCGTTTTCCTCCAGAAGGTTGTCGCCCGGCCTTGTACCGGGCCGGCAAGCGGAAGCTGCCGACACAGGGCCTTCGCCCCTGCTGCAACATTTGTTACGCGGGCGCGGCGATTTTGGTTCAGCGGCCCCAGCCTGGATATGGGCGATGGCAGGCGCCTCACGCCTTCTCGAGGATATGCACCGCACACGCGCTGCCGGCGCCGACGACGTGGGTGAGGCCGATGCGGGCGCCCGCGACCTGGCGGTTGCCGGCCTCGCCCCGCAGGTGCGTCGTCACCTCGTAGATGTTGGCGATGCCGGTGGCGCCCAGGGGATGGCCCTTGGAGAGCAGGCCGCCGGAGACGTTCACCGGGATGCGCCCGCCCAGCGCGGTCTCGCCGCTGTCGATCATGCGGCCCGCCTCGCCCTCCTGGCACAGGCCGAGATTCTCGTAATGCACGATCTCGGCCGTGGCGAAACAGTCGTGCAGCTCGATGAGGTCGACGTCGCCGGGGCCGACGCCCGCCATGTCGTAGGCGGTCTTGGCCGCCAGCCGCGTGACGGCGTTGAAGTCCATCATCGCCATGTTGTGCTCCGTATACGGATCGCTGGCGAGTGCCGAGGCGCGCACCTTCACGGCGCGGCCCATCAGGCCCAGCTCCCTGGCCTTCTTCTCCGAGCACAGCACCGCCGCGGCCGAGCCGTCCACATTCACCGAGCACATCAGCTTGGTGTTGGGCCAGGAGATCATCTCCGCGCCCATCACCTCCTCGAGCGGCGTCTCCTTCTGGTACATGGCCTTGGGATTGAGCGTGGAGTGGTGGTGGTTCTTCACCGAGACCTTGGCGAACTGCTCGAAGCTCGTGCCGTATTTGCGGGTGTGCTCCAGGCCGACATGGGCGAAGACGCTGGGCATGGTGCCCGAGCCGAGCAGGCCCTCGGTCGGGATGCCGCCCTTGCCGCCGCCCGCGCCGCCCAGCAGGCCCGTGCCCATCTGCTCCACGCCCACCGCCAGCACGATGTCGTAGATGCCGGCCTTGATCGCCATCCAGCCTTCGCGGAAGGCGGTGGCGCCGGTGGCGCAGGCATTGGCGACGTTGACGACGGGGATGCCCGTCTGCCCGATCTCGCGCAGCACGCGCTGGCCGACCGCGCCGGAGGCCTCGAAGAGATTGCCGCAATAGAGTGCCTGCATGTCGGCGATGGAAAGGCCGCAATCGTCCAGCGCCATCAGCGCCGCCTGGCCGCCCATCTCGGCCACGTTCCGCTCGGGGAAGCGGCCGAATTTGATCATGTCGGTTCCGACGACATAGACATCGTTGCTCATGGCGCGCGTCCTTCTAGTTCGCGGGTTCGAAGAAATAGGCAAGGTAGGAATTGCCTTCCTTGTCCTTGCTGCCGGCGTCGCGGTAGACGACCTTCACCGGCATGTCGAACTTGATCTTTTCGGAATCGGGCTCGATGCCGACGAGATTGCCCTTGAGCACCCCGCCGCCGTCGAGGTCGACGATGGCCGACACGAACGGCACCGGCACGCCGGGAAAATTCCGATGCACGACGGTGAAATTGTAGAGCCTGCCGGTGTCGGCGAGCTTCACGTCCTTCATCTGGCCGCGCGCGAAGCACTTCGCGCAGGTGTCGCGCTCGCCCACGAACACGGTTCCGCACTTGCCGCATTTGGAGCCCGCAAGCCAGGCATGCTCGCCCTCGATCTTGAGGAACGGCACGACGGGTTTGGGTGCGGCGGTTCCGGCTGCGCTCATGGCGGCTCCTGACGATCCTGTGCCGCCGGACACTAGCGACAATCTCGCGCGCGCCGCAAGCTGCCGCGAGGTCAACCGGATGAGGCGGATTCGGGCTTTTCCGCACGGCGCAGTGTGCGCGGACCCCAGATCGCGACGATGCAGGCGACGACAGCGACGAGGATCAGTGCGTGGATGCGCGGATCGAAGAACGAGCCGTTCACGGGCGTGAGCTGCCACGACAGATTGTCCGTTGCGTGCATCACCGCGGCAGGCAGGATGCCGGGGCCGGTATTGTCGAACAGCCAGACGAGCAGGACACGCGTCGCCACGGTGCCGATCGCCCACCACGCGATCCAGTTCGCGCTGCGATGCACCTCGATCAGCGGCGGGACGTGCCAGGCGGCCCAGATGATCCCGAGCACGACGCCCGCCGCGAGCGCACTCCATCGCCGCTGCAGCGGACCCAGCGCATAGGCCGACCAGCCGAGCTCTTCGCACAAAGCACCGGCGAGAAAGACTGCGAACAGGGCACCGGCGTAGCCGGGCGCGATGCCGGGCGCGATGCCGGGCAGCGCGGCCTGCGGACCGCGCACGATCAGATACGACAGGACGGCGACGAGAGGCATCAGCAGAAATGCGGGCAGCCACCAGATCGCCCGAGCGCCCGGCCGGAGCGCGCGCGCGAGGAAATCGCGCAGGCCCTTCGCGCCGCCGCCGCGGGCGATCAGGATCACGGCGGCGGCGCCGGGACAGACGGCCTGAAGCGCGGCGAAGGGAAGCCCGGGAAGAAGCTGGGTGCCCAGTCCCGCGCCGGCCAGCCAGAACGGGACGGACAGCAGAACCAGCAGCCCCAGGAATGCCGGCAGAGATCGTTCGCCCCGCATCGCCGCGCCCTTTTCGACCGCGCGATACTACTTGGATTCGCGCCAGCCCTGCCCGACACTTGCCCGCCAGCCGAGGAGCCGCAACCGATGCAAGCCAACAAGCAATGGATCTACGCCGCCAAGCCCACGGGCCAGGTGGGGCCGGAGCATTTCCGGCCGAACGATGCGCCGATGCCCGAGCCCGGCGCCGGCGAGGTGCTGGTGAAGACGACGCTGCTGTCGCTCGATCCGGCGAGCCGCGCCTGGATGATGGGCCCGACCTACCGCTCCCAGCTCATGCCCGGCGAGGTGATGGCGGGCTGGGGCATCGGCGAGGTCGTGAAATCCAACAGCGAGAAGTTCGCGCCCGGCGATCTGGTCAGCGGCGAGTATGGCTGGCAGCAATATGCGGCCCTGCCCGCACGCGCGCTCACGAAGCACGACAAGGCGCACAAGCCGGAGCACATATTGGGCGTGCTCGGCATCACCGGCCTGACAGCCTATTTTGGCATGATCGATGTCGGCCGCCCGCGACCCGGCGAAACGGTGCTGGTCTCGGGCGCGGCGGGCGCCGTCGGCTCCATCGCCGGGCAGATCGGCAAGCTCAACGGCTGCCGCGTCGTGGGCTCCGCCGGCGGCAAGGAGAAATGCGACTGGATCGTAAACGAGCTCGGCTTCGACGCGGCCGTCGATTACAAGGCCGGCGGCGTCTACAAGCAGGTCAAGGCCGCCTGCCCCGCCGGCGTCGACGTCTATTTCGACAACACCGGCGGCGACGTGCTGGCGGCGGCGCTGGCGCGGATGAACCTGTTCGGCCGCATCGCCTGCTGCGGCAACATCTCCCAATACGACACCGGCACGCCCGGCCCGGGCCCGGCAGGCATCCCCGGCCTCCTCGTCACCAAGCGCATCCGCATGGAAGGCTTCGTGGTGATGGATTTCTACAACCGCAAATCCCAGGCCGAGACTGCGCTCGCCAACTGGGTCGCCGAAGGCAGGATCAAGGCGCCGGTCGATGTCGTCGAGGGCTTCGACAAGATGCCCGAGGCGCTGACCGGCCTCTTCGCCGGAAGGAACTTCGGCAAGCTGATGGTGCGGGTGTGACGTCACGGGAATTCGTCGGCCTCGCCTCGCCTACGTCCACGCGCGCGGGCGCCGGCGGGCATCCGTGTCAGGGATTGTATTGGACGGCGGGCGGTGCGCGGCCGAAGACGGCGATCATCGCCACCCATTACAACGTCGACTTCGCGGAGCATTACATCGCGCCCTATTTCGCGGAGCGCGGCTTCGGATTCCTGGGCTGGAACACGCGCTACCGGGGCGCCGAGGATCTGTTCCAGCTCGAGCATGCGCTGATCGATATCGGCGCGGGCCTCCGCTGGCTGCGCGAGGTGGCGGGCGCGGAGCGCATCGTGCTCCTGGGCAATTCCGGCGGCGGCTCGCTGATGGCGGCCTACCAGGCGGAGGCTGCGGCGCCGTCATTGGCCGCGGCGGCCAAGGGCGCCATGGCCGAGGCGCTCGCGGCGCTGCCCAGGGCCGACCTCTACATCTCGCTTAATGCCCACCCGGGCCGGCCGGAAGTTCTCACCAATTGGATGGACGCCTCGGTGACGGACGAGACCGATCCCGCCGCCACCGATCCGGCGCTCGATCCCTTCGAACCCGGTCCGCCGTATACGGAGGAATTCGTCGCCCGTTACCGTGCCGCCCAGCGGGCGCGCAACCGGCGCATCACCGGCTGGGCGAAGGCGGAGCTCGCGCGGCTGATCGCGGCGCGCATCCCCGACCGCGTCTTCCCGCTGTTCCGCACCTGGGCGGATCTGCGCTTCATGGATCCGGCGCTGGATCCCTCCGACCGGCCCTGCCCCGGCTGCTATGCCGGGCCGCCGCAATTCGCCAATCGCGGCCCCTTCGGCATCGGGCGCGCCTGCACGCTCAGGGCCTGGCTTTCGATGTGGAGCCTGGAAACGTCCAAATGCAGCGGCGCCGGGCAGCTCGCGAAACTCGCCGTGCCGTCGCTGGTGGTGCAGAGCATGGCCGACATGGGGGTGTTCCCGTCCGACGCGCGCGCCATCCATGCCGCGCTGGCGGCGACGGACAAGACGCTCGAATTCCTGCCCGGCGCGCACTATTTCGAGGACTCCGAAACGAACCGCACCCGCGCGGCCGACCTCATGGCGGGATGGATCGGGGATCATGCCTGACGTCGTCGACAATGCGCGGCTCAGCCGCTTCGAGCTGACGGAGGAAGGCCAGACCGCCTTCGCCACCTACCGCCGCCATGACGGCCGGGTCACCATCCCCCATGTCGAGGCGCCCGTCCCGCTGCGCGGCAAGGGGACGGCGGCGCGGCTGATGGAGGGCATCGCCGCGCTCGCCCGCGCCCGGGGCGTGCGGATCGTGCCGACCTGCCCCTATGCCATCGCCTGGTTCCGGCGCCACCCGGAGGCCCGGGACGTGCTCGACGCCGGGTGAAAAGATATTCACGGCGTGCGGCGCGCCCGCGTCCTGCGCTAGACTGGGTCCGCCGGGGGGCCCGGCCGCAAATCCATCGGGGATGGGAAAAGTGAAACGCTTGCTGACATCGCTCGTGCTGCTGCTCGCGGCCACGCCCGCGCTCGCGGGCACCGTCAACTACAATCCGCCCTTCGGCTACTGGCGCATGCCGGTGGACAAGATCGGCGTGGAATCGCCCAATGTCGACGGGCTCGCCTTCGACCCGAGCGTCGACAAGGCATCCGACGTGCTCGCCGCGCTCGACAAGGCGCGCGCGGCGCATGTGAAGCTCTTCATCCAGCTGGTGCAGTTCGCCGACCTGAAGGAGAACCCGCCCGGCAACTTCCAGCTTTCGCAATGGCAGGCGCGCTACGACGCCTGGTGCCCGCAAGGCCAGTGCATCGCTCTCAAGCCCTATGTGGATGACGGCACGTTGATGGGCATCCACATCTTCGAATATTCCAAGCCGCCCATCCCGCAGCGCCTGACGCCAGACCTCGGCCAGATTGCGCAGGTCGCGGCCTATGTGAGGTCGAAATGGCCGGGCGTGCCCATCATCATGGACACCTCCAAGCCCTGCCTGTTCCTCGACCCGAAGCGGCAGATGGCGGGCAAGCTCGACATCCTCATCTACACCTTCTTCACAAATGAGCTGACCGACACCCGCCGCGGCGAAGGCATGGTCAACAACGGCGTGGCCTGCGCGAAGCAGGCGGGCGTCAAGTTCATGCTCGATCCCAACCCCTTCGGCGGCACGCAGGGCGGCCTGGCGCCGGGCGCCCTGGACCGCTACGTCCACTTCACGGAGTTCTCCATCCGCTATCCCGGCAGCATGGCCACGGCAATCTGGCGCTGGTGGCCCGGGGATTCGCCGTCAAAGGGCAACGGATTCCAGCACTTCGCGAATTTCTACTCGGAGCAGAGCAATCCCGGCGTGACCAAGGCGATGAGCGAAATCGCGGCCTGCGCCGCGAATCCGGCTACCGCCTGTCCCCACGGCTAGAGCGCAATCGGGCGAAGTGTGCAGCGGTTCGCCCGAAAAGTTGCGCGTCAGTCAAATACCTGGAGCGGGATCGCGATTCGAAGAAGAGCGATCCTGCGCTAGGAGTTATCCACAGCCGGCGCCCGAAGCGGACGAGTTTACTCCGCATGCCGGAATACGGCGCATGGGTTGCGGTTGCGCGCCGCCCGGAATCGGATAGCTTCGATCCCGGTTGGGGCCGCCTTCATGACATCTTTCGAAATCTCGCAAAGCCGGCACGCCGGCTTTGTATTCCACCAGGGCGACAGCGTCACGGTCGACGCCAACGTCTTCGTCATCGATCCGTCCGTGTCGCAGACAGACCATGACGACGACGATGTATTCGCCGGACTGGAAGACAAAAAAGGCGGCCTCAACACGGTCACGCTGTGGGGCGTCGCGGAGGGGTTCGTCGGCACATGGTTCGGCGGCTCCGGCAACGTCATGCATGTCGGGCCGCAGGGGATTTCCTACGGCTACAATTGCGGCATCGAATTCCACACCGGCCACAGCGCCCTGACGGTCGACGGCGGCGGCGAGGTCTCGGGCAACGCCTATGCGATCTGGACCGGCGCGCTTCCCCACGAAGACTATCTGAGCCTCGACGCCGGCGGCATGAACGTCGCCAATGCCGGGCTGATCGAGGGCATCCACCGCGATGCCGTCCATTTCGTGATGGGCGGCAACACCATCGTGAATTCGGGCGTGATCCGGTCCGACGCGCATGTCGCCCTGCACCTGTTCTCCGAAGCCGGCGAAAGCCCGAACCGCATCGTCAATTCGGGCAAGATCGTGGGCGGCGGCGGCGACGCCGTCATCTCGGGCGACGCGGCGATGCATGTGACGAACAACGGCACCATCTCGGGCAACATCGAATTCGGTTCCGGAAACGACCAGTACGACGGCCGCGGAACCGTGAACGGCGTCATCTATGGCGGCGCGGGCAACGACATCCTCTACGGCGGCAACGGCGCCGACAGGCTCTGCGGCGGTCCAGGCGCGGACGACCTGAGCGGCGGTGGCGGCGGCGCCGACGTCTTCATCTACAATTCGCCCGACGAGTCCAATGCCGCGAACATGGATACGATCGCGGGCTTCGACCAGGCCCGGGATTCGCTGTATGTCAGCGGGCACGCGATCGCGCATTTCTCCCATATCAATTCCGCCTCCGCGCTGGCGGCGCACGGCGCGGCGATCTACCAGGCGGGGCCGGGGCAGTATTTCCTGCTGATCGACGCCAACGGCATCGCCGGCTACCAGTCCGGCCACGACTACATCATCGCGCTCGATCACCCGCAGCTGTGAGCCGCGGAGTCCGCGCGCCTCACGGCTGCTTTTCGAAATCCGAGAAGAAATCGTTCAGGCTGAGCTTGCCGATCTGCTCGATGAAGCGGTTCTTGATGTCGGCCTCGATGGCGGAGAGGTCGGCGCCGCTGTCGAGGCGGGTGAGCGGCGCGCGGAAGCGGGCGTCCGACAGCAGCCGCGAGGTCAGTGACCGCAGCACGTCCGCTCCGTTCGGCGGCTGGAAGAAGATGCCCAGGTGCAGCGAGCGGCTGGACTGGTTCTCGCAGCGGTGCCAGTTGCCCGCCGGCAGGAACAGGAAATCGCCCGGCTCCAGGATCTCGTCGAAGAGCAGCGTGTCTTCGGGCGGCGGCGGCGGCTTGATGCCGGGAACCGGATTGACGACCGGCGGCCCGAAGACCTTCCAGCGCTTGCGGCCTTCCACCTGCAGGATGATGAGGTCTTCCGGGTCGTAATGCAGCGTGAAGGCGCCGCCCTGCCCGGTCGTCACGATCACGCCCACCTTGATCTGTTCGCGGACGGTGGCACGGACGCTGTCGCAGAGCAGGCTGAGGTGCGGCGCATAGGCGTCCACCCGCGTCATGGCGAGGCTGAAGCCGCCGGCCATGTAGGCGAGGAAATTGGGCAGGTCGACGACATTGCCGGCGCCGGACGGGTTCGGCTTCAGCCAGCGGTCCGGCGGCGCCAGCATCGAATCCTTCACCAGGTGGAATTCGGAAAGATCGGCGGGGTGGCGCCCTTCGCGGATCATCCGCAGCAGCGTGCGCCAGTCCATGAGCGCGGCATAGCGATCCGCGCCGGCGCCGCGCAGCAGGGTCAGCTTCCGCTCCCGCAGGAGCGCCAGGAATGCCTCTTCCGAAAGCGGCGCGACCAATTCCGCCAGCGTGGAGGGGACTTTCTGCACGGACGACAAACTCCGGACGCGCACCGCGCCGAACGCCCGGCCGCGCCGCCTCCATCACATCTCCAGATTTAGGCAGCTATCGCGCCGATGCAACGTGCTTAACTGGCGCAGCGGATCGTTGACGCTAGGGCAAGGAAAACCGTCGCGTGTCCGGATGCGACATTTCGCCGGCCGGTCCTGCGTACCATTGCTTCGATCCACGCCGGACGATTCCGGTGCCGGCACTTCAACTCCCATTGCCGGGCAGTTGAAGGCGCAAGGTTTTTCTCCAACGGCAATCGCGCGCAAATGCCTGGAGGAACGGCGGCAACCGAAGACCGGTCCTTCGGACGCGATGCCGTGCCGCGCCCGCGACACACACGGCCTCCCTACAAAAATTTAAGGCAAAAATTTAAGGCAGCCCCGGCCGGGCGCGTGGCGCGCCACGGCGCGGGGAATTCACCATGGACAGAAAATGGATTTCGCGCCCGCCCGACGCTTTTCAATCGAGCGCGCAGGCGACGGTGCTGAGGAGCGCGATGCTCGGGTTCCGCGAGTCCAGGCGCGTATGCTGGACTACGATCGGCACCGAGGACTCGATCAGCGACGCGTAGGACGTATCGCGCGGGATGACTTCCGGGTCCTTCAGATCGTTGAAGCGCAGATGCTTGGTGCGCCGCGCGCCCAGGCACAGCCGGTAGGGACCGGCCGGCGCGCGATCCTCGAAGAAAATCGTGATCGCGATGTCGGCATCCTCGCCCGAGAGATTGAGCAGGCAGGCCGCCTCGTGGCTCACCAGCGCGGGATCGCCGGGATCGACGCTGCGCCCCGGGATGTAGCCCTCGGGGATCGCCCACAGCGTGCTGCCGTGATTTCCGGACATGAGCAGCCAACGGGCACGGACGTGCGCGGTTCCCAATCGGCGGCCGGGCCGGAACGACGCGGAATTTGGCGGGTTATCCCTTCGTCCCGCCGGCGCGCGGGTCGACGCGAAAGGCTTGCGCATGTCTTTGAAGACGGCGGGCGACGTGCTCGTCAATACGCTGGTGAACTGGGGCGTGGACACCGTTTTCGGAATTCCCGGCGACGGCATCAACGGCCTCATCGAGTCGCTGCGGCGGCGCAGGGACGACATACGGTTCATCCAGGTTCGCCACGAGGAGGCCGCCGCGTTCGCGGCCTGCGCCTATGCCAAATGGACCGGCAGGCTCGGCGTCTGCATCGCCACCTCCGGTCCCGGCGGCATCCATCTCCTGAATGGGCTCTACGACGCCAAGCTCGACCAGGTGCCGGTGCTCGCCATCACCGGCCTTCAGTTCCACGACCTGCTGCACACCTACACCCAGCAGGATGTGGAGCTCGACAAGCTCTACATGGACGTGGCGGTCTACAACACCCGCGTCATGGGCGCGGCGCACACCGAGAACGTCGTGGCGCTGGCCTGCCGCACGGCGCTGGCCTATCGCGGCGTGGCGCATGTCACCATGCCGGTGGACGTCCAGGACGAACCGGTCTCCGACGACCTGCGCAATCCGCGCAACATACCGAGCCATGTGTCCGACATGCGCGCACGCCAACACGCCCTGCCCGCGCGGGAAAGCCTCGACCTCGCGGCCGAGATCCTGAACCGCGCGAAAAAGCCCGCGATCCTGGCCGGGCAAGGCGCGCTCGGCGCCGGGCCGCAGCTTGCCGCGGTCGCGCAGCGCCTCGGCGCGCCCGTGGCGAAGGCGCTGCTGGGCAAGGGCGCGCTGCCCGACGACAGCCCCTACGCCACCGGCGGCATCGGGCTTCTCGGCACCAGGCCGTCGCAGGACGCCATGGAGGAATGCGATGCGCTCCTCATCGCCGGCAGCTCGTTTCCCTATATCGAGTTCTACCCCAGGCCCGGGCAGGCCCGCGTCGTCCAGATCGACCACGATCCCAAGCGCGTCGGCCTGCGCGCGCCCGTCGAATGTCCGCTGGTGGGCGACTGCGCCGCGGTGCTCGACGCGCTTCTCGCCAGGCTCGACGACCGCCAGGACCGCGGCTTCCTCGACAGGGCGCAGGCGGGCGTGAAGGCGTGGAATGCGCTGCTCGAGGAGCGCGGCACGCGCGCGGATTCGCCGCTGAAGCCCCAGGTCGTCGCATACGAGCTCAACCGGCTGCTCAAGGACGATGCGATCGTCGCCACCGATTCCGGAACGATCACCACCTGGGCGGCCCGCTATCTCAAGATGCGCGGCAGCATGAAGTTCTCCTGTTCCGGCAATCTCGCCACCATGGCCTGCGGCCTGCCTTACGCGGTGGCCGCGGCGGTCGCCTATCCCGGCCGTCAGGTGGTCTGCTTCGTGGGCGACGGCGGGCTCACCATGCTGATGGGCGAGATGGCCACGCTGGTCAAATACAAGCTCGACGTGAAGATCGTCGTGATCAAGAACAACGTGCTCGGCCAGATCAAATGGGAACAGATGGTGTTCCTGGGCCATCCCGAATATGTCTGCGAGCTGCAGCCGATCGACTTCGCCGCGGTCGCGAAGGGCTTTGGGCTTTCCGCGTTCCACATCGACGATGCCGCGCATTGCGCCGAGACCCTGCGCACCGCGCTTGCCACGCCGGGGCCCGTGCTGGTCGAGGCCGCCGTCGATCCCAACGAGCCGCCGCTGCCGCCGAGGATCGAGGCCAGGCAGGCCCTGCATTTCGCCGAAGCGCTCGCCAGGGGCACGCCGGAGGGCGGCAAGATCGCGCTCACCGTGCTGTCCGACAAAGTCCGCGAGCTGGTCTGACCGTGATGGGCAGCGGGCAAACGCCGATCACCCGCGTCACCGCGGGCGCCTGGACGATCCCCACCGACGCGCCCGAATCCGACGGCACCATCTCATGGGACAGCACGACGATGGTGACCGTGGAGATCGCGGCCGGCGGCACGACCGGCTTCGGCTACACCTATTGCGACAAGTGCGCGCGCGACCTCGTGGGAAGCGTGCTCGCGGAAACGCTCGCGGGCCGCGATGCGCTCGCCATCCCGGCGCTGTGGGATGCGATGAACGCCGCCGTGCGCAATATCGGCCGCCCGGGCATCGCCTCCTGCGCCATTTCGGCGGCGGACATCGCGCTGTGGGACCTGAAGGCGAAGCTTCTCGGCGTGCCGCTCGCGACGCTCCTGGGACCGGCGCACGAACACGTCCCCGTCTACGGCAGCGGCGGCTTCACCTCCTACGACGACGCGCGGCTCGCCGATCAGCTCTCGGGATGGGCCGGCGAAGGCTGCGCGTTCGTGAAGATGAAGATCGGCCGCGCGCCTCGCCGCGATCTCGCCCGCGTCGAAGTGGCCGCGCGCGCCGCCGGCGCGGCGATGCTCTTCGTCGACGCCAATGGAGCCTATGACCGCAAGCAGGCACTGGGCTTCGCCGAGGCCCTGGCCGCGCTGGACGTCGCCTGGTTCGAGGAGCCGGTCTCCAGCGACGACCTGGAGGGCCTGCGCCTGCTGCGCGACCGCGCGCCGGGCGGCATGAACATCGCGGCCGGCGAGTACGGCTACACGCCGTGGTACTTCCGCCGGATGCTGGAAGCCGGCGCCGTCGACGTGCTCCAGGCCGATGCCACGCGCTGCGGCGGAGTCACCGGATTCCTCCGCGCCGCGGCGCTGTGCGACGGCTTCGGGATCCCGCTGTCCAGCCATTGCGCGCCGGCCATCCATCTCGCGCCGGCCTGCGCCGCGCCGCGGCTCGTCCACATGGAATGGTTTCACGACCACGTCCGCATCGAGCGGCTCTTGCTGGACGGCGCCCCTGGGCTGCGCGGCGGATCGGTCGCACCCGACCTGGCGAGACCGGGAAACGGTCTCGTCTTCAAGGCCGCCGACGCAGGAAGATTCGAGGCGTAGATGTCCACCGCGGCCAAGCGCACCCGGCTTGCCGGCCCTGCTTCGCCCGCGGGCGGCAGGGTGCGCGAGGTCGGCATCGCCGTGCCCGCCGGGCAGGTCGAGGCGGCGCGGCGGGCGCTGGAGGCCGCGCTCGAAGGCGAGGTGCGTTTCTCGATCGGCGACCGGGCGCTTTATGCCACCGATGCGTCGAACTACCGCCAGCTGCCTTACGGCGTCGTGCTTCCGAAGTCCGCCGGCGACGTGGTCGCCGCGGTGCGCATCTGCAACGCCCACGACATCCCGGTCACCCCGCGCGGCGGCGGCACCAGCCTCGCCGGGCAGACCTGCAACACCGCGGTGATTATCGACTTCTCGAAATACATGCATCGCGTTCTCGAGATCGACGCCGCAAGGCGCCTGGCGGTGGTGGAGCCCGGCTGCGTGCTGGACGATCTGCGCGCGCAGGCGGGGAAGTTCGGGCTCACCTTCGGGCCCGACCCCGCCACGCACGATCACAACACGCTGGGCGGCATGGTCGGCAACGATTCCTGCGGCGTGCATTCGGTGATGGCCGGACGGACGGCGGACAATGTCCGCGCCCTCGACATCCTCACCTATGACGGCCTGCGCATGACGGTGGGGCCGACCGCGCCGGACGCGCTCAATGCCATCCTCGCGGCCGGCGGCCGGCGCGCGGAGATCTACCGCCGGCTGCGCGATTTCTGGCGCGAGCATGGCGCCCAATTCGAGCGTGTCTATCCGCGGATCCCGCGCCGCGTCTCCGGCTACGAGAACCTCGACCAGCTCGCGCCGGAGAAAGGCATGAACGTCGCCCGCGCGCTGGTCGGCACCGAGGCCAATTGCGCCATCGTGCTTTCGGCGACGCTGGAGCTGGTTCCCGATCCGCCCTGCCGGGTGCTCGCCATCGTGGGATTTCCGGACGTCTTCGCGGCGGCGGACGCCGTGCCCGAAGTCCTCGAAGCCGGGCCCATCGCGCTGGAGGGCATCGACCATCTGCTCACCGAATACATGAAAAAGAAGCGCTTCAAGATTGGCGATCTGGAGGTGCTGCCGGAGGGGCGCGCCTGGCTCGTCGCCGAGTTCGGCGCGGACACGGCCGGCGAGGCCGCCGCGCGGGCCCGCCCTCTCATCGCCCGGATGACATCGCGCGGCCACGCCTGCAACCTCGTGCGCGACAGGGCCAGGCAGCAGGAAGTGTGGGACGTGCGGGAAGCCGCGCTCGCGGTCACCGCGCACGTGCCCGGCGAAGGCCAGACCTGGCCGGGCTGGGAAGACAGCGCCGTGCGTCCCGGCGACCTCGGCCGCTATCTGCGCGAGCTGAAGGCGCTGTTCCACGAGCACGGCTACGACGCCTCCGTGTACGGACATTTCGGCGACGGCCTGGTGCATTGCCGCGTGAATTTCGATCTCTCGACCGATGCGGGCCTCGACAACTGGCAGGCCTTTCTCGAGGAAGCCGCCGACCTGGTGGTGAAGTATGGCGGCTCGCTGTCCGGCGAGCATGGCGACGGCGAGGCGCGCGGCGCGCTGCTCGAGCGGATGTACGGGCCCGAGCTGATGCAGGCGCAGCGCCGCTTCCGCGACATCTGGGACCCGCGCCGGCGGATGAATCCGGGCAAGCTCATCGAGCCCTATCCGATCACCGCGAATTTGCGCGCCGGTCCGACCTACAGGCCGCCGGAGGTGGCGGGCCTGTTCGCCTATCCGGAGGACGGCGGGAGCTTCACCAAGGCGACGCTGCGCTGCGTCGGCGTCGGCAAATGCCGCCGGCGGGACGTCAAGGACGGCGTGATGTGCCCCAGCTACCTCGGCACCGGCGAAGAGAAGCATTCGACACGCGGCCGCGCCCGGCTCCTCTTCGAGATGCTGCGCGGCGATGCGCTGCGCGGCGGGTTCGCGGACGAGGCGGTCGAGGAGGCGCTCGATCTCTGCCTCGCCTGCAAGGGCTGCAAGCACGACTGCCCCGTCGAGGTGGACATGGCGAGCTACAAGTCCGATTTCCGTGCCCGTCACTACGCGCGCAAATGGCGCCCGCGCGCGGCCTATTCGATGGGGCAGATCGAGCGCTGGGCGCGCCTCGCCGCCAACGCGCCGTGGCTGGCGAATTTCGCGACCCGCGCGCCCGGCCTCTCGGCGCTCACGAAATGGACGGGCGGCATCGCGCAGGGCCGCGCCCTGCCGCGCTTCGCCGCGCGGACCTACCGCCGCCTGCACGCCGCCCGCGCCCAACCGGCCGCCGGCGAGCGCGTGATCCTGTGGCCGGACACATTCAATAACTACTTCCGGCCGGAAACGGCGATGGCCGCGACGCGGCTGCTGGAAAGCCTGGGCTTTCGGGTCGATGTCCCGCCCGTCCCGCTATGCTGCGGGCGGCCGCTCTACGACTGGGGGTGGGTCGAGCAGGCAAAGGCGTTGTGGCGGCGCACGCTCGCCGCGCTGCGGGACGACATCCGCGATGGCGTGCCGATCATCGGGCTGGAGCCTGCCTGCGTGTCCGCCTTCCGCGACGAATTGCCGGCGCTATTTCCCCACGATCCGCAGGCGCAGGCCCTGTCGAAACAGACGCGCCTGCTGAGCGAATTCCTCAAGGACCGAAACCTGGCGCCCGGCGCCGGTGGCGCGCGCGCGCCCATTCTCGTCCAATTCCATTGCCACCATCACGCCGTGCTCGACAAGAAGGCGGAGAGCGAGCTGCTGGCGGCGGCCTCGCCGAAAATGGACGTCCTGGAAACCGGCTGCTGCGGCATGGCCGGCGCGTTCGGGTTCGAAGCGGCGAAGTTCGGGCTGTCGCGCACCATCGCCGAGAGGGGCATGCTGGCGAAGATCCGCGAATGCCCGCCCGGCACCGTCATCCTGGCCGACGGGTTCAGCTGCCGAGAACAGATCGAACAACTGAGCGGACGCGCCACGCTGCATTTCGCGCAATACCTGATGCCGGACGGCGCACCGTAAGCGCGAACGCCGCGCCCAGCAGGACGAAGGCCAGGGAGCCGCATGCAAGGACGAGCACGCGGGCCCAGTCGCCGGACAGGATCGTGGCGGACGGCTTCGACCTGGAATCGAAGGAACCGTGGGTGCGGTGCAGGCCGGTCACCGGCGCCACCAGATTGTCGCGCCGGTCCGGCGGGACGGGTTTTCCGGTCTGCTGGCCCTGGATGGCGCTGCCCGCCAGGTACCGGTCCATGAACGCCGGCGCGACCATGTTGCCGACGATGGTCACGAAGGTGGGCCATCCCACCCAGTATTCGCGCGCGCCCGTGCGCGCCGCGCGGATGACGGCTCGTGCCGCCGCCTCGGGCTGGTAGATCGTGCCCATCGGCCGCGGCTGCCTGGGCATATGCGTGCGCGCCCAGTCGAATTGCGGGGTGTTCATCGCGGGGAGCTCGACGATGGAGACCGAGATGCGGGAGCGCTGATGCCTCAGCTCGGTGCGCAGCGCCGCGGTGAATCCGCGGATGGCATGCTTGGCGCCGCAATAGGCGGACTGAAGCGGAATGCCCCGGTAGGCCAGCGCCGATCCGATATTGACGATGCGGCCCCGGCCGCGCATCTGCCGAAGCGCCGCCATCGTGCCATGCACCACGCCGAGATAGGTCACATCCGTCACGCGGCGGAATTCCTCCGGCGCGATGCGGGCGACGGGCGCGAACACGGTCAGCATCGCGTCGTTCACCCAGATGTCGAGCGGGCCCAATTCCTTCGTGAAACGCTCCGCCGTGGTGAACACGGCGCCGGCGTCGCTCACGTCGATCGCCGCCGGAACCGCCACGCCGCCCGCGGCGCGGATTTCGCCGGCGAGCGCTTCCAGCGCCGTGCCGTCGCGCGAGATCAGCCCCAGCCGGGCGCCGGCGCGCGCAAATTGCATCGCCACCGCGCGGCCCACGCCCGCGGCGGCGCCGGTGACGACGACGACGCGACCGGCGAATTCTCCGCTTCGGGACATGCTGGTCCTTTCCAATCGTGCTGCGAAACATCGCCGCACGGTACGGAGCGGCGGCGTCTTGAGAACCAGCGGGCCGCGCGAAGGTTTCGCCGCTTTCGCCCATGCCGCAGGCCCCATGCCGCAGCGGGAACGCGCGCGCCGCGGCGGCGTTTTCCAGCGGAGGGGAGAAACGTGACACCTCGCCGATCAGCCTGGGCGCTCGTGACCGCCATGGCCCTGCTCTGGCATCCGGGCGCCGGCGCCGCGGCGGACGCCACGCGGGGGAAATATCTCGCCACCGCCGGCGATTGCGCGGCCTGCCACACGCGCGCGCACGGTCCGGCCTTCGCCGGAGGCGAGGCGCTGCGCTCCGGCCCCAACATCATCTATTCCATGAACATCACGCCCGACCGGGCGACGGGGATCGGCGGATGGAGCGCGGACGCATTCTACCGCGCGCTGCACGACGGCATCTCGCCCACCCACGGCCATCTCTACCCGGCCTTCCCCTATCCGCACTTCCGGCTGGTGTCGCGCGCCGACAGCGACGACATCCTGGCCTATCTGCGGACGCTGAAGCCCGTCCACGCTTCGCCGCCGCCCGATCGCGTGATGTTTCCCCTGAGCATCCGCGCCGGCATGATCGCCTGGAACGCGCTGTATCTCGGCCGGATCGCCTACCGGCCGGACCCCACGCGCTCCGCGCAATGGAACCGCGGCGCGCTGCTGGTGCGCGGGCTGGAGCATTGCGGCGACTGCCACACGCCCAGGAACCTGCTCTTCGCGGAAGAGACCGGCCGGCAGCTCCACGGCGCGACGGTGGAAGGCTGGTTCGCGCCGGACCTTACGCCGGTGCCGAGAAGCGGCCTCGGGGACTGGTCGGCCGCCGACATCGTCCAGTTCCTGAAGACCGGCCGCAACAGCCACGAATGGGCCGTGGGCACCATGCGCGAGGTGATCGCGGACTCCACGTCGAGGCTTTCCGATGCGGACGTTGCGGCGATCGCGGCCTATCTCAAATCGATGCGCCGGAAGGCGAGCGTCATGCCGGCCGGGCCGCCGGCCCGGACGATGCAGGAAGGCAAGATCGTCTACGCGCTGCGCTGCTCGGCATGCCACGGCGACGACGGGCGCGCGCGGCTCTATCCTTCGCTCGCGGGCAACACGCTGGTGCAGGCGAGCAATCCCGCCACGGTGCTGCGCGTCATCCGCCACGGCTCGCAGTCGCTCCAACCGCCGCAGGGCAGTCCGGGCTTTTCCATGCCGGGATTTTCGACCCTGAGCAACCGCGACATCGCCGCGGTCGCGACCTATATCCGCAACGCCTGGGGCAATCGCGGCTCCACGGTGCGCCCATCGGACGTTTCGTCCGCTCCCTGAAACCGCCGCGCGGAACGCATGGAGTGATGGTGCGTTCCCTGATCTTCGCGGCCAGCAGGAAATTCCAGGCGAGTGGGGTGCGTGCGAGACCGGTGCCGGATTCAAGGATGGACATTCCGGATTGCGCTGTCCGTGGCGGGATGCGCGCCGCTCGCGGCGGCGGCGGCGGCGCCGCTCAGCTATCTCAAGGGACACGGCACGCGCGCCTATCCGGTGGTCGCGCTGACCTGGGGCGTGCTGATCGTCTCGCTGCTGGTCCTGATCGTCATCAGCGCGCTCGTCGCCGCCGCCATCTGGCGCAGGCCGGGCCTTGCCATGCCCCCGGCCGGCGCCACGATCGCCGTCAGCGATCCCGAAAGCGGCCCCGGCTGGCTCTGGACCGGCGTGGGCCTCTCCTCGCTGGTGCTCCTGGGCGTGGTGGTGTGGACCATGGCCGTGCTGGCGCGGGTCACCTCGCCCGGCGCCGCCGCTCCGCTCACCATCGAAGTGACGGGCCATCAATGGTGGTGGCAGGTGCGTTACCTGAGCGCCGACCCCGCGCGGATATTCACCACCGCCGACGAGATCCGCATCCCGACCGGCGTTCCGGTGAAAATCCGGCTGATCGGCGGTGACGTGATCCATTCCTTCTGGGTGCCCGCGCTGACCGGCAAGACCGATCTCATCCCCGGCCAGACCAACGAAACGTGGATGGAGGCGTCGCGGCCCGGCATCTATCGGGGGCAGTGCACGGAATATTGCGGCATCGAGCACGCGCATATGGGCTTCGTGGTCGTCGCCCAGAAGCCCGCCGAGTTCGAGGCCTGGCGCGCGCGCCAGCTCCAGTCCCCCGCGCCGCCCGCGACACCGGCCGCGCAAGCCGGGCTTCAATCCTTCGTCATGCATTGCGGCGCCTGCCATGCGGTGCGCGGCACCGATGCCGGCGGCGCGCTGGGGCCGGATCTCAGCCACATCGCCACGCGCGTCACGCTCGCGGCCGGCGTGCTCGCGAACACGCCGGGCAACCGCGCGCGCTGGATCGCCGACCCGCAGTCCGTCAAGCCCGGCGCGCTGATGCAGAAGCCCGAGCTGACGAAAGCCGAGCTTGGCCGCATCGACGCCTATCTCGCCACCCTCAACTAGCTGGAACGCATGAGCACGGCCAATTACGAGCGCGTTCCGACCGTCGGCCCCGAAGCCAGCGGCCTGGCCGGCAGGCTGGACCGGCTGTGGGAGACGGCGCCGGGCTTCGCCGGCTGGATCTCCTCCGTCGATCACAAGGAGATCGGGCTGCGCTACATCGTCACCGCCTTCGCGTTCCTCGTCGCGGGCGGCGTGGAGGCGCTGATCTTCCGCCTGCAGCTCGCCGGGCCCAACGAACACCTGCTCACGCCGGAGCAATACGACCAGCTCTTCACCGTCCATGGCATGACGATGATCTTCCTCTATGCCGGGCCCGTCCTGTCGGGGTTCTCCAACTATCTCTGGCCGCTGCTGCTGGGCGCGCGCGACATGGCGCTGCCGCGGCTGAACGCGCTGTCCTACTGGATCTACCTCTGCGCCGGACTCTTCCTCTACACCGCATTCGCGTTCGGCTTCGGGCCCAACGACGGCTGGTTCGACTACGTCCCCTATGCCGCGCGCGCCTACAACGCCGGCCCGAACATCGATTTCTATGCCCTGGGCATGATCCTGCTCGGCATCTCCACCACCGTCGGCGCCATCAATTTCATCGTGACGTTCCTCAGGCTGCGCTGCCCGGGCATGTCGATCAACCGCGTGCCGATCCTGGTCTGGGGCACGCTGACCGCTTCGGCGGCGAACGTCTTCGCCATCCCGGCGGTGAGCCTCGCCTTCTTCCTGCTCTGGATGGACCGTAACGCGGGCACGCATTTCTTCGACGTCGCGGCGGGCGGCCAGCCGCTCCTGTGGCAGCACCTGTTCTGGATGTTCGGCCATCCCTGGGTCTACGCCATCGTGCTGCCGGCGATGGGCATGGTGTCGGACGGCCTGCCCGTGTTCTGCCGCCGCCCGCTCGCCGGTTACGCCGCCGTGGCGCTCGCCACCGTCGCCACCATGGTGCTGGGCTTCGGCGTGTGGGTCCACCACATGTTCGCGACGGGGCTGCCCAGCGTATCGCTTTCCTTCTTCAGCGCCGCCTCGATCATCATCGCCGTGCCGAGCGCGGTGGGCGTCTTCGCCTGGATCGCGACCATCTGGACGGGGCGGCCGGTCTTCACCACGGCGTTCCTGTTCTTCGCGAGCTTCATCGTGCTCTTCACCATCGGCGGGCTTTCCGGATTCATGACCGGCTCGGTGCCGGTGGACTGGCAGCTGACCGACACCTATTTCGTGGTCGCGCACATCCATTACGTGCTGATCGGCATCAACGTCTTCCCCGTGGTCGGCGCCACCTATTTCTGGTTCCCGAAATTCACCGGCCGGCTGATGGACGAGCGGCTCGGCCGCTGGAACTTCTGGACCATGTTCGCCGGATTCAATCTCGGCTTCTTCCCCATGCACATCTCCGGCCTGCTCGGCATGCCGCGCCGCGTCTACACCTATGCGGACGGGATGGGATGGGACTGGCTGAACCTCATCACCACCGCCGGCGCCTTCGTGTTCGCCGCGGGCGTGCTGCTCTTCGTCGTCAACGTGGTGAGGAGCTATCGCCGCGGCGCGCCGGCCGGTGCCAATCCGTGGGACGCGCCCACGCTCGAATGGTCGGTCCCCTCGCCGCCTCCGCCCTACAATTTCGTCGTCATCCCGACGGTCGCCAGCCGGCACCCGCTGTGGGAAGACCGCCTGGGCCGGCCGAAGCACCGCTCGAGCCCGCACAGCGGCCTCGAGCTCGACCACGGCCGCGAAACCCTCGCCACCACCGCGCTCGACGCCGAGCCCAACCTGATCCTGAAGATGCCGGGCGATTCCTGGGCGCCGGTCATCCTGGCGCTGTCCACCACCGCGTTCTTCGCCGGGCTCGGCTTCCATCTGTGGTGGCTCGCGATCGCGGCCGCGCTGTGCGTGGGCGCCGACATCGCCGGCTGGCTCTGGCCGGAGCGCGCGCTGGGGGAAACCGCGGAGCCCGCCGATGTCTGACCGCGCCGACCTTCACCGCCCGCTGCCCATCGGCGCGCTCGACACCAGGTCGCTCGGCTGGTGGGCGATGATCTTCGTCGTCTTCACCGAAGCCTCGCTCTTCGCCTATCTGCTGTTCAGCTATTTCTACATCGCCGTGCAGCCGCATCAGCCGGGCACGTTCCCGGAGGGCGGGCTGCCGTCGCTCAAGCTCGCCCTGCCCAACACCGTCATCCTGCTCGCCTCCAGCGCCGCGGTGGCCTGGGCCCAGTTCAACATCGAGCATGCCAACCGCAACCGGCTGACGCTCGGGCTCGGCATCGGCGCGGTGCTGGGCGCGATCTTCGTGACTGTCCAGACCTTCGAATGGGCCGGCAAGCCGTTCACCCTCGCCTCGTCCACCTACAGCTCGCTGTTCTTCACCGTCACGGGATTCCACATGGCCCATGTCGCGGTGGGCACGGTCATGCTCTGCCTGCTCTGCCTGTGGTCGTCGATGGGGTATTTCAACCGCGTGCGCTATGCGCATGTCCATATCGGCGCGCTCTATTGGCACTTCGTCGATGCCGTGTGGATCGCCGTCTTCTTCACCTTCTACATCACCCCCTACCTGGGACTGAAAGGATGACCCACACCCAGCCATCGCAGCATCGCGCCGGCGCCTTCGCGCTCCTGTTCGGCACTTCCGCGGCGCCGCTGTTCTGGCTGGGCCAGATGATGCTCGGCTACACCGTGTCGGCGCTCGCCTGCTATGGCTCGGACCATCCCACCACGATCGCGGCGCCCGGCATGTTGCGCGCCACGCTGATCGCCTTCGACGTCGTGGCCTTCGCGGCGGCCTTCGCGGGCGCCGCGATTTCCTACGCCAACTGGCGGCGCGGCGGCGATCCCGCGGCGGCGGACACGCCGGAGCGCGTGGCCGGCGACAGTCGCGTCCATTTCCTGGCGTTGTGGGGCCTGTTGTCGAGCCTGTGGTTCTTCGCCGCGATCCTGTTCAACGCCATCGCCTCGATTACGGTGCCGCTGTGCGTCCGCTAGGCCGGCACATCTGCCTCGGCTTCGGCCTCGCGGCGCTCGCGGTGACGGTGCTGCCGCCCCTGAGCACGGCATCGCGCGTGCTGTTCTCGGCCCACATGCTCCAGCACCTGGCGGTCATCGTGATCGCGGCGCCGCTTCTGGTGCTGAGCCGCGCACCCGCCAGGGCGCTCGCATGGCCGGGCCTGCGGCTTCTCGCGCGCCCCGCGCCGGCCTGGATCGCATTCGTGGCCGTGTTCCTCCTGTGGCACTGGCCGCTCGCGTTCCGCTGGGCGGCGCGCGGCGAAGCCACCCGGCTCCTGGAGCACGCCAGCATCCTGTTCACGGCGATCCTGTTCTGGAACGTGGCGCTGGCGGCCGGCGGGAGGCTGTCGCAGGGCGCGCGGGCGCTGTTCGTGATGACCGCGGCGGTGGCGACCGACCTGCCGGGCGTCCTCATGGTCTTCGCGCCGCAGCCCTACAGCACCATGCCGCACGAGAACGCGGCCGCCTGGGGCATCACCGCGATGCAGGACCAGCAGATCGCGGGCCTCCTGATGTGGGTGCCCGCCAACATCGTCTTCTTCTCCTTCGCCACGTGGCTGTTCGCGCAATGGATCGCGGACGACCGCGATCCCTCCACGCAACAACGCCGGCTGGTGACGTCATGAAGCGGATATCCGTGCTCCTCGCCCTTTCTCTCGCGCTGGCGCTGCCCGCCGCGGCCGACGACATCGCGCAGATGTCGCAGGACGACGCGCAGTGGATCATGCCGGCGAAGAACTACGCCCAGACCCGCTTCAGCGGCCTCAAGCAGATCAACAACGCCAACGCCAACGCGCTGCGGGTCGCCTGGACCTTCTCGGTGGGCTCGGCGCACGGCCAGGAGGCGGCGCCGATCGTCGTCGGCGACACGATGTACGTCGTCGGCGCCTACCCCAACGAGCTGTTCGCGCTCGACGCCACCACCGGCGATCTCAAGTGGAAATATTCGCCGCGCGTCGATCCCTCGTCGCAGGGCGTGGCCTGCTGCGACGTGGTCAACCGCGGCGAGGTCTATGACGGCGGCAAGATCTTCTACAACACGCTCGACGACCACACCGTCGCCGTGGACGCCAGGACAGGCAAGGAGGTCTGGGCGGTCAAGCTCGGCGAAATCACCAAGGGCATGACGCTCACGATGGCGCCGCTCGCCGCCGACGGGAAGATCTTCGTCGGCAATTCGGGCGGCGAGATGGGCGTGCGGGGCTGGGTGACGGCGCTGGACGAGAACACCGGCAAGATCGTCTGGCGCGCCTATTCGGTGGGTCCGGACAAGGACGTGCTGATCGGGCCGCGCTTTCATCCCTACTACGCCTCCGGCAAGGGCAAGGATCTCGGCGTCACCACCTGGCCGCCGGGGCGCTGGCAGGCCGGCGGCGGCCCGGTCTGGGGCTGGATCAGCTACGACCCCAAGACCAACCTCATCTTCTACGGCACCGGCAATCCCGGGCCATGGAATTCCAACCAGCGCGAGGGCGACAACAAGTGGACCACCACCATCTTCGCGCGCGACGCCGATACCGGCGAGGCGGTGTGGGCGGACCAGCTCAATCCGCACGACCTCTACGATTACGACGAGATCAACGAGAACCTGCTGCTCGACCTGCCGATCGGCGGCAAGCCCACGCCCGTGCTGGTGCATCCGGGCCGCGACGGATTCATGTTCGTGATCGACCGCCGCACCGGGCAGATCTATTCCGCCGACAAGTACGACACCCAGACCTCCATCGCGCGCTTCGACCTCAGGACGGGGCGGCCTGTGATGAACCCGGCGCTGACGCCGGCGCTCGGCAAGACCGTCACGGACGTGTGCCCGGCCTCGCCGGGCGCCAAGGACTGGCAGCCCACGGCGTGGTCGCCGGTCACGCACCTGCTCTACATCCCGCACCAGCACCTGTGCATGGACTTCAGGACCAACCAGGCCGCCTACATTCCCGGAACGCCCTATGTCGGCGCGACGGTGGACATGTACGCGGGCCCGGGCCGCTATCGCGGCGCCTTCGACGCGTGGGATCCGGTGAAGCGCAGGACGGTCTGGTCGATCCACGAGAAATTCCCGGTATGGACCGGCACGATGGTGACCGCGGGCAACATCGCCGTCTATGGAACCCTGGACCGCTGGTTCAAGGTGGTGGACGCGACCGACGGCAAGCTGCTCTACGAATTCCACGCACCCTCCGGATTCGTCGGCCAGCCCATCACCTACCGGGGCAGCGACGGCAACCAGTACATCGCCATGCTGAGCGGCGTGGGCGGCTGGGTGGGCGCGCTCGCCAACGCCGCCATAGATCCGCAGGTGCGCAACGGGGCGCTCGGCTACACCGGCGCGGTCTCGGACCTGCCGGCGTACACCAGCGGCGGCAGCACCCTGCTCGTGTTCTCGCTGCCCCATCCGCAACCCATTCCCAACGCGCGGCCCAAGGGCTGAAGCACGGAGGTTCCGATGAACAAGCTAGGCTGGATCGCCATCGGCGTCGCCGTCCTGATCGTGGGCTTCGTCGCCGCCGCCCTGATCTCGATCGTCACGCCCGGCAGCCAGCCGCGGACCGATTCCGAAGCCGCCAACGGCTATGCCGGCGCGATTCCCGCTTCGACGCTTCTGCGCGTGCCGGTGACCGGCATCTATCCGGGCGGCAACGCCAACGGCCTCTATCCCGATCTCGGGAACCCGCTCGCGAACGATCCCGACGCCGTGGCGCGAGGCATGAAGGACTTCAACGACTTCAACTGCTCGGGCTGCCACATGGCCAATGGCGGCGGCGGGATGGGCCCGGCGCTCTCCGACGACAAATGGATCTACCGATCCTCGCCCGCCAACATCTATCTCGACATCGTGCAGGGCCGCGCCGCGGGCATGCCGGCCTTCGGCGCCATGCTGCCGGACCGCACCGTGTGGGAACTCGTGGCCTATGTGCAAAGCATCAGCAGGAAGCCCGCGCCGACATTCGGCACGACCACGTCGGCCGACCCGCGCTCGCCGGACACCGAGCAGGTCTCCGCGGTTCGGGTCCAATCGGCGACGCCGTGGCAATACACCGAGGCGATGCCGCCCGACGGCGAAAAGCCCGGCTCGCGGAAATAGCCGGATTGCCGGGTCGTGCCTGGCGCCCCGGCGCCCACCAAGTCGGGCGCTGCCGCTTCCGGATCGAAACCGGACTCTCGCGCGTGCGCCCGGCGCCCGCCGTCGCCATGGGCGCCACGCTGCCTGTCCGGGCGCAACCTCGTCGTCTCCGGGACGCGCGGCAAGATCCTCGATCTGCCGCTTGTGGCGCGCGGAACGCAAGGGCATCGGGGCCGTTCTTTCTCGGGTACGGATGGCTACGCGAAAACGAAAACAGGAAGGCGGCCGGCGCTGGTCCGGCCGCGTCACGCGCGAAAGCAACGCCCTCGATCTCGAGGGTGGGGTGTTCACGCTGCGCAGCCCGCGCGCCATCGCCGCCTCGCTCAAGCGCTCCGCCGAGCACAGCCGGCGCCGCAAGGCCGGCCCCTACCGCTCGGCCCTGTCGATGCTGACCTTCTACATCAACCGCGCCGGCAAGAACCTCTCCGCCGCGCGCAGGCACAGGCTCGAACGCGCCAAGGGCGAATTGAAGACGCTCTTTCACCGGGGCTGACGATGGCCGCACGGCGCGCGAAACGCAGGACCAGGCCCCGGCGCAAGCGCGCCGCGCGCGGCGGCCCTGTCGCGCACGCCAACGACGACGCGCCGCAGCTTTCGCGAAGGCCGGTGTGGGAGGGGCACCTGAAGCTGTCGCTGGTGAGTTGCGCGGTGGCGCTCTTCAACGCCACCACCCGCGCCAACGACATCTCCTTCCATCTGCTCAATCCCAGGACCAACAACCGCATCCGCATGATACCCACCGATCCCGAGGAGGGACCGGTCGAGCGCTCCGGCCTGGTCAAGGGCTACGAGATCGAGCGCAACCGCTACGTCGTCATCGAGCCGGAGGAGCTGGACGCCGTGAAGCTCGAGACCACGCACACCCTCGACATCGAGCGTTTCGTGGATGCCGGGGAGATCGACCGCCTCTACTGGAACGATCCCTTCTACCTGCTTCCCGGCGACGACGACGCGGCGGAAGCCTACAGCGTGATCCGCGACGCGATGGCGAAGGCCGGCGCCGTCGCGCTCGGCCGGGTGACGATGCACGCCCGCGAGCGGCTCATGGCGGTCGAGGCGCGCGGCAGGGGGCTCATCGCCTTCTCCCTGCGGACCCATGGCGAGGTCGTCGATCCCGGCGAGGCCTTCGGCCGCATCCCGCCGGAAAAGCCGCAGGCCCGCATGATCCAGATCGCCGAGAAGATCATCGCGCAGCTGAGCGGCCCCTTCGAGCCGGAGGATTTCGAGGACCGCTACAAAAAGGCGTTGCGGGACCTCATCCGCCGCAAGGAGCGCGGCCGGAAGCCCGTGACCGTCGAGCCGCCGCAGGACACCAACGTCGTCGACCTGATGGAGGCGCTCAAGCACAGCCTGCGCCATCGCGGCGGCCGGCGGCGCGGCGCGCGCTGAAGTGGCGTCATTCCTCCATCTTCTCGGAATTCACGAGCTGCCAGTCGACGCGGACGATGCCGGACCGCTCCGCGAGGCGCTGGACGATCCCGGGCGGCCGCGCCGGCGCGTCGCGGTCCCGCCAGGCCACGCTGAACCGGAGAATGCGCGTAGGTCCGCGGGCGCTGGCGAAGGCGCTGGCGCTCATGCCGGCGTCGCGGATCGCAGCCTCGAGTTCCGCATCCGTGGGGCCGCCCTCGGCGATCTCGAGCGTCAGCCGGCCCCGGTGCTCGCGCTTCACCTTCAGCTCCAGTTCGCGGAACAGCGAAAGCACCACGAAGGCCACCGCGGTGATCGATCCGCCCAGGAAGAAATATCCCGCGCCGAGCACGAGACCGACCACGGTCATCAGCCACATCGTCGCCGCCGTGGTCACGCCGGTGACAAGGCTGCCGCGCCGCACGATGGCGCCCGCGCCGATGAAGCCGATGCCGGACAGGATGCCGAGCGGGAAGCGCAGGACGTCCATGACCGAGAAGGATGCCTGCGTCTTGCCCACCACGGCGAGCATCATGTTGCCTTCGATCATGGCGCCGGCGGCGGCCAGCGAGATCAGGATCGTGGTGCGCAGGCCCGCGATGCGGCCGCGCGCGGTGCGGTCGTAGCCGACGATGGCGCCGGCCAGGAGCGCGGCGCCGAGGCGCAACACGATGTCCGGCCAGCCGACGGCCGCGCTCATCGGGGCGCGATCCGCGCCGGGGGGAATCCTTCCACCGGCCCGCTACCCGGCCGCGGCCTCGCGGCCGTGGCGGCCTTCGCGGATCTCTTCGACGATCTTCGCCGTGAAGGCCTCCAGGTCGCCGGGATTGCGGCTGGTGATGATGCCGTTGTCCGTCACCACCGCCTCGTCGACCCAGTTCGCGCCCGCGTTCTCGACGTCGGTGCGGATGGACTTGTAGGACGTGGCGCTGCGCCCGCGCAGCGCATCGGCCTCCACCAGCAGCCACGGCCCGTGACAGATCGCGGCCACCACCTTCCCGCCGGAGACGAAGTCGCGCACCACGGCCATCGCGGCTTCGTCGGTGCGCAGCTTGTCGGGATTGAGCGCGCCGCCGGGGATCACCAGCGCGTCGTAGTCGCCGGCCCGGGCGTCCGCGATCTTCATGTCGGCTTCGGCCTCGCGGCCCCAATCGGTCTTGTCCCAGCCGCGGATGCCGGTGCCCCGGGGCGTTGCCACGTCGACCCTGGCGCCGGCCTCGCGCAACCGGTCGCGGGGAACCTCCAGCTCGGATTGCTCGAAACCGTCGGTCGCAATGATGAGGATTTTCGCGTCGGAAATCTCCGGCATCGCCGTTGCTCCGTGTTCATGTCGGCTGCGCTGGAAAAACGTGGGGAAACGCAGGCCGTTCCGCGGGCCGGCGCTCAAATCGCTCGCCGGAGCCTCGCCGCGCGGCGTCCGTCGCGGGACGCGCGGCGTTCACGATGCCGCTCGCCCTGCTCTGCGGCGTCCTGGCCGGCTATCCCACGAATCGCCGGCTCCCGCGCCTGAAGCAGCCTATGTGGCGGGCCGGCCGGGCCGGGCATCCCGTTCCGGGGCAAGGCAAATCCCGGCGCATCCGGCGGGAACTTATTCGCACCGGGCGCGTTTAGCCCCGGTGGCCTGAGGGGTACCGCATGCGAGGGGTCGGAATTGCCGCCTTGGCGGGCGCGGCCGTCTGCGTCGCCGGCTTCGGCGCGCGGGCCCAGAACATCGCCGACCTGCGGCAGATGTCCATCGAGCAGCTCCAGAATGTCGACGTCTCGACGGTGACCAAGTCGGCGGAGCCGCTGAGCGAGACGCCCGCCTCCGCCTATGTCATCACCCATGACGAGATCGTGCGCAGCGGGGCGCGCACGATTCCCGAGATCCTGCGGCTCGCGCCGAACCTTCTGGTCGTCCAGATCAGCGCCAGCCGTTATGTCATCACCGCGCGCGGCCTGAGCGGCAACCTCGCCGACCAGAACTTCACCAACAAGCTCCTGGTGATGATCGACGGCCGCAGCGTCTACACGCCCCTGTTCTCCGGCGTCTATTGGGACATGCAGGACCTGCTCCCGGACGATATCGATCACATCGAGGTGGTGAGCGGGCCCGGCGCGACGCTGTGGGGGGCCAATGCCGTCAACGGCGTGATCAACATCGTCACCCGCGGCGCGCGCCAGACGCAGGGCGGCCTGGTGCAAGCGACGGCCGGAAACCTCGATCAGTCCCTCGGCCTGCAATATGGCGGCACGCTCGGCAACGACGCGGCCTACCGCGTCTATTTCCGCGACTATTTCGGCGCCGATACCGAGACCGCCGGCGGAGCGTCCGCGCACGATTACTGGTCGAAGCCGCAGGGCGGCGCGCGCATCGACTGGACACCCGGCGAATTCGACACCCTCACCCTGCAAGGCGACCTCTTCAGCGGCGCGGAGGCCCAGCCGGGCGCGCCGGACGAGGATATCTCCGGCTACAACCTGCTGGGCCGCTGGAACCACGCCTTCGCGGATGGCGACCTGCTGCAGGTGCAGACCTATGCCGACCGCAACACCCGCCTCACCCGCGACGGCGGCGGAAGCTTCTGGGTGGACACCTACGACCTCGACGTCCAGCACAGTTTCGAACTGGGAGACTGGAACCAGGTCGTTTGGGGCGGCGGCGACCGCCTCAGCGCCTACCGCATCCACGGCTCCACGACGGGGCTCGATTTCGTGCCGTCGGCCCGGCACCTGGAGCTCGCCAACGTCTTCATGCAGGACAGCATCTCCCTGAGCGACGAGCTGACGGCGATCGTGGGGCTGAAGCTGGAGAAGGACCCGTTCTCGAGCTGGACGCCGCTGCCCAGCGTCAGGCTGTCCTGGAAGCCGCGGGACGGGATGCTGTTCTGGGCGGCGGCGTCCCGCGCCATCCGCTCCGCCACGCCGTTCGAGAAGGACGTCCGGGAATCGTCCGGCACGCTGCTGGTGCTGGAGGGCGGGCAGAACTTCGCGTCGGAGAAGCTCGACGCTTACGAGCTCGGCACCCGCATGCAGCCGCTCGACGACCTGTCGTTCTCCGTTTCGGCTTTCTACAACACCTATGACGACCTGCGGTCGATCGAGATAACACCCGTCACGACGCTACCGTTCTATTGGGGCAACGGCATCGCCGGCCACAGCTACGGCTTCGAGGCGTGGTCCGACTACCAGATGCTGCCGTGGTGGCGCTGGACGGTCTCGCTCACCGAGCTGACGGAGAAATTCCACTTCAAGCCGGGCTCGCCGGGATTGCTCGGCGTGGCGCAGCTGGGCGACGACCCGCGCTTCACCGCCAGCCTGCGCGCGGCGGTCAACCCCGTCGCGGACGTCAGCCTGGCCGCCGATCTTCGCTATGTGGACGCCCTGCCCGACCCGCATCTGCCCTCCTATGTGGAGCTGGACGCGAGCATCACCTGGTCGCTGACGGACGACATGAGCCTGTCCCTGACGGGCGACAACCTGCTTCACCCGCGCCATCTGGAGTTCCCGGCGAGCGAGGCCGATGCGGTGCCGCGCAGCGTGTCCGCCGGAATCCTCTGGCATCTATGACCTCATGCGCCGCTTCGCCCGACTGAAACCTGGACGATCGCGGACAGCGCGACGCGGCGGCGCCTTGTCCCTGTGCGTCCTGTTGGCCGCTGGCGATGCCGCCGGCGCGGCGCGCGAGCAGGCCTCGCTGGTCGCCGCCATCAAGGCGACCTATCTCTACAAGGTCGCGCCTTTCGTGACGTGGCCGGCGCCGCCGCAGGGATCGTTCACGATCTGCACGACCGGCGACGACGACGTCACCGCGCTGGCGCCGCAGGTGGTGGCGAACCAGCAGGTCAACGGCGTCCCGATCTCCCTGCGCAACATCGCCGACTCCAAGAGCGCCGACGGCTGCCAGATCCTCTACATCGCCGACAACGCGCCCGACCCCGCGGGGGCGCTCGCGGGCAAGCCCATCCTGACCGTTGCCGGCCGGCCGGACGCCAACGGCGAGATCGTGCGCTTCGTGGTCGTCGGCGACCACGTGCGCTTCGACATCGACAACCGGCAGGCGGAAGACAGCGGGCTCAAGATCAGCTCCAAGCTGCTCAGCCTCGCCCATCGGACGACCGGCGGGGCGCCATGACGCGGGAGCGCTTCACCGCGACGACGATCGTGCCGGCCGCCGCCGTGATCGCGGCGGGGATCCTGGTCGCCGTCGGTCTCGCCACGGCGTATTACGAGGACCAGTCCCTGCACGCCCAGCAGCTGGCGCGGATCGCGGCGCAGGCGGAGGTCCTCGCCTCCGGCGTCGAGGCCTCGCTGGTGTTCAACGATCCCTCGGCGTCGCGCGAATACGTCAACGCCATGCGGGCGGACGCGGAATTGTCCTCCGTCGGCGTCTACAACGCCTCCGGCTCGCTCGTCGCCGGCTTCACGCGCAATGGCGCGCCGCCGCTTCCGGGCGTCGTGCTGCCGCACGTGCCCTATGGCGCCCCAGGCCTGACGGTCTACACCGGGCCCGTCGTCGAGAACCGTCAGACAGTGGGCACGGTGTACCTCGCCGCCCGCGCGGAGGCGCTGCAGCAGCGCGTGTGGCGCTACGTGCCGATCCTGCTGCTGGTGTTCATGGCGGGCGTCATGCTGGTGATGAGCGCCGCGGTGCAGCGCGCGCTTTCGCGCAGCAACCGCGAGCTGCGCCTGCGCGCGCACGCGCTGGACGAGGTCAACGGCAAGCTTCGCGACGAGATGGCGCAGCGTGCCCGGGCGGAAGAAGAGCTCCGCCAGAGCCAGAAGATGGAAGCCATCGGCAAGCTTTCCGGCGGCATCGCGCACGACTTCAACAACCTGCTCACCGTCATCGGCGGCAACATGACCCTGCTCGAGCGCCGGCTGGCGGCCGGGCGCACCGACGTGGCCCGCTATATCGACGCCGCCAACGAGGGCATCAGGCGCGCCACGAGCCTCACGCAACGCGTCCTCGCCTTCTCGCGCCGCCAGCCGCTGACCGCCCAGCGCGTGGAGATCGACGCGCTGATCTCCAACATGAAGGACCTGCTGCGCCATTCGGTGGGCGAGCAGGTGAGCTTCCAGCTCGCGCTCGCCAGCCGGCACGCCATCTTCTGCGACGCCAACCAGATGGAGAACGTCCTGCTCAATCTCGCCATCAACGCGCGCGATGCCATGCCCCGGGGCGGCACGCTCACGATCTCGACCGCCGACGTGCGGCTCGCGCCCGGCACGAGCCCCGGGGGCGTCTGCGGGGATTTCGTGCGCATCGCGGTGACCGACACCGGATCGGGCATGACCGAAGACGTGCGGGCGCGGGCCATCGACCCGTTCTTCACCACCAAGCCGCTCGGCCAGGGCACCGGCCTCGGGCTGAGCATGAGCTACGGCTATGTGCGCCAATCCGGCGGCGACATGCAGATCGAGAGCGCCCCGGGCGCCGGCACCTCGATCATCCTTCTGATGCCCCGGCACGATGGAGACAGGACATGAGCGGCGAAACCATCCTTCTGGCGGAAGACGAAACGCTCGTGCGCATGGTGGCGGCGGAGTTCCTGCGCGATGCCGGATTCAACGTCGTGGAGGCGCCGGACAGCGACGCGGCGCTGGAGCTCCTGAAGTCGGACCCCGCGATCGCGCTCCTCATCACCGACATCAACATGCCCGGGATGAACGGCTACCAGCTCGCCGAGGCCGGCATCGCCCTCAGGCCCGGCCTGCACCTCCTGATGATGACCGGCTACGCCGAGGAACCGCCGCCGCGCATCCGCGCGCTGGCCCGGTTCGACATCATCCGCAAGCCGTTCGACTTCGACCTGCTGGTCAAGCTGGTGCAATCGACGCTGGCGTGAGGGGCGGGAAGGCGCACGCCACGTTTCTTGCCATCAAGGCTTTGACTGCGCCTTGCCGGATGGCCACATAGCCTCTGTTGTGATATTGAAAGTTTCGATTGGCTTCGCGCACTTTTATATTTGGAGGGTACTGTGAAATTGTTCACGATGGGCGTCGCAGCAATAGGCGCGTTGGGGTTCTTGATTTCTAGCCAACTGGCATTTGCCGATGGCATCGTGTTGGACAATCAAATAGAGATTGGCCGACTGCCCCCTGGCTCGGGCACGGACTTTTCCGTCAGTTCCGGCTCTGGAAGAGCCATCGTGGCCTGCGTATACACGTTAAACGACACCGCTAGCGCCCCCACCTTCCACGGCATGCTCTTTACATTGGTTGGTAAGACAACCTACCCAGGCGTCGCCCGATCGGGGGTCGCCGCGTACCTTTTACTGAATCCACCAATCGGCACACATAGACTGACATTGAACGGTTCTGATTCCTTGTGGGCAATGATTGTCTCATTCGATGGGGTGTTGAATCTCGACGCAACAAGCACGGCTCAAGCAGCCTTCGAAGACGATATCACGGACACGGTCACAACCAGTCACAGGAACGACCTGCTCCTAATGTGCGAATCCGACTCCGGAGCAGGTAACGATGCTTGGGCGTACAAATCGTCGAGACCTCCCGTCTACCTCGTCGGATCTGGGCGTTCCTTGGCCGGAAACGTCGCAAAACCTCGGGGAGTGAACGGCCTCACTATCACCGCCGGAAATGGAAAAACGCCTCCGGCGAGTCTCATTTCCGATGTGTTGCTCGCTTTGGCGCCACTGTAGTCCGCTCGCGGCCGCAGCGTTTGCGCGATACGATATGAGTTGGAGCACGGACACGACTGAACGGCCGTTTGTCGTCCATGCCGTTCGTATTCGAATCCCACTATGAATTGATGGTCGGAGCGGCGGGATTTGAACCCACGACCCCCAGTCCCCCAGACTGGTGCGCTAACCAGGCTGCGCCACGCTCCGATTTGTGCGGAATACGGCGCCGCATTGCACCGCCTCCGCGAGGGGCGCGGACTATAGGCGGCGGCCCCTGCCCGGGCAAGCCGCGGATTTGCCTTCGAAAACACGACGTTCGCACGGCCGGGCGCGCGACAGTCGCGCGCTCAGGCGCCGATGCGCGCCCTGGCGGCGGTCACCCGCTCCTTGAGCATCAGCAGCTCCGCCAGGAGGATCTCCAGCTTCACGCGGCGCCGCTCGTCGAGCCGTTCGGGCCGGGCCGCGGCGGCGCCCGTCGCGGCGGCGGGCTCCGCGTCTTCGGCCACGTCGTCGGCCTGCGCGAGATGGGCTTCCTCCAGCCTTGCGAGCGCGGCGCGGGCGTGGGTGGGGCGGTCGCCGGGCAGCGCGTAGATCTGGCCCGATGCTTCGCCGCGGCCGAGCGCGGCCACGTGGCGCACGCCGCGCTCGCGCAGCACCTTCTGCACGCCCTTGATGGTGTAGCCGTCGCCATAGAGCAGGCCGCGGATGCCGCGCAGGAGATCGACGTCCTCCGGCCGGTAGTAGCGGCGGCCGCCGGCGCGCTTCACGGGCTTGACCTGCGCGAAGCGCGTTTCCCAGAACCGCAGCACGTGCTGCGGCACGTCGAGCTCGGCGGCGACTTCGCTGATGGTGCGGAAAGCCTGCGCCGACTTCTCGCGCAGCGGGACGACGGGAGCGAGCGAGGGCTGGGGACCGGCTGTCATTCGCGCTCGACTTCCACTTCCGGCACGGCCTCGCCGTTGATCATCGCCTTGAGCACGTGGCTGGGGCGGAACACCAGCACGCGGCGCGGCGCGATGGGAACCTCGTCGCCCGTCTTGGGATTGCGGCCCATGCGCTGCGATTTCTGGCGCACCGCGAACGTCCCGAAGGAGGAAAGCTTCACCGTTTCGCCGCGGGCGAGCGCGGTGCAGATCTCCTCGAGCATGTCCTCGACCATCTGCGCGGATTCGTTGCGCGACAGGCCGACGGACTGGAACACGGCCTCGCTGAGATCGGCGCGGGTCAGTGTATTGGTGGTCATGAAGCGGGCGACTCCCCTGGCTCGGCCAAAACCCTAAGGGCGGGGGGATTTGCCGTCAACGTCAAAGGGATAGGGGCTTGCCTTCAAGTTACCAGCGAACCAGGGCGGCGCCCCAGGTGAAGCCCCCGCCCATGGCCTCCAGGAGCAGCAGGTCGCCCCGCTTGACGCGCCCGTCGCGCACCGCGGTCTCCAGCGCCAGCGGCACCGAGGCTGCGGAGGTGTTGCCGTGTTCGGCGATGGTGGAGATCACCCGCTCTTTCGGCAGGCCGAGCTTCCAGGCCGTGGTGTCCAGGATCCGCTGATTCGCCTGGTGGGGGACGATCCAGTCCACCTCGTCGATCCCGGCGCCGGCGGCGGCCACCGCCTCCTGCATGGCGGCGACGGTGTTGATCACCGCATGCTTGAAGACCTCCTTGCCCGCCATGCGCAGGTGGCCGGTGGTGCCGGTGGTCGAGGGGCCGCCGTCGACATAGAGGAAATCGTGCTGGCGGCCGTCGGAGAACAGGCGGGTGGAGAGCACGCCGCGGTCGCTCGCGTCGCCGCTGCCTTTCGCCGCGCGCAGCACCATCGCGCCGGCGCCGTCGCCGAACAGCACGCAGGTGGTGCGGTCGTTCCAGTCCATGAGGCGGGACATGGTCTCCGCCCCGATCAGCAGCACGGTGCGGGCCTGGCCGCAGCGGATGAAATTGTCGGCCACCGCCAGCGCGTAGACGAACCCGGAGCACACGGCCTGCACGTCGAACGCCGCACCCCGCGTCATGCCCAGCCGCGCCTGGATCGCGGTGGCGACGGAGGGGAAGGTCTCGTCCGGCGTGGTGGTGGCCACGACGACCAGGTCGATATCCCCGGGGCCGGCCTTCGCGTCCGCCAGCGCGGCCTGGGCGGCCTTGAGCGCGAGGTGGGAGGTCGCCTCGCCTTCGGCGGCGATGTGGCGGCGGCGGATGCCGGTGCGGGCCACGATCCATTCGTCGGAGGTGTCGACGCGGCGGGCCAGCTCGGCGTTGGTCAGCACCCGCTCGGGCAGGTAGGCGCCCAAGCCTATGACTTCGGATCTGACGATGCTCACGAACCCACGGCTCCGCTGGCTGCCATCGGCGCCTGAGCCGACACGATGGCGGCGCGGTCCGCAACGATCTTCGCGATCACATCCGCGCGTGCCATGTCGATGGCCATGTCCAGCGCGCTGGCGAAGCCCAGCGCGTCGGTGCCGCCGTGGCTCTTCACCACCACGCCGTCGAGCCCCAGGAAGATGCCGCCGTTGGAGGCGCGGGGGTCGAGCTTGCGGCGCAACACGTCGAGCGCGCCCGCCGCGAACACCGCCCCGATCCGGCCGAACAGCGAGCGGCGCAGCGCCGTGCGCAGGAAATGCACCACCAGCTTGGCGGTGCCCTCCGCGGTCTTGAGCGCGACATTGCCGGTGAACCCGTCCGTCACCACCACGTCGACCGTGCCTTCGGCGATGTCGTCGCCTTCCACGAAGCCGCAGAATTCGATGGGGAGCTTGGCCTCGCGCAGGATCTGGGCGGCGCCCTTGACCTCGTCGTGGCCCTTCTGGTCTTCGGTCCCGACGTTGAGGAGCCCCACCAGCGGACGCTCGAGGCCCAGGATGGCGCGGGCGAAGGCCTCGCCCATCACGGCGAAATCGACGAGCTGGCCGGCGTCGCATTCCACGTTGGCGCCCACGTCCAGCACCACGGTCTGGCCGCGCTTGGTGGGCCAGATGGCCGCGATGGCCGGCCGGTCGATGCCCTCCAGCACGCCGAGCTGGAACATCGACATGGCCATGAGCGCGCCCGTGTTGCCGGCCGAGACGGCGACCTGGGCTTCCTTCTTCTTCACGGAGTCGATGGCGCGCCACATGGAGGTGTTGCGGCCGCGGCGCAGCGCCTGGCTCGGCTTCTCCTCCATGCGCACCCGCTCGGCCGCGTGCCGGATCTCGACCCTGTCGAGCAGCTTCGCGCGCCTGGCGAAGAGCGGCTTCAGCTCGGCCTCGTCGCCGTGCAGCAGGAAGCGCACCTGGGGATGGCGCACCACCGCGCGCTGCAGCGCGGTCACGACGATGCCCGGGCCGGTATCGCCGCCCATGGCATCGATCGAGACCGTCAGCTGAGCGGTCACTTGCGCCTCGCGCGCCGGTTCAGGCTTTCGCCTTGGTCACTTCGCGGCCGTCGTAATGGCCGCAGGCCGGGCAGACATGGTGCGGCCGGGCCGGCTCGCCGCAATTGGAGCACTCCACGGAGGCCTGCGGCACCAGGCGATGGTGCGAACGGCGCATGTTCCGCCGCGACGGCGACTTCTTTCTTTTCGGGACCGCCATGGCGGTTGAACTCCTCGAGGAAACCCCGAGCGCGCGCAGGCAACAGCCAGCGCACGCATGACAGGGGCCGGGAAAACAAGGCGCGGAGTTAAATCGAAACCGCCTTGGGATTCAAGGGCCTGAAACCGCGTATTTGGTGGGCGTCAGGGGCCCTTCTTCAACTGCTTGAGGACCGCGAAAGGGCTGCCCTCGGCCTCGTCGTCCCCGCCCGGCGGCTCGAAAGCCACGCCGGCCGCGCGGGGATAGGGATCGATCTCCAGCGCCAGCTCCTCGATCAGGGGCGCGGCCAGATCGTAGCGCGGGCTCGCGATCTCCTCCGGCGATTCGTCGTCGCCGGGCGAGACCAGCACGGGTTCGCGCGCCGCCGCCGGGCCCTGGCCGAGATGCAGCGTGCGGGAGAAGTGCCTGGCGATCCGCGAGCGCACCGGATCGAGCGTCACCACGCAGGCCTGCACGACCTCCGCCGAAAGCTCCGCATCGTAGGAAAAGCGGGTCTGCGAGAGCTTGCGCAGCGACACGCGGCCCTCGAATGCGGCGACGTCGTCCACCCCCACCCATCGCGCGAGCGCGGCGCGTTCGTCCGCCTTCGGACGTATCGCGACCTCCGCGCCGGCCGCGGAAAGATCGGCGAGATCGTAGACATGCTGGAACGGCGGTTTCATCGTTCAATCGTTGGGCAGCGGCCCGAAATCGAGCTCACCCGACGCCACGTCGGCACGGCAGAGATGGATGCGCGCCAGCCGCGCGTAAAGGGCGAGCATGCGGGCGGTGTCGTTGCCGCCGGTTCCGCGGAACACGTTGCGGTCGATGGCCGAGGCGAGTTCCGCCTCGTCGCTGGCCGCGCTGTAGGCCTTCATCCGGCCATAGAACGCCGATCCCAGCTTCTTCATCCGCCGGCCCATGCCGATGTCGCCCGCGCCCAGCCCGCGCAGGCCCTCGTCGAAATCCGCGAACAGCCGGTCGGTGACGGCCTGGGCAAGATCGCGCCGCCCGGCGAGTTCCAGCTTCTCCAGCACCAGCCAGGCATGCAGCACCAGGAGGTCGAAGCGGCCGTCGACGGTGTCCGGGACGCCCACGGAACGGAAGAACACCGGCGCGCGCGCCCGGGCGGTGAGCGCGGCGCAGATCCGCCCGGCGAGATCCCTGCGCTCGGTGCGCCTGCGCCAGGCATTCAGCATATTCGCGCCTTTCCGGACTGTAATGCTTGCAACCGCCTCCCGGCGAGGCTAGCACATCGGCCGGGGGAAACACGTGTTAGCGCGTCCGGAGCCATGAGAACAGCAGCCCTCGCCCTTCTGAGCCTCACCCTGATCGGTTGCACGCCGGTGATCAGCCAGCGCGGCTATCTCGGCGATCCCGTCGCGGAAGCCTCGATCAAGGTCGGGACCGACACCAAGACCACGATCCAGCAGCGGCTGGGCGATCCCTCCACCTCGTCGACCTTCGTGCAGCCCAGCGAGACGGAGGTCTGGTACTACATCTCCAGCGTCGAGCGGCGCATCGCCTTCTTCGATCCCAAGGTGATGACGCGCTCGATCATGGCCGTGAGCTTCGACAAGGACGGCAAGGTCACCGACCTCAGGCATTACGGCCTGAAGGACGGCCACGTGGTTGCCTTCGAGGCCCGCACCACGCCGACGCCGGGCCGCGAGATCACCTTCCTGCAGCAGCTCTTCAACGCCACGCCGGGCGTGCCGCTCGGCGGCTCGGGCGGCGGCGCCAACAGCCCCGGCGGCCAGCCCGTCCCCGGCGGCGGCCACGGCAGCGGCCCCGGCGGCTACTGACCCCTGCGCGTGACGAAACTAAAAGGGCGCGGATCGCTCCGCGCCCTTTTTCGTCGAATGAACGGCGCCGCGATCAGAAGCCGTGCGCCAGCGTGGCGAGCAGGAGCAGCGCCACGATGTTGGTGATCTTGATCATCGGGTTGACGGCGGGGCCGGCGGTGTCCTTGTAGGGATCGCCGACGGTGTCGCCGGTCACGGCGGCCTTGTGGGCGTCGGAGCCCTTGCCGCCGAAATTGCCGTCCTCGATGAACTTCTTGGCGTTGTCCCAGGCGCCGCCGCCCGAGGTCATCGACACCGCGACGAACAGGCCGGTGACGATCACGCCGAGCAGCATGGCGCCCAGCGCGTTGAACGCCTGCGACTTGCCGCTGATCCAGTCGACGACGAAGAAGAGCACGATCGGCGACAGCACCGGCAGGAGCGAAGGCACGACCATCTCCCTGATCGCGGCCCGCGTCAGCAGGTCCACGGCCCTGGCGTAGTCTGGCTTCTGCTTGCCCTCCATGATGCCGGGCATTTCCCGGAACTGGCGGCGCACTTCCTGGACCACCGCGCTCGCCGCGCGGCCGACCGCCGTCATGGCGATGCCGCCGAACAGGTAAGGCAGCAGCCCGCCGAGGAACAGGCCGACCACGACCCACGGATCCGCGAGGCTGAAGGCCGGCATATCGAGGCCCGCGAAGTAGGCGTACGCATCGGAATGCGACACGAAGTAGCGCAGGTCGGAGGTGTAGGCCGCGAACAGCACCAGCGCGCCCAGGCCCGCCGAGCCGATGGCGTAGCCCTTGGTGACGGCCTTGGTGGTGTTGCCCACCGCGTCGAGCGCGTCGGTGGTCTTGCGCACGTCGCCTTCCAGGCCGCTCATCTCGGCGATGCCGCCGGCGTTGTCGGTGACCGGGCCGAAGGCGTCGAGCGCCACGATCATGCCGCACAGCGCGAGCATCGTCGACACCGCGATGGCGATGCCGAACAGACCTGCTTGCCAGTTGGTGAAGACGATGCCGGCGCAGATGACGAGCGCCGGAAGCGCGGTCGATTCCATCGACACCGCCAGGCCCTGGATCACGTTCGTGCCGTGGCCGGTGCGCGAGGCTTCCGCAATCACCCGCACCGGGCGGAAATTCGTGCCGGTGTAGTATTCGGTGATCCAGATGAGCAGGCCGGTGATGACCAGGCCCGCGCAGCCGCATAAGAACAGGCTCATTCCGGTGAATGTCTTGTCGCCGACCGTGATCTCCGTGTCCAATCCGACGATCCACTTGGTCAGCGGATAGAGCCCGATGAGCGACAGCGCGCCGGTGGCGATGACGCCCTTGTAGAGCGCGCCCATGATCGACTTGTTGCCGCCCAGGCGCACGAAGAACGTGCCGATGATCGAGGTGACGATGCACATGGCCGAGATCGCCAGCGGGAAGAGCATCAGGCTCGACTTGAGCTCGCCCTCGAAATAGATCGAAGCCAGGACCATGGTGGCGACCGTGGTCACCGCGAAGGTCTCGAACAGGTCCGCCGCCATGCCGGCGCAGTCGCCCACGTTGTCGCCCACATTGTCGGCGATCGTGGCCGGGTTGCGGGGGTCGTCCTCCGGGATGCCGGCCTCGACCTTGCCCACCATGTCGCCGCCCACGTCGGCGCCCTTGGTGAAGATGCCGCCGCCGAGACGGGCGAAGATGGAGATCAGCGAGGCGCCGAAGCCCAGCGCGACCAGCGCGTCGGTGACGATGCGGCCCTGCGTCTCGTCGGTGATGTCGAGGCCCAGGCCGTAGCGCAGGAACGCGTAATAGCCGGCGACGCCGATCAGCCCGAGGCCAACGACGAGCATGCCGGTCACGGCGCCCGAGCGGAACGCGACGGACAGGCCCTGCGCCAGGCCCTGGCGCGAGGCTTCCGCCGTGCGCACGTTGGCGCGGACCGAGACGTTCATGCCGATATAGCCGGCCAGCCCGGAGAAGATCGCGCCGACCGCGTAGCCCACCGCCACCTGCCAGCCGAAGATCCAGAAGGCCAGCGCGAAGATCACCACGCCGGCGATGGCGATGGTGGTGTACTGGCGGTTGAGATAGGCGCCCGCGCCTTCCTGGATGGCGGCGGCGATTTCCTTCATGCGGTCGTTGCCGGCCGACATGGCCAGGACCGAACGGATGGTCCAGGCGCCGTAGAGGAGCGCGAGCACCCCGCACCCAAGGACGATCCAAAGCTCAGGGCTCATGGGAGGTTCCCTCGTTGTTTGGTTGGACAACCGGCGGCGAACGCGCCGATCCCCATGGCCGGCCGGAATTTGGACCAAACCGCTTCAAGGGCGGCGGCTGTATGCCAAAACCGGCCCCCCGAGGCAACGCCGAATCGGCCCGGTTTTGCGATTCCGGCCGCCCTTCAGGTGGCGGGGATACGGCGGCGAGCGCGGCGTCGAGAGGCCCGGTCAGGAGCGCCGCTCGCGTCTTTGCGCTTGCGCCCTGGCACATGCGCGCATGCCTCCGCGGCCGCATGATCGAGGCGTGCCGCTTGCCGTCCCCGGCGAGCGCCGCGCCTGGGCGCGGGGTCCAGGTGGTGCGAGCCGCGCGAAGCTTCGGCCCTGATCGGCCAAGTGGTTGGTTTTCTGAAGGATTTCGCCGCGAATCTGGACATCCGATGGCTGAGGCATTGCAACAAATATTCCTCTATGACCCTCTTGCGTTCTACTCTGGGCTGTACTATATCCCTCGCCGAGGACACGCAGGAGTTTTGAACCGTTGAAGTGAAGCCACCGCAAGACCAGACAGGCAAGGGCGCACTCTTGCGTGCCGCCCGCGCGCAGGTCGTGGATCGATAGGCCGGATAGGCTCCAAAGAGCCGTCCAGCGGCAGTCCCTCCGGGGCGCGAGGCTGGGGTGTTGCACCACAGGTGGCCCTGGCATCACAGCGACCGGACCCAACGACTGTCCGGGCGAAGATCCCTCCCGCGCATGCAAGCCGTGGAGACTCCACACGGGCGATGCGGCTGACGGCCTAGCCTCCGTCACGCCGCCGGCCCAAGGGAGATCA
>DATJXR010000042.1:0-129813 GCA_035499995.1 Rhizomicrobium sp. | reverse complement strand
CGAAGATCCCTCCCGCGCATGCAAGCCGTGGAGACTCCACACGGGCGATGCGGCTGACGGCCTAGCCTCCGTCACGCCGCCGGCCCAAGGGAGATCACATCCAGCCCTGGCCATCGCGATGGTCCAGGGCTTTGGTGTTTTGGAGGAGTCTCTCCCGCGCAGGACGATGGAAATCGCGAAGCGATGTCGGCCCACGGGACCAGCCCGGCTTTCACCCCTGCGGATTGGGCCGCATGGGCGAAATCTGGACCTGGATCAGCTTGAGGTCGGCGACTTTGGCCGCGCCCACGATCCGCCGCGCGTCGGCCAGGAGCCGGACCGTGACGGCCTTCTCGTCGACCCTGGTGGGATCGGAGGCCAGCGCGATGGGCGCGCCGTTCACGTCGCGGACGAAGGCGTCCTGGATGAAGGCGAGCTTGAGCCGCACCTCGATGGCGGCCGAGGGCGAGGAGGCGACGATCTTGGAGGAAATGTAGGCGTAGGCGACCAGCCGGCCGTCGACCGTCATGGGCGCGATCAGGTAGGGCATCTCGACGGAGGTGCCCGGTTCCGGCGCCTTCTCTTGCGCCTTCTCCGGCGCCTTCGCCTCCCCCGCCAGCGCGGGCGCGGCGAGAAGAGCGGCAAGGATGAGGACCGCAAGACGCATCCGGGAAGGCTGGCAAACCATGGCTAAGAATTCGTTAGCGCGAGTCGCCACCCGGCGGGACCGGAAGCCCGGATCAGAAATGGGTGTAGCCCTTCCGGCCCAGCCTGATGGGGCGGCCGGCCGTGTCGAGCAGCGCGACGCCATCCCCCCGCGCGACGCGGCCGATCTCGGTGACGCGGGTCCGGGCCCCGCGCGCCGCGCGATGCACGGCATCGCGGTCGCGAGCGGTGAAGGCGATTTCGTAATCGTCGCCCGCGGTGGCGGCGAAGACCGGCTCATGCGCGGTCGGGATGCGCGCGGCATCGATGGCGATGCGGACGCGGGATACATCGGCGATGTGGCCGAGATCGGCGACCAGTCCGTCGGACACGTCGAGCGCGGAGGTCGCGATGCCGCGCAGCGCGAGACCGAGCGCAAGCCGCGGCCGCGGCAGGCGGTACCTGGCGATGAGCGTTCGCGGCGCCGTGCGTTTCCGCATCGCCATCGCTAATCCGATGCCCGCGTCGCCGATCGTTCCGGAGACGAAGACCAGATCGCCCGGGCGCGCGCCCCTGCGGCGGATGAGGCTGCCTTTCGGCGCCGACCCGATGGCGGTGATCGCGATCGTGAGCGGGCCGGGGGTCGCGGTGGTGTCCCCGCCCAGGAGGCTGACGCCGAACGTCTTCTGATCCCGGCCGAGCCCGCGCGCGAATGCCTTCAGCCAGCCGTCACGGACGTTTCGCGGCAGGGACAGGGCCAGGAGATAGCCCATCGGCACGGCGCCCTTGGCGGCAAGATCGGAGAGGTTCACCCGCAGCGCCTTGCGGCCGACGGTGTCCGGCGGGTCGTCCGGCAGGAAATGCACGCCCGCTACCAGGGCGTCTGTGGTGACGACGAGCTCGTGCCCGCGCGGCGGCGCGATGACGGCCGCGTCGTCCGTCAGCCCGAATGCGCCGGGCGATTTCGCCAGCGGCGCGAAATAGCGGGCAATGATCTCGAACTCGCCTCGCCTGGACACAGCGGCCCGCCTTCCTCCTCCGGGAAGGGCCAAGCCTAGCACGGCAGCTCGTCGTCCGGCGTGGGCTCGCCGAATTCGGCGGCGCGCTTGCCGTGCGCGAGGCGGTCCAGCACGGCGTTGACGAAGCTCGGTTCCTCGCCGCCGAAGAAGGCATGGCTGATGCCGACATACTCGTCGATCACCACCCTGGCCGGCACGTCTTTGCGGCCGATCAGCTCGTAGGTCGCCGCGCGCAGGATGGCGCGCAGGATGGAGTCGATGCGCTCCAGCTTCCAGTCCGCGGAGAGCGAGCGCGCCACCGAGCGGTCGATCTCGACCTGGTGCTTCGGCACGCCGCGCAGCAGATCGGCGAAGAAGCCGGCGTCCGGCTCGCCCGGCGAGATTTCCGCCTCGCGCCCCAGGCGGTGCGCAACGAACTCGTCGATCACGGTCTCGGCGTTCTCGCCGGTCTGCTCCATCTGGTAGAGCGCCTGGATCGCGGCAAGCCGCGCGCCGCGCCGGGCCAGCGCGCCGGCCTTGCCGGGCTCGGTCACGAATGCGCCCCGAGCTTGTGGCGAATCCCGATCAGCGACAGGCAGGCGCGCGCGGCGTCGCCGCCCTTGTCCTGGCCGTCGCGGCCGGCGCGCGCCAGCGCCTGCGCCTCGTTCTCCACGGTGAGGATGCCGTTGCCGATGCACAGGCCGTGGTGCAGGCCGAGGTCCATCAGCCCGCGCGCGGATTGTCCCGCCACGATCTCGAAGTGATACGTCTCGCCGCGGATGACGCAGCCGAGCGCGACATAGCCGTCGAAGGTGCGCCCGGCGCCCTCGCCCGCCCTGGCCGCGAACAGGATGGCCGGCGGGATCTCCAGCGCCCCGGGCACCGCGATGCGCTCGAAATGCGCGCCGCCCGCCTCCAGCGCCGCGGTCGCGCCGTCGAGAAGCTGGTCGGAGATGTGGGCGTAGAACCGGGCCTCGACGATGAGGATGTTCGGCGTCATGGCGTGCCCCGAATGGGATGGGTGCCGACGATGTTGAGGCCGTAGCCTTCCAGCGCCACCACCTTCTTCTCCGGCGTATCGGTGAGCAGCATCATGTCCCTGATGCCGAGATCGAGCAGGATCTGCGCGCCCACGCCGAACTCCTTCACGCGCCTGCGGTCGAGGTCCTCCTGCGGGCGGCGCAGCAGGAGATCGGTGACGAAGGTCGGCTTGGTCTGGCGCAGCAGCACCACGACGCCCCGGCCCTTCTCGCCGATGATGCGCATGGAGGCGCCCAGCACGTCGTGCTCGTACTGCGCCCAGTCGAGGATGTCGCTGAACACGTTGATGGCGTGCATGCGCACCATGACCGGCTCGGGCCCGGAGAGGTCGCCCTTCACCAGCGCGATGTGCTCGGCATATTCCAGCGTGTTGACGTAGACCTTCATGCTCCAGTCGCCGCCATTGTGGCTCTGGAACGGGGTCTCGACCGCGCGCTGCACGAAATGGTCGTAGCGGCGGCGATAGGCGATGAGGTCGGCGATGGTGCCGATCTTGAGATTGTGGAGCTGGGCGAAGGCGACGAGGTCGGGCAGCCGCGCCATGGTGCCGTCGTCGTTCATGATCTCGCAGATCACGCCGGCCGGATTGAGGCCGGCCAGCCGCGCGATGTCGACCGAGGCCTCGGTGTGCCCCGCGCGCACCAGCGCGCCGCCGTGCTTGGCCACCAGCGGGAAGACGTGGCCCGGCATGACGATGTCGCCCGGGCCCTTGGTGGGGTCGATGGCGACGGAGATGGTGTGGGCGCGGTCGTGGGCGGAGATGCCGGTGGAGACGCCCTCCTTCGCCTCGATGGAGACGGTGAACGCCGTCTGGTGCGGCGTGCCGTTGAACTGCGTCATCATCGGGATCTGCAGCGCCGCGGCGCGTTCCTGCGTCAGCGCCAGGCAGATGAGGCCGCGGCCGTGTTTGGCCATGAAGTTCACCGCGCCCGGCGTGCACATCTGCGCGGGGATGACGAGATCGCCCTCGTTCTCCCGGTCGTCCGCGTCCATGAGGATGAACATGCGGCCGTTGCGGGCGTCCTCGATGACGTCCTCGATGCTGGCGATGTAGTCGTGATAGACGCTGATGTTCACGGCTTCACCAGCCGCGCCACATAACGCGCCATCAGGTCGACTTCGAGGTTCACCTTCATCCCGGACTTGAGGTTGCCGAAGGTGGTGACCCTGGAGGTGTGCGGGATGATGTTCACGCCGAAGCGCGTTCCGTCCACCTCGTTGACCGTGAGCGATATGCCGTCGAGCGCGATGGAGCCCTTGGGCGCGATGAAGCGGGCAACCTCCTTCGGGGCCTGGAACGTCACACGCAGGGACTCGCCCTCGGGCGCCACCCGCACGATTTCCGCCACGCCGTCGATATGGCCCGTGACGATGTGCCCGCCCAGCTCGTCGCCCACTTTCATCGGGCGTTCGAGATTGACGGGATCGCCCGGTTTCCAGGCACCGAGCGTGGTCTTCGACAGCGTCTCGCCCGAGGCGGTGACGGCGAACCAGCGGTCCTTGCCGTTGCCTTTGTCGACCACGGTCATGCAGACGCCCGAGCAGGCGATGGAGGCGCCGATATCGACGTCCGCGACGTCGTAATGCGTGCCGATGACCACATGGGTGTCGCCGCGCTTCTCCACGTGGCGCACCTGTCCGACATCCGTGACGATTCCGGTGAACATGCAATTCCTTTACGCCCGACGCGCAAAGCTTTCCAGCGTATCGGGACCCAGCGAGCGGCGCCTAACCCGCAGAAAATCTGGGGATTCCGCGAGGTTGGGCACTTCGCCGCCCGCGCCCTCCCCCAGCGTCAAGGGTGCCGTAAAAAGTTCGATGCGGTCGGCATATCCGGCGTCCAGGAACGCGCGGAAGATCGTCGCGCCGCCTTCCACCAGCAGCCGGGTGACGCCGCGTCCGGCAAGCGCATGCAGCACGGCCGGTATGTCGCCGTCGAGCACCAGCGTGTCGGGTGCTGCGAGCCTCGCGGTCTTCGGCATGCGCCCGCTCCGATCGAGCACCACGCGCAGGGGCGAGTATTTCTCCAGTCCCGGCAGGCGCACGGTGAGCGCGGGATCGTCGGCGATCACCGTGTTCACGCCCACCAGAACCGCGTCGTGCCTGGCGCGCAGCAGATGGGCATAGCGCCGCGCCGCTTCGCTTGTGATCCATCGGGACGCGCCCGGCGGCGGCACCGTCTTGCGGTCGGCGCTCTGCGCGATCTTGAGGGTGACAAGAGGGCGGTTTTCGGTCACGCGCAGGAAGAAGCCGCGGTTGAGATCGGCGGCTTGCGTCTCCAGCACGCCGGTCTCGACCGCGATGCCGGCCGCGCGCAATTTCGCGAAGCCCTGTCCCTTCACGCGCGGATCGGGATCCTCCACCGCCGCGACCACGCGCGCGACGCCGGCGGCGATCAGTGCGTCCGAACAGGGCGGCGTCATTCCGAAATGCGCGCAAGGCTCGAGCGTGACATAGGCGGTAGCGCCCCGCGCCAGCGCGCCCGCCTCGGCCAGTGCCATCGTCTCGGCATGGGGCTGCCCGCCGTCCTGGGTCCAGCCGCGCCCCACGACGCGCCCGTCCGGCGCCACGATCACGCATCCCACAGCAGGATTGGGAGCCACGCGCCCCAGCCCCCGCGCCGCAAGACGCAAGGCATGGTGCATGGGGGCGAAATTGAAATTCATTGGCCGCACTTATGCGCGCCCAGTGTATCACGCGATAGCGCTAGCAGGGTGAGCGTGGCGGCACCTATGCCGCTATGGTCCTTAGGACTTCTATAGCATCCTCGCCAAAATGCCGCCCCCGATCACTTACGGCGACAACGGGAAAGGAATACGAATACTCGATGCCTCTTGGCGCTTCGATGACCCTCAACTCGCTGTAACGTGCTCGCACGCGATCAAGGAGAGGCTTCAAGACACTCACGTCGTCCCCACTTCGGATAGTAACAGTGACCTTCACCTACGTCTCCTACGGCTGGGCTCGAATCAGAGCTTCTAGTGATTCGGTGCGCTGTACTAGGGCCTCTGTCGCCCCGAGGCCCATAGAACCGGCCGGCTCGAACTGGGTCGAGACGAAATCACCGGGATCCCAGACGGGATTTTGCCAGTAGAACGAGGAAATGCCCACCGCTGTTGCGGCTTCGAGTTCAGTTTTGACGCCCCGCGTAATTCGATCTTTCTTGGGGTCTTTGGGGCAGAAAATCGCCAGGCTTTGTGCCTGCAGAACAAGCCTACGGTCCCGCCACCCGACATCGGTTTCAACGATTCCGGCAACCACTTCGATCTGTTCGGACGGGACATTTACACTGGCGCCGAGAGGTGGAAGGACAGCGAGGTCATTTCCGCCCCACAGATCGCTCTGAAGCCACCGGTCGCGCAAGTCGCAATATGGAATGCCCGACGGCTTTGCCTTTTCCACCTGCGCATCCTTCCACTTAAACACCAACGGCAACTCATCGATCGCCAAAGGAGTAATGAAGGAACGCTTCGTGTCGCGTTCCATCTCGACCAGAGCAGCATGATGCAGTCGGTTGATCAACTCGGTGAAACTGGAATCGCCGTCCCGCTCCATCCTTCGCGGCGCGCTTATTGGAAATGAAAGGTACGTCACCTTGGAGTCCCATACGATCAGGTTAACGAGCGCGGTCAATGCGTTGGAACTCGCCAACAACACGTGTCGCACATTGGGATCCTGGGAATGAGAAACGAGCATGTCCCCCAAAAGTTGCTCGGCTCGCCTTGCCGTGAGCAGCTGCTCAAAGGATGGACGCCCGCGCGAGTCTCGGCCTCCCGCACGCAGCTCCGTACGCGTCCACATATTCTGGACGTCGTCAATTAGTGTGACGATCAAGGTCGGCCTAAAGTCCGCGCAAATGCCGGGTAAGTTGACTGGACAGCGCAAACCGACAATTCCACTTACGTAGCACGCGTGAAGACCGAGAATGGTAATCTGGTCCTCGAACTTCGGAAGCTTCGACCAGGCCGCTTGCCAGATTATCGCCTGCCGGCCACCATCCTGCGCGAGGAATGTAAACCAGTTGCGGATGCCATTCCGTTCGAGCTCCGGTTTCAGATATTCTTTTTCGAAGTCGACGAATCTGATTTCGTGATTGAACTTGTCCTTGACGCGAGCGGCCAGCCTCTTCGCGGCGGTGGATTTGTCCACCCCTGTCGGACCCAGCATCAAAATTCGCTTGTGCGGTGCCATATCTCATCCGAACTCAAATGAGGCTCAATCCCGCTCCCCGCCCTCCATCTCACCGATGAGGGCTTCGAAGTCCTTGGTCTCGCGGAAGTTCTTGTAGACGGAGGCGAAGCGGACATAGGCGACCTTGTCGAGGCTGGCCAGCGCCTGCATCACCAGCTCGCCGATGGTCGAGGCCTGGACTTCGTTCTCGCCCATGCTTTCCAGCCGGCGCACGATGCCGGTGACCATGCGATCCACCCGCTCGGCTTCGACCGGGCGCTTCCTCAGCGCGTGCGCGATGGAGCGTTCCAGCTTCTCGCGCTCGAACGGCTCGCGGCGGCCGTTCTTCTTGACCACGATCAGCTCGCGCAGCTGCACGCGCTCGAAAGTGGTGAAGCGGCCGCCGCAGGCGGGGCAATGGCGGCGGCGGCGGATGGCGGAATTGTCCTCGGACGGACGGCTATCCTTGACCTGGGTATCGTCGTGTCCGCAAAACGGGCAGCGCATGAAGAATCCTCAATTGTAGATCGGGAAATTCCGGCACAGTTCGGCCACGCGCGCGCGCACCGCGGCCTCGACGGCGGCATCGCCCTCTTCGCCTTTCCGCGCCACGGCGTCGACAACCTCCACGATCAGCTTGCCGACCTCGCGGAACTCGCCGGGACCGAAGCCGCGCGTGGTGCCCGCGGGCGAGCCGAGCCGGATTCCGGAAGTGATCGCGGGCTTCTCGGTATCGAAGGGAATCGCGTTCTTGTTGGTGGTGATGAAGGCGCGGTCGAGCGCGCGCTCGGTGGCGCGGCCCGTCGCCTTCTTGGGGCGCAGATCGACCAGCATCACATGCGTGTCGGTTCCGCCCGACACGATGTCGAGCCCCAGGCTGTGCAGCGTTTCCGCGAGCACCTTGGCATTCTCGACCACGTTCTTCGCGTAGATCTTGAAGTCGGGTTTCAGCGCCTCGCCGAAGGCCACGGCCTTGGCGGCGATGACGTGCATCAGGGGGCCGCCCTGCAGGCCGGGGAACACGGCGGAATTGATCTTCTTCCCGAGGTCGGCGTCTTTCGACAGGATCATCCCGCCGCGCGGCCCGCGCAGGGTCTTGTGCGTGGTGGTGGTGACGACGTGGGCGTATTCCAGCGGATTGGGATGCACGCCGCCGGCCACCAGGCCCGCGAAATGCGCCATGTCGACCATGAAATAGGCGCCGATGGTGTCCGCGATCTCGCGGAAGCGCTTGAAATCGATGAACCGCGAATAGGCCGAGCCGCCGGCGATGATGAGCTTGGGCCTGTGTGCCTTCGCCGTCGCCTCCACCTCGTCCATGTCGATGCGTTGGTCCTGGCGGCGCACGCCGTAGGACACCGGCTTGAACCATTTGCCCGACTGGTTGACCGGCGAGCCGTGGGTGAGATGCCCGCCCGCGGCGAGGTCGAGGCCCATGAACGTGTCGCCCGGCTGCATCAGCGCGAAGAACACCGCCTGGTTGGCCTGGGCGCCGGAATGGGGCTGGACATTGGCGAAATCGCAATGGAACAGGCGCTTGGCGCGGTCGATGGCGAGTTCCTCGGCGACGTCGACATATTCGCAGCCGCCGTAATAGCGCCGGCCCGGATAGCCCTCCGCGTATTTGTTGGTGAGCACCGAGCCCTGGGCCTCGAGCACGGCGCGGCTGACGATGTTCTCCGACGCGATGAGTTCGATCTTCTCCTGCTGGCGGACAAGCTCGTCCCTGATCGCGACCGCCACCTCCGGATCCGCTTCCGCCAGGCCGCGGGAGAAAAAGCCGCCTTTGCGCGGTTCAGCCGCGCTCGAAATCGCCGCCATGTCGTGCCTCACTGCAAATTGCGCGACCGCCGGGGCCCGGGCCAGCCGCCCACCACACCTAATCGCGTCCTGTTCCTAGCGCTTTACCAAATCTTGCGCCAGAGCGGCATCCGCGCGCCCGGGAGCCCGCCGGAATCACGGGTTGCGCGGGCCGGATTTCTGCACAGAGGGATGTTTCGTACCCCGCCCTTATGCACGGACCGCGCAATATTCGTGCTTCCATGCACAGATCGTGTAGGCGCCAAGACACGTTTCAGACCAAACTTGGGGCAACTTATACGTGCCTTTCTGTAATCAAGCATTGAGACAACACCCAATAATTGCTGCAAATGTTGGCTTCCGGCTGTTTTTGCCACTGCGATTCGCTTTCTTGAACTCGGTTGACGAGTCCTTACGAATACTACTTGCAAATGTTTTTTGAACTCGGCAGTACCAACATGTCCGCAACTGCGAAAATGCCATGATAGAGGTGCGTTCGAAAATGAGTGAGATGCAGGCAAGATCGGATGATCTGCTCAAATTGGCCAGCGACATCGTCGCCGCCTATGTGTCCAACAACCCCATCGCCATTTCCGATGTCCCCGGGATGATCAAGAGCGTGCATGCCACGCTCGGCGGTCTTTCCACGGGCGGTCCCGGCGAGGCGCCGACCACGCAGAAGCCCGCCGTCGCCGTGAAGAAGTCGATCACGCCCGAATTCATCGTCTGCCTGGAAGACGGCAAGAAGCTGAAGATGCTGAAGCGCTACCTGCGTTCGCGCTACGGCCTGTCGCCGGAAGAGTACCGCGCGAAGTGGGGCCTGCCGGCGGACTATCCGATGGTGGCGCCGAACTACGCGGCCCAGCGCAGCGAGTTCGCCAAGAAGATCGGCCTGGGCAAGAGCGCGCCCTCGACCAAGAGCCGCCGCCGCGGATAGCGGCGACCGGCGCGAAACGTCCAGAAACGGCGGGGTCAGGCTCCGCCGTTCTGCTTTTTCAGAAGATAGTCGAGCTTGCGCAGCACGGCGGCCCGGAGCGTCGCCTGCGGCGCGCCGGCGGGCGCGACGATGGCGGCCTCCGTGCGCGTCGCCACGTCGATGGCCGTGACTTTGACCACGTTTCCCTGCGGAACGAACTCGATGAGGATTTCGCGGCCGGCCGCCACTCAGGCCGCGCGGCCCAACCGGTGGGCCGTCCACACCTCGTCCAGCGCCGCCACCAGCGCGTCCATCATTGCGTCGGTATGCAGCGGCGACGGGGTGAAGCGCAGCCGCTCCTGCCCGCGCGGGACGGTGGGATAGTTGATCGGCTGGACGTAGATCGCGTGATCGCGCAACAGCGCGTCGGAGACCGCCTTGCAGGTCACCGCATCGCCCACGAACACCGGCACGACATGGCTGGGCGAGTTCATCACCGGCAGCCCGGCCTCGGCGAGCAGGCGCTTGAGGCGCGCGGCGCGTTCCTGCAGCGCCTCGCGCTCGGCGTTGCTCGATTTGAGATGGCGCACGCTCGCCAGCACGCCGGCCGAGATCGCGGGCGGCAACGAAGTGGTGAAGATGAACCCGGGCGCGAAGGAGCGGATGCAGTCCACTATGTCGGCCGTCGCCGCGATGTAGCCGCCCATCACGCCGAACGCCTTGGCCAAAGTACCCTCGACGATGTCGACCCGGTGCATGGCGCCGTCGCGCGCCGCCACGCCGGCGCCGCGCGGCCCATACAGCCCAACGCCGTGCACCTCGTCGAGATAGGTCATCGCGCCGTATTTCGCGGCGAGGTCGCAGATCGCGGCGATCGGCCCGAAATCGCCGTCCATCGAATAGACGGACTCGAAAGCGATCAGCTTGGGCGCGTCGGGGGCAGCGATGCGCAGCTGCGCCTCGAGATCGGCGAGGTCATTGTGCTTGAAGACCCGCTTGTCCGATCCGCCGCGGCGGATGCCCTCGATCATCGACGAATGGTTGAGAGAATCGGAGAACACGATCAGCCCCGGCAGAAGCTTGGCCAGCGTCGCCAGCGTCGTGTCGTTGGAGATGAAGCCGGAGGTGAAGAGCAGCGCCGCTTCCTTGCCGTGGAGGTCGGCAAGCTCGGCCTCCAGCTCGACGTGATAGTGCGTGGTGCCGGAGATGTTGCGCGTGCCGCCCGAGCCCGCGCCCGCCGCGTCGATGGCCTCGTGCATGGCGGCCAGCACCTTGGGGTGCCGGCTCATGCCCAGATAGTCGTTGGAGCACCAGACCGTGATCGGCTTCTTGCCGCCATCCGTATAGAAATCGGCGCGGGGCAACGCGTCGCGGCGGCGCACGATGTCGGCGAACACCCGGTAGCGGCCCTCGCGGCGAAGCCCCGCCAGCGCGTCACGGAAACGGTTGAGGTACGGAAACGCCATGTCCCTGCCCTTCCAAGCGACAGATTACCCTACATAGCCCCCTGAAAACCAAGCGAAATTGTCACATGAGCACCCCGATCCTCGCATTGATCCTGGTCACCGGCAGCGCCAGTACCCTGTGGTTTTTGAGCCTGATCCTGAAGGATGCCGGCATCATCGATATATTCTGGGCGCCGGGCTTTTTCATCGTCGCGACGATCACCGCACTGGCCCAGAACACCCTTTCGTTGCGCTCGGTCATGATTTTGGTTCTCACGGCCCTGTGGGCGGAGCGCCTGGGCGCCCACCTGCTCGCCCGCTGGCGGGCATCCCCCGTAGAGGACCGGCGTTATGCCGCCATGCGGGCTGACGGCGAGTTCTGGTGGAAGAGCCTGTTCCGGGTGTTCTGGCTGCAGGCTGTAATCCTGTGGACGATTTCCTGGCCCCTCCAGGCGGCAATCGCCCGTGGCGGCGTCCCCTTCGGGCCGCTGGACGCGATCGGGGGCGCGGTCGCGCTCGCCGGCATTATGATCGAAGCCGTGGCCGACCGGCAGCTCGCGCGCTTCAAGCAGGATCCCGCGAACCGCGGCGGGGTGATGGACGGGGGTATCTGGGCCTGGTCGCGCCACCCCAATTATTTCGGCAACGCCCTCATGTGGTGGGGGTTCTGGTTCATCGCCGCGTCGGCGGGCGCATGGTGGACGGTGTTCGCGCCCCTTGCCATGACGTTCCTGCTGCTGCGGGTTTCGGGCGTCGCGCTCCTGGAGAAGGATATTGCGGAGCGCAGGCCCGGCTACGCCGCGTACGTCCGCAACACCAGCGCGTTTGTTCCGCTGCCACCGAAGGCGCGCGCCCGGCGTTAGCTGCTCCACCAATATTTCGGCTGCAGCTTTCCAATCTGGCCGTTGAGGTCGGCGATCAGACCTTGCTGCCTGGAGGCGTTCTGCCTGTCTGCCACCAGCGCCGCCTGTTCGCCGTTCAGTGTCTGCGACGTCGAGTCCATGCTCTGTTTTATCTGTTTCGCCTTGATGTCGGCTTGCTCCAGATAGCTGACCACTTCCGTGACTTCCTGCGCATGCGCAAGGGCATAGAGCGCGGCCGCCGCGACCATGATTCCCCCGATCGCGTGCGCGTCCTGCGAGTATTCGTTGTCGGGATCCAAGCTTGCATTGGCGCCGGCCACGCCGGCAGCGATGGCGATCGTGACCATCTTGTGATCGAGCAGATAGGCGTCAACATCGGCCTTGTTCTGCGAGAGCGCGTTGTTTTCGTCCGACAGTTCCTTGGTGAGGCCGTCGATGCGGGACTGGCGGACAAGGATATCGTTGTCGAGAACCGTGAGCGTCTGGTTCGCCTGTTGAACTTGTTGTTCGAGCGCCGAACGCCTGGCTGCGTTTCGATCTTCACAGGACGAAAGGCCGATAGCGGCCAATAACAAGGGAATCGCGAAAATCGCGCGCATCGGCGCCCCCAAAATTCGAACCAAAATCGGGGGCGATGCTACCCGGAATATCGGCAAGGCTCAACTGCCGCATGCGTCGCCGCGAGTACAATTGCGGGCCACAAATGCCGCCGGACTTCAGAGCCTGAAGCGAACCTGGTCGATCCAGAAGCGTTCCATGCGGCGCAGGCTGGTGTTCATGGAGTCGAGGTCGGCGCCGGCGACGTTGCCCACTGCCTCGAGCGAGACCAGGTGCCGGTCGAACAGCTCCCGCAACATGTCGCGCACGTCTTCGCCCTTCGGCGTCAGTCGCACCAGCACCGAGCGGCGGTCGGCTTCGGAACGTTCGTGATGGATGTAGCCGGCCTCGACCAGCTTCTTGAGATTGTAGGAGACGTTGGAGCCGAGATAGTGGCCACGCGTGCGCAGTTCGCCCGCGGTGAGCTCCTGGTCTCCCACGTTGAACAGGAGCAGCGCCTGGACGCTGTTGATCTCCCGCTCGTCGCGGCGGTCCAGTTCGTCCTTGATCACGTCGAGCAGCTGGCGATGCAGCCGCTCGATGAGATTGAGCGCCTCGAGATAGTATTTGCGCAGCGGCTGAACGCCCTCGAGCGCCGCAGCCGCCTGCGGTTTGGCCAACGCCGTCATCGTCATCCCGCCCGGTTTTCCAGGCGCCCACCTGCTTTATTGCAGCAAGGTTAGGCGCGGGGCGTTAAGACACGGTAAATCGTCAGAGATTGCCGCGCAGCATCTTCACGATGCCCGAGAAGTCGACGCCGGAATGTCCCTTCGCGGCAAACAAACCGTAAAGCTGCGCGGCTTGCGCGCCCAGCGGCGTGACGGCGCCGGACGATTGCGCCGCGGCCTGGGCGAGCTTCAGGTCCTTCAGCATCAGGCCGGTGGCGAAACCGCCCGTGTAGTCGCGATTGGCGGGCGACGCGGGCACCGGTCCCGGAACGGGACAATACGCGGTCAGCGACCAGCACTGCCCCGACGAGGTCGAAGCGATGTCGAACAGCTTCTGCGGATCGAGCCCCAGCTTCTCGCCCAGCACGAAGGCTTCGCAGGTGCCGATCATCGAGATCGCGAGCAGCATGTTGTTGCAGATCTTCGCCGCCTGGCCGGCGCCCGCGCCGCCCGCGAGCACGACCTTGCGGCCCATCTTCGCCAGCACCGGCTCGGCGCGGGCGAAGGCCCTGTCGCTGCCGCCGCACATGAAGGTGAGCGTGCCAGCTTCCGCGCCGCCGACGCCGCCGGAGACCGGCGCGTCGAGAAAGTCGAAGCCCGCCTTCTGCGCCGCCGCATGCACCGCGCGCGCCGATTCGATGTCGATGGTCGAGGAATCGACCAGCAGCGCGCCCTTCTTCGCCGAAGCGAGAATGCCGTCGTCCAGATAGACCGAGCGGACATGCTGACCGGCGGGCAGCATCGTCACCACGATGTCCGCCTCCTTCACGGCGTCGTTGGCCGACGCGGCCTTTTTCGCGCCCGCATCGACGACCGGCTTCAGCACGGCATCGCTCAGGTCGAACGCGGTCACCGCATGCCCCGCCTTGACGAGATTGCGCGCCATCGGCCCACCCATGTTGCCGACGCCGATGAATGCGATGGTGGTCATTTTCGTCTCCCTGATCTGCGGCGGAGCGCGGACCGCACGTCCGTCTTGTCGAAGTCGTCCCCGATATACAACAGCGGCGCATTCAACGTCTTGGCGAGCGCGTAGGAAAAACAGTCGCCCAGGTTCAGTTTTGCCGATGCCCGGAACCCGCGGCCATAACGGATGCGGGCGTCGAGCGCGATGCGCGCCTGCCCGGCATCGAAAGGAACAATCTCGATGGCGTATTTCGCCAGCCAGGCCTCAAGTTCGCGGATCGCGCCGAACGGATCGTGGAGAACCCCTCCCGCCACAACCGTTCCGACCTCTATGTAGGTCGCGCTCGACATGCGGCGCTCGTCCAACCCTTCTTCGGAAAGCCGCGTCTCCAACGCGCCGGCCTCGGGCTCGCCTTTCCAAATCGCGACGATGGCGGACGTGTCGACGACGATCACCTTTTCATCGCCGCCATGATCTCGTCTTCACCCCAGAGCGCATCGAAATACGCCTTGTCGGCCGGCAGCCTGCTGAAATCGTATTTCCTCCTGATCCGCGCCATGAATGCATTCATCCGGCTGACTTCTTCCTGGACCTGCTTCTTCGTCCGTTTCTTCGGTCGGGACTTCTTCTCCCGTTCCAGCCGCTGGCGCAACGATTTGGTGACGACCTCCGTCATGCTTTCACCGGTCAGGCGGCTCAGCTCCCGCGCCAGGCGGTCGGCTTCCTCGGTCTTGATGCTCAGGGCCATCGCGGCGGCTTTCTAGAAACGATTTCTAGAATATCAAAGCGGCAGCTCCCGGTCCAGCGGCGCGAAATAGGCGTTGATGGCGGCTTCGCTCACGCCGGCGAGATCGGGCGGCGACCATTTCGGGGTGCCGTCCTTGTCGATGATGGTGGCGCGGACGCCTTCGTAGAAATCGTGACCGGTGACGATACGGTGGACCATGCGGTATTCCATGCGCATGCAGTCGTTGAAATCGCGCTTCGCGCCCTCGCGCAGCTGGCGGAAGGCGACCTTGAGGCTGGTCGGCGACTTGGTGCGGATGATCTTCGCGGTGTCTCGCGCCCAGTCGGTATGCTCGGCATCGAGCGCGTCGAGGATCTGCTCGACGCTGTCCTTCGCGAACACCCGGTCGATGATCGCGCGATGGTCGTGCAGAAAGGTGCTGGGTACGTTTTCGGCGAGCCCCGCCAGCGCCGCGTCCGGCGGCGTTCCGCCCGTCAGGCGCGACACCAGCTCGTCCCATCTGGCGCGCGGAACGAAGTGCGTCGCCACGCCGGCATAGAGCGCATCGGCGGTCTTCAGGCGCGCGCCGGTGAGCGCGAGATACATGCCCGTCTGCCCGGGAAGGCGCGGCAGGAAATACGAGCCGCCGACGTCCGGGAACAAGCCTATGCCCGTCTCCGGCATGGCGAAGACCATGCTCTCGTCAGCCACGCGGTGACTGCCGTTGACCGAGATGCCCACACCCCCGCCCATGTCGATGCCGTGGATCAGCGCGACGTAAGGCTTGGGGAAATGCCTGATCGCCGCGTCGAGGACGTATTCGTCGCGATAGAAATCGAGCGCATAGGGCGTGCCCGCCTTGCCGCTGTCGTAGAGCGCGCGGATGTCGCCGCCGGCGCAGAACGCCCGCTCTCCGGCCCCGCGGACGATCACGGTCCTGACGCTCATGTCGGAAGCCCAGCGGTCCAGCTGCGCCTTCATCGCCCGCGCCATATCCCATGTCAGCGCGTTGAGCGCCTTGGGGCGGTTGAGGGTGATCAGGCCTGTGGCACTGCGGGTCTCGAACAGGACTTCGGCTTCGCTCACTGCCTCGACATCTCCCTTGCGACGATGACGCGCATGATCTCGTTGGTGCCCTCCAGGATCTGGTGAACGCGCAGGTCGCGGACATGGCGTTCGGCCGGGAAGTCCTTGAGGTAGCCGTAGCCGCCATGGAGTTGCAGCGCGTCGTTGGCGATCTTGAAACCCGTGTCGGACGCGAAGCGCTTGGCCATGGCGCAGAGCATGGTGGCGCGCGGCTGCTTCCGGTCGAGCGCGTCCGCCGCCGCGCGGATCATCAGCCGCGCCGCTTCCAGCTCCGTCGCCATGTCGGCAAGCTTGAACTGCGAAGCCTGAAAATCAGCGATGGCCCGGCCAAACTGCTTGCGGTCCTTCGCATAGGCCTTGGCTTCCTCGAGCGCGGCGCGCGCGGTGCCGACCGAGCAGGCGCCGATGTTGATGCGCCCGCCATCGAGCCCCGCCATGGCGATCTTGAAGCCCTCGCCCTCCCCTCCGACGCGGTTGGCCACCGGCACGCGGCAATCCTCGAAGATCACCTGCGCGGTGGGCTGGGAGTTCCAGCCCATCTTGCGTTCCTTCTTGCCGAAGGAGAGGCCCGGCGTGCCTTTCTCGACGACGAGGCAGGAGATGCCTTTGGCGCCCTCTTCGCCCGTGCGCACCATGCAGACATAGACGTCCGACACGCCGGCACCCGAGATGAAGGCCTTGGAGCCGTTCAGCACGTAATGATCGCCGTCGCGCACTGCCCTGGTCTTCAGCGACGCGGCATCGGAGCCGGAGCCGGGCTCGGTCAGGCAATAGCTCGCGATCTTCTCCATGCCGACGAGCTTGGGAAGGAAGCGCCTGCGCAGTTCGTCCGCGCCGAAACGGTCGATCATCCACGACGCCATGTTGTGGATGGAGATGAACGCGGCCGTGGAGGTGCAGCCGGCCGACAGCTCTTCGAAGATGATCGCGGCGTCCAGGCGGCTCATCTCCGAACCGCCCACGTCACCCTTCACATAGATCGACGCGAAGCCGAGCGCGGCAGCCTCCCGCATCACGTCCACGGGGAAGTGCTCGGTTGCGTCCCACTCGGCGGCGTAAGGAGCCAGACGGCCGGTCGCGAAACGGCGGGCAGCGTCCTCGACGGCGCGCTGGTCTTCGCTGAGCTCGAAATCCATCACTGTCCTCCGAACATGAAGCCGCCGATCTGCTTTTTGAGCGCCTTGATCTCCGCAACATGCGGTGCGATCAGCGGCTTGTCGGCCCTTACAGTGGCGTCCTCCTGCTTGCCACGGGCGATCTGCGCGGCGGTCAGCTGCCCGCCGCAATCGTCGCCGGCGCAGCTTCCACCCTCGCCCGTCACCTGGGCATACACCGCCTCGACCTCGTTCTTGATGGCGTCATAACGCGCGGTCACGCCGCGCTGCTCCGCGACCTTCTCGTCGTAGCTGGCGAGATCGGCGGCGCGCGCCATCAGGTTGGCATTGCGCGCCATCTGGCCGGCCGTCATGTGCGACATGTCGGGCGGATGCTTCTGCATCTGGATGGTGAGATCGACGGCGGCCTTGTCGTCCCCGGCGAGATGCTGGTTGTGCGCTGCGGCAGCGCGCATGATGTCCAGGTAGAAATCGACGTCGGCCTTCGTCATCGGAGTGATCGCATAATCGGGCACCGGGCCGGCCGCCCAGGCGGGCGCCGACAGCAGGAAACCGGCCAAAAGCACGGCGGACGGACGCATCGGCGGCATACTCCCGGATGGCCGCGCCTGCTTGCATCCAGGCGGCGCAATTGGCAAGAGACCGGCCATGTCCGCGTCCCAACCTGCCTTTCCCGCCATCCGCATGCGCCGCCTGAGGCGGCACGCCTGGTCGCGGCAACTCGTGGCCGAGCACACGCTCTCGCCGGCGGACTTCATCTGGCCCGTCTTCATCGCGGACGGCACGAAGACCCGAACGCCTATCCCCTCCATGCCGGGCGTGGACCGCCTCACCGTCGATCTTTTGCCGGCGGCAGCGGAAGAGGCCGCAAAGCTCGGTATCCCCGTCATCGCGTTCTTCCCCTATACCGATCCCGCGCTCAAGACGGCGGACGGCAAGGAGGCGCTCAATCCGCAGAACCTGGTCTGCCGCGCGGTGCGCGAGATCAAGAAGGCGGTGCCGGAGATCGGCGTGCTCTGCGACGTGGCGCTCGATCCCTACACGTGCCATGGCCATGACGGCGTCTTCGATGACAACAATCAGAGCATCGCCAACGACGAGACGGTGGACATCCTCGTGCGCCAGGCGCTGGTGCAAGTCGAGGCCGGCTGCGACATCATCGCGCCATCCGACATGATGGACGGCCGCATCGGCGCCATCCGCCAGGCGCTGGAGAAAGCCGGGCACAAGGACACGCTGCTGATGGCCTACGCGGCCAAGTATGCGAGCGCGTTCTACGGCCCGTTCCGCGATGCGGTGGGCTCGGCAAAGGCGCTGGTGGGCGACAAGCGCACCTACCAGATGGATCCCGCCAACGGCGACGAGGCGCTGCGCGAAGTGGCGCTCGACATCGCCGAGGGCGCGGACATGGTGATGGTCAAGCCCGGCATGCCCTATCTCGATCTCGTGCGGCGGGTGAAGGACGCGTTCGGCATGCCGACCTTCGCCTATCAGGTGTCGGGCGAGTATTCGATGCTGATGGGCGCGATCGAGCGCGGCTGGTTCGACCGCGACCGCGTGATCATGGAAAGCCTCATCGCCTTCAAGCGCGCCGGCGCCAGCGGCATCCTCACCTATTTCGCGAAGGACGCGGCGAAACTGCTGCGCGGCTAGCGTTCCAGCCTCGCGAACAGGCTCGACGTGTCCCAGCGCTTGCCGCCCATCTTTTCGACCTCGGCGTAGAACTGGTCGACCAGCGCGGTGACCGGAAGCGACGAACCGTTGCGGCGCGCTTCCTCCAGCACGATGGCCAGGTCCTTGCGCATCCACTCGACCGCGAAACCGTGGTTGAAGTGGCCTTCGAGCATGGTCTTGTGGCGATTTTCCATCTGCCAGCTCTGGGCCGCGCCCTTCGAGATGACCTCGACGACGGCGAGCGGGTCCAGGCCGGCCTTGCGGGCGAAGCTCAACCCTTCCGACAGCGCCTGAACCAGGCCGGCGATGCAGATCTGATTGACCATCTTGGTGAGCTGGCCCGCGCCCGCCTCGCCCAGCCTCCGGCACTGCCGCGCGTAGACCTTCATCACGGGCTCTGCCCTGGCATAGGCGGCCTGGCTTCCGCCGCACATGATCGTGAGCTGGCCGTTTTTCGCGCCCTGCTCGCCGCCGGAGACCGGCGCATCGACGAAGTGGAAGCCGCGATTGGTGGCCGCTTCGGCGAGTTCGCGCGCGAGGCCGGCGGACGCGGTGGTGTGATCGACGAAGACCGCGTCACGATTCATGGCGACGAAGGCGCCGTGCCGCCCGAGGGTGACCTCGTGCACATCCGCGTCTCGGCCGACGCAAGCGAGCACGGCGTCCATGTTGGCGGCGGCTTCGGCGGGCGTGGGCGCAAGCTGGCCGCCATATTCCTTCACCCACGCTTCCGCGCGGGCGCGGGTGCGGTTGTAGACGGTCACCTCGTGACCGGCCTTCGCCAGATGCCCCGCCATGGGATAACCCATGACGCCAAGCCCGATGAAACTCACCCGCATGTCGCTCTCCGATTCGGCCGGAGGCGAGCTTACTCCATCACGTCCATCTCGATCTTCTGCTGCGCCTGCTCGCCCGGTGGGGGCGCCACGATGACCGGCCGCTTCATCAGGAAGATCACGGCCAGCGCCGGCAGGCTGACGAAGAACATGAACAGGAAATCGTTGGCGTAGGCGGTGACGGAGGCGTTGTAGGTCACGATCCTGTCGGCATTCATGGCGCCGAACGGCAATTGCGGGTTCCACATCAGGCTCTGCGCGTTGACCGTCAGGTTCCGGTTGAAAGTCGAGATGTGCGAGGCCATCTGCGCGTGGATCACCTGGGTATTTTCGGCGAGGAACGTGGTGGTGAGCGAAATGCCGATGGCCGAGCCCACGTTGCGGATGAGATTGAGCAGCGCCGAACCGTCGGTACGGAAGAGCGGCGACAACGTCGCGAAGCCCACCAGGTTCATCGGCACGAAGACGAGCCCCATGCCGATGCCCTGGATGAAGGTGGTATAGACCAGCGTCCAGTCGGGGATCGCGGGCGTCCAGGTGGACATCTCCCACATCGACCATTCGAGCACCGCGACGCCGATCCCCATGAGAATGCGCGCGTCGATCTTCAGCGCAAGGCGGCCCGCGAACACCATGGCGAACATGGTGCCAATGCCGCGCGGCGCGAGCAGCAGGCCGGTTTGCGTCACGGTATGGCCGCCCAGGTTCTGCAGATAAGGCGGCAACAGGGCCGTGGAGGCAAGCATCACCATGCCGATCATGAACATCAGCAGAAGGGACGAAAGGAAGTTGCGATCCTTGAACAGATCCCTGGGGATGAAGGAGCGGCTCGTGGTCAGCATGTGTACGAGGAAGACGTAAAGGCCGAGGCCTGCGATCACCGCTTCGGCGACGATCTCCCCCGACGAGAACCAGTCCTTGTCCGTGCCACGGTCCAGCATCAGCTGCAGCGCGCCGAGGCCGGCGCCGAGCGCCGCGAAGCCGAGCCAGTCGAATTTGAGCGTCTCGTCCCGGTGGGTGTCCCTCAGGAACAACCAGATGCCGGTGACGGCGGCAATTCCGAACGGCAGGTTGACGTAGAACACCCAGCGCCAGTCGTAGCTGTCCGTCAGCCAGCCGCCGAGCGTGGGACCCAAGATCGGGCCCACCATCACGCCCATGCCCCAGATCGCCATGATCGAGCCCCGCTTCTGCGGCGGGTAGAGGTCGAGCATGATGGACTGGGAGAGCGGCGACAGTGCCGCGCCGAACGCGCCCTGCAGCAGCCGGAACAGGACCATCTGATCCAGCGTCTGCGCCGCGCCGCACATCATCGAGGTGACAGTGAAGCCCGAGATGCAGACGATGGCGAGGTTCTTGCGGCCGAAACGGGATGCCAGCCAACCCACGGGCGCCGTCATGATGGCGGCGGAGACGATGTAGGAGGTGAGCACCCAGGTGATCTCGTCGCGGCTCGCGGCGAGGTCGCCCATCATGTGGGGCAGCGCGACGTTGGCGATGGTGGAGTCGAGGGCCTGCATCAGCGTGCCGGCCATCGAGCACAGCATCACGATGGTGAGTTCGAACTTGCTTTCATAGGCCTCGTAGGAAAGGCCGAGCGCGCGCGTCATGGCTCAATCGCCGAACAGCATCCGGTACCAGCGGCGGTGATGGGTGTCGATCTCGACCTCCGCGCTCATGCCCGAGCGCAGCACCGGATCGCCGGGATGGCGCACCAGCCTGATCTTGAGCGGGATGCGCTGCTGCACCTTCACCCAGTTGCCGCTCGCGTTCTCGGCCGGCAGCACGGAGAAGGACGATGCCGTCGCCGCGCTGATTGCCTGCACCGTCCCGTGCCAAGTGTGCCCGGGATAGGTATCGATCGCGACATCGACTTCGTCGCCCGGCTTCACATGGGTGAGGTCGGTCTCCTTCATCTGGGCTTCCACCCAGACGTTCTGCGTATCGACCAGGCCGACGGCGCTTGTCGTGGAGAACGCGCTCATGGCGGAAATCACCAGCGTGCCCGGCTGCAGCGAATCCACTTCCGAGACGATGCCCTCGAACGGTGCGCGAACGACGGTGTGGTCGAGCTGGCGCTGGGCTTCGTCCACCGCAGCCAGCGCCTGCTGATATTGCGGCGTCTTCTCCGGCGCGATGTTGGGGTCGCCATTGAGCTTTGCGAGCGAAGCGTCCGCGGTCTGCTGCGCGGCCGCAAGCTGCTCCTGCGCGGCGGCCAGCGTCAGGCGCGACTGGTCGTAGGTCGCCTGCGCGATGGCGTTGTCCTTGAGCAGGCTTGCGTAGCGCCGGAAGTTCCGCGAATCGAGATCGACCTGCGCGCGCTGCGCGGCCACGTCGGCTTCCATCTGCCGGTAGCTGCTCTTGAGCGACTCGATCGACTGCACCGTCTGCGCGAGCTGTGATTTGGCGTTGGCGAGCGCGATACGGAAAGGCTGCGGATCGATGGTGAAGAGCACGTCGCCCTTCCTGACGAACTGCCCCTCCTTGACGTTGACGGTCTTCACCAGGCCGGACACGTCCGTCGACACCATCAGCTTGGCCGATTGCACATAGGCATCGTCGGTCGACACATAACGGTCGCCCATCAGCCACATGGCCAGCCCGACGACGGACACGATGGCGATGCCGCCATAGATCAGGACCTTGCGCAGGTAGGCGCGATCGGCACGCAGGCGGCGGATCGTCTCGGGCAATTGCCACCACGGCGCGCCGGCGGCGGCCTTGAATTGCGCGCTATCCGTTTGCATCGCGTTCACGGTCTTACTCTCCAGCCATGGCCAGCTTGGGCTCGGCCGTCAGGTTGTTCTTGATCGTCAGCAGAGCCTCGACGACACGCGGATAGTCGGCGGCGGAGACGCCTTCAACTATTTCGTCGTGAAGCAGTTCCTTGTAGCGGGTGATCTCTTCGATGATCGGCATCGCCGCCGGCAGCAGGTGCAGACGGCGGACTCGCCGGTCGCTGGGATCGGCGCGGCGCTCGACAAGCCCGCGCGCCTCCAGCCGATCGATGAGCCGCCCCACGGTGATGGGTTCGACTTCGCAGATGGCGGCCATCTCGTTCTGGGAAAGTCCGGGCTGGCGGTTGAGCCGTGCCAGGATCAGCCATTGGGCGCGCGTCATGCCGTAGGCCCGCGCGCGCTGGTCGAACCGCGTGCGCACAAGCCGTGCGACATCGTTCAGCACGATCATCAAATCCCGGTCGAAACTGGCTGCCATGGCTGCTTTTCTCTAAGCCCAGATAATATAAGCAGCGTTATTATAAGCCACAAGATAAATAATTGGTTGAGATCAATTTCCCATAAAGTGCTGAAATAAAAAACATTTTCTGAAATTCCCCTGTCCGCTACTTGCGATTGCGCGCGCGAGGGAGCGACTTGAGCGCCTTGAGCCCCGTACGGTTCGCGCCCCGCTCGGCAGTCCGATAGGCCGTCACGACGCCCTGTCCCAGTTTCGACAGCCGCGCGCCGCCGCCCTGCTTTCCCCCGGTCGTCGCCTCGACAATCGGGACGCCGAAACACGCCTCCAGCGACTGCAGAAGCAGCCAGGCGCGGCGGTAGCTCATCTTCATCGCGGCCGCGGCTTGGCGGATCGACCCGGTCTGCTCAACCAGTTCGAGCAGGCGCACTTTTCCGGGGCCGATTTGCCCGTTCCGGAGGTCGATCCGGATGGTGATCCGGGGCGCGACGTTACGGTCCTGTGACCGACTATTGCTCAAATGAGACTCCCCAAGGCGCGCCGGGCGCCCGTCGCAATAGTGTCATGGACCTTTCACCGACCTGACATGGCGCGCCGATACGACCACGCCAGCCTTTCATGGATGTTTGCGGGGGCTGGACGCCGCATCCGTTGCGGTTTTTCGCGTATCTGAGCGGGGATAACAATGAACCTGAAGACCACACTGTTGGGTACGGTGGCGTGCGCCCTGATGGCCGCACCTGCGTTCGCGCAGTCGACGCCGGCCGACACCACGACCACCAAGCACCACCACCATCATGCGATGGCCGCGGGCTCCACGCCGACGGCTTCGGAGAGCCGCATGGACCGCCTCGAGCGGATGGTGGAGGACCAGGCCGCGGAGATTCGCGACCTCAAGGCCCAGATTAACGGCGGCGGCGCGCCGGCGGCCGACGCGGTAACGCAGGCCCAGTTCGAAGCCCTGCAGAACCAGGTCTACGAGCAGCAGGCCGCCAACACCTCGCTCACCAAGAACAGCTGGTGGGCCAGGACGCAGGTCAGCGGCCGCGCCTACATCGACGTCTCCAACATCAGCGACAAGCGCGATGGCATCGCGCAGTCCGTCAATGGCACCAGCTTCGACATCAAGCGCTTCTACATCGGCATCGACCATCAGTTCGACGACACCTGGTCGGCGAATGTGACCACGGACTTCAACTATGACAGCGGTCCGGCCGGCGCCACGCAGCTCTATCTCAAGAAGGCCTATCTGCAGGGCAAGTTCGCCGACTGGCTGGTGATGCGCCTGGGCTCCTCCGACATGCCGTGGATTCCCTTCGTGGAAGATCTCTACGGCTACCGCTACGTCGAGAACACGCTGATCGACCGCACCAAGTTCGGCACCTCCGCCGACTGGGGCATCAACGCCAACGGCAAGTTCGGCGACGGCATGTTCTCCTACTCGGTCTCGGCGGTGAACGGCCTCGGCTACAAGAAGCCCGGCTTCGTCGGCGGCGTGAACCGCACTGACGGCCTCGACGTCGAAGGGCGCGTGAGCATGAACTGGGACGGCTTCACGCTTGGCGTGGGCGGCTATGAAGGCCATCTCGGCGCCGCGCATGGCGTGGTCACCCACCACGAAGCGGAACGCTTCGATGCGGTTGCCGCCTATCAGATGGACATGTTCCGCGTCGGCGTGGAGTATTTCTCCGCGAAGAACTGGAACGACGTGACGTCCACCAACACCGACAGCGACCACGGCTATTCGGGCTTCGCCACCGTCACGTTCGACCCGCACTGGTCGGTGTTCGGGCGTTACGATTGGGTCAAGCCGGAAATGAAGACCGCCGGCGGCGTCATCATCTCCAACCCGAAGAACACCTACTACAATTTCGGGGTCACCTATTCCCCGACGAAGATCGTCGACCTCTCGCTCGTCTACAAGCACGACGCGGCGACGGACGGCTTCCTCGCCGACCAGAACGGCACCATCGGCGGTCTCGCCCAGGGCCCGGGTCACTCCGGCCACTACAACGAGATCGGCCTGTTCACGCAGCTGCGTTGGTAAGCGCGTAAAGTAGGATCCCCTCTCCTTGGCGCCGCCGGATCACCCTCCGGCGGCGTCCTTGTTTTTGGTCGCGACGGGATCGCGAAGAGTCAGTCCCTGCTGCCGGCCAGCGCCCCGTAGCGGCCCTGGAAGAACACCAGCGGCGCGCCCGCCTCACGCTTGGCAAAGCGCAGCACGCGCTCCAGCAGGATGGCGTGATCGCCACCGTCCTGAACGGCCCGGCGCTCGCATTCGAACACGGCCAAGGCGTCCGCCAGCGCCGGCGGCCCCGTCTCCGTCGCAATCAGGTCGAAGCCCGAGAGCGAGTGGGCACCCTGCTTCGCCAGCCGCGCAGAGACGTGCTCGTGGTCGGCACCGAGCAGGCTGATGGTGTGGTGCCTGGCTTCGGTGAAGGTCGCGTAGCGGTCCGATTTGCGGTCCAGGCACCACAGGACCAGCGGCGGGTCCAAAGAAACCGAGGTGAAGGAGTTAACGGTGATACCCATCGGGTGGCCGTCCGCCGGTGCGGCCGTGATGACCGCGACCCCGGTGGGAAAGCAGCCCAAAGCCTGGCGAAAAGCGCGGCTGTCGAAAGTCATTGCTACCTCAACGCTCGGTTAACGGGGCTCAGGCACACTCGGCCCCTCGAAACTAGGCGAGGCGCGCGACCGGGGAAAGCCCGGCGAGAAGGCGGACGCCGCGGGTAGCAGGGGTTCACGGTGGCGGCGGACGGCCCGGTCATCGTCAAGCGCATCAAAAAGGACGGGCACGGCGGCCATCACGGCGGCGCGTGGAAGGTCGCCTATGCCGACTTCGTGACGGCCATGATGGCCTTCTTCCTGCTGATGTGGCTGATCAACACCACCACGCCCGAGCAGAAGCGCGGCATCGCCGATTACTTCGCCGCCCAGAGCATCTCCCAGACCTCCAGCGGCTCGGGCGGGGTGCTCTCCGGCAAGGTGCTGGGCCAGGACAGCGCGCGCGCCGGCGGCGTCGTGTCGGTTTATGACAAGACCGCGCCGCCAGCCCCGTCCGATCCGAACAAGTCCAAGGATCCGTCCCAGAAACACGGCGGCACCACCGACGCGGCCGGTCAGGCGCCCGCCTCGCAGGTCCAGAGCGACGACCATCTGGAGCGCGCGGTCCCCTCCTCGAAAGACCAGGACTTCGAAAGCGCCGCCGAATCGATTCGCCAGGCAATGCAGGAGTCCCCCGACATCGCCGCCCTCTCCCGCCAGGTCATCGTCGACCAGACGCCTGACGGCCTGCGTATCCAGCTCGTCGACCAGGACGGCAAGCCGATGTTCCAGCCGGGCAGCAGCGAGCCGATGCCTTATACGAAAAAGCTGCTCGAGACCGTGGCCAAGGTGATCGACCGGCTGCCGAATCGCATTTCCATCTCCGGTCATACGTCCGGGAGCGACGGGACCGGCGGCGGGAACTGGGACCTTTCAGCATCTCGGGCGAACGCGGCGCGTGCCATCATCACCGCCAGCGGCGTCGCACAGGATCGCATTTATCAGGTGGCGGGCAAGGCCGGTTCGGAGCCCCTTCTGCCGGAAGATCCGAACGCCTCCGCCAACCGCCGGCTTTCCATCGTGCTCATGCGCGAGGCGCCGCCGGTGCCGCCGGGTAGCAAGCTTTAACGCAGCCGAGCGGACACTCTGGCGCGATGGCCGGTTTTGCCCTCATACTTGCCGCGACCGTGCCAGGCTTATCCGCGTGACCGACCAACGCACCGCAAGACTGCCGCAGTTCTTCCTGACGCCCGGCGGGCCATGCCCGTACCTCCCGGGGAAAGTGGAGCGCAAGGTGTTCGCGCGGCTGAACGGCAGCTTCGCCCAGGGCCTCAACGAGGCGCTGACCCATTCCGGCTTCCGCCGCAGCCAGATGATCGCCTACCGTCCCGCCTGCGAAGGCTGCAGCGCGTGCGTGTCGGTGCGCATCGTCGTCAGCGAGTTCCAACCCTCGCGCAGCCAGCGCCGCATCCAGCGCCGCAATGGCGACCTCTCCCGCGCGCAAGTAACGGCGGAGGCGACGCGCGAGCAGTTCGCACTGCTGCGTGCCTACCTCGATTCCCGCCACGCCGGCGGCGGCATGTCCGACATGGGCCTGTTCGATTATGTCGCCATGGTCGAGGAGACGCCTGTCGAGACCCACATCGTGGAATATCGCGGCCGGCCCGAGAACGGCTCCCCGCTGCTCGGCTGCGCGCTGACCGACGTGCTCCGGGATGGGCTGTCGATGGTCTACAGCTTCTACCATCCGGGCGAGGTGAGCCGCAGCCTGGGCTCGCTGATGATCCTCGACCACATCGAAGCCGCGCGCGCCCGCGGGCTCCAGTACGTCTATCTCGGCTACTGGATCCGCGGCTCCGCGAAGATGGACTACAAGGCCCGCTTCCAGCCCCTCGAGGCGCTGGGCCAGGAGGGCTGGGCACGGCTGGCGGAGTAGGCCCACCGCACGACCGTCCAAACCCTCAAGGCAGGCTTGGACCCAGCCGCCCATCGGGCGCGTCCGCGCGCCGAGGTGCCATGGCATGGCCAAGCTCTTCCCATTTTGGAATTGGCCCCGTTGACCAAATCGATTTTCTGCTACCGCGAGTGTCCTCTCGCGATCCTCAATCGCTCGTGCTCACCGCACGGAACATGATCAGCTCTTCGTAGGTCCTGTCGCCCACGCGAATTGAATTGGGATAGCGGCCTATGGTGCGGAAGCCGTGGCGTTCGTAGAACCTGATCGCCGCGAGGTTCTCGGCATTCACCGTCAGCTTGAGCTGCTCCACGCTTGTCACCGCCTGGTCGATGGCGGCCTCCATCAGCGCGTCCGCCAGCCCGGTGCCGCGCTGCGCGGCGCGCACATACATGGCGCCGATCTCGCCGGTGTGGCCGGTTTTCTTCTTCGGCGGCTTCACGAAAACGATGATGCCCGCGAGCGCGCCACCGACGAATCCGCCGAAGGTGTAACCCGTGGCCATTCGCCCCAGCCACTCCTCGCGCGCAAAGCCTTCCTCATACTCGAGATCGGAGCCGAAATTCTCCGGATGCAGGCGCAAGGCCTCCAGCCTGATCTCGCGCAGCGCCTCATAATCGTCATCGGTGAGGCGGCGGACGATCATGGCGCCTCCGCCGTGCCGCCGAAGCGCACGCGCCACTCGGCCATCTGCTCATCGGTGATCTTAGCGAACAGCACGTCGGGCGGCGCGATCGGCTGGCCGGTCTCGAGTTCGTCCAGCGCCTGGGCCATCGGCACGTCCGGCCAGGGAATGAGATCGCCGCCGCCGGCAATAGGCTGAATGGTCTCGTGGATCTTCCGCGCCATCGCCGGCATTACGGGCCACGAAAGGTGCGCGAACTGGTGGATCAGGTTGAGGCCCATGCGGATGCCGACTGCCGCCTTCGCCCGGTCGGTCTTGAAATGCGTCCAGGGTGCGGCGCGGGTAATGTATTCGTTGGCCGCCACCCAGATCGCCCGCAACTCACCCAGCGCCTTGCGGAACTCGATGGCCTCAAAATGCTCCGTATACGCACGGACGCGCCCTTCGATCTCGGCGATCAGGGCGTGCTCCTCGGGGCCGTAGGCGCCCTCGCCTGGCACCCTGCTCTCGAAGCGCGCGGCGCAGAACTTCTCGACCCGGTTGACGAAATTGCCCAGCACGTCGGCCAGATCCTTGTTCACCACCGACGCGAAGTGCTCCCAGGTGAAATTTGAATCCGAGCCCTCCGGCGCGTTCGCCATCAGGTAATAGCGCCAATAGTCGGCCGGAAGAATCTCCAGCGCCGTGTCCATGAATACGCCGCGATGCTGCGAGGTGGAGAACTTGCCGCCGTCGTAGTTCAGCCAGTTGAAGCCCTTGAGCCGGTCCACCAGCTTCCACGGCTCCCCCGAGCCCATGATCGTGACGGGGAACCCCACCGTGTGGAACGGCACGTTGTCCTTTCCCATGAACTCGACATAGACGACGTCCTTCGCCCTGTCGCCGAGCCACCAGTCGCGCCAGGCCTCGCCCCTGTCGTTGGCGGCGGCCCACTCCTTCGTCGCGCCGATATATTCGATCGGCGCGTCGAACCAGACGTAAAACACCTTGCCCTTGAGCTTGCCGTCCGCAATGTCGTCGGGCACCGGCACGCCCCACTCCACGTCGCGGGTGATGCCGCGGTCTTGCAGGCCCTCGTCCAGCCATTTGCTGGCGATGGAGGTGACGAGCGGCGGCCAGTCGGTCTTGTGCCCCGCGATCCATTCGCGCAGCCGCGGCACGAATTCGGACTGCTTGAGGAAGAGATGCGTGGAATCCCGGATCTCGATGTCGCTGGATCCGGAGATCGCGGAGCGCGGTTCGATCAGATCGACCGGATCGAGCACGCGGGTGCAGTTCTCGCACTGATCTCCGCGCGCCCTGTCGTAGCCGCAATGCGGACACGTGCCGATCACGTAGCGGTCGGACAGAAAGCGCTTTTCGGCATTGGAATAGACCTGTTTGGTCGTGCGCACCTCCAGGTGCCCGTTCTTCCACAATTGGCGCGCGAAATGCTGCGTCAGCTCGTGGTTCGGGAGGTTGGAGGAACGGCCGAAATGGTCCCAGGCGAGCTCGAAGCCCTCACCGGCCTTCTTCTGCAAGCCGTATTGCCGGTCGCAGAATTCCCGCACGCCCATGCCGGCTTCGAGCGCCGCGAGCTCCGTCGTCGAGCCGTGCTCGTCCGTGGCACAGATGGCGAGCGTCTGGTAGCCCTGCGCCCTGCGGAAGCGGGCATAGACGTCGGCGGACAGGAGCGAGCCCACCAGCGTGCCCAGATGCTTCACGCCGTTGATGTAGGGCAATGCGCTGGTGATCAGATACCGGGTCATCGTGGCCGCTTGCGGGATCGGGGTCGGGAGCGGACATTACCGGGCGGAACGATTCCGTCCAACCTCGCCCGGGGAACGCCGATGCCGCAGGACGCGCCGCCGCAAATGCCCATCTCTCCGCAAGTGCGGCGCGCATTCGTGGCGGGGCCTGCGGCTGCCGCGCCGGGCTGAGGCCGTGTGCGGGAAGTTCCTCCAGCCGCGGTTTTCCCAGGCGCAGTCCTGGCGCGACTACCACGACCTGCTCGACATGGTCGGCAGGGAGAACGGCACGGACGAGACCGTGACGCCGATGCGGTTCGCCCGCGTGATCCGGCTGGACGCCAATGGCATGCGCGAAAACGTCGCCATGCGCTGGGGCTTTTCGGCGCTCGGAAGCAAGACCCCGTCCAAGCCCGACCATATCCATGCCCGCTCGGAGACAATCGACAACAAGCCTACCTTCCGCGACGCCTTTCGCGAACGCCGCGGCATCGTGGTGGTCAAGAGCTTCAACGAAAGCCGGGAGGTGCGCTCGCGCACCGTTCAGCATGTCGTGCGGCCCCAGGACGGCAAGCCTCTCGCCATCGCCGTATTGTGGGAGGCATGGGAGCACCCCGCCCGGGACAAGCTTCTCACCTTCGTGATGTGCACCGTGCCCGCCAATGCGCTCATCTCCACCATCACCGACCGCATGCCGGCCGTGCTGGCGCCTGAAGACTGGGCAAAGTGGCTGGGCGAAACCCCCGCCAGCGCCGCGGAATTGAAGGCTCTGCTCCGCACGGTCGAGGGCGACTGGGAAATGACCCCCGAAAAGAAAACCCCGCCTCCGAAGAAGCCCGGCCCGCAGGGGGAGATGTTTTGAAATCTTCCATCCCCGCCAGACCGCGGAAGGCGGATCGCGACGACCGTCACCCGGGACGGAAGGGGCGTGCCCACCGGCGAAGGACGAAACTCGCGTTCACCAGAGGACACCCCCTCGCCGGCCTCGCCGGTCCCCTTCCCCCGCGCACGCGGGGGAGGCGCGGACGCCCTACCGTCCGCGACGAAATCGGAGTATCTCCAGCTTGGTGGCCGGGTTAGCTCAGCCGGTAGAGCAGCGGTTTTGTAAACCGAAGGTCGCGGGTTCGATTCCTGCACCCGGCACCACGGTCATTCGTAGCCGAAAGCCTCGACCCACCTCGCGAGAAGCGGCAATACCGGCGCCAATTCCGCCTCGTAGTTTTTCCACGTTCCCACGCCTTCGCGGTTGATGCCCTTCACGACCTGGATCGAGCTGGGCGTGCGGATGCTGCGGGACTTGGCATGTTCGGCAAAGTCGGTCATCTCGGCGCTCCAGTCCACGCCGATGAAGGCGCAGATCGCGCGGGCTTCCGTCTCGAAATCCGCGATCAGGGATTCGTTGCGCACCTCGCGCCAGGCAAGGCCCAGCCGGGTGCGGCAGACCTGCGCCAGCGACATCGCGGCGTCGTAGAATTTCGCGGCGCGCTCCAGGTCGAGGAATTCGAACATCGAGGAGTTGATGCCGAAGGAGCGGCGGTAGCAGCTCAGCACCACATCGCGCGGGTCGCGCAGGGCGAACAGCACCTTCGCCTTCGGGAACAGCTTGGCGACGATGGGCAGCTTCAGCGTGGAAAGCGGGTATTTGTCCACGAACACCTTGCCCGCCACCGCTACGCCGTGCGCGCGCACCCGCGCCCAATAGCGCGCGCGCCATTCGGCGATCGCAGCCTCGTCGAGCACGGCGAGCCGTTCGCGGTCGGCCTCGTTGGTGAGGAATGCACGCATCGGCTCGTCCAGCATGTCGCGCTCCTCGAGCGTCTCGATGCCGGGGTGCGAGGCCAGCACGTTTTCGAGCAGCGTGGTGCCGGAGCGCGGAAATCCGACCAGGAAGACGTGCCCCGTCGCGCCGTCGCGCGGGTCGTCGGGCGCCGTTTGCGAGGCGGCGGACCAGCGTTCGGGCGATGCGCTCGAAAAATAGTCCGTCAGCCAGCGGCAATAATCCGTGACCGTGACGCCAGGCCGGTCGTATTGCGGCGCGTAGAGCTTGAACTTGGCGCGGTTGCTCTCCGTGTAGGCCTTGAAGGCCTGCGCGTAACGCCCCTGCGCGTGACGCAGATCGCCAAGCACGTTGCGGGCGAAGATGCCGTCCAGCGGCGATGGCGGCTTGGCAGCGACGAGGCGGCGGACGATCTCCTCCGCACGGTCGAAATCGCGGTCGGCGATGGCGACGCTGGCGAGCGTCGTGGACGCCCCATAGCCTCCCGGTTGAAGTTCCAGCGCGCGGTTGGCGAGCGCGCGCGCGCCTTCCCAATCGCCGCGGCGCGTGGCGAGGCTTGAGAGCCGCACCATGGGCTCCGCGAAGTCCGGATCGAGCGCCAGCGCCCGTTCATAGTGGATCCGCGCTTCCGCCAGCTCGCCGGTTGATTCCATCGCCCAGCCGAGGCTCTGCCGCGCAGGGGCCCATTCCGGCGTGATCTCCACGGTGCCCTTGAGGACCGGCATCGCCTCCTCCCAGCGCCCCAGCCGCCCGAGAAGGACCCCATAGGCGTTGCGCACGAAGATGTCCTCCGGCGCGATCCCGATCGCGTGTTTCAGGTCGGCCAGCGCGTCCTCGTCGCGGCCCTGCTGGACCCACCAGTAGGAGCGCAGATTGAGCAGCATGGGATGCACCACACCCTCGTCCAGCGCCCGGCGCGCCATCTCGAGCGCGCGCGGAAGCTGGCCATCCCGCACGGCAGCTTCGACCTGTTCGATAATCGCTTCGGCCATGCTATTGTGATCCCCGGGTCCTATGACCATGTCTCAAGAGGCGGGCGCAAGGGCTTGAGCCTTAACATGGATGGGTTTCTGACGATCGTGTTCATGCTGGGTTCAGCCGGGTGCTTCGATAGTGCAACGAGGTTACAAGTCACAGAGCAGGATCATGCAGCATAAATCCGCAATTTCGGTGCTGGCGCTTGCGGGCGCCTTGGCGCTGGCCGGCCCCGCGCTGGCCGATCACCACGGCAACTGGACACCGTCCGGCGGCGGGAACGTTCCCTCCGGTGGAGGCGGGAACTGGTCCGCGGGCAATTCGCACGGCGGCGGAAACGCCGGGGGAAACTGGTCGGGCAGCTGGCAAGGACCCGCCAACAACAGCGGCAACGGCAACGCCAACAACGCCGGCAACAACAATCAGGGCACCTGGACGGCCGGCGGCGGCCACGGCAATCAGGCGGGCAGCCATGGAAACTGGAACGCCGGAAACCATCTCTTCGGCACGCCCAACCAGCACTGGTCGCAATTCTCGCCGTCCCAGCGCAACACCTGGCGCCATGGCCATTGGTGGCATGGCCGCCATCACGGCCGCGACGGCTGGTGGTGGTTCGCGGGCGGCTCGTGGTTCTTCTACCCGTTCGCCGTTTATCCGTATCCGGACTATGTCTCGCCGACGGCGGATTACGGCGACTACTACTACAACGGCGTCGACACCTGGTGGTACTGCCAAAACCCGCAAGGTTACTACCCCTACGTCCAGCGCTGCATGGTGCCGTGGCAGGCCGTACCCGCGACGCCGCCGGACATCCAGCAGCAGCAGCAGAGCAACTATCAGGATGAATCCGCGCCGCCGCCGGACGATCAGGCTGGCGGCCCCGGCGATCAGGGCGAGCCGCCGCCGGACGGTCTTGCGCAGGACGGCCCGGGCAATGGTCCCTCCCCGGGCGATGCCACGCACGGACATTGACCGTTGACCGGCAAGCCGTTCCACGCCGCGTCCGTCGAACCCGACGGGCGCGGCGTCGTATTTGGGCGGATGCTATTCGGCGGGAAGGTTCGCGGGCGCCGGGAGATTGTTGGCGGCCGGATCCGGCGCGTTGGGCTTGTAGGCGGCCGCCGCGCGCTCGCCTGAGGTGACTTCGTTCGGCCGCAGCTGGGTCTTCAGCGCATCGATGCTCGCCTTGGAGTCCTTGTCGCCCGCGGCGGCGGCAATGGCATACCATTTGTATGCGTTGATCAGGCTCTGCGGCACGCCCTGCCCGCGCTCGTAGAGCACGGCGAGATTGTACTGGGCATCGACATAGCCCTGCATCGCGGCCATCCAGAACCAGTGCGCGGCCTGCTGCGTGTCGGCTTTGGTGCCGTTGCCGCGGGCGTCGGCGTCGGCCAGGTTGTACATCGCCTTGACGTTGCCCTTCTTCGCCGCCGACTGATACCAGCGCCAGGCGGCGGCGGGATCACGCGCCACGCCGCGTCCGCGATCATAGAGCGTGCCGAGCCAGTACTGCGCCATCGCGTTGCCCTGCGCAGCGGATTGCTGCAGGAGTTGCGCTGCTCTGGCGTCGTCCTCAGCCACCTCGTCGCCATCGAGCATGCGCAGGCCGAGCAGGAGTTCGGCGTCGGCATTGCCGGTGCTGGCGAGCGCGGTCAGCCGGTAGACGGCCATGTCCGGATGCGCAGGCTTGGCGGCAGCGGGCTTGGCGGCCGCCAGCTTGACGGTCGGCAAATGCCTCGTGACGGCAGCGTGATGCGCTGGCACGGCCGCTGCCGGACGTGCGGCGGATTTGTGCGACGAACCCGAATAGCTGAGGGTCACGCCCACGATCGCGAGAACGATTGCGAGCGCGACGCAGGCGCCCAGGATCATCGCAGCGCGCTTCCAGCTCATATTGGGCGCGGGAAGCAACGATTTCGGCTTTTCCATTTCCGCCAGTTCGGCAGCCGTCTTGGCGGCGCGGCGGGCGGCGGCGAGATAGGTTTCGGCGGCGGCCGTGAGCGGCTTGTCGGTTTCCGGCGTCGGCGCGTCAGCTTTTTCCGGCGGCGCCGGCTCCGGCGATTCCCAACTGGCATCCAGCGCCGGAGCAGGCGTCACCGCGATGCCCCTGGCGATCTCCAGCGCCTCGAGCCGGCCATAGACGTCGTTCAGCGACGCGCGCATCTCGGCCGCGGTGCCGCGTGCCTTGCGCTCCGCCGCTTCGAGCGATTCCGCCGTGCGGTCGCCCGCTTCACGCTGGCGCTTCTCGAGCGCTTCCGCCCGCTCGGCAAAGCTCTTGAGGTTGTCGCCGACCATACTGACGGCGCGGTTGCTCGCGGCCTCGACTCCGGCCAGGCGCGTCTCGATATCGGCCAGCGATTTTTCGAACACGCGCAGGCGGCGCTCGAGCCAGGCATCGACCTTGCGGCCTTCCAGCCGCGCGATGGCCGCGCGCATCTCCGCCAGCTCTCCGGGGGGTGCAGCGCCGGATTCGTTCCTTTCGGAGAGTCCGGCTTCCATCGGTTCGCTGGAAGCTTCGCTGGTATCGGGCTCCTCTTGCGCAGCGTCTTCCTCCGACACGGCAACCGTGGGCGGTGTCTCAGCCTGCGCGGCAGCGTTCTCCAGCACGGCATCGGCCTGTGCTTCGACTTGTCCGCTCGAAGCTTCGCTTGCGGCCGCTCTTTCGACGTGAGCTTGGTCCGGCTCTGCCGTATCCTTGCCCGCCGCGCCGGCTGCCGCCACGTCTTCGACCAGGGGCTCTTCCGGAGCGTCGTGAATCTCGCCGGCCGCGTCTGAAGCGGGCACTGCCTCCGCCGGCGGGACCTGCCTGGCATCGGTCTCGGGCACGGCAAAAGCCAGCACCGCCCCGGGCCTTTCGTCGCCTTCGAACGGGTAGCTCTCGCGCATGCCCCGCGCGAAAGCGGCGACATCGTCGCACAGAAGGTTCGTCAGCATGTCGGGCTTGCTGGCGAAGTAGGCGTAGATGGTGGCGGGCGCGAAGCCCGCGCCTTCGGCCACGGAATCCAGCGACAGGCCCGGCACGCCATCTCGCGCCACGATATTCCGTGCCGCCGCGAGGATCGCCTCCCGGGTCTCGACGTGCTGCCAGGATGAATCCTGTGCGTTCAGCGCTTCCTTGGCCATGTGCATCGCTGATGGGCCCCGCGCCATTGAACGCCCCGAACTCCTTAAAATCCGTTAGAAATGATGACCGCATTTGAATGCTGGCAGCGCCGGATTCCGTGCTAAAACAGGCCCCGAGAGGGGATCATGGATCGCAGGGCTTTTCTTGGCGGCGCGCTCGGCCTGATGGCGCCCGCCTCCGCGCTGGCGGCGGGAAAGTGCGTCAGCGTGGCCTATGGCGGCGTGTGCACGACGGCGCTCCGCTTCGACGCGGCGCTGCGCAGCTTCGACTTCGACCGCTACGACCGCTGGGGCTGGACCTCCGCCGTTTCCCTGATTTTCGCCTATTACGGCTACCGGGTAGCGCCCGAGACGATCGTGGACAAAGCCTATGACGGCACCTTCGGGCTCACCGGCGACTTCGTGGAGAACGCGCGCCAGCTGAACCGGCCATGGGTGGACGAGACGGGCAAGGCCTTCGAATGCGTCGTGCGCCCGATCTTCGCCATGACACCGTATGCCCAGAACGTGGCCATCGGCGAGATGATCGGCTCCATCGACCGCGGGCAGCCGGTGCTGCTTTGCGACCTGCGCCACGCGATGGTGCTGACATCCGTCACCTATCGGAACGATCCCGTATCGCCGCAGGTCAAGCGTGCCGAGGTCGTGGATGCATGGCAGGACAACGAGCACGTCCATGTGCTGGACGCCGCCGACCTCACCGCGCCGCCCGACGGGCGGCTGCATCTGGCGGCTTCGGTCGCCGTCTATGAGGCGGGTACCCCAGGCCACGCGCTGATCAGGCGGCGCGTTCCGCCGGCGTGAGCGCGCCCCGGGGGTGGCGCGAGCGTTCCCAGCGCATCAGGCAGACCATCGTGGCCACCGTCGCGGCATAGACCAGAAGCTGCGGGCCGTTGGGCGAGTCGTTGTAGCCGACCAGCGTGTGCAGCATCTGACCGATCAGCCCGCGCCAATCGGTGCCGCCCTGCGGCAGCAGCCACGACGTATCCCAGAGCGGCGCGCTCCAGAACTCCAGATAGCCTTCCTGCTGGATGTAGAGAACCGCCTGCGCGGCGAGGCCGGCGGCCACCAGGGTTATCAGCCAGGATGTAACGGAAAACAGCTTGCTCGCCGGGATCGCGACCAGACCGTAATACATCAATGCCGTCAGCCCGACGCCCGCCGCCACGCCCAGTATCCCGCCGAGCAGCATCGCCGATTGCGAGGTGCCGCCGGCGCTGGCGATGCCGTAGAGGAACAGCACCACTTCGGAACCCTCGCGCAGCACCGCGATGCCGACCACGATGGCCAGCGCCGTCAACGGGCGCTCGCCGCGCGTGACCGCGGCACCGACCGTCTTCATCTCGCGCGCCATCTCGCGGCCGTGACCGGCCATCCAGACGTTGTGCCATGTGAGCATGCCGACGGCGACAAGAAGGATCGCGGCGTAGAAGAAATCCTGTCCGGCACCCGCAAAGAGGGAGGCGATTTCTCCGGCGAACGCCGCAACCACGCAGGCGCCGACGACACCGCCCACGATGCCGTAGCCGACCCACAGTCCGCGCCGCGGCACGCCCTGGGTCGCGGCCAGCACGATGCCGACGATCAGGCCGGCCTCGATGACCTCGCGGAAGACGATGAGGAGCGTGGCGAGCATGCTATTGCGCGATCACCACGCCTTCGGCCGTGGCGGAGTGGTATTCGCCCATGAAGGGATAGCGGCCCGGCGCCAGGGGACGGATGTGCACGTCGCCGGCGCTGTGGCCTGTCACCACCTTCTCGACCTTGAGCGAGGTGGAGTCGAATTCTTCTGCCGTGTCGTCGTTGTTGGTCAAATGGATGACGGAAGGTTCGTTGGCCTTCACGTGTATCTCCGACGGTGTGAATTTGTGGTCCTTCAGGCTCACCTCGATGGGGCCGGCGGCAAGAACGGGTGTGGAGAGCGCGACGGCCATCACGGCAATGAGAATACGCATCGGCACCGTCCTGTTTGATCCGGATCAGACGGGGTAGTCTAGTCGCAACTCATTCTCAAATGCAACTGGGGCATTTTGCCTCAAAAGCGGACCCAGACCGCGATCTGGGCGCCCAGCTCGTCCAGCGCATTCTGCCCCGCCGGACAGAAATAGGTGCCGCTCTGAACGGAAACCCCATGCCCGAGATCGCTGACCCAGGACAGCTCGACCTTGTGCGAGCGGTAATAGCTGTATGGCGGCCGCGCATCTCCCCCAGCGATGACATTGAAGCTCTGGAGCAGCAGGGTGTCATCCTTGAAGACGCGAAGCCCAAGGGTGATGTCGATCGGAGTCTCGTTGGGGCGGGCCCCGGCCACCCAGCGCTCACCCGCCTCGAAGTCCGCGAAGCCGTCGCGGTCAAAGAGCGAGAAATTCGTGCCGTAGAGGAGGCGGATTTCGGCCTGCTTGCCGGACTGTCCGTCCATCGACACCGACATGTCGAAGGCACCCGCGGTCTTGGCCGAGACCTGCACCGAGAGCGTCCCGAAGGAATCCGCAATGCGGTAACGCGCTCCGCCGCCCCAGGCGAAATCCCGCGCGCGGACGATCATGCCGTTCGGCTCGCGGGTGCGCGCCCAGGCATATTCGGGCGAGAAGATCAGCGTGAGATTGTCGTTCCAGCCGTATTCCGCCCAGATCGCGCTCCACAGCTTCTGGAACACGGCAGGCGATTTCGCGCGGCTGTCCGCATCGTAGCTCGTCCCGGCGACGCTGTAGGTCGAGCTGAGGATGACCTGCCCGCTTCCTTCCGGTTCCGTCCACGCGCCGGCATGCGCGCCCGTCGCGGCGCACGCTAGGAAGAGCGCGAGCGCCAGAGCGCACCTCATGCGAAACGACTCACGCCATGGCGCGTTTTTTCCCAATGGAACGGCCGGGACACGAGTTGCCCGAGCGCGCGAAGGAAGGCGAGCGAGATCAACATCCAGTAGAGCGGCGCGAGAAGGCCGTACGGCGCCAGCCCGAACCATCGCCGCCGCCACACGCCTAACATCTTGAGCAGCACGAAGAATCCGTTTCCGATCACCAAGCACGCCAGGCAGAGCTGCCCGCTGCCCGCGAGCGCAGGCCCCGAAATCAGGATGGCGGCGAAGATCGTCCAGAGCACCGGCCCCAAGAACGCGGACGCGAACGTGCCGCCGATGAAGAGCTGAAAGCCAAGAAACCCCAGCCAGCCCTCACTGCGCAGCAGCCGCAGCGGATGGCGCATGTGCACCAGCCAGGTCTGCATGTATCCCTTCTGCCAGCGCGAGCGCTGTTTCAGCCAGTTCCTGACATCGTTGGGCGCCTCTTCGAAGGTTGTGGAGTCGAGCGTGCGGACGCGATAGCCATGGCGCGCGAGCCGGATGCCGATGTCCGCATCCTCGGTGACGTTGAACGGGTCCCAGCCATGGATCGCCCGAAGCGCGCCGATGCGGAAATGGTTCGACGTTCCGCCCAGCGGCATGGCAATGCCGAGGCGCTCCAGACCCGGCAGCAGATGATCGAACCAGAGCGCGTAATCGAGGGCGAACAATTTTGTAAGAATGTTTTCGTGCGCATTGAAAAAATTGAGCCTTGCCTGCAGGCAGGCAACGTCGTTTCCGCTCGCGCGGAACAGCGCGGCCGCCTTGCGCAGCTGATCGGGATCGGGGCGGTCCTCCGCGTCGTAGATGACGAGCAACTCGCCCCTGGCCGAAAGCAGCGCGTGATTGCAGGCGCGCGGCTTGGTTCGCGGGTAACCCTCCGGCACGACGACGATCGTGAAATGCGCGTCGAGACCGTGGGCCTGCAGCGCGGCGGCGGTCTGCGCATCGTCGGCTTCGACGATCAGTTTGATGTCGAGGCGGTCGCGCGGATAGTCGAGCGCCGATAGCGCGCGCAGAAGCGACGGCACGACCTCCGCCTCGTGAAAGAGCGGCACGAGGATCGAGTAGACGGGCAGCATGTCATCCGCGAGTGGCGGCACGGGCGGCATCTGAGCGACGCGCGCGCCGGCGGCGAGCAATGCCACGCGAAACGCCGCATTGGCCACGAACCAGGCGCCGAGCGCTCCAGAGACGGCCGCGGATGTCTCGCCCGGCGCAAGAGCGAACGCCAGGGCCGAGCCGAGGAGCACGCCACCCAGCGCGATCGCCTGAGGGCATGTCACCACCCTGCGGGCCGAATATTCCGGCTCGTAGAGCTCCAGATCGCTGGCGGGCATCCCCGTTTTGGGCGATGCCGCATATGCTTGAAACGAACGCTCCAACGAATGTCCCCGACGGCAATGCTCCGCCATCGCCCACGCGCGCGTTTGGCGCACAGGGCCGCTTTTGGGCGGGCATAACGGCCCGCCACGCGCTGCGATGGCTTCAGTTCCTGGGAAACGCCCACGCGCGCCCCGAACGGGCGCTGATATTGTTGTGACCCTACAATGGGTTGCTTCAAATACAGTGGCAAGCAACTACAGGTAGACTCGAAGAAAAAACCGACACCTCTCAAATGGCCGCGGAGGAGATGCCAAGGGACGCAAAGTAACGAACGTTACGATTCCAGGCGCGGGCCCGGCGCGTCACGCTCTCTCTTGTAACGAACGTTACATTCCCCTGCGCGAGTCTTTCGAATGCCGCTTCCGCCAGCGCCTCTGCGCCGGCCGCGCGGCCGATCTCCATGAAGATCTGGTCCGCAACCGGCGCGAGGAACGCCGTGCCGAATGGGGACGGCAGGAAGCCGATGGCCGAGTCCGCGCGCGCGGCGCGGGCGCGGACGGCGCCTTGCATGGCGCGCGCGCCCTTCGCCGAGTCCGGCATGGCGCGATAGACCGGCCGGATCTGCGCGCTGAGCAGAAGCGCGTGCACGTTGGAGACCACGGCCTGCGGATCGGACTTCGCCTCGATCGCCTGCCCCACAAGTTCGCCGAGCGTGCGCGGCCCCTTCTCCAGCAGCGCCACGATCGCGTGCGCGTGCGGATTGTCGAACTGGATTCGGCCGAACGGCATCGCCGCGGCGAAGCGTATCTCCGCGGCCGGACGTTCCAGCGCGAACGCGAGGCCGTTCATCACCATGTCGCGGTTGTCGCCCGCGATGCGCCGGCCGCCGCGCACGAAGACGTCGCGGCGGTACCGCGTATCGAGCAGGAGGTCCTTCGCGAGTTCCCGGCCCGACGGCGCCGGCATCTTCTCCAGGATCGATTTGAACGGCTCGTGGTTCATCAGGACCGTCAACGATTCCGGCATCCCGGCCGAGCCGGTCAGCACGCAATCCACCGCGGAGAAATCGGCCATCACGTCCGTGACGTACATGGGCTCGGCGAACTCGTTGACATAGTCGGCGGCCAGCGCCTCCAGCGGAATCTCGCCCAGCGCTGCGAAGGCGTCCGCCGTCAGCCCGGTGGACGAGATGCCCGGCGCCCTCGCCTCCATGAACCGTGCATAGAGGTCGCGCGCCGCATTGAGCCGCTGCGCCGGTTCGGCCTTCACGCCGCGCGTCGCCTCGCGGAACACGCGGCGGAACGGATCGAGCCGGTTCCAGCCCGGGCGGGCGTTGTAGCTCAGGTAGAGCGCGCCGCCGGGCTTCAGGAACTTGCGCACGAAAGCCAGGATCAGCGCCCGCTCGCGCAACGGCACCCAGGTGTAGATGTTGTTGACGACGATGTAGTCGAAAGCGGGCAGCGTCTTCTCCAGCGCCGCCTCGATGCCGGCATGATGGAAGGTGATGTTGCGCGCGCCGCCATCCTTCGCCAGCGCCCGGCCCTGCTCGAGCATGTCCGCGCGCGCGTCGATGGCGTGGAAATCGCCCAACGGATTGCACGCCGCCAGCAGCGTCTCCGTCACCGCCGCGCCGCAATCGAGCTCGCAATACGCAAAGCCGGCGTCGACGCCTTCACCGAGCGGCGAACCAGGCGGCGGCGCGTAGCCGTTGACCAGGCAGGCATGGTCGATGAACGACGGCGCCATCTCCTTGTTGAAGGCGCGCGCGCCCGGCAGGAGGGGCTCCGCCCGGTCCTTATCGTCAGCCATGATGCCCCGCCGCGCGCATGCGGGCGGAATTGAGCCGAATTCGCGAGACCTTACAAGCGCCTACTCGGCGGCTGGTTTCCGGGCGGGGTCTTCGAGCGGAACCGCATGGGTCTGTGAGAAGCGGCGCGCGGTGGCGGGATCGTCCTGTGGCTGCGCCACCTGGCGGCCGAGCGCCACGACGGTGGGGATCTCGTCATCTGCAAGCTCCTTCATGCGCGTCTTGCGCGCGAAGGCCTGCTCGATGAACGGCGCCAGCGCTTCCATCTTCTTCTTCTGCCGCGCGGATTCCTGCTCCTTGAACTCGGGCATGACCTCGCGGGCGAAGAGGTCGAGTGCTTCGCAGATGTGTTCGTGGCGGTTGCGCCCGCCCTGCTGGATGAACGCGACCTGGTCGACGCCGGAGGCCGCGAATTTGCGCAGATGCTCGCGCATCGTGTCGGGCGTGCCGATGCCGCCGGCGCCGGCATTGTAGGGCAGCGACTCCTTCACTGCCTCGAAGTTCTTCCAGATATCGGTGCGGCCCGGCTTGTGCTCGCCGAAGATGTAGTGATGGCCGAGCGCGTAACCGAAGAACTTGAAGCCGTCGAGCCCGCGGCGGCGCGCCTCCTCGCCGTCCTTGTGCACCGAAAAGCCGGTCACCATGCAGATGTTCGGGTTCACGGCATGACCGATGGGCACGCACTCCTCGCGGAAGATGCGATAATAGTCGTCGACCCATTGCTTTGCTTCCGCCGGATCGACGAAGGCGAATGTGAGCGCGCCGATGCCCAGCCGCGCGGCAAGCTTGATCGTCTCGCGGTTGGAGCACGCCACCCACACGGGAGGATGCGGCTTCTGCACCGGCTTGGGCACGATGTTGCGGCAGGGCATCTCGAAGAATTCGCCCTTGAAGCCCGGATAGGGATTCATGGCCATCATGTTGAGGCACTGCTCGACGGTCTCGCGCCACATCGCGCGCTTCTTCTCCACCGGCACGCGATAGCCGCCGAGCTCCAGCAGCGCCGAGGATTCGCCGGTGCCGAATTCCACCCGTCCATTGGAGACCAGATCGAGCGTGGCGATCCGCTCGGCCACACGGGCGGGATGGTTGTAGCCCGGCGGCATCAGCACGATGCCGTGGCCCAGCCGGATGTGCTTTGTCCGCTGCGAGCAGGCCGCCAGGAACACTTCCGGCGCGGAGGAGTGCGAATACTCCTCCAGGAAATGATGTTCGACTTCCCAGGCGTGATCGATGCTGAGGCGGTCGGCGAGCTCGACCTGGTCGAGCGCGTCCTGGAACAGCTTCAATTCGTCCCCGTCCTTCCAGGGCCGCGGCAATTGGTGCTCATAGAAGATGCCGAATTTCATGGCGATGGATCCTATTGAGGCGCGGTCGTGAGGCGCGGCACGATCGGCGCCCACTCTTTCACCGCCTTCAGCGCCTGGCTCGCGTCCGCCGAATCGAAGCCCGCCATGATCGCGGCAAAGCGCATCTGCACGAACGCGCGCGTGTCGGGGTGGGTGAAGATGTAGAGCTCGTTCGCGGCCACCGCCTCCAGCACGCGGTTGCCGACCACGTCGGGGTCGATGCCGGCGAGCACCATCTGCGCCGCCTCGCTCGCGCCGCCGCCCAGCGCGTCCACCTCCCCGGCGCCGCCATACTTGTCCTGGCGCCCGCGCCCGCTCTCATGGATGCGGGTCCTCACAAAGCCCGGGCACAGCACCGAGACGCCGATATTCAGCGGCGCAAGCTGCTGGTTCCAGCCCTCGCTCATCGCGACAACGGCGAACTTGGTCGCCGTGTAGGGCTCCATGCCGGGCGGCGCGATCATCCCCGCCATGGAGGCGGTGTTGACGATATGCCCGCCCTCGCCGTGGCTGCGGATCAGCGGCACGAAAGTCTCGACGCCGTGGACCACGCCCTTGAGGTTGACGTCGAGAATCCAGTCCCAATCCTTGTCCTTGACCGTGCCGATCGGACCGCCCACTGCCACGCCGGCGTTGTTGCAGACGACATGCACCTTGCCGAAGGCCGCGACCGCGTCGAGCGCCGCGGCCCGCACGTTCGCGCGGTCGGTCACATCGCAGGTCACCGGAACGGCCTTGATCTGCTCCGACGCGAGCCGCTCGGCGGCCTGTCTTGCCGCCTTGTCGTCGATATCGGCCAGCACCACGTTCATGCCCGCGCGCCCGAAGGCGCGGGCCATGGACAAGCCGATGCCGCTCGCGCCGCCGGTGACGAACGCCGTCCTGCCCCTGAAATCCTTCATGTCACGCGGCCTCCTTCTGGCCGAGATTCTCGAACTGGCGCACCAGCGCCGCGCCATCCGGTCGCGCGCGCAGCATGGCCTCGAAGCTCTTGCGCGTCTGCTCGCGGTCGTAGTCGAGGCTGGTCACCGAATGCCAGTGCACCATCCCGCGCCACACCGGATCGATGAACGTTGCGCCCTTTACCGGACCGCCGGCGGCCTTGAAGGCGAAGCTCCGCAGTTCGGAGACCACGGCGGTGAGGTAGCCGACATGCGGCGCCTCGTCCTGCCGGATACGATCCACCAGATCGGCGGCATGATCGGCCACGGCGCGGCGGTCGCGGAAATTGCGCGGGTCGCGCATCACGGCGGTGCAGAAATTGAAGAACTTCTCCGCGCGCACCTCGATCATCAGCACGTTCATCAGGAGCAATATCCAGCGCTCGTGCTCGGGCGACACCTGCGGCATCAGCCGGCCCATCTCCGGCCGCGCCAGCGATTGCGGCACCTCGGCATGCGGATAGGCGTGCTTGCCGAACAGCATGTCGCGCACGGCGAACCACATCGCGTCGTGCCCGCCCTCGCCCTTCGAGGCGTCTCCGCCTTCGTCGAGCCCGTGCGCGCGCAGGAGCCCCTTGTTGAGATGACCGGTCGCGGTGTCGGCGATGTCATCCTCGACGATCGGCTGGAAATCCGGCGCGATGGCCTCTGCGAGCATCTTGCCGCGGGCTTCGATCACGCCGGTCACGCTCAGCGAATTCCATAGCGACTGGCCGAGGCCGAGCTCGAGCAGGAAGCTCTGCTGCTCCACGTTCGGATAGGAACCGCGCGCCATCAATTGCCGCGAGGCATCGACGATTTCGCCGCCCTTGGCGCGGAGCGCATCCGTCCACGCGCGGATGGCCGGCCAGCGGTTCAGCGTGCGCGGCGACAGATAGCTGCCCTGGGCGTCGAAGCCGCCATGAAGCCGGTAGTCCGCCTCCACATGAGGCCGGACATAGGGATGGTCGGCCAATATCTCGGCCGCGGTGTAACTGAGCCTCGCCATCGGGGCGTCTCCCGGTTTTTCTGGTTGGACTGATAGTTTGTCACCTGCCCTTGCAAGTCAATCCGACGATTACCGATCCGCAATCGCAGCGCGACGAATTCTTACACTGTTTCAATACCTTGCGGAGAATTCAGAAGGCTTTGGACGACTCGGGGATTAGGCTGCGCGCCACGCCGCATGACGCGGCGACGAAAGCGAGGACTCATGATCAACCGGACAAGCCTCCTGGCGGGTTGCGCGACGGCGCTGCTTGCCCTCTGCAGCGTTCCGGCCCTTGCCGACGACGGGCTCTATGTGAGCGCGGATGGCGGCGGGTCGTTCTTCCTTCCCAACCTTCATCTCAAGAACGCGCCCGGCACCGCGCGCGAGAATTTCGGCGCGGGCTACGCGATGGGTGGCGCGCTCGGCTACGACAATGGCGACGGCGTACGTATCGAAGTCGACTCCAACTACACGCTCAACGGCCTGGACCGCATCGACAGCGTCGCCGCCCCGGGCCACATCGACTCCAAGAGCCTCATGCTCAACAGCCAGTTCGACCTGGCGCCGCATGCCGTCGTTACCCCTTACATGGGCGCGGGGGCAGGCTATGAGAATGTAGGCATCGACGTGCCGGGCCTCAGCGGCCACGACTGGAAGCCCGCCTACCAGGCCGAGGCAGGGCTGCGCGGCAACCTCTCCCAGGACGTCTCCGTGTTCACCGAGTATCGCCTCACGCAGAGCGCGCCCGAAGAGGTCGACCATGAGCACCAGCACTTCGTCAATCATGGGCTTCTGGCGGGATTGACCTATCGCCTGGGAAGCTGACGCAGCCGCCGCGGCACGCCATCGACGGGTGGGCATGCAGAAGCGCATGCCGGGGCCGATGCCGCGGAAAAAGTCCTCAGGGCTTCAGAGCGCGCACCAGGAAGCGCGTGAGATTGCGCACCACGACTTCGGGATCGCGGCCGGAGCGCTGGCCTTCGCTGGCCGCCTGGTGAATGGCGCCCAGGATCGCCTGGCCCACCACGTCCGCGTCATAGAAATCCACGCTGCGCCCCTGGGCGGCGGACTTGCGGACGACGTTGGCCCAGTCCCGTCCCCAGCGCTGCAGCAACGGCGTCGCCTGCGCGCCCTCCGCGTCGATCACCGCCTCATCCGTCATCGCCGCGCCGAGCACGCCGGGATGGGTCGCGGAATACTCGAAGATGGCATGCAGCGAATGGGCGATCATGTCCTCCAGGCTTTGCTCGGGGCTGATCCGCGCCTGGACGTAGCCGTCGAGCTCCGCCCGCGCGTCCTCCACGAAGGCGAGGAAGCAGGCGCGCTTGTCGGGATAGTGCAGGTAGAACGTGCCGTGGCCCAGGCCCGCTTCGCGCGCGATGTCCTGCGGGCGGGTGGCGTGGTAACCGCGCTCCACGAACAGCTTGCGGGCCGCACGCTTGAGCTTGGTTAGGCTCTCGGGCTTGCGCCGCGGCGGGCGGACGTCTTCTGCGCTGGCGATCTCGGCACTCATGAACGGACTTTCCTGCGCGGAGGCAGGCAAGTCAATGTGCAGCGCGAATTGCGTGGATTAGGCCCGATTTTCCTGCCGATTCCAGCAGCCCATTCATTTTGACTTCAATTGCCGCCCGCGGGTTTCGGATTTACTGTCCAGTCGCAAATCGGTTGGGAGGCGATCGTGCGCAAGGCTTTGCTTGTTCCGGTCATTGCATTGGGACTTTCGGTTCCCGTGTCCGTGCTCGCGATGGGCGGTGCCGGCGGCGGCATGGGCGGCTATGGCGGCGGGCCGGCCATGGGCAACAATTCCGGTTTCGACGACTACGCCATGGCGCTGCGCATGATCCATCGCGAAGAGTATGCCAAGGCCATTCCCTACCTCGATCGCGCGCTAGCGATGCGGCCGTCGAGCGCGGACATCCTCAACTATGAGGGGTTCGCGCATCGCATGGTGGGCGACTATCCCGCCTCGCTCGACTATTACCAGCGCGCGTTGGCCCGCGATCCCGACCACAAGGGCGCGCATGAATATCTGGGCGAGCTCTATCTCAACATGCACCAGGTGGGCAGCGCAAAGGCGCAACTCGCCGAACTGGTCCGGCTGTGCCCGACGGGCTGCGACGAGCTCGACACGCTGACCAAGTCGATCGCGAGCTACGAGGCCGCCTCCGCCGCGCCTGCGCCGGCCGCAGCACCCGCTGCCACGCCCGGTCCGACAACGCCGGCAGGGCAGTAGTCCAATCGAGATTTGTCATGGCTTCGTGGGCCATGACATCTGAGGTGCGCTGCGATCCGGCGCGGACGTTGCGAACGCCCGCTACAGGGCCTTCATCGCCCGCCAGACGCGCTCCGGCGTCGCAGGCATGTCGAGGTGGTCGACGCCGATGGCGTCGGCGATGGCGCTCATGACGCTCGGCAGCGCGCCCACCGTGCCCGCCTCGCCGCAGCCTTTCGCGCCCATCGGGTGTGTCCTGCAGGGGATTTCCTCGTAGGCGAAATCGATGTCGGGCACGTCGTCGGCCCGCGGCATGGCATAGTCGGTGAAGCTCGCGGTGAGGATCTGCGCGGTCTCGGGATCGTAGACGCAATTCTCGAGCACCGCCTGGCCGAGCCCCTGCACCACGCCGCCATGGACCTGGCCCGCGACCAGCATGGGATTGATGACGCGGCCGAAATCGTCCAGCACCTTGTACGACACGACGTCGACTTTGCCCGTGTCGGGATCGACTTCCACTTCGCAGATATGGCAACCGTTCGGGAACGTCGAGGCCGGGCCCTGGAACAGGGCATCGCTGTCGAGCCCCTGCTCGAAGCCGGGCAGCTTTTCGCGCTTCAGCGTCACGGCGAGCTCCGGCACGGTCATCGTGCGCTCGGAATTCGCGACGCGGAACCGGCCCACGCCTTCCACGATGTCGAAGGCGACTTCGGCGCCGCCGGCCTGCAGCACCTGCCCAGCCGCCGTCCTGCCCTTCCTGATCACTTCGTCCGACGCCATCTCGAGCGCGCCGCCGCTCATGTTGAGCGAGCGCGAACCGCCCGTGCCGCCGCCATTGACCCAATCCGTATCGCCCTGCTTCACCGTGATGGACTCGAACGGCACGCCGAGCTTCTCCGCCACGACCTGCGCGAATGCGGTCTCGTGGCCCTGCCCGTTGGACTGCGTGCCGACCAGAAGCTCCACGCCGCCATTGTCCGTGAACTGCACGCGCGCCGGCTCCTGCCCGGCCGCGGCGGTGATCTCGACGTAATATGCGATGCCTATGCCGCGCTTCATTCCGCGCGCCTCGGATTGTTTCCGCCGCGCCGCGAAGCCGTCCACGTCCGCCTTTTTCATGCCCATGGAAAGCAGGCGCGGATAGTCGCCGGAGTCGAACGAGGCGCCCCACCAATTCTTGTAGGGAAGCTCCTGCGGTGTGATCAGGTTGCGGCGGCGGATCTCGGCGCGGTCGAGCCCGATCTTCTTCGCGGCCACGTCCATCAGCCGTTCCATGTAATGCGCGCCTTCCGGGCGGCCTGCGCCGCGGTAGGCGTTGATGGGCGCGGTGTTGGTGAAATAGCCTTTCACGGCCGTATAGAACACCGGCACGCGATAGACGCCGCCGAAGATGCGGCTGCCCGCCAGTGTCGGGATGAACGGCGCGAAGTTCGAGAGATACCCGCCCATCGAAGCCGTGCCGGTGAAGCGCACGGCGAGGATCTTCCCGTCCTTGTCGAACGCGCCCTCGCAGCGCATCCAGGTGTCGCGGCCATGATGATCGGTCAGGAACGCTTCGGTACGGTCGGACGACCAGCGCACGGGGCGTCCACACAGCTTCGCCGCCACCAGCACCGCGCCCTGCTCGGGATAGGCACCGGCCTTCATGCCGAAGCCGCCGCCCACGTCGTAACAGACCACCCGCAGCCTGGAGCGGTCGATGCCCAGCACGCCACGCGAGATCCCGTCGCGCAAGCCGCCCGAACCCTGGTTGCCGGAATAGAGCGTGTAGCTCTCCGTCGCCGGATCGTAGAGGCCAATGGCGTTGCGGGTCTCCATCGAGTTCACGACGACGCGGTTCTGGATCACGTCGACCGAGGCGGCATGCGCCGCCTTCGCGAACGCCGCCGCGCAGTCCGCCTCCTTGCCATCCGCCCAATCGAAGCAGATGTTGCCGGGGACCTCTTTCCAGATCTGCGGGCCGCCGGCCGCGCGGTCGAGCGTGCCGATGGCATCGATGGGATCGTAGTCGACCTCGATAAGCTCGGCGGCGTCGCGCGCCTGCGCCAGCGTTTCCGCGACCACCATGGCGACGGCCTCGCCCGCGAACGTCACCTGGTCTTTGGCCAAAAGCAGCTTGGGCGTGCCTTTGGGGCCGGAACCGTCGCGGCTCTTCAGCGGCGCATGCGCGGGCAGCGGCCTGGCGCCCGCCGCCTCGAAATCGGCGTTGGTGTAGACGGCGATCACGCCGGGCGCCGACTTCGCCATCGTGGTGTCGATGGCATTGATCCGCGCATGGGCATGGGGGCTGCGCGCGAAGGCGGCATGGGCCTCATGGTCGAAGTGCAGATCGTCGGTGTAGCGCCCCTGCCCTGTCACCAGGCGCAGATCTTCCGTGCGCCGAACCGACTGACCGATGCCGAATTTCATGTTCGTTCCTTCGGACAAGATAAAGACCGTCCTGGCCGCCCTCGTGGCGGCCATCCATTTTCCAGAGTTCTGCGCGATCCGGTGGGGACTCTGGAAAATGGGTGGCCGGGACAAGCCCGGCCATGACGATCGGAGCTAGTGCCTATACCCCGGATCCACGCGGTCGAGCTTGCGCAGGAGCGCGGGCCAGGCGAGCGCGCCGATGAGGCCGTTGAACGCCGCCGCGCCCTGGTCGGCGGTTTTCTCCGGCACGCCCTGGTTGGGCCAATTGGGCTTGGCGCCGCCGCCCAGCGCGCGCACCTGCATGGTGCAGGAGCGTTCCAGATAATACATCCGCATGAACGCATCCGCGCAGGACCGTCCGATGGCGAGCGTGCCGTGGTTCCTGAGTATCATCACGTTCTTGCCGCCGATGTCGTGAACCAGCCGGTCGCGCTCGTCGAGGTCGAGCGCCACGCCTTCGTAGTCGTGATAGGCCAGATCGCCGCCGATGAGCATGGCGTGCTGGTCGAGCGGCAAGAGCCCGTCGGCCTGCGCCGATACCGCCACGCCGTCATCGGTGTGCAGGTGGATGATGCAGTGCGCGTCGTCGCGGTTCATGTGCAGCGCGGAGTGGATGGTGAAGCCCGCGGGGTTCACCGGATAGGGGCTCTCCTGCACCTTGTTGCCCTCCACGTCGATCTTCACCAGGCTCGAGGCCGTGATCTCGTCGAACAGGAGGCCATAGGGATTGATCAGGAAGTGATGCTCCGGGGCGGGCACGCGCGCGGAGATGTGGGTGAAGATCATGTCGTCCCAGCCGTGCAGCGCCACCAGCCGGTAGGTGGCCGCGAGATCGACGCGCAGCTGCCACTCCTCGGGCGACACCTTGCCCTCAAGGGAGCCGATGGCCTGCGCGGCCGGAACCTTGATGGCCATCTTCTCGCGCATCGTATCTCCGGCGTTGGTCTTCATCATGGTCGTTCTCCCGATAGCGGACTGCAGCAAGAGTGGCTCCCGGCACATTCCCTGTCAAACCCCGCGCACGCGGTTCACCGCCTTCAGCCAACCATCGTAAAGCCCATCGCGGGCGGCCGCGGCCAGCGCGGGTTCGAAGCGGCGGTCGAGCGCCCAGCCCTTGGCGATGTCGTCGAAGCTTGCGAACACGCCCGATGCCAGGCCGGCGAGATATGCCGCGCCCAGCGCGGTCGTTTCCGTGGTGGTGGGGCGCTCCACCGGAAGGCCGGTGAGATCCGCCAGGCGCTGGCAGAACCAGTCGTTCTTCACCATGCCGCCGTCGACCTTGATCGCGCCGGGCCTGCCGAGGCCGCCCTGCTCCATGTCACGCGCCATGGCGTCGAGCAGGTCGCGGGTCTGGTAGCAGACGGCGTCGAGCGCGGCGCGCGCGATCTCCGCCGCACCCATGTCGCGCGTGAGGCCCAGGATCGCGCCGCGCGCGTCCGGATCCCAGTATGGCGCGCCGAGCCCCGTGAAAGCCGGAACGAAGTAGAGGCCGCCGGCCGCCTTGGCCGTCCTGGCAAGCGCTTCGATCTCCGGCGCGGAATGGATCACGCCGAGCGCGTCGCGCAGCCATTGCACGACGGCGCCCGCGATGAAGATGCTGCCTTCGATGGCGTAGGCCGTCTTTCCCTGAGCGCGGTAGCCGGCGGTCGCGAGCAGGCGGTTTTTCGAGGACGGCACTTTCGACCCCGTGTTCACCAGGGCGAAGCAGCCGGTGCCGTAGGTGGACTTCACGTCGCCGGGCCTGAAGCATGCCTGGCCGAACAGCGCCGCCTGCTGGTCGCCCGCCACGCCGCGGATCGGGATCGCCGCGCCGAGGAGATCGGCGGCGGACTTGCCGAAATCGCCCGCGCTGTCGCACACATCGGGAAGGATCGCGCGCGGGATGTTCAGCCGCTTCAGCATGGTCTCGTCCCAGGCGAGACTCTCCAGATTGAGCAGCAGCGTGCGCGAGGCATTGGTGACGTCGGTCGCATGCACATTGCCACCCGTCAGCTTCCAGATCAGCCAGGTGTCGATCGTGCCGAAGGCGAGCTCGCCCCTTTCGGCGCGCGCACGGGAGCCGGGCACATGATCGAGCAGCCATTCCGCCTTGGTGCCGGAGAAGTAGGAGTCCAGCAGCAGACCCGTGCGCGCCGCCGTGTCGGCCTCGTGGCCCGCGTCGCGGAGCTGACGGCAGCGCCCGGCCGTGCGCCGGTCCTGCCAGACGATGGCGTTGTGCAGCGGCACGCCGGTCTTGCGATCCCACAGCACGGTGGTTTCGCGCTGGTTGGTGATGCCGATGGCCGCGACGTCGGACGGCCTGATGCCCTTCATCGCCACGCGGCAGGCGGCGACGGCGGCCTGCCAGATTTCCTCCGGGTCATGCTCCACCCATCCATTGGCCGGATAGATCTGCCGGAGCTCGATGGCATGGCTCGCCACGGGCCGCGCGCCCGCGTCGAACAGGATGGCGCGCGTCGAGGTTGTGCCCTGGTCGATGGCGAGGAGGAACGGGGCTTCCGGTGTCATGCGGGGAATCGTCATGCTGAACGCCTCGTTACCTTAATACGCTGTTAACGGCCTCTTGCGTACCTTCGTGGCGGCGCGACCGCCCAAAGCGGCTGAGGGGACGAGGGTGAGCTTACCTGCCGAAAATCTGGGCGACATGGGCCGGCTGGCGTTTCTTGCCGCCAACCCCGAGGGCACGCGCCGCGAGGACATCTACCTCGCCGTCGCCTCGTTGTTCCAGGCCCAGGCGCCCGCGCTCAGCGCGCGCGAACGCGCGCTGATGCGGGACATCCTCAAGCGGCTGACCCGCGACGTGGAGATGGCGATCCGCATCGGCCTGGCGGAACGCCTCGCCGACGATCCGGACGCGCCGATCGATCTCATCACGCTGCTGTGCGACGACACCATCGAGGTCGCGCGGCCCGTCATCCTCAGAAGCCGCAGGCTCGGCGACCAGGACATCCTCGCCTTCGTCGGCGAAGCCTCGTCCGCCCACCAGGCCGCTTGCGCCGAACGGCCGGAAATCGGCGAGCCGGTCTGCGACGTGCTGGCAAAGAGCGACAGCGAGTCCGTGCTCGTCGCGCTGGTGCGCAACGCCACCGCGCGCATCGCGCCAGGCACCTTCGCGACGCTGGTCGCCAAGTCCCGGCAGATCGCCACGCTCCAGGAACCGCTGGTGCAGCGCAAGGACCTGCCCACGCCGCTCGCCACCCAGATGTGCGAATGGGTGTCGGACGCGCTGAAGTCGCGCATCGCCGAAACCCATCCCTTCGCATACGAAGCCTTCGCCCACGCCGCCGGGCAGGCGCAGCAATCGGTCCAGGCCGCGGCCGCCGCCCGCTCGCCCGAGGGCCCGCGCAAGCTGGTCGAAAAGCTCGCGGCCGCCGGACAGCTCAAGGCCGGCTTTCTGCTGCGCGTGCTGCATCAGGGCCAGATGGACCTGTTCGAGCTCGCCTTCGCCCGGCTGCTCGACATTTCGATCGAGGACATGCGCCGGGTCCTCTATGAGGCCGGCGCCCGCCCCGTGGCGCTGGCCTGCCGCGCCGTCGGCATAGACCGCTGCGTGTTCGCGACCGTGTTCAACCTGTCGCGCGGCGCGCGGCGGCTGCAGGCGCGCCTGACCGCCGCCGAGAAAGCCGAGGTCGAGCGCGTGTTCGACGGCTTCTCCAGGGCCGAGGCGATCGAGCGCATCCGGAGCATCGAGGTCTTCTTCCCGGCGGCGGCAAACCCGGCGGGATGAAAAACCCCGCCGGTCCTGCTATCTAGGCAGGATGATCGACCCCTTCGGCCGGCACATCTCCTACCTGCGCGTCTCGGTGACGGACCGCTGCGACTTCCGCTGCGTTTACTGCATGGCCGAGCACCAGACCTTCCTGCCCAAGGCCGAGATCCTCACCCTGGAGGAGCTGGAGCGCCTGTGCGCCGCCTTCATCGCGCGCGGCATCGAGCGCATCCGCATCACCGGCGGCGAGCCGCTGGTCCGCCGCGAGGTGATGAAGCTGTTCGAGGGTCTCGGCCGGCGCCTCGGCCCGGCGGATTCGGGCGGGCTCAGGGAGCTCACGCTCACCACCAACGGCAGCCAGCTCGCCCGCTTCGCGCGCCCGCTGCGCGACGCCGGCGTCGGGCGTGTCAACGTTTCGCTCGACACGCGCGATGCGGACAAGTTCCACGCCATCACCCGCTGGGGCGATCTCGCCAAGGTGCTGGCCGGCATCGACGCGGCGCGGGACGCGGGGCTCGGCGTCAAGATCAACATGGTGGCGCTCAAGGGCGTCAACGAGGACGAGATCGCGGACATGCTCGAATGGGCGCATGGCGGCGGCATGGACATGACGCTGATCGAGGTCATGCCCATGGGCGAGATCGACGGCGACCGCGTGGAGCAGTACCTGCCCCTGTCACTGGCGCGCGCCCGGCTGGCCGAGCGTTTCACGCTCGAGGAGTCCGATCACAGGACAGGCGGGCCCGCGCGCTACGTGCGCGTGCGCGAGACCGGCGGGCGGCTCGGCTTCATCACCCCGCTCACCCACAATTTCTGCGAAAGCTGCAACCGCGTGCGGGTGACCTGCACCGGGCGGCTCTACATGTGCCTCGGCCAGAACGACGACGCGGACCTGCGCAAGCCGCTGCGCGCTTCCGCCGACGATGCGCCGCTGCTCGCGGCGATCGACGACGCCATCGCGCGCAAGCCCAGGGGGCACGATTTCATCATCGACCGCCGGCACGGCCGCCCCGCCGTCGGCCGCACCATGTCGCTCACCGGCGGATGACGATGAAGATCCATTTCACCGCCGCGAGGAACGCCGAGGACGCGCTGAAGAGCCTGCGCGCGCGCTATCCCGATGCCGGCGCCGGCGGCGCGGACGTCATCGTGGCGCTGGGCGGCGACGGCTTCATGCTGTCCACGCTCCACGAATTCCTGGACGCCGGCAAGCCGATCTACGGCATGAACCTCGGCTCCGTCGGCTTCCTGATGAACGGCTACAGCGAGGACGGGCTGATCGAGCGGCTGGAGGCGGCCGAGCGCGCGGTGGTGCATCCGCTGCGCATGACCGCGGTCGCGCGCGACGGCAGGGCCTGCGAGGCGCTCGCCTTCAACGAGGTGTCGCTGCTGCGCGAGACGCGGCAGACGGCGAAGATCCGCATCCTGATCGACGGCAAGGTGCGCATCTCCGAGCTAATCTGCGACGGCGTGCTGATCTCCACGCCCGCGGGCTCGACGGCCTACAACCTTTCCGCCCACGGCCCCATCCTGCCCATCGACGCCGCGCTGCTGGCGCTGACGCCGATCAGCGCCTTCCGCCCGCGCCGCTGGCACGGCGCGCTGCTTTCCCATCGCGCGCGCACCCGCTTCGAGATCCTCGAGCCGGATAAGCGCCCGGTGAGCGCGGTGGCCGACGACAGGGAGGTGCGCAACGTCTTGAGCGTGGATGTGGCCGAGGATCGCTCGGTCTCCATGACCATGCTCTTCGACAAGGGCCACAGCCTGGACGAGCGCATCCTGGCCGAGCAGTTCACCGATTGACCCGTCCTTTCCCGCCTCGCGGGAGGGAGGATAACGGGGCGTTAACGTCCGTTAGCTAATCTTTGCCGGGGAGAGAACGCGCCGCACGCACGGCGCGGCGTCACGCGCATGAACGGCTACCGTTTCGACAGGCTGCGGCTTCTGGTGGTGGACGACAACCCCCACATGCGCAAGCTCGTCGTCACGGTGCTGCAGGCCTTCGGCGCCATCCAGATCTTCGAGGCGGCGGACGCTGAGCGCGCCTGGACGCTGATGCGCGACATCAACCCTGACGTGATCTTCCTCGACTGGATGATGGAAGGCATGACGGGCCTGGAGCTGGCGCGCTTGATCCGGACTTCGGCGGCCACGCCCAATCCCTTCGTGCCGATCGTCATGCTGACCGGCTACACCCAGGTCGATCACGTGCGCGCCGCGCGCGACGCGGGCGTCAACGAATTCCTCGCCAAGCCGGTCTCGGCGCGCGCGATCCTGACGCGGCTGACGGCGGTGATCGAGAACCCGCGGCCCTTTGTGCGCACCAAGGCCTATTTCGGGCCGTGCCGCCGGCGGCGCGGGGCCGACGAATACCGCGGACCCGAACGGCGCGCCGAACAGGCCGGCACGCCCGTCGACGACGCGCCGGCTATGACCGCCTGAACCGAACGGAGCGCACCATGGGCAAGCAGCAACCCATCGAGATCTTCATGCCGCCGAACATGCTCAAGGCGAAAGTCGGCGGCAGCGCCGGCGGCCTCGACATGTCGGCCATCAAGCGCGCCGAGAAGGCGATCGAGACGCTGAGGGTCGAATTCACCGACTGGATCAACGCCGACGTGGAACGCCTCGCCGCCGCGCGCGAGGCCTTCGCGAAAGCCCCGGACGCCGAGCGCCAGGACGACCTTTTCCGCGCCGGCCACGACCTCAAGGGCCAGGCGCTGACCTTCGGCTTCCCCATGGCCGCGCGCGTGGCGGCGTCGCTGTGCAAGCTGCTCGACGGCAACGGGCGCGCGCCGCTCCCCCTCATCGACGCCCATGTCGACGCCATCCGCGTCATCGTCCGCAACAACGTCAAGGACGAGAGCGACCGCGTCGCCAACATCCTCGCCAGCGAACTCGAAGGCCGCGTGGCGGAGTCGCTGAAGGCAAACGCAGCGTAGATCCTGTTCACGCGGGACCGCGCGGACGCGGGGATAAAGGAACCGGAACGGGGAGGCGCGGTCCGGCGTCGGCCGGATCACCTCGCCCCAAAACGACGCAAGGCCCGTATCGTCGTCACGTTACGGGCCTTGGATCGGGTTTCCTCGCTCTGTGCAGCCGGCGGCATGCACCGGTGAGGGTGCTGCTCGCGCGCTCGGTTCAACCTCCACGGCCCTAGACTCCGGGGCCCGGAAACAGCGCCGGATGCCTCCTGCGCTCCACCCGCGACCTCCAGAGAGACGGATGCGCGCAAGCTCGCACCCTTGCCTGTCTGTGCCTGCGACAACCCTACGATGCCATCGTTTTCTTCCTCCGCGACCATAAGTAGAACATGCGGAGAAGGAAATCAAGCACAAAATGAGAGATTTATTGACAGGCTGGAGGAACATTCAGATTACTAAAGATATCCCTGTCCAATCAGGAACTTACCGCCGCGCCTCACATCGCCTCCCGCAGATTCGCGCTGGTCTGCTCGTAGCCGGCGTCGTCGCGGATGCGCAGGACCTGGCCGTTGGGGCCCGATTCGACCCAGGGCTCGACGGTGAGCGGAACGGACGCCGCCGCCGCCGCGATGGCGTCCGCCGCGGTGGCGGATTTCGCCAGCTTCATCAGGTTGAGCTTGGTGGGGAAGATCACGTTCCAGCGCTTGCGGTCCTCGATGGCGTCGTTGGGGCGGATCCAGACGGAATCGACGGACTCCCGCCCATCATGGCTGCCCGCATGGCCGTCGGGCACGGCGGCCAGGAAGAAGTGCGTGTCGAAACGCCGGGGCATGTTCTTGGGCGTCACCCAATGGGCGAAATGCGCGAGCCGGTCGCAGGCGAGCCGGAGCTTCTCCGCGCGCAGCATGTCGCTGAGCGCGATCGCGCCCTTCTCGAGCTTCTCGCGGTAGTGCGAAAGCGTGTCGAGGCGGGTGGCGCTGACGAAGGCGCCGCCCTGGTCGCGCGCGAACAGGATTCCGGATTCCTCGAACGCCTCGCGGATGGCGCAGGCGCCGAGCGCGCGCATCTCCGCGCTCCAGGCCGGCGGGCTGTCCATCCATGCGCCAAGCCCGGGATCGAAATCGCCCTTCGCCGCCTTGCCGCCGGGAAACACCAGCGCGCCGGCCACGAAGTCGATCTGGTGATGGCGCTTGACCATGAAGACCTCGATCCCGCCTTCCGGCCCGGCCGGCCGGTCGCGCAGGATCAGGATCGTCGCCGCGGGAACCGGAACGGCCGCGGGCTTGGACTCACTGGACATGGATGCCTCGGGGATAGCGTGCCGGGCGCAAGCGTAGCGCCCTTCTTCCTCCCCCGCGAGAGAAAGGTTCGCACGCTGCGCAACCTCCCCCATGTGGGGAGGTTGATTGGCGCAGCTAGCGCGTTGTCACCGCGGCGATCAGGCTTGCCCCCATCACCGCCGCCAGAACGCCGTAGTAGCCGGTGGGGCCGAGCGACTGCATGGCGCCGCCGATGGCGAGCGGGCCGAGGATGGAGCCGAGGCCGAAGAGGAGCACCAGCCCGGCGGCGGCGGGCACGCGCAACTGCGTGTCGATGCGGTCGTTGGTGTGGGCGACGGCGAGGCTGTAGAGCGGGAAGACCAGCCCGCCGATGAGCGCGGAGGCGGCGTACTTCGTCCACAGCGCGCCGCTCTCCGCCCACAGGCCGAAGACCGCGGACAAGGCCGCCGCCGCGCACATCAGCGCGAGCGTGGGCTTGCGGCCGATGGCGTCCGACAGCCAGCCCAGCGGGAACTGCAGCACCGCGCCCGTCGCCATCGCCACCCCCATGAACCATGCGACCTGCGGCAGCGAGAGGTGCTCGCGCTGCGCATAGACCGGGCCGAAGGTGAACACCGCGGCCCACGACACGCCGGAGAGGAACGTCTCGATGGCGCCGAGCGGCGAGATGCGGAACAGGCGCACGAGCCCGAACGGCTCGGGCGGGACCTGGCGCGGCTCGCTCCCGCGCGCCGCGAAGACGGGCGCCGCGCCGAGGGCGAACAACGCCGCGGCGAGGAGGAACAGCGCCAGCGTCCTCGGATCGGCGGTCGTGAGCAGGGCCTGCGAGCCCGTCATGCCGATCATCTGCGAGACCATGTAGAGGCTGAACACGCGGCCGCGCACGCGGTTCGCGCTGCGCTCGTGGATCCAGCTCTCGAACGAGACATAGACGCAGGACAGCGCCACGCCGGCGACCGCGCGCAGCAGCGTCCAGGCGGCGGGCGCCACGACGAGGCCGTGCAGCACGATCACGCCGGCGGCGACAAACAGCCCCGCCGCGACGGTGTTCACATGGCCGATGCGCCGGATGATGGGCGGGCACAGGATCGGCCCGGAGGAATAGCCGGCGTAATAGCCGGCCATGATCACCCCGATGCTCCAGGGCGGGAACGCCTCGAGCCCCGCGCGCAGGCCGAGCAGGTCGGTCTGCAGGCCGTTCGCGGCCTGCACGATGCCCGTCGCCAGGATGACGGCCCAGACGGCCGCGAGCGCGTTGCGCATGATGGGGTCCCTCGGGGAGGGAATAGGGAATGTGGAATGGCGGCGCAATCGCGTCACGGGCCGCCAACCTCCCCCTTGCGGGGAGGTCGAAAAATCTGGAGCGCAGCGACGGATTTTTCGGGTAGGGGGCGGTGGCGAAAGCGCGGCGAGCCCCCACCCGAAATCGCTTTGCGATTTCGACCTCCCCGCAAGGGGAGGTTGGTCGCCTAGTTCTTGCGGCTGTCGGTGTCGGGCCCGGTCAGCGAGGACAGGATGTGGATCACGCCGGGCGTGAGGGAGACGGGCGTGAGCGGAAGCAGGCCGAGCGAGCCGTTGGAGGGCTCGGTGGCTTCGTACATCTGGCCGGCGAGCCAGTCCGTCGAGGAGGAGGTGTTGTCGATATAGGCCTTGCCCTGCCCCCTGGCGGACGATGTGGCCAGCGCCCCGGCGCCCGAGGGCTGCTTCATCGCCCAGTTGTAGACTTCGCGCACGGTCTTGGCGCTGCCGTCGGCGTGGTAGAAGACGCCGCGGTTCGCGTCCGCCGCGGCGGGGAACGCGGACGCCGCGCAAGCGTCCGGCGTGGCGCTGCTCATCCGGATCAGCTTGCACGCCGCACCCGGCCCCAGGAAGTGCGCCGCGTAGAGCTCGCCGCTGCGGACGTTGCGGCCCAGCGTGTTCTCCAGGGCGGCCCTGGACTGGTTGGCGTACTCGCCCTCCATGAGGGCGGCGATGCGCGGATCGTTGCGCAGGGCAAGAATTGCCTGGCGGTCGCCGGCGTTGCCGACCCGGTAGCGGCCGTCGGAGTCCTGGGTGATGGCGGCGGCGTCCGAAGCCAGGCCGTATTTCGCGCCGTACTGCTTGATCATGCCGAGCCAGGTCTGGCCGACGAACTGGTAGAGCCCGCAGGCCGAGGAGGTCTCGGATTTGGCTTGCGGCTTCAGGCTCGACTCCCGCATGGCGGTGTCGAGCAGGTAATTGAAATCCGAGCCCGTGGCGGCGCTCGCCTGCCGGATGGCGGCGATGACGTCGCTTCGGTTCGTCGTTGCGTTGGCGGCTTCTGCCAGCATGGCGCAGGTTCTCCCGCGCCGATGACTGGCAAGGGCCGTGCCAGAAAAATTTACCGCCCGTTTACGCTCGCGGCCCCGTCGCGGAACGGCGCTCAGTGCCCGCGCCGGTGCGTGTCGTTCCAGTCCTCCACCGCCTGCATCGTCAGCGCCACATGGGCGTCCGGATCGAGGTTGGTGTAGGCGAAGACGATTTTGCCGTCGGGCGCGATCACATAGGAGGTGCGGTCGGCGTATTGCGGCGCCTTCCTGAGCACCGCGTCGTAGGCCTTGATCACCGCCTGGCCGGGATCGGCGGCCACGGCGAACTTGCTGCGGCACTCGCTGAGGGAGAACTTGTCCAGCGTGGCGATGTCGTCATGGCTGACGCCGATGACGGTGGCGCCCAGCGCCCTGAAGCGGTCCGTCGCCTCGGCGAAGTCGTGGGCCTCGATGGTGCAGCCCTTGGTGAAGGCCGCCGGGTAGAAATAGAGCACGACCGGGCCCTTCTTCAGCGCGTCCTTCAGCGAGAAGGTGAACTCCTTGCCGCCGAGCGAGGCCTGCGCCGTGAAGTCCGGCGCCTTCATGCCGACGGACAGCGACGCGTCGGCCCCCGTCGCGAATACCGTCGCGAGCATCGCCGCGAGCACGACACCGCCGGCCAATATCGCCTTCATGATCGACCTCCCTCGAAAGCGGCGGCATCATGCGCCGTTCGCGCGCCATTGCAATCGCGGATGAATCCGCAATTCCATGACTGTGGTTCGCGGGGCGGCGCTATTTCGTCTGCTCGCGGATCTGGGCGCGCAGCGGCGCCAGCGCGTCGCTCCATTTGAGGAGCTCGTTGAGCGTCATCGCGGCGCCCTGTTCGTTGAGGTTGTTGGCCTCGAACCGGCCGTCCTTGAGCTGGGCGAAGACGCTGGGCAGCGCCACCCCTTCGGGGATCGGCATCATCTTGAGCGTCGAAGCCTGCAGCCGCGCGGCCTGCGCCGAACGCAACCCGCCCGACACGCCGCCATAGGAGACGACCGCCATCGGCTTGTACTGCCATTCCCAGAACAGGTAATCGAGCGCGTTCACGAAGCTCGGCGGCGGGGAGAAGTTGTATTCCGGCAGCACGAACACCAGCGCGTCGGCCGCGTTGACGCTGGCGCTCCACGCCCTGGTGTGGGCCTGGGTGTATTCCCGGCGCATGGGATGATGCGGCTCGTCCAGCACCGGAAGCGCGAACGCGGCCAGGTCGACCAGCTCGGCGTCGAACTTGCCGTGGGCCCGGGCGAATTCGTGGAACCAGTTCGCGATGGCGGGGCCGACGCGGCCGGGGCGGGTGGAGGCGATGACGGTCTGCAGGCGCGGGGCCATGGCTGTCTCCCTGAGGCTGGTTACGGACGGTAATCCGCACTACATTTGTTACCGACAACAGACTGGTGACCGGCCGGCGCCGGCGCAAGAAGGCACGCCGATGAAACAGGGTAACATCCATGACACCGCGGACTGCCGGGCGGTCTCCGGCGTGCTGGCCCGGATCGGGGACAAATGGTCGGTCCTCATCGTAACGCGGCTGGGGCGCCAGCCGATGCGCTTCAACGCGCTCAAGCGCGAGATCGGCGGCATCTCCCAGCGCATGCTCACGCTGACGCTGCGCGGGCTGGAGCGCGACGGCCTCATCACCCGCACCGTGTTCCCGACGATTCCGCCCCGGGTCGACTACGCGCTCACGCCGCTCGGCCGCTCGCTGCTCGCGCCGGTCACGGCGCTGGGCGACTGGGCGCTGAAGAACATCGCGCGCATCGAGGCCGCGCGCGCGGCGTTCGACGGCGCCTGCGAACAGGCGGGGAAATCCGGGCCGCCGCGACCGGCGGTCAGGTCGCCCAGCTTGTCTCGAAGCGCGACGTCAGCGGGATAGACGGCGCCCCGGCCGCCGCGCGCTGTTCGGCGGCGACGATCTCGTCCAGCAGTTCGGCCAGGCAATGCCTGTCGCGGCCGCCGAGATTGCCGCTCGCGGACAGATGCGGCCACACGATGCGGCCGATGAAGTCGGCAAGCTCGCCGGCCCAGCGCTCGTCCTGCAGCGCCTGGACCATGCGCGTCCGCTTGTGGACCAGCACCGCCATGTGCGGGGCGGCGAGCTCGCGGATCTCGTCATGCAGGGCCGGCGCCCAGCTGGCGGGCATGTCGATGCCCTGCTTGAGCAGGCGCCAGACTTCCCGGATGGCCTCGCGGGCCGGCCGGCCCGCCCGCTCTATGCCCTCGATGCGCCCCATCTTCATGTGCGGCCCCTTCATCCCCACCGCAAAGCATGCGCGCCAGCCGTTAATTCGGGGCTGAGGAGCGTGGTTACGGGACCGTTGCCGCGGCCTTCGACCGGAGGTTGCAAAGTGCAGGCATTTTGCCTATATTCTGAGGGCACTGGAGTCCGGAATGCCCGTCAACCTCTCCATCCGCGACGTCCCCGACGCCATCGCCGATCGCCTGCGTGCCCGCGCCAAGCGCAACCACCGCTCGCTGCAGGGCGAGCTGATGGCGCTATTGGAGCAGTCCGTCGCGGGCGGGAGCGGCCTGCAGGACGAAGCGCGCGAATTCCGTTCGCCCGAAGCCAGGCCCGGAGCCTTCACCAAGGAGCTTCTCGAGGAGATTTCCAGGCGGGCGCGCGAGCGCGGGCTCTATCGGCCCGGCGATGTCCGAAGCGTGGACATCATTCGCCGCATGCGCGACGAGCGATACGGTTTGCCGAAGAAATGAAGGTCATCGACGCTTCCGCACTCGTCGCGGTCTTGCTCGAAGAGCCCGAAGGCCCGGCGATCGCAGCGGTCATTTCCGGCGAAATCCTGGCGGCGCCGCGGCTGCTCGCCTTCGAATTCGCGAAACAATGGCGCCCCGCCACAATCTAACGGCTTACGACGCGAGCTATCTGTGGCTCGCCCGCGACCGGGATCTGGAACTCGTGACGCTCGACACGGCCCTGCTCGCGGCCATTTCGGCGTCGCGACACGGCCGCGACACCGCACCCCGGCTAACATTATTGCGCTGCACCCTCCCCCATGCTAAGTGCTCCGCGCGCCGGTGTTAAGATTCGCCGTCGCGAGTGAATTTCTTCGCTCAATCAACAGCTTATAGCTCGCCGGCCCTCGCGGAAACGTGGCTCGTAGCCCCCCGCGACGGTGCCCGACGGACGAGGGGTGCGAGTGGCGGATCAGGCTCACAATTCCGGATTGGCGGGGCGCTACGCGACCGCGATTTTCGAGCTCGCCCAGGAAGAGCGCGCCGTCGAGGCCGTCGAGCGGGATTTCGCCACGCTCAGGTCGCTGATCGCCGGCAGCGCCGACCTGGCCCGGCTGGTCCGGGCCCCGGTCTTCACCCGCGAAGAACAGAAGAAAGGCATCGACGCGGTGCTTCGCGCCGTCGAGGCCGCGCCGCTCACGGTGCGCTTCGTGCTGCTGCTCGCCGCCAAGCGCCGGCTGTTCGCGCTGACCGACATCATCGGCGCCTTCCATGGCCTGGTCGCCCGGCAGCGCGGCGAAGTGGATGCCACCGTCACCAGCGCCCGCCCGCTCGCGGACGGCGAGATCGCCGAGCTCAAGCGCGTGCTCAAGTCCAGGCTCGGCCGCGACGCGCGGCTGGAAGAGAAAGTCGATCCCACCCTTCTCGGCGGCCTCGTCGTGAAGGTGGGCTCGCGCATGATCGATTCGTCGTTGCGCACGAAGCTCTCGGGAATGCGCGCCGCGATGCGAGGCTCATAGTGCTTTGGGGCCGCTGACGCGGCCCCTCGGCATGACGAGAGACGACAGGCGTCATCCTGAGGTGCGAGCGAAGCGAGCCCCGAAGGACGAATGAACGGACCAAAGGAACAGGAACAGAGCCATGAAGATCCAACCGGCCGAAATCTCCGCCATCCTGAAGCGCGAGATCCAGAACTTCGGCGCCGAGGCGCAGGTCAGCGAAGTCGGCCAGGTGCTGAGCGTGGGCGACGGCATCGCCCGCGTCTACGGCCTCGACAACGTGCAGGCCGGCGAGATGGTCGAGTTCCCCGGCGCCATCAAGGGCATGGCGCTGAACCTGGAGAACGACAATGTCGGCGTCGTGATCTTCGGCTCGGACTCCACGATCAAGGAAGGCGACACGGTCAAGCGCACCGGCGCCATCGTGGAAGTGCCCGTCGGCAAGGGCGTGCTCGGCCGCGTGCTCGACGCGCTGGGCAACCCGATCGACGGCAAGGGCCCGCTCACCAACATCGCCGAGCGCCGCCGCGTCGACGTCAAGGCGCCGGGCATCATCCCGCGCAAATCGGTGAGCGAGCCGATGCAGACCGGCCTCAAGTCGGTCGACGCGCTGATCCCCATCGGCCGCGGCCAGCGCGAGCTGATCATCGGCGACCGCCAGACCGGCAAGACCGCCATCGCCATCGACACCATCATCAACCAGAAATTCACCAACGCCAGCGGCGACGAGAAGCAGAAGCTCTATTGCATCTACGTCGCCATCGGCCAGAAGCGCTCGACCGTCGCCCAGATCGTCAAGACGCTCGAGGACGCCGGCGCGATGGAATACACCACCGTCGTCGCCGCCACCGCGTCCGAGCCTGCGCCTCTCCAGTACCTCGCGCCGTTCTCCGGCTGCGCCATGGGCGAATGGTTCCGCGACAACGGCATGCACGCGCTGATCATCTACGACGATCTTTCCAAGCAGGCCGTGGCCTACCGACAGATGTCGCTCTTGCTGCGCCGCCCGCCGGGCCGCGAAGCCTATCCGGGCGACGTGTTCTACCTGCACTCCCGCCTGCTCGAGCGCGCGGCCAAGCTGAACGACGCCAATGGCGGCGGCTCGCTCACCGCGCTGCCGGTCATCGAGACCCAGGCCAACGACGTGTCGGCCTACATCCCGACCAACGTCATCTCGATCACCGACGGCCAGATCTTCCTCGAGACCGATTTGTTCTTCCAGGGCATCCGCCCGGCGGTGAACGTCGGCATCTCGGTGTCGCGCGTGGGCTCCTCGGCGCAGATCAAGGCGATGAAGCAGGTGGCGGGCTCGATCAAGCTGGAGCTGGCGCAGTACCGCGAAATGGCGGCCTTCGCGCAGTTCGGCTCCGACCTCGACGCCTCGACGCAACGCCTGCTCAACCGCGGCGCGCGCCTCACCGAGCTTCTCAAGCAGCCGCAATTCTCGCCGCTGCCGGTCGAGGAGGAAGTGGTGTCGATCTATGCCGGCGTGAAGGGCTATCTCGACAAGCTCGCGCTCAACGACGTGCGCCGCTTCGAGACCGAGCTGCTGCGCTCGGTGCGCGCCAGGAACAAGGACGTGCTCGACGGCATCCGCACCCAGAAGCAGCTCACGCCGGAGCTGGAAGGCAAGCTCAAGTCGGCGCTCGACGCCTTCGCGGCGAGCTTCGCGTAGGGAGCGACACGTTGCCAGGCCTCGCGGACAGAGTGGTCCATCACCTGAAGCGGCGCTTCGTGCCGCCGACGACGCCGCTTGCGGCGCTGCCGGCGCTCGACATGGCGCGGGTGATCGACCGCGGCTGCTGCCCCTACGACGGCTACCAGCGCGGCACCGGGCTGGCGCACGGCACGCTGGCGGAGGGGGTGTGGAACGATCCCCTGTTCCGCAAGGCCCTCGCCTTGGCGCGGCTCGGCCCCGTGCGGACGATGTGCACCGAAGAGCGGCTGATGAACCTCTTCCTGCTCATCAAGTTCTTCCTCAGGGACCTGCCGTCGCAGACCGTCGTGGAATACGGCACGTTCCGCGGCGGCTCGGCGCTGTTCATGGCCGCGCTGCTGAAGGAACTCTACCCCCGGGCGAAGGTCTTCGCGCTCGACACCTTCGAGGGCATGCCGGACGGCCGCGAGGGCCTCGACCTGCCGCCGCCGGACGACTTCGCCGACACCAGCCTCGACGTCATCCGCTTCACCGCCGAGCAGCACGGCCTCGACAATGTGGAGTTCGTGAAGGGCCTGATCCAGGACACGGTGCCCGGCGTCCACGAGAAGGCCGGCGCCTTCGCGCTCGCCCATATCGACGTCGTGCTCCATTCCGCCGTGCAATTCGCGCAGGACACCGCCTGGGACGCGATGACCCCCGGCGGCTACATCGTCTACGACGACGCCACCGAACCCACCTGCCCCGGCGCCACCCGCGCGGTCGAGGAGATGATCTCCAGGCACGCGATCTCGCTGGAGCAGGTTTATCCCCACATGGTCCTGCGCGCGCGCCTCGCCGCGCCGGCAGCAAACGCATGAGCCGCCGATGCCCAGCCTGAAATCCTTCCGCACCCGCATCGCCAGCGTCAAGTCGATCCGCAAGATCACCAAGGCGATGCAGATGACCGCCGCCTCCAAGCTGCGCCGCGCGCAGGAAGCCGCCGAGGCCGCGCGCCCCTATGCGGAGAAGATGAGCGCGGTGATCTCCAATCTCGCGGGCGGCTCCTCGCAGGCATCGGGCGCCGCCCAGGGCGGACCGAAGCTTCTGACCGGCACGGGCAGCGACCAGAACCAGCTCGTGGTCGTCTGCACCGCCGACCGCGGGCTCTGCGGCGGCTTCAACACCAACATCGTCCGGCTGGCCAAGCGCCATATCGAGGCGCTGAAGAGCGAGGGCAAGGCGTTCAAGATCCTCTGCGTCGGCCGCAAGGGGCGCGACCAGCTCAAGCGGCTATATGGCGCCCAGATCGTCGATACCGTCGATTTCGTGGGCCAGAAGAGCATCGGGTTCGCCGACGCGCTGAAGATCTCCGGCCGCGTACTCGCCATGTTCGACAAGGGCGAGTTCGACGTGGCGACGATCGTCTATTCGAAGTTCCGCTCCGTCATCAGCCAGCAGCCGACGCAGCAGCAGCTCATTCCGGCGCCGGTGACCGAGAACGCGAACGCCAGCTATTACAATTACGAGCCCGGCGAGAGCGAGATCCTCGAGGACCTGCTGCCGCGCAACGTGGCCATCCAGATCCTGCACGCGTTGCTGGAGAACGCGGCCGGCGAGATGGGCGCCAAGATGAGCGCCATGGATTCCGCCACGCGCAACGCGGGCGACGTCATCGACCGGCTGACGCTGCAGTACAACCGCACGCGCCAGGCCATGATCACCAAGGAACTGATCGAAATCATCTCGGGCGCGGAGGCGCTCTAGGTGGTAGTGGAGTAAGCACTTCAACTTTGGAGGGAAATGGGCTAGACTAGGGTCACAATGACCGAAGCGACCGAAAACCTGGTGCTGGAAATCTTGCGCGCAATCCGCGCGGATATCGCCGACCTGAAGCGGGACAACCTGGATTTTAAATCTAGGCACACCGCGACAGAGAGCACCTTGGGCTCCCTGCATGGAGCAATCGGCCACCTGCAGGTCCAGATCGCCAGCCAGACCGGCCGGCTCGATCACGTGGAGCAGCAGTTGGAGCACATCAATCGCCGCCTTGGTCTGGTCGACGCCTAGCAGCCATTTCGCTTCAACGAACCGTCACTGCACCGCCCTAGCCTCGCCGAGGCTGGCGGGAGGGGGTGATGGGTTGGAGGGAACGGATTGGAAGGATCGCGAGGTTCTTCCGCGAATTGTTCGGTGGGCGCACGAAGCCAGGAGAGCTTCCGCCACGCGAGCCGATGACGATTGAAGCGGCCTATGCCGTGGTGCGTGAACAAGAGATGCTAACGCCGGCACCCATGGTGGCGGCTCTGGACGTGAAGGAAACGACAATGAACGCGATGACGAGCAGCAACAAGCTGGGCCGCGTGACCCAGGTGATGGGAGCGGTGGTCGACGTGCAGTTCGACGGCCACCTGCCCGAGATCATGAACGCGCTCGAAACGCAGAACCACGGCCAGCGCCTGATCCTGGAAGTGGCGCAGCACCTGGGCGAGTCGACGGTGCGCACCGTGGCGATGGATGCGACCGAGGGCCTCGTCCGCGGCCAGGACGTGAGCGACACCGGCGCGCCGATCTCCGTGCCCGTCGGCGACGGCACGCTGGGCCGCATCATCAACGTCATCGGCGAGCCGGTGGACGAAGCGGGCCCGGTCAAGTTCACCACGCGCCGCGCCATCCACCAGGAGGCGCCCGCCTTCGTCGAGCAGTCGACGGAAGCGCAGGTGCTCGTCACCGGCATCAAGGTCATCGACCTCTTGGCGCCCTACGCGCGTGGCGGCAAGATCGGCCTGTTCGGCGGTGCCGGCGTGGGCAAGACCGTGCTCATCCAGGAGCTGATCAATGCGGTGGCGAAGAACCACGGCGGCTATTCGGTGTTCGCCGGCGTCGGCGAGCGCACCCGCGAGGGCAACGACCTCTATCACGAGATGATCGAGTCCGGCGTGAACAAGGATCCCAAGAAGGGCTCGACGGAAGGCAGCAAGTGCGCGCTGGTCTACGGCCAGATGAACGAGCCGCCGGGCGCCCGCGCGCGCGTCGGCCTCACGGGCCTGACGGTCGCCGAGCATTTCCGCGACCAGGGCCAGGACGTGCTGTTCTTCGTGGACAACATCTTCCGCTTCACCCAGGCGGGCTCCGAGGTGTCGGCGCTTCTCGGCCGCATCCCGTCGGCCGTGGGCTACCAGCCGACGCTGGCCACCGACATGGGCGCGCTGCAGGAACGCATCACCACCACCACCAAGGGCTCGATCACCTCGGTGCAGGCCATCTACGTGCCGGCCGACGACCTGACCGACCCCGCGCCCGCCACCTCGTTCGCGCATCTGGACGCGCAGACAGTCCTGTCGCGCCAGGTGTTCGAGAAGGCGATCTTCCCGGCGGTGGATCCGCTCGACTCCAACTCGCGCCTGCTCGATCCGCGCGTCGTCGGCCAGGAGCATTACGACACCGCCCGCGCCGTGCAGCAGATGCTGCAGCGCTACAAGTCGCTGCAGGACATCATCGCCATCCTGGGCATGGACGAGCTCTCGGAAGACGACAAGATCACGGTGGCCCGCGCCCGCAAGGTCGAGCGCTTCCTGTCGCAGCCGTTCTTCGCCGCCGAAGTGTTCACCGGCATGAAAGGCATCTCGGTGAAGCTGGAAGACACCATCAAGAGCTTCAAGGAGCTGGTCGAGGGCAAGTACGACCACCTCCCCGAGGCGGCGTTCTACATGGTCGGCACCATCGAGGACGCCGTCGCCAAGGCCCAGAAGATGGCGGCGGAAGCGGCGTAAGGTATTCGTGCTTCGGGGCGCGCCAGGGCGCGCGCCTCAGCATGACGAGAGCAATACAAGCGTCATCCTGAGGTGCGAGCGCAGCGAGCCCCGAAGGAGGATAGGAACAGTATAATGACCGACAAGATCGCCTTCGACCTCGTTTCCCCCGAGCGGCTGCTCATCTCCGAGCGCGCCGACATGGTCACCGTGCCGGGCACGGACGGCTACATGGGCGTGATCCGGGGGCACATGCCGCTGGTCTCGACCCTGCGCGCCGGGATGATCGACGTCACCGGCAGCGACAGGGCCGACGGCAAGTACTTCATCCGCGGCGGCTTCGCCGAGGTGAACCCGGACAAGATCACCGTGCTGGCCGACGAGGCCATCCCGATGACGGAACTCGACATCGCCGTCATCGACCAGCGGATCAAGGACACCGAGGAAGACCTGATCGCCGCCAGGACCGACGCCGAGCGGGCCCGGGTCAACGACCGGCTGCACGACCTCAGGCTGGTCCGCGCGGCGTTCTGACGCCCCGGCCCGGCCATCTGTGGCCGCCGCGCCGCGCCGGGCGGCGAATCCGCCTCCCCTGACGAATTCTTAAGGCTCCCGGCGGGTTCCATCGCGGCAACCACGCTTGGTATAATGCGTTGCCGCTTCGATTGGGCAAGGAGATGGCCGAAGGAACCGTCTATAGCGAGGGTTGGACGCTGGAGGACATCCGGTGGGCGCGTTTCGACGCGTCCCGGGTCGATCCCGGGCTTTTGCGGGCGGTCAAGGCCGCCTCGCTGGTCGAATACGCGGCGCCCGACTACGTGGTCTACCTCAAGCGCGTCTTCGCCGGCGACGGGCCTGAGACCATGGCCGCGCTGGAGAAGTGGGGCCGCGAGGAGATCCAGCACGGCGAGGCGCTGGGCCGCTGGGCCCGGCTCGCCGATCCGGCGTTCGATTTCGACGCCGCCTTCGCCCGCTTCCAGGCCGGCTACAGGCCCGACCATTTCAGGAGCGACAAGACGGTGTCCGTGCGCGGCAGCCGCCGCGGCGAGATGATCGCCCGCTGCGTGGTGGAATGCGGCACCTCCTCCTACTACTCCGCATTGCGCGACGCCACGGACGAGCCGGTGCTGAAGGAAATCTGCGGCCGCATCGCCGCCGACGAGTTCCGGCACTACAAGCTGTTCTACGACACGCTGCAGGCGCAGCCGGAGCCCGACCTTTCGCTGTGGAAGAAGCTGTCCGTCGCCATCGCCCGCGCGGTGGAGTCCGACGACGACGAACTGGCCTATGCCTACTACGCCGCCAACGTTCCGCCGGGCGCGCCTTACGACCGCGTGAAATGCGCCAGCGCCTATACCGGCGCGGCGATGATCCATTACCGGCCGCACCATGTGAGGAAGCTGGTGCAGATGGCGGCGAAGGCGTGCGGCGCCAATCCCCAGGGCCGCGTCACCCGCGCGGCGAGCTCGGTCGCGTACCATGTGATGCACCGCAGGGCGGTGCGCTCGCTGGCGCGCGCGGCGGCATGAGCGTCGCCCTGCCCTCCCACATTCCCAGCGTCGAGTCCGGCTCCTATCCCGTCCGCGGCGGCAACCGCCTGCGCGCGCTGGTCGACGGGGAGGCCGCGTTTGGGCGCATCTGCGAGGCCGTGGAGGGCGCGAAGAAGAGCGTGTGGGCGACGATCGCGTTCCACGACATGGATTTCCGCATGCCGGGCGGCCACGGCAGCCTGTTCGACGTCCTGGACAGGGCACGGGCGCGCGGGATCGACGTGCGGGCGATCTTCTGGCGCACCGAGCACGTGCCGGAGGACGAGCACTTCTTCGGAACCGCCGAGCAGCACGCGTGGCTGGAAAGCCGCGGATCGAAATTTCTCGCGCGCTGGGACCGCGGGCAGAAGACCTATTGCCAGCACCAGAAAAGCTGGCTGGTGGACGCGGGCGAGCCGGGCGAGACCGCATTCGTGGGCGGGATCAATCTCATGCCGTCCTCCGTCTGCGCGCCGGGCCACGCGAACCGCGACGGCCGCCACACCCACGACGTCTATCTCGAGATCCGGGGGCCCAGCGCCACCGACGTGCACCACAATTTCGTCCAACGCTGGAACGAGGCCAGCGAGCGCCATCTCGAGCGCGGCGCGTGGCCGAATTCCGGCCCCGGCGGCGACCTGCCCTTCCCCACCACCGCCTCGCCCGCGCGCGGGAACGCCATCGTCCAGATGCAGCGCACCGTGCGCGCCGGGCATTACAGCGACGAGACCGCGACGCCGGGCGGCAGGCCGCTTCCCATCGCCAAGGGCGAATTCTCGATCTTCGACCAGTACGTGAAGGCGATCGACGCAGCCAGGTCCGCGATCTATGTCGAGGACCAGTACGTCCTCTCCGCCGACATCGTCGAGCGGCTGAAGGCGGCGCTGGCGCGCGGCGTGGACGTCGTGTTCCTCTGCCCCGCGACGCCGGAGGCGCAGGTGGTCGAAGGCATGCGGCATGCGCGCGCGGCGCCGCTTCGCGCGCTCGTCGCTTCCCTGGGCGAGCATCCGAATTTCGCGCTGGTGGGCATCGCCAGCCCGCGCACGGGCGCGCATGTCTACATCCACGACAAGATCATGCTGGTGGACGATTGCTGGGCGACCATCGGCTCCTGCAACATCGCCTCCCGCTCGTTCTTCGGCGACACCGAGCTGAACGCGGCGATCTGGGACGAGGATTTCGTCCGCGCGCTCAGGGTGGAGCTGCTTCAGGAGCACCTCGGTATCGACACCGGCCGGATGGAGGCGCGCGATGCGCTCGCGCTCTACCGCGAGGCCGCGCGCGCCAACGCCCAGGCGCGCCACCGCGGCGAGCCGATGCGCGGCCTCGCCTTCGCGCTCGATCCGGCGAGCTACGCGGCCTAGACCCCGCGCTTGACCATCATCTGCTTGATCTCGCCGATGGCCCTGGCGGGGTTGAGGCCCTTCGGGCAGGTCTGGGCGCAGTTCATGATGGTGTGGCAGCGGTAGAGGCGGAACGGGTCTTCGAGATTGTCCAGCCGCTCGCCCGTCATCTCGTCGCGGCTGTCGGCCAGCCAGCGGTAGGATTGCAGCAGCGCCGCCGGGCCGAGGTAACGCTCGGAGTTCCACCAGTAGCTCGGGCACGCGGTCGAGCAGCAGGCGCACAGGATGCACTCGTAGAGGCCGTCGAGCCTGGCGCGGTCCTCGGGCGTTTGCTTCCACTCCGTCTCCGGCGCGGGGGACTTGGTCTGCAGGAAGGGCTGGATCGAGGAATATTGCGCGTAGAAATTGTTCATGTCCGGCACCAGGTCCTTCACCACCGGCATGTGCGGCAGGGGATAGACCGGCACGGAGCCCGAGATGTCGCAGATCGCCTTGGTGCAGGCCAGCGTGTTGCCGCCGCCGATGTTCATGGCGCAGGAGCCGCACACGCCTTCGCGGCAGGAGCGGCGGAAGGTCAGTGTGGGATCGATCTCGTTCTTGATCTTGATGAGCGCGTCCAGGACCATGGGGCCGCAGGCGTCGAGGTCGACGCGATAAACGTCCAGCCGCGGGTTCGCGTCCTTGTCCGGGTCGTAGCGGTAGACGCGGAAATCCTTGGTGTGCCTGGGCTTCTTGCCGTTGGCGGTGGTGGGCTGCGGCCACACCTTGCCCTTCGTGACGCGGCTGTTCTTGGGCAGGCGGAACTGGGCCATGGAATCCCCGGGTTTCGAGCCGTTGCGTGCTTAGCAGGGCGCTCAGGGGGTGGCAACGCGACGCTACGCCTGGGGCGGCGGGACGATGTGGACGTCGCGCTGCGGGAAGGGCAGCACGATCCCCGCCTTGTGGAAGCGCGCCCAGACGCCGAGCAGGATGTCGCTCCTGACGTTGCCGGTCCCGTTGCGCGGGTCCTCGATCCAGGCGCGGATCTCGAGATTGACCGAGCTGTCGCCGAAGCCGGTGAGCAGGCACACCGGCTCCGGCCGCTCCAGCACGCGCGGCGCGGCCCTGGCGGCCTCGACGCAGAGCTTGCGCGCCAGGTCGAGGTCGCTCTCATAGGCGATGCCGACGGGAACGCGCAGCCGAAGCTTGGGATCGCTGTGCGACCAGTTCTCCACCCCATGCTCGAGGAAATAGTCGTTGGGCACCAGGTACTCGATGCCGTCGCGCGTGCGCAGGCCGACATAGCGCGCGCTCATCGAGGTCACCCAGCCGTAGCTGCCTTGGTACTCGATGATGTCGCCGGGCCGGATGGATTCGCTCAGGATCAGCGACAGTCCCGCCACGAAATTGGCCACCGTGCGCTGCAGGCCGAGGCCCACGCCGATGCCCAGCGCGCCGGAGAGCACGGTCAGCGCCGTCAGGTCCACGCCGACGGAGGCCAGCGCGACGACGATCGCGAGCGCCGGCAGGACGATGCGGACGCACTGGACCAGAAGGGCCTGAATCGAGGGCGTGAGCGTCGCGGTGCGCACGATGCGCCGCTCCAGGAACGCGCGCAGGACGGCGGTGCCCCACAGCAGCGCCGCCAGCAGGAACACCGCGCGCACCAGCACCAGGCCGGAAATGCGCAGATTGCCCAGATGGATCGCCGAGGCATCCAGCTCCGCGCTCACCGGGCCGAGCAGGCCCAGGATGCTGAGCGCGGCGATGCTCCACGCCACCACGGAGATCGTGCCCGACCACAACGGGCTCCTCACCGTGTGGGACAGGATGCGGATGCTCACCCAGGCGGCGAGCAGCGCCACGGCCGCGTTGACCAGCCCGAAGGGCCAGCCCATGGCCTCGGCCGCGAGCTCGGCCAGGAACAGCACCGCCAGCCAGAACAGCGGCGCGGCCACCGAGCCGAAGGCGCGCGCGAGCGGCGGCCCCCAGGCTTTGGGGAAGACGAGATAGACGAACTGCGTCAGCCGGTGGCGGACGGGCGCGCGCAGCAGGATCCCCAGGATCGCCACCGCCACGACCAGGATCGCCTGGAAGGCAAAGGGCGGCGACAGGATGCGCGCCAGCGCCGCGCGGCCCGCCTGCTCGAGCATCGGGATGGTGTCGCCGAAGAGATTCGCGTCTGCCATGCCAGTGCCGGAATACAGTTTGAGGCCGCCCGCCTCAAGACGGCGGCAGGCGCGACCCGGCCGCCCGGATCGCGTCCCCGCCCGGAGGGCCGCCTACCCCGCCGGCTCGGGGGCGATGCGCGACCAGTCGAGCCGGCGCGTGGTGTACATGGTCGCGCCCAGCGCGAAGAACAGCACCAGCGCGCCGATCAGGAGCGCGTAGTCCTCCTGCACCAGGAGCACGTAGAGCAGCCCGTACAGCGCGGCCAGCACCGCGAACAGGATCGCCGCCCGCGCGCGGCCGGCGAACAGGCTGATGGCGTAGAGCGCCGTCAGCGTGACGGTGGCTGCGGCCGCCACGGCGTAGGCCCAGGCGAAGCCGATATGCTCGGCGAAGGAGAGCAAAAGCAGGTAGAACAGGACCTGCGCGGCGCCCATCAGCGCGTACTGCGCGCCGTGCAGCCTTCGGCCCATGATCGTCTCGCACACGAAGAACACCAGGAACGCCAGCCCCACGAACAGGATCGCGTATTTCAGCGAGCGCTGGACCAGTTGGTAGAAATCCACCGGCTGGTAGAACTTCACCCCGAAGGTCGCGCTCGCCGCGGTGTTGAGCGCGGTCTCCGGCGCCCCGAAGCTCTGGCCGTAGCCGCGCGCCAGGTAGGGAACGTTCCACACGGCGTCGAAGCCCTTGGCCGTCACGGTGCGGGTGTTGGGCAGGAAGACGCCGGAGAAGCTCGGATCCGGCCAGGCGGAAACCAGCCGCGCCGTGGTCTGGCGCCCGAGCGCGGCGAAGTTCAGCTCGCGCGAGCCGCGCAGCGTGATGTCCGAGACCAGCGAGAGCCCGTCCGGCGGCGCGTCGAGATCGAGCGGCGCGTGGATGCCCGGAGCGGCCGAGCCGTCCACGCCCACGCCGGGCTGGAAGGCGGCGGACTTGCCGTTGACCTGCATGGTGACGTTGCCGGTGAGGCCGCGCACGTCGCTGACCATCACCGCGACATAGGCGTCCTTCCACAGCACGCTCGCGCCCTGCGGCGTGAGCGCCGCCAGCGAGTCCCTGTCGAAGAACGCCTTCATGCGCACGGCGGCGCGGTAGACCGGCACCTCGAAGATGCCGCGCGCCCGCGTGCTGGTCGGCGCGCCGGTGTCGAGATCGAGCGTCGAAGGCAGGAGCGCGGCGGTGTAGGCCTGCGTGCTCTCGACCGTGCGGCCGTCCACGATGCTGGTGGTGGTGAGTTCGTAGGGCACGAACAGGATCGGGCCCGCCACGGTCTGCGCGCCGCCATAGCCCTGGGCGATGTCCTGCGCCGCCTCGCTGGCGCGCTCCTCGCGGTCGTTCAGCGCCAGCTCGATGAAGAGCAGCGGCACCGCCATCAGCACGGTCAGCAGCCCGATGATGAAAAGCTTGAAGCCCGGCGAGCGCAGCCTCGACGGCGCCGGCGCGGTGTTCTCGTTCGCGGTCATGCGATCCCCTCCCCGGGACGGCGCGAACGCTCGCCCCCCATCAAGGCGCAATCGCGGCGGGGTTGGGGCGGCCGCGCGACATTTTGCGGTGATGGCATGGCCGGGGCCGTTCCCGCCCGCCCTGCGCCGGCGACGGAGGACGGGAAGCGCTTATGCCGCCGCGGACGCGACGACAGCGCTACATCTGCTCGAACACCCACCCCACTTCCGCGGGCGCGTCCTTCACCGTTCCCGTCACGACGAGCTGTTCCCCGCGGCGCACCGGCTCGGCGCCGAGATAGATGCTTTCTTCGATCTGCGGCGCGCCCTGGCAGCGGAAGCGCCAGCCGTCGCCGTTGGCGAGCTTGAGCAGGACGCCCGCGCCCTGCGAGGGCGAGACGCGGATGTCGGGGTGGATGTGGAAGCGCAAAGCGAAGCTCAGCGCGCGCTTGGCTTTGCCCTGCCCCTTCGGCACCAGGCGGTCGAGGCCCACGAGCATCTCGCCGCGGCTGCCCAGCACGACGCGGCGCTCGTGCACGATGCCGAACTCGCGCAGGTAGCCGTCGTGGCTGGCATCCACGGCCCAGCCCTGCGGCGTCTCCAGCCGCGAGGTGACGATGGCTTGCGGCCCGCCGATGAGCCGGGCGCCCAGCAGGTCGCGGGCGCGGCCGGGCGGCAGCACCCAGGCCGACGAAGTGTCTTCCAGCGTGAGGGTGGAATGCGCGGCAGTGGCCCGCAGCGCGCTGTCCCAGCCCGACTGCGCGTCCGCCGGCGAGCCGCAATTGGTGACGATCCGCTGCGCGCCCGAGCTGAATTCGAACGACAGGCACCCGGCATGCGCGTCCGCCGCGAAGGCGCCTTCCGGCGGCTTGCCGCAATCGAGGATGGCGACGGCGCGCGAGGCCGCGAGCCGCTGGTAGCCCGAGTACGGCGCATAGGCGAAGGGCTGGCCGCGCACGTCGTCCCGCGCGAGCAGCCCCGCGATCATGCGGGGGTCGCATTCGCGCCCGCCGTTGAACAGCGCCAGCGCCCCGTCGCCATGGCGGAAGAAGCGCAGCATGGGCGCCATGCGGTCGTGCGCGCTGCGCAGCCATTGCGGCGCGCCGATCTCGGTGGCGGTGAGCGCGTCCATCACCATGACGACGTGGCGATAGGCGGTGGCGAGCGCCTCGGGCGAGCGGCTCACATGGCCGCCGTCGGCCAGGATCTGGCGCCCGACTTCTTCCTCCAGCCGCTCGAGGCCCGAGTGCAGGCGCCGGTTGCTGTCGTCCAGGCAGGCGCCGGAGAGCGCCAGCGCCGCCGCGGCTTCGAAACGCGGCAGCCCGTCCGGCGCCTCCCCGGCGACGCGGGCGAGCAGGCGCGACTGCTCGCGCAGGAAGACCAGCAGCCTGGAGCGCCACAGCACGTCGGAGTTCGCCAGCACGAAGCGGCCATGGGCGAACACGTGCACCAGCCGCGCCGCCACCACATGCGGCAGCCAGGCCGGCTCGGAATAGCGCGGGTTGTGCGCCATCCAGTCGGTGATCAGCATGGCGGCCAGATCGCGCGCCGGCTCGCCGCCCGCGGCCGCCAGCGGGGGAAGCCACTCGAAGCCGTTGAGCGCGTCCGCCCAGTTGCGGGTGGGCGGGCGCGCGTCGAAGATCGAGCCGCGGGATTTGTCGACGGTCTGGCCCGCGAAACGGTAGCGCCCGCGCAGCATCATGTCCGCGTCGTCGAGACGGCGCGGAAGCGCGTCATGCGGGTGGAAACGCACGCCGTCCGGCATGCGGCCCTTCAGCAGGCGGCGGTAGAACCAGTTGCGCCGCCACAGCACGCGCAGGGGCGTGGCAGCGCGGCGCAGCGCTTCGCGGAGCATTTCCGGCCACAGCCGGACCGGGGGACGGCGCCGCTTCGCGCCGCTCATCCGAGTGACGGCGCTTGCGGGCGCGCGCCGCGCAAGGCGGCGATGTTCGCGGCGTAGGCGCCCGGCCCGCCCCTGAACACGGCGGTTCCCGCGACGAGCACGTTCGCGCCGGCGCCGATGCAGCGCCCGGCCGTCTCCGGCGTGACGCCGCCATCCACTTCCAGCGCGATCTCGTGGCCGGATCTGGCAATGCGTTCCGCGGCCTGCTCGATCTTCCTCAACTGGCTTTCGATGAAGCTCTGGCCGCCGAAGCCGGGATTGACGCTCATGATGAGCACCAGGTCCACCAGGTCGAGCACGTTGTCGATGGCGTCGATCGGCGTGCCGGGATTGAGGACGACGCCCGGCCTCCTGCCCAGCGCGCGGATGAGCTGGAGCGTGCGGTGGATGTGCGGCCCGGCCTCGGGATGCACGGTGATGCCATCGGCGCCCGCCTCCGCGAACGCCTCGATATAGGGATCGACGGGCGAGATCATCAAATGCACGTCGAACGGCTTTTTGGCATGCGGCCTCAGCGCCTTCACCACGGCCGGGCCGATGGTGATGTTGGGCACGAAATGGCCGTCCATGACGTCGACATGGATGAGGTCGGCGCCCGCCTTCTCCACCGCTTCGATCTCCGCGCCCAGCCGCGCGAAATCGGCGGAGAGGATCGACGGCGCGATGCGGATTTTGGGGCTCATCGGGGCCTTAAGTGCCGGATTCGAGAGGCCGCCGCAAGCGCGCCGCCGACAGCGCCAGCGCGAAGGGCGCGATCCACACCACGCGCGACTGGTAGCGGTCGTGCGGATTCGACAATGCCCCGCACACCGCGGCGTTCCCGAGCAGCGCGACCAGCACGAAACCCAGGAACACCGTCTGCCGGTGGCGCCCCGTCGCCAGGGCCCAGGCGAGCAGGGCCGCGAGCAGGACGAGCGAGGCCCAGCCCACCGGCACATGGATGTCGTTCCAGACGTCGAAATCGAACGCGCCGCGCTGCTGGCGGGCGGACATGTAGGCCTCGACCTGGCGGGGCACGAAATCCTCGAACATGGGATAGAGCGCCCATTCCTGCGGCTCGAGCTGGTCGCCGGTCCGGAACAGCGAAAATTGCCGCCAGGTGTCCGCCAGCGCGGTCCGCAGGTGCATCAGCGGGTAGCGCCGGAGCGAATCGAAGATGATGCGTTCGGATTCCTGGGTGGTGCCGGCGAAGCCCTTGAGCTCCTTGAAGGGGGTGTACTTGTCCCACAGCCACTGGTCCGCGGTGCGCGGCAGCTCGTCCTTGTAGGCGCAGAGGCGGTAGTGCGATTGCGGGCAGGTGTCTTCCAGAAGGCGCATGACGATACCGTCCTGCACCAGCCGCGCGAAGACGAAGACGGGCCCCGCCCGGCTGAGGAACACCTCGCGCGTGTAGCCGAAATTCGCCGTCACGATCGTGACGAGGCCGAGGACGAGGCTCAGCACCGGCAGCGCCGGATGCGCCACCGGCCAGCCCGCGCCCGCGCGGCGCACGACCAGCCGGTAGATCGCGGCCGCCAGGATCAGGCCCGCGGCGATCACCATGTGCGAGGGATGGCACGCGATGGCGAGCGCGGCGACGAGGAACAGCGCGATCCGCCGCCCGCGCGACAGCGCGCGCGAATGGAACAGCAGGAGGTAGAAGGAGAGGATCAGGATCGCCGTGAACGCATCCGGCTCGATCTGCGCCACGTACCACGGCAACCCGGTGACGACCGTAAGCGCCGCCACGACGGCGAGGAACGAAAGAAGCTTCAGCCCCGGCGCCAGCACGCGCGCGGTCTCCGCCATCACGAACGCCGTCATGGCCGCCTGCGCGCCCACCGTCAGCCACAGGCTCACGGGCGCCAGCGTCAGCGGCAGGAACAGCGAATAGACCGGCGAGCGCTCCTCGATGAATACGCCACCGAGGCCCTGAAGCAGGTAGGCGCCGCTGTCGTAGAAGACGATGGGGAATCCGTTCCAGATCGCGATGGAGAGAAGGATCGGGATCGCGAGCAGGACCGCGGCCGATTCCGTTTCGGAAACAGTCCCTTGCCAGGGCTTTATCCCCCCGCCGCCCGCCATCGAAACTTGTCCCGCCAGCCCGGCCAACCCTAGCATCGCCGATCCGGGCCCGGAACGTCATCGGTCGCAACCGCGCCGCGGGCCACCAGCCGGGATTCGATCTCGTGATTCGGCTCGTGGACGCACCAACCTCGCCCATCTGTCCTGTCGGATTTCATCTGAGCGCGGCGAAATCGGGCTCTCGGGCGCGGCAAAACCGCGAGTTGACTGGCGCGGGCACCCTCCTAAACTTGCGCCCGATTTCCCCATCCCCCGCAAGGATATCATGGCGGACAACCCGCATCGCCCGCGAGCCACCAACCGCCCGCTTTCGCCCTTCGTCTCCATCTACCGCTGGCAGGTCACCATGGCCGCCTCGATCACGCACCGGGTCACCGGCATGGCGCTGGCGGCCGGCACGCTGCTGCTCGCCTGGTGGCTGATCGCGGCCGCGAGCGGGCCGGACGCCTATGCGGTGTTCCAGCATGCCGCCGCCACGCCGCTGGGCTGGCTGGTGCTGTTCGGATTCGTGTGGGCGCTGACGTTCCACCTGCTCAACGGCATCCGCCACCTGGCGTGGGACCTCGGCTACGGCTTCTCGCTCCCCGCCGCCAACACCACGGGCGTGCTGGTCTACGTGCTCTCGATCCTGATCGCGGTGGCGGTGTTCGCCTACGCCTTCCACCTTTCGGGGGCGCGGGTATGAGCCTGGAAACGCCCCTTCACCGCGTGCAGGGCCTGGGCGCCGCGCATTCCGGCACCACGCATTTCTGGCGCCAGCGCATCACGGCGGTGGCGCTGATCCCGCTGGCGATCTGGTTCGCGGTCTCGGCGCTCCGTTTCGTCGGCGCGCAGAGCTTCGATGTCACCACCTTCTTCCAGCACCCGATCGATGCTGCGCTGATGGGCGTGTTCATCGTGATCCTGCTCTACCACATGCAGATCGGGCTGCAGTCGGTGATCGACGACTATATCCATCACACCGGCCTCAAGATCGCCGCCATCATCTTCAACCGCGGCTTCGCCATCCTGGTCGGCGTGGTCAGCGTCGTCGCGCTTCTGAGGATCGTCGTATGACCGCCTACCCGATCACCGATCACACCTTCGACGTCGTCGTGGTGGGCGCGGGCGGCGCCGGGCTGCGCGCGACGCTGGAATGCGCCAATTCCGGCCTCAAGACGGCCTGCGTGACGAAGGTGTTCCCGACGCGCTCCCACACCGTCGCGGCGCAGGGCGGCATCTCGGCCGCGCTCGGCAACATGGGCGAGGACGACTGGCGCTGGCACATGTACGACACCGTCAAGGGCTCGGACTGGCTGGGCGACCAGGACGCGATCGAATATCTCTGCAAGAACGCGCCCGCCGCCGTCTACGAGCTCGAGCATTTCGGCGTGCCGTTCTCCCGCACCGAGGAAGGCAAGATCTACCAGCGCGCCTTCGGGGGGATGACCTCCCATTTCGGCGAAGGCATCGCCCAGCGCACCGCCGCCGCCGCCGACCGCACGGGGCACGCCATCCTGCACACGCTCTACGGCCAGTGCGTGAAACAGGAGGTGACCTTCTTCATCGAGTATTTCGCGCTCGACCTGATCGTGGAGGACGGGGCGGTGCGCGGGCTCATGGCCTGGTGCCTCGACGACGGCACGATCCACCGCTTCCGCGCCCACAAGGTGATCCTGGCCACCGGCGGCTATGGCCGCATCTACGCCTCCTGCACCGGCGCGCATACCCAGACCGGGGACGGCAACGCCATGGTGCTGCGCGCGGGGCTTCCGCTGCAGGACATGGAGTTCGTCCAGTTCCACCCCACCGGCATCTACGGCGCCGGCGTGCTCATCACCGAGGGCGTGCGCGGCGAAGGCGGCTATCTCACCAATTCCGAGGGCGAGCGCTTCATGGAGCGCTATGCCCCGCACGCCAAGGACCTCGCCTCGCGCGACGTGGTCAGCCGCGCCATGATGATCGAGATCCGCGAAGGGCGCGGGGTGGGGCCCAAGAAGGACCACATCCACCTGCACCTTTCCCATCTCGACCCCAGGATCATCCACGAGCGGCTGCCCGGCATCACCGAAAGCGCGCGCATCTTCGCGGGCGTGGACGTGACCAAGGAGCCGATCCCCGTGCTGCCGACCGTCCACTACAACATGGGCGGCATCCCCACGAACTATCACGGCGAAGCGCTGACGCTGAAGGACGGCAATCCGGACACCGTGATCCCCGGCCTGATGGCCGTGGGCGAAGCAGCCTGCGTGTCGGTGCATGGCGCCAACCGGCTGGGCTCAAATTCGCTGATCGACCTGGTGGTGTTCGGCAAGGCGGCCGGCATGCAGGCCGCGAAGGCGATCACGCCCGGCGAAGGCCATGCCGACCTGCCCAGGGGCGCGGGCGATGCGGCGCTCGCCCGCCTCGACCGCCTGCGCAACGCCAGCGGCGGCACGCCCACCGCCATGCTCCGCCGCGACATGCAATTCGCCATGCAGGAGGACGCCGCCGTATTCCGCACCGGCGACACGCTCAGGAAGGGCCGCAAGCGGATCGACGACATCTACAGGCAGGCCTCCGACATCGCCGTCAGCGACCGCTCGATGATCTGGAATTCCGACCTGGTGGAGACGCTGGAGTTCGACAACCTCATCCGCCAGGCCATCGTCACCATCGAAGGCGCGGTGACCCGCGAGGAAAGCCGCGGGGCGCACGCCCGCGAGGACTTCCCCAGGCGCGACGACGCGCACTGGATGAAGCACACGCTCGCCTGGCTGGACGACAAGGGCTGGGCGACGCTCGATTACCGCCCGGTGCACACCTACACGCTGTCGAACGAAGTGGAATACATCCCGCCGAAGGCGAGGACGTACTGATTTTTGCCAGCGGCAACCCGATCAAAGCTAACCGGCAAACCTCTTCGCGGCCGCGTCGAAGCTCAGCACCGGGGCGTGGATGAGGCCGTCGCTCTGCGGTTTCGGCGTGGGATCGACGTAGATCATCGAGTATTGGTTGGCGGCGATCGCGTAGGTCCGCGTCTCGCTGATGTTCACCACGCCGATGTCGAAGGTCATGCTGGGCGAGCGTTGCGCCACCAGCCAGTGTGAATTGTCGCGGTCGTCGGACATGGTGACGATCTCGCCCGGGCCGATCAGCCGGTCGATGGACGGGCGCAGGACCAGCGCCCCCGACCCGTTCGAATCCGGCCCGTCCGGATCCGGCTCGTCGCGGATGCGGTCGAAGGTGCGGGCATGGAAATTGCCGCGCACGACCAGATGCGCGGACACCATGTTGTTGTGGGCGTGCGGGATCACGGCCCCGCCCTCGCGCATCGCGAACACGCGCATGAACCACGGCCGCGCGATGCCGCCGGTCTCCACACGCCTGGGGAAATGCACCTCCGCGGTGTCGGCGAGCCTGGTCTTGTAGCCGAAATGCGCGGTCAGCCTGTCGATGTCGAGATAGCGCAGCACTTCGCCCACCGGCACCGAAGCGTTGAGCGCGGCGATGGAGTCCTGCCAGTAGGAAAGCCCCATCTCGCCGCCGGCGAGCCCGCGGTTGAGCGCCACGACCTTGCGCGCCCAGCCATCCAGCGCCGCCCGGCCCGTGGCCGCGAGCGCGCCCGTCCGCCACGCCGCCAGCAGCGGCACGGCAATCGCCAGGTCCCGGAGCACACCCCGCCGTGTCGTCATGCGCCGATCCTAGCAGGGGAATTGCGGCAAAAGTGAAGCGGCGTTCACACGCCCGCCCGCGCGCGCGTCCCAGACCGGGCAAGAACATGGGGCCAGGCGCGGACGGACCGGACATGGCGAAACTTTCCAAGGAGCAGCTCGAGGTCATGGCGAGCTATCCGCTGACCGCCAAGCGGCCGCCGAGCCATATCGTGCCCGGCACCGACTCCGGGAACTTTCCCGACGTGGCCTGCTGGAACTGGGCGCTGACGGGCGGGGTGGACAACAACCTCGGCAAGACCACGCCCGACGCGATCTACCAGCGGGTGATAAAGGCCCGCTACAGCCAGGTGAAAGATCTGACGTGGCCGTGGGCGTTGGGCCGCAGCCTCACCAAGGAGGACAAGAAGCATACCGGCCTTCTCAAAATCATCACGGACAATTTCAAATCGGCCTGCGCCTTCCTGTCCGGCAGCGAGCGGGACGGCATCGATCTCCGAAACGAAAAAATCGCGCGGGCGCGAGGCAAGATCGTGCGCGCGCTCGCCGCCCTCGCCGCGCTCGAAAACGGCCTGGTCCCCTCGAAATCCGAAACCATCTACACGCTCTGGGTCCGCACCGATCTGGAGGACTGGTGGAGCTGGCACCATTGGGCAATTGGGATCGAGGTGGGCGACGGCGCCATCTCCTACGTCCAGACCATTCCGGGAAAGAAGGAAGAGGGCGCGCTGTACCAGGGCTGCAAGGCCATGTGGGATGAGGGCCTGGATGCCACCGAATTCCTCTACCTCGAAGAGCTGCACGAGGCACACGTCGCCCTGCTGGACAAGATCAAGCCCTACAAGGCGGAGTAGCGGGATGTGGGCCTGACGCGGCCGGGCTCGTGGCCGGGCTCGCGGCCGCGCGGGCCATGAGCGCGGGCAGGACCGGGGCGCAGGAGGGCCCGATCGGCGTTACTTCGCCGCCTTCAGCGCCGCGTCGATTTCGGCGCCTTTGGCGGCCTTGAAGGCGATGCAGCGGTCGATCCGGTCGTCGTTCTGCCTCAGGCTCTGCGCCAGTCCCTGCAGATCGCCGGTCTTCGGGCCGAAATATCCGTCCATCTCGTCCTTCGAGGCCGCATCGCAGGCGTAGGCGAAGATACCCGGCGCGAACGCCATGCCCTCGGCGGAGACGCGGTTCTCGATGGCGTCGAAATTGGCCTTGAACCACGTCCACAGCGCCTTGCGGCCCGCATCCTCGCGCTGGAGATCGCGGATCACGTAGCGCAGGTCGCCGATGCGGATCGCGTCCGTCAGCGAGAGCGCGAGCAGCTTGTCCAGCGAGGCCTCGTCGTCGGCTCCGGCGACGGCATAGATCACCGACTTGGCGAAATACTCGTCGCCGGACGTCTTGAGCGCGGCGAGAAGCTGGTCGACGAAGGGGGCGCCCAGGGCGTAGACGCCCGCACGCATCGCCTCCTCGCGCAGCTCGGGCGGAAGCCCACCCATGTCCGCGCCGCCGGAGGCGATATAGGCCTGCGCCGCCTTCGCCAGCGGCGCGATCACGGCCGGGTCGCGGCCCTCTTCCACCAGAAGCCGCACGAGATTGCCGCGCAGGAGCGAATCCGCCACCGGCTCGTTCGGCCTGGCCGCGAGGCCGAGCTTCTTCAGCCGCGGGCCGAAATTCCTCCGGATGAAGCCGCGATAGGCGTTCAAGGCGCCCGGATCGATCACGCCGCTCACGCGCATCTCGTGCAGCGAGTCCTGGGTGCTGAAGCTCCTGTTCTGGTCGCTGGCGATCTGGTCCCACGATCCGGCGGGCGCCAAGGCGCGGATCAGCGCAAAATAGCCGGCCGCGCTCGCCTGCCCCGCGCGCAGGGCGGCGTCGAGGTCGTAGACCAGCGTGAGCTGGTCGGCGGCATCGAGCTTCGGCGCGTCCTTGATCAGCGCGGCCCAGCGCTGTTCGTTCTCCGTGAAGCGGTAGTAACCGGCGCCTTCCGCGTTCGGGAAAACCGCCCTGGGGCATTTGTCGCCCAGCATGAGCTCGGTCGAGGGCGGCGCGATCATCTGGCAGGTCCTGGCCCCGTCCGCGGCCGCGCACATCGGCACGTTCCAGGTATGAAGCACCGGGGCGATGCCGACCGAGGCATAGGGCGCCTGGGTGACGTTCAGCGCCGCGCCCGCGGGGCCGCACGACAGCTCGCTCGTCAGCACCGGCACCCCCGGCTGGTCGATGAAATTGTCGAAGGCCTGCACGATCTCCGGGTGGCCGGTCTCCGTGGCGATGGTGCCGATGAAGTCCTGCGCCGTGGCGTTCCTGTAGGCGAACTTCACCAGATAGGCGTGGATGCCCTTCTGCCACGCCTCGGGCCCGACATAGCTCTCGAACATCGAGAGCACGGCATCGCCCTTGGAATAGGTGATGTCGCCGAAGGCGTTCTCGAGATCGTCGGGGGTGCGGATCGCGTTGTGAATCTCGCGGGCGCTCGGCAGCTCGTCCAGCCGCATCACGTTGAGCGCATTGCGCAGGCCCTCGCGGCCGAACTCGCCGTCGGGCCGCACGATGTTGGAGATCTTGCCCGACATCCAGGTGGCAAAGCTCTCGTTGAGCCAGATGTCGTCCCACCAGGCGGGCGTCACGTAATCGCCGAACCACTGGTGCGCGAGCTCGTGGGCCTGCACGTCGAGGCTGGTGAGCTTCTGGTCGAGCGGCGCGTCCGCGTCCATGAGCAGGAGCTGCTCGCGGAAAGTGACGGCGCCGGCGTTCTCCATGGCGCCCGCCCCGAAATCCGGCACGGCCAGGATGTCCAGCTTCTGGAAGGGATAGGGAAGCTCGTAATAGTTCTCCAGCGCCGTCACCACGGCGGGGGTCAGCGACAGCGCATATTGCAGTTTCGGGCCCATGCCCCTGGCGGCGATGCCGCGCAGATGCAGCGGACGGTCGCGCCACTTGTCGGCGGGGATGTCGCCCATGTCGACGATGTCGAGCGGGCCGACGGCCAGCGCGATGAGATAGGTCGGCAGCGGCCTGGTGGTCTCGAAGGTCCAGCGCATCATGCCGTTGCCGGCGCCGGTGTCGCTCACGACGGGCGTGTTGGCGATGACCTTGTCGCCCGCGGGCGCGACGACCGTGATGTCGAAGGTGGACTTGAAGCCGGGCTCGTCGAAGCCGGGGAACATGCGCCGCGCGTCGATCGACTCGAACTGGGTGAAGGCATAGGCATCGCCCCGCGCCACCACCTTGTAGAGCCCGGCCAGCGAGCGGTTGTAGTCCGCGTCATAGACGAAGGAGAGCGTGGCCGCGCCCACCGGCGCGTTCTTCGCGAAGGTGACGAGGGCCACGCCGGACTTGTCGACTTCCTTGTAGGTCGCCGCGATCGTGCCGCCCCTGGGCAGGTTCAGCACCACGCTCTTCACCCTGAGGCCGAGTCCGTGGAGGTAAAGCGTGCGCACCGGGCTGGCGAAGGCCAGATCGATGTCGGCGAGTCCGGAGAAGCCCTGCTTCGTGGGATCGATGGTCAGCGCAAGGCGGTAGTGCGTGGGCGTCGCCACGCGGGGAAGCGGTCCCAGCGGAACCGGGCCGGGATCCGGCGCGGGCTGCGCCGTCACCGCCGCCGGGGCGGATGCGGCCTGCTGCTTTTCCGGCGTCTTGCCGCAGGAGACGAGCACGAGCGCGGCGAGGACGGCCAGGGAAAAGCGCGGCATGGGACGACCTTGGGAGAGACTCGGGGACGCCAGAATACGCACCCGGAGCCGTCTGCAAACCCTCGCGGGCCGGCAAAATGCGGCCATGGCCCCGAAGGCCCCATGACAAGCAAATTCAATGCCTTGCGCGAGCATCCTGCCAAAGCGTGGCGGCGGGGACGAAAAGTTCCATGTCGAAACGTTCAGCTACGGTTCAGGCTGCGAACACAAAACTCCCGGCCACATTTCGAAGAGAGGAGACTCTGCCATGCCGATACGCATCACCCTTGCAGCGGGCGCGCTGGCGCTCACGCTCGGCGCCACCGCCGCCTCGGCGCAAGGTTACGACTATGGCGAGGATTGCCACGACCAGAACGCGCGCGCCGGCACGGTGCTGGGCGCCATCGCGGGCGGGGTCATCGGCAACCAAATCGGCCACGGCGGCGGCAAGACGGCGGCGACGGTGGGCGGCGTGGTGCTGGGCGGCATCGCGGGCAACCAGATCGCCGGCGACATGCCCTGCGAGGACCGCCGCTATGCCTTCGCCGTCTACCAGGAAGGCTTCGACGGCCCCATCGGCCAGCGCTACGAATGGCGCAACCCGCGCGGCAACTACGGCTACTTCACGCCGGTGCGCGAGTACGAGGATTCCGAAGGCTACACCTGCCGCGACTTCGAGGAAGGCGTGTGGCGCCACGGCGAATGGCACATCCGCACCGGCACCGCCTGCCGCGAAGGCGACGGCCGCTGGTATTTCCGCTGAGGCGCGCGGCGGAGGCTACTTCCCCTTCCACCGGGGCGCGCGCTTTTCGGCGAAGGCGCGCGGGCCTTCCACGAAGTCTTCGCTGCGGAACATGGCGGCGACGGCGGGGTAGTCTCGCTGGGCCTTGAGCGCGGCCGCGAGCGAAGGCTCGGCCAGGCCGCGCATCACCGCCTGCTTGGAGGCGCGCACGCTCATCGGCGACAGCTCCAGCATCTGTGCCGCCCAGCTGCGCGCGGCGGCCATCAGCTCCGCGGCCGGAACGACATCGTTGACGAAACCGAGTTCCTTGCCTTCCGCGGCGCTCACGCGGCGGCCGGTCAGGATCATGCCCAGCGCGCGCTTGTCGCCGATGGTGCGCGGCAGGCGGTGAAGCCCGCCCGCCAGCGCCGCCAGACCCACGCGGGGTTCAGGCAGCGCGAATTGCGCGCTGTCCGCCGCCACGATGACGTCGCAGGCCAGCGCGATCTCGAAGCCGCCGCCCATGGCGAGGCCGTTGACCGCCGCGATCAGCGGCTTGTCGCAATCGAAGCGGTTGGACAGGCCGCCGAAGCCCGACGGCGGCGCGCTCATCCTGCCGCCGCCCGCCTGGTATTTGAGATCGTTGCCCGCCGAGAAGGCGCGCGCGCCCGCGCCGGTGACGATGGCGACCCATTGTTCCGGATCGGCGGCGAAATCGTCGAAGATCTGCGCCAGCTCGAAATGCGCCGGCGGATGCAGCGCGTTCATCACCTCCGGGCGGTTGAGGGTGACGACGGTGAGCTTGCCCTCGCGCTCGACCCTGGCGAATTCGTAATGCGGCATGGAGCCTCCGGGAATGGCGGATTTCCCGGCCAGCTTGTCGCCTTTGACGCGCCGCAAGCAAGGCTTGGGTAACCATTTGCGCCTAGTTTTCCGGAGGAATTCGTCCGCGGATGCCGCAATGCCCGACTCCTGGTTCGTCAACGTCCAAGGCCGCGCCTATGGGCCCTACACGGAAGCCCAGATGGAAGGCTTCGTGGCCGAAGGACGGCTGGCGGCCCATTCGCTGATCACGCGCGCGGGCGAGACCGAATTCCGCATGGCGGGCGACGAGGCCTGCTTCGCGCCGCTCTTCCAGCAGCACAAGGCGAAAGCGGAAAGCCTCCAGGCCGCCGCCGCGCCCGCCGCCCAGCCGAATTTCGGCCGCGGCGACGCCGAGACCGGCGAGCCGGAGCGGTCCCACTTCGTCATCGTGGCGGACATGAAGTCGCGTTCGGCGCAAGGGCTGGAGGAGGAGATCTTCAACCTCGGCTCCGCCCACGCGATCCTGCCGCAGACCTGGATCCTGGCCACCGAACAGCCGATCAACGCGGTGCGCAACCTGCTGGTCCAGAAACTGGGCAAGCTCGACGTGCTGTTCGTGGTCGACGCCACCCACAACAAGGCCGCCTGGTTCAATTTCGGCCCCGAGGCCGACAGCCGGATCCGCCGCATCTGGGTCAGGCCGCAGGACGCGGTACGCGCCCAGGCGCAGCAGGCGGGCGGCTAAATCGCCTTCAGGGCGGCGCGGAAGCGCTTGTGGTTCTCGACGTAAACGTTCGCCGAGATCTTCAGCATCGCGAGCTGCGGCTCGGAGAGCTGGCGCACCACGCGGGCGGGCGACCCCACGATCAGGGAGTTGTCGGGGAATTCCTTGCCTTCGGAGACCAGGGAATTGGCGCCGACGATGCAGTTCCTTCCGATGCGCGAGCGGTTGAGCAGCGTGGAGCCCATGCCAATCAGCGAATTGTCGCCCACGGTGGTGGAATGCAGGATCACCTTGTGGCCGACCGTCACGCCGGCGCCGATCTTCACCGGTTGTCCCGGATCGGTGTGGACGACGGAATTGTCCTGGATGTTGGAATTCTCGCCCAATTCGATCCAGTCGTTGTCGCCGCGCAGCACCGCGCCGAACCAGACGCTGGCGTTGCGCGCGAGCCGCACGCGGCCGATGACGGTGGCGTTCGGCGCCACCCACCACTCGCCGCCGGGCGGGAATTCGGGCGCGATGCCCTCGAGCGCATAGATCGTCATTGCGCCAGTGTGGCAGATGCCGCCGCCCGGTTGAAGGCCGGCCGCCCCGCGCAATGCGGAACGGCCGGCCCTGCGTTCATCCGAAATTGGCCGTCGACAGCGAGCCGAGATTCGTGGCCGAGGCGAGCTCGATCACATAGTCCTGGCCGGCCTGGTATCCGGCCACGCCGTTGGCGTCGATGATCAGGTAGGTATGGCCGGCCAGCGGCCCGCTATCGGCGGTGAACACAACCGCATGGCCGGCGGCGAGTTGTCCCGCGCCGATCGCTGCCGCCAGATCGCCGTCAAAATGACCACCCTGCCGCAGCATACCGGAGGTGACTGCCGCATCGACGCCGCTTACGGCGCCCGGAACGCCGATCCTGTCCGCGGCACCGTCGAATCCGACGATCACATCGTGGCCGAGGCTGGTGGAATCCGCGACGGCGGTGAAGACGAACGTGTCCGCTCCGGGGCCGCCGGTGAGACGGTCGGCGCCAAGCCCGCCCTGCAGCAGATCGTTGCCGTTGCCGCCGGTCAGGATGTCGTTGCCGGCGCCGCCGATGAGGTTGAACGTTCCGTCACTCTCGTGCGCGCCGTTGAACTTGGCGGTGCTCGTCGCGGACAGCGCCGATGCGTCCACGGTAAGAGACTGGCCCGCGGCGACATTGCCGTCGTTGGTGGAGAGTTTGTAGGAATAGCCGTCGTCGAGCCTGATTGTCTCGACGCCGGTCATGGTCAGGCCGCCGAGATTGAGCGCGCTGGAATAGTCGCCCTTCAGTTCGAGCGTATCCGACCCGCTGCCGCCGTCGATCCGATCGCCCGCCGTCAGCGCCGCGCCTGCCGCGATCAGGTCGTCGCCGGCATCGCCGGTCACGCGATCGTTGCCGCCATCGCGGATGTCGAGCGTGTCGTTGCCGTCGCCGCCGTGCATCACGTCGTCGCCGTCGCCGCCCGTGAGCACGTCGTCGCCCGCGCCGCCATTGAGCGTATCGCTGCCGTCGTTCACGAGCTTGTTGAAGCCGATCGTGAAGACCTCGACGGAATCCTGGAACAGCTGCCCACCGTATCCGCTCACGACGAGTTCGGTGCCGTCGGCGGAAAACTCGGCGGCCGCGGCCGACGGAGCAATCTCGGTCAGGGCGCCGGTCTGGAGGTCCTTCATGTACAGATAGGCCGCGTGATCGAGATTTCCGGGCATGAAATTGTCGGATTCGCTGGTGAACAGCAGATATCGGCCGTCGGGGGAAAAGACCGGATTGAAGGAGCTGGAGTCGCCCTCGACGCCGTCCGCCGTAGCGGAAACCAGCGTGATCGCGCCGGTGTCGAGATTCTTCAGGTAGATGCTGGACTCCGAAGCGGTCGCGCCGGCGACCAGGTTGGTGGCATTGCTCGTGAAGGCGACATACTTGCCGTCCGGCGAAAAGGTGGCCTGCTTGTCCGGGTCGGCGCCGCTGAACGACGTTCCGAATCCGGAGCTGGCATTGCCCGGCGTGTCGTCGGCCGCGCTGGAGACAAGCGTGACGGCGCCGGTGGACAAATCCTTGACGAAGACATCGGACGCGCCGTTGTTGTCCCCCGCGACGAGATTGTCGGCATAGCTGATGAAGACGACTTTCGTGCCGTCGGCTGAAAGCGCAAAATCCGTGGCTGCGCCGTCGCCCTGCGAACCGTCGGAGGCGGTCGAGACGAGCGTCACGGTGCCGGAAGACAAATCCTTCTCGTAGACGTCGTTCACGCCGTTGGTGTCGCCGCCGGCGAGCGCCGAGGTGCTCAGGAAGAAAACCGACGAGCCGTCCGGCGAGAATACCGGCGCCGTGCCACCCGTGGTGCCCGCAACGAAAGTCGGAGAACCGGAAGCCAGCGTGTCGATGAAGATGCCGCTGTGCGTGCCGTCCGAGCCGGAGAACACGAGCGTCGTGCCGTCCGGCGAAAACGATGGGCCATGGGCCGAGCCCGAAAATGCCGTGCCGCCGGTCTGGGAGACAAGCGTGATTGCGCCGGTGGCCAGATCCTTCAGATAGATCTCCGTTTCGCCGTACGAGGCGCCGCTCGTGAGGTCGTAGGCGCCGCTCGCGAACGCCACCAGCGTTCCGTCCACGGTGATCGACGGCTGCATGCTGTCTCCGGTCTCGGGTACGTTGCCGTCGCTCTCCAGCGCCAGCATGTTCATTTGGCCGGCGGAATAAGGCAGGCCGCCAAAAAGGATGTCGTTGCCGTCGCCGCCGTTCAGCGTGTCGTCGCCGCCCGCGCCGATCAGCGTGTCGTTGCCCGCGCCGCCCGTGAGCTTGTCGCCGAAGCTGGAGCCGAGGAGTGTTTCGATGCTGACGAGCTTGTCCTTGCCGTCGCCGCCGCCGACATCCTGGGCCACGCTGATCGCCAGGCTCACGGTCACCCCGCTTGTCGCATCGGCATAGCTCGCGGTGTCGTTGCCGTCGCCGCCGTCCAATATGTCGTTGCCGGCGCCGCCCATGAGAATGTCGTCGCCCGGCGCGCCCAGGAGCGAGGCCGGGTTTTTGACGACGCCAGTCGGGCCTTCCAATCTGTCGGTATCGACATTCCCGAGATAGGAACGATCGCCATAGAGCGTGTCGTCGCCGCCGCCGCCATCAAGCACGTCGTTTCCGGCCGAACCGTAGAGCACGTTGGCGTTGCCGTCGCCGGTCAGGACGTCGTCGCCGAAGGTGCCCATGACGTTGACGAAATTCGTCGCGGTGACGTTGTCGCGGATCGTGTATTGCTCGCTGCCCTGGAGGGCCAGCGAAAAGCGCGCGCCGAAGGTTCCCGGTTCGACTTCCTGGTCGGTCGCAAGGTCGTAGTCGAACGAAATCGTGTTGGTCCCCGTGCCGCCATCGGCGACATCGGTGCCGATCGTGTCGGAGAGCGTTCCGACCTGGATGAGGTCGTCGCCGCCATTGCCCGCGATCCGGTCGTTTCCGCCCTGACCCCACAGCCAGTTCGCGTTGCCGTCGCCGGTCAGCACGTCGTCGAGGGGCCCGCCGGAGACGTCCTGGATGTTGGACAGCGTGTCCATGCCCTCGCCGGTGTCCTGGGCATGGCCTTGCTGGTTGAGATCGACGGTATCGCCCGAGGCGCCGCTCGCCAGCGACACGCGATTCTTGCCGCCGCCACCGTCGACAATGTCGTCGCCCGTCCTCGGCTGGAAATAGTCGTCGCCGGCGCCGCCGATCAGCGTATCGTCGCCCGAACCGGAGACGATGCTGAAGCTGCCGTCGGTCTCGGCGGAGCCGTCGAAGTGCAGGAATTCGGGCGCGCGCAGCAGTTGCGCCGAAATGGACATCACCTGTCCCGCGGCGACCGTGGAGTCGTCGGTCGTGAGCGAATAGCTGTAGTCATGCCCCTGCGAAAAGCCGCTCAGCAGCCTGAGAAGCGGAATGTCGACCATTGTCGCGGCGCCGAATACGACGCCCGCGGAATAATCGCCCTGGAGCACGACGGTATCGATCACGCCGGTCGACGGATCGGCGCCCATCACGCTGTCCTGGGCCGTGAAGCTGGCGCCGAACGTCACGCCGCCGGTTCCGTTGCCGAGATCGATCGTGTCGACCCCGCCATTGGCCGCATTCACGCTGTTGTTGTCGCCGCCCAGCGTGACGGTCGCATCGCCGGCACCCAGATCCACGACGAAGGAGCCGTGGTGTACCCTGCTGCCGTCGAAGACCAGCGTGTTGCCGGCCTGAAGCGCGGTCGCGTCGACCGTCAGGGAGTCGCCCGGCGCGACATTGGCGTTGTTGAGCGTGATGTTGTAGCTGTGCCCGGCCAGAAATTGCAGCGTTTCGATGCTGGTGAATGTCGTCCCCTTGAGCACCAGGCCCGAATAGTCGCCATCGAGCTGGACGGTGTCCGAACCGTCGCCGCCGTCCAGCCTGTCGTTGGCATTCAGCGCGGCGCCCATTTCGAAGACGTCGTTTCCGCCGAGTGCGCTGACGGTATCGCTGCCGCCCTGGGAAAGATCGAATGTGTCGCTGTTATCCGTTCCGGTGATCGTGTCGTTGCCGCCGGTGCCGGTGAAGCTCGCCAGCGGCCCGATCGGATGGGGAATCAGGCTGTCCATGCCGACCCACGCATCGCCCCACGACGGAATGTCGCCGGTGCCCACGGACATATCGCGCGGTTTCATATCGTTCTCCGCCATTATCGCGGCAACCGTAGTGCGAATCCGTGACACGCTCAACACAACGAAAAAGCCGCTCTTCCCGCGCGAGGAAAAGCGGCTTCTTCAGTTTACGCATAAGCGCTACGCGCCGGGCCGGTTCATCCGAAATTGGCCGTCGACAGCGAGCCGAGGTTCGTGGCCGAGGCGAGCTCGATCACATAGTCCTGGCCGGCCTGGTACCCGGCCACGCCGTTGGCGTCGATGATCAGGTAGGTATGGCCGGCGAAATTGCCGGCGTCCGCCGTGAACAGCACGGCATGGTTCGCGGCGAGCTGGCCGGCGCCGATCGCGGCCGCGAGATCGGGATCGAAATGCGTCGTGCCACGAAGCTGGCCATGGGTGACGGCGGTGTCGATGCCCGTCACCGCGGTGGGCAGGTCGAAGAAATCCTGCGCGCCGTTGAAGGCGGTGATGATGTCGTGCGCCAGGCCGGTCGAGGCCGTCGGGTCGGAATAGGCGAAAGTGTCCAGGCCCGCGCCGCCGTTCAGCTTGTCGGCGCCCCGCCCGCCCGCCAGCCGGTCGTCGCCGCTGCCGCCGGTCAGCACGTCGTTGCCCGCGCCGCCGACGAGGAAGAACGCCCCGTTGGTCTCGTGCACGCCGGAGAAGTTCAGGATGTTGGTGCCCGTGAGCTCGGAGGCATCGACGCGCAGGCTCTGGCCCGCCGCCACGTTGGCGTCGTTGGTGACGAGCTTGTAGCTGTAGCCGTCGCCCAGCATCAGGATCTCGACATTGACCATGGTGGCCGCGCCGAAGGTGAAGCCGCCGGAATAGTCGCCGGTGAGGTTGACGGTGTCGTTGCCGTCGCCGCCGTCGATGCGGTCGGCGGTGCCGAGCGCCGGCGACGCGGGCGTGAAGTCCGGATTGGTGCCGATGTCGATGGTATCGTCGCCCGCGCCGCCGGTGGCGGTGTCGTTGCCGCCGAAGGAGATGTCGAGCGTGTCGTTGCCGTTGCCGCCGTCGAGCTTGTCGTTGCCCGCCCCGCCGGTCAGCACGTCGTTGCCGTCATTGCCCTGGAAATTGTGGTTGGTGGTGCCGGCGGGCACCAGCACCGTGACGGTGTCGGCGCCCGAGCCGCCCACGAAGTTCTCCACGTCGTCGCCGAGCGACCAGCTGGTGTCGAAGGACACGACATGCGCGTCCAGGGTATCGGTTCCGGCGCCGCCGTGGAAGGCCAGCGTGCCCGCGGCGTTGTAGAAGACGGTGTCGTTGCCGTCGTCGCCATAGACCGTGTCGTTGCCGCCGTTGGTGTAGAACTTGTCGTTGCCGGCGCCGCCGTCCAGCGTGTTGTCGGCGGAGCTGCCGGTCAGCGTGTCGTTGAAGTCCGAGCCGACGAGGCTTTCGATGCTGACCAGCGTGTCCTTGCCGTCGCCGCCGCCGACGTTCTGCGCGCTGGCGACCGTCAAATCGACCGTCACGGCGCTGGTGGCGTCGCTGTAGACGGCGGTGTCGTTGCCCTCGCCGCCGTCCAGGGTGTCGTTGCCCGCGCCGCCGGTGAGCACGTCGTCCCCGCCCGTGCCGGGATCGACGTCATAGGCGCCCATGGGCCCGTCGCCGCCCGACACGCTGATGGCGCCGGCATAGCCCTTGTCGCCGTAAAGCGTGTCGTTGCCGGCGCCGCCCGAAAGATTGTCGGCGCCGGAGGAGCCGTAGAGGATGTTGTTGTTCGCGTCGCCGGACAGCGTGTCCTCGCCGTTGGTGCCCATCAGGTTCTCGAAGCCGGTGGCCGTGAGGAAGTCGCGGCCGGTGTCCTGCATCGTGCCCTGGTCGGCGAGCGAATAGGTGGCGCCGTCGTCGGTGGTGGCGAGCAGGCCGTTGTCGTCGAAGGACAGCGTGTCGACGCCGCCGCCGCCATTGGCCACGTCGGTGCCGAGCCCGCCGCCGCTCACGTCGCCGACCTGGATGACGTCGTTGCCGCCATTGCCGTTGATGGTGTCGCTGCCACCCTCGCCCCACAGCCAGTTGGCGTTGCCGTCGCCGGTCAGGGTGTCGTTGCCCACGCCGCCGGAAAGGTCCTGGATGTTGTTGAGGGTGTCGTTGCCGTCGCCGGTGGCCTGCGCGTGCCCCTGCTGGAGCAGGGAGACGGTGACGCCCGAGGCATCGTCGGAATAGGTCACGCGGTTCTTGCCGCCGCCGCCGTCGACGAAGTCGTCGCCGCCCTTGGGCTTGAAGAAGTCGTCGCCCGCGCCGCCGATGAGCGTGTCGTTGCCCGCGCCGCTGGTGATGGAGAAGTCGCCGTCGGTTTCGGCCGATCCGTCGAAATGGAGGAAGTCCGTGGCATGAAGCGAGCTGCCGCCCACCACGAGCGCCTGGCCCGCCGCCACCGTCGCGTCGTTGGTGGTCAGGTAGTAGCTGTGGTTGGGCGACAGGAAGATGTTGCCGACATTGACCAGCGTCGTGGCCGTGAAGGTGACGCCCGCCGAATAGTCGCCGTTCAGCTGGATGAAGGCGTTGCCGGGGTTGGCCGGGTCTCCACCGTCCACCTGATCGGCCGCGGTGAAGGCCGCGCCGAAATAGACGCCGTCGCCGTTGCCGTCGGGATCGTTCTGGTCGCCGCCGAGATTGATGGTGTCGTTGCCGCCCTGCGACGCGTCGACATAGTCGAAGCCGTTGCCGGTCCGGATCGTGTCGTTGCCGGCGCCGCCCAGCACGTAGAAGATGCCGTCGGTCTCCGCCGCGCCGTTGAACACCAGCGTGTCCCCGGCGCCCAGCGCCGAGCCGTCGATCTCGAGCTGCTGGCCCGCGGCCACCGTCGCGTCGTTGGTGGTGATGTTGTAGCTGTGCGCGCCGGCGAGCATGATGTCCTCGATGTTGACGAGGGTGTGGGCGTTGAAGGCGAGCGCGCCGTAATTGCCGTTGAGCTGGACGGTGTCGAAGCCGTTGCCGCCGTCGATCTGATCGGCGGTGTTGAGCTTGCTGCCCATGATGAAGGTGTCGTTGCCGTCCAGGCCCTGCGCGATGTCGTTGCCGCCCTGGCTCAGGTCGAAGGTGTCGTCGCCGCTGGTGCCGACGAGGTTGTCGTTGCCGGTCGTGCCGGGAAAGCTGTCTTCCGGCGCTATCGGATGCGGCAGCGCGAACGGAACCTGGTCGTCGCCGATTTGCGCAAGGAAGGTGTCATCGCCGCCGAAGAGCGGCGTGTGCAGAGATTTCATCGCGGAGGCCCCCAAATAAGATGACAAAACGCTAATTCAAATCGGGGTGCGCCCGCAACAGGTTTTACTGGGGGCGTTGCGTGGAAACGCGCGCGGTCAGATAAAGTCGGCGACGCTCAACTGGCCGAGGTGAGACCCATTTGTCACATCGAACACATAGTCCGCGCCCGCCTGGTAGCCGGCGTGCCCGTTGGCGTCGACAATCAGGAAGGTATGCCCGGATAGATTGCCGGCGCTCGCGGTGAAGAGCACGGCCTTGCCGATACCCATCTTCCCCGGCGTGACGGCGGCCGCCAGATCGGTGTCGAAGTGTCCGCTGCGTAAAGTTCCCGAGGCCAGCGCGGGCGCGATGCCCTTGACGGTAACGTTCAGGTCGAAGCGGTCGCCCGTCGCCGACGCATCGAAATCGGTGATCGTGTCGTGCGTCGGCCCGGTGGACTGCGAGACGCTGGAATAGCGGAAGATGTCCCGTCCCGCGCCGCCGCTCAGCTTGTCCGCGCCCGGGCCGCCCACCAGCACGTCGCTGCCGGCCCCGCCCTGGAGCACGTCGTTGCCCGTCTCGCCGTAGAGCTTGTCCGGCCCGCCGAGCCCGAAGATCTGGTCGTTGAACGACGTGCCGGCCAGCGATTCGCCCAGGCCGGTGCCATTGATAAGATAGAGGTCGTTGGGATCGAGCCGGTAGATGGTGATCGTGTCCGGGATGGTGTCGAGATAATAGTTCACGTCGTGGATGCCGATGATCTCGGTGCCGTGGGAATCATAGTCCGCGTTGTCGAACACCCTGATGCTGCCGTCCCCGTTGACCGCGAGCACGGTGGTGGTGTGCTGGCCGCCGCCCTGCCAGCCCATGCGCACGATGTCGCCGGGATGCACCAGCGTCTGCCAGTCCGTGACCGGGTTGGGATCGGAGCCGCGATAGACCACCCGCCAGAAGCCGTTGGACTGGTTCTCCGCCGGATCGAGGCTGTAGGTCACGTCGTCGTCGAAGGCCGCGCCCACCGCCGCCGACAGCGCGCAGGCGATCTTGTGGCAGTCGTTGTCGTTGGGCACCCCGGTATAGGCCGCGGCGAAGCGCTCGGCGGAATCCACGATGTCCTGCGGCGTGGGCGCGCCATCGTCCGCGTCCGACGACATCATCGAGGGATCGACGGTGATGACGGAGAACTGCTGGTATTCCGTGGGCGAGCCGGTGGACTTGTCGAAGGCCACGGGCACCGTGACATAGGCCAGGTCGCCGATGTCGTTGCCCGCCTTCAGCGACACCATGGGCAGCGACGCAAGATCGATGAAACGCTGGTTGCCGAAATCCGGCCCGATGTCGTTGCCGTTGATGAGCCATTTGGTGACCTGCGGGTTGCCGAGGTCCCAATAGGAGAAATCCCAGCTGCTGAGCGTGGAGGCGCCGTAATAGGCGATCCAGAATTCATTGTAGCCGCCATAGCTCGCATGCGCGCCGAAGGTATCGTCGAGGATGGTCGACAGGTTCACCGTCGAGCCGGCCGCGGCGAACACGGCGGTGGGCAGCGTGTTCGTCAGCCACAGCGGCGAAGCGGATTGCGGCGCCGCCAGCGGCGCGAGCGGCGGCGCCACGATCGACAGCGATCCCGCGGTTTCGATCTGCCCGCCGTCCAATATCGAGAGATTACCGTTGGAACGACCCATGGCACGGCCCCAGTCCCAGGCGCGAAGACGCCACGTTAGGGTTCGCCGCCACAGGTTTCAACTTCGTAAATCGTTCGCAAAAGCCTTGGCGACGAAGCGCGGCAAAGCGGTTAGGCTCGACCTGTGCCCGCTGATTCGCGGACATAAGGGGGCAATAAAGGTGCAGAACTGCACTTTGCCGGTCGCAAGAGTTCCAAGGCGCCATGTCGCCCCGCGACACGCACCCCGCCGCCCTCACCCTCCTCCATCATCCATGCAATTGACCAGGGAGCATCCATGGCCAAGCGTTCCGCGCGTCGCAAGCATCGCGAACAGTTCGTAGAGGAGAACAACGTCCATCCCCTGTTTCCGTCCTCCGGCTGGTCGCCGCTGGACAACGAGACCCGGGACAGAAAATACGTCAAGAACATCCGGGCGATGAGCCCGCTGCAGCAGCGCCTGATCGACGCCATCGACGAGCGCTCCGTGGTGGTGGCGCTGGGCCCCGCCGGAACCGGCAAGACATACCTCGCCATCGCCAAGGCCGTCGAAGCGCTGGAACAGCGCCGCGCCGGCCGCATCGTGCTGTCGCGCCCGGCGGTGGAGGCGGGCGAGAGCCTCGGCTTCCTGCCCGGCGATCTGCAGGACAAGCTCGCGCCCTATCTGCGCCCGCTCTACGATGCGCTGACCGAGCGGCTGGGCACCAAGCGGCTGAAGGCGCTCCTGGCCGAAGGCGCGATCGAGATCGCCCCCGTCGCCTACATGCGCGGGCGCACCCTCAACGACTGCTACATCGTCATCGACGAGGCGCAGAACTGCACCTACGGCCAGCTCAAGATGCTGCTCACCCGGCTGGGCTGGCGCTCGACCATGGTGCTGACCGGCGACCCGGACCAGACGGACCTGCTGCCCGGCATATCCGGCCTCGGCCAGATCGCCGAACGGCTGGACAAGGTTCCGGAGATCGCGGTGATCCGGCTGGGCGAAGCCGACATCGTCCGCCACCCGCTGGTCGCGAGCATGCTGACGGTGCTGTAGGCGAAGCTCAGTGCGGGCGGAGCGACAGCGCGATCTCCAGCACGAACAGGCCGATCGCGAAGCTCCAATAGGACGAGATGGCGGCGGCCAGCCAGAAGGCCGTCGCCGAGCAGGATTTCTTGCGCCAGGAGCGCCCGGCATTGTCGATCAGCACGCTCGGGCCCGCGATCACCATGACCGCGTAATAGCCCAGGCGGGCCGCCACGCCTTCGGCCTTCTTGACCAGCATGCGGTAGAGATTGGCCACGATGCCGGACGCGGTGAACCCCGCGGCCAATGCGAACAGGGCGACCATGAAGTCGTGCAGCACGCCGTGCCTCCCGGAAGCGGACGCAGGGCGCGTTGCAGGGCACGTGCCGAAGATTAAGGCGCGTTAACCGCGGCGCTGTCCCAACTTGGGTCACGGCCGGCTCGCGGACGGGCCAGGCCCCGCCTCCGCCGATGTTTCGCCGCCACGGGCGCGGGGATTTCGCGCAAGGCTGGCACAGCCGTGATCGGGCGCCGCCGCGCCGCATGCTAAACAACCCCCAGGAGCGAATCGCGTGAGCCAGAGGGGCCAGGAGAGCTTTCGCCAACGTTCGGGATGGCTGATCCCGGCGGCGGTGTTCATCGTGACCGCGGCTCTGTCGGCCCTCATCCTGCTCTACTACCTGGCGCCGCCTGCCACCTCCTTCATCGAGGAACACCCCTCGCCCACCAGCCGCACCGATCCGGTGTCGCTGTCGGTGAACAAGCTCGCCTTCGTCATTCCGGCCAACTACATCCGCTATGCCAGCGCCCGCCAGGGCGGCGCGATGAAGGAGGTCGCCCTCCAGGCGCGCCTGCCGGACCTTTCTGGCTATTCGGAGTGGCATTCCGGCGACTTCGACGACCAGTCGGCGGATTCGCCCATCGTCTATCTCCTGATCCGCGAGGACCAGCAGAACATCGACGAGAGCGAGCGCTTCAGGCGCATCTACCTGTCCTACGTCGTGGACGCGCGGGGCAAGCCCGGGCCGTTCGGGCTGACGCAGTACGCTTTCCGGGACGATTCCGGCTATCGCGGCGAAGACCTCTTCGTCGGCCAGACGGCGGACGGGCTGGTCGACCTGCGTTGCGTGCGGCTGAGCGCGCAGGTGGCGAATCCCACCTGCCTGCGCGACCAGCGGCTGGGGCACCATGTGGCGCTGAACTACCGCTTCATGCGCAGCCACCTGGCGCAGTGGCAGGACATCGCCACCGGCGTGGACAAGCTGATCAAAAGCTTCATGCCGAAGGCGAAGTGATCAGCGCACGCGGTAGCGCGCCTCGACCGTCGCGCGCCGCGGCGTCACGCGTTCGATGACGACGCCGAAGGCCGGCACGAACGCCAGCGCCGCGGGGATCGCGAGCACGGCCTCAGCCAGCGACACGGCGTCCGCGCGCGGCGCGAAAGGCACGCACGCCAGCCATGCCGCGGCGGCGGTGGCGAGGATGCCGGCGGCCGCGGCCCCGGAGCCGGCCAGTGCGCGGATGAGCGCCGTGGGCACGTCGTCGCCGCGGCGGACGGCCGTGGCCGCGGCCGACGCGATCAGGAACGCCGCAATGGCGCCCGGACCCAGCGCCGGAAACGCCGCCGCCGGCGCGGGCGCCATGCGCAGGGCGAGAAGCGCCGCCGGCGCCATCGCGAGCACCGCCGCCAAGCCGAAACGCCAATCCCCCAGCCCCGCGATCGCAAGCACGGCGAGCGCGCAAGGCAGGAGCAGCCACAGCTGCCCGGCCCCGATCTGCACGGGCCGGATCTGCAGGCCGAAGAAGCCCAGCGCCGCAAGCACCAGCGCGATGCCGCCCAGGCTCCAGGCCCAGCGGGACTGCGTGGCGAAGTCCAGGAACGCGAGGCGCCGGTTTCTGCGCTCCAGCGCGCGGTTGAAATGGGTGACGAAGCTTTCGCCGGGCCGGGCCAGGGACGCCAGGAGCGGCGTCGCCACGATGGCCGAAAGGCCGCTGCCGGCCGCGGCGAGCAGGGTCGCGCGCAGGGGCGCCGCGGCGATGTCGAACGCCTGCAGGGCGAGCGCGAACAGGAGCGCCGCGAGAAGCGGCACGGTCAGTTCCCGCATCGACGCCGCGGCCGCCTCCCGCGGCGCGCCGCCGGACGCGATCCGGACCGCGATGGCCCACGCGAGCCAGGCCGACAGCGCCAGGCCCGCAAGCCATCCCGCCGCCAGGTCTTGCGCGCCGAACATTTCCGGCCATTGCCAGTCGCCGATGAAGGCCGCGACCGCCAGGCCCGGCAGCGGGCAGAGGAGCGCGACGACCGTGAGGCTCGCGCTGCGCAGCGTGACCGGCAATCCGGCGGCCATGACCGCGAACACCGCCGCCATCACGCCGATGCCGCCGGCGGTGAACGACACGCCCACATTGGCGCAGAGGCCGGCCGCAGCCGTGCCGATAATCGCAAGCGCGGAAAGTACCGCGATCCGCCCGCGCAGCAGCGCGCCCGCCAGGCTCATCCCGCGCGGGACGTCGGCGCCTCGGGCAGATCCATTTCCAGGATCGCCATGTTGAAGGCGTAGGAGATCTCGCCGTCTTCCTCGTCCCTGAAGATCACGCCGATGAACTCGCCGTTGACCTGGACCTCGACGGAATCGTCCTGCTTGGGCCGCTCGACGACCGTGATGGTGTCCAGCCGGAACAGGTTCCGGAGGTATTTCTCGATCCGCCAGATTTCGCTGCGTGTCATGCCTGCGCTCCTCGCGGTGCTGAAGTCGCATGCGGGCCGGATGAGGTCAAGACGGTCCGCGCGCCCGTTGCCGCGCCACCGCCGCGGGACCGTCTGGACCGCGCCCGAAATCCCGCTAAAGTATTCGCCAAATATTCGCCGGGCTGGAGGCGGTCATGCAATACTGGTGGGCATTCACGCACTGGTACCTCGACATCGTGCATTTCCAGGCGGTCGGCAGCGTCCTGCTGCTGGTGGGCTTCCTCATCGCCAGCACCCTGGTGCAGCAGCGCACCGTCAACCGCGTCAGCACCGTCCTCAAGAGCCATAGCGGGCCCATCGCCCGCACCAGGCTCTACCTCGCGGCGCAGGAGTATTACGACCGGCGCAACGTCAATCTCTTCACCAGCCCCTCGCACATCGTGCCGGTGTGGTTCCTCATCGTCACCGTGGCGGCGGGCGCCTGCTTCTCGTTCTTCGGCGCGGAGTATTTCACCGGCACGGTCGCGCCGAGCTACCCGCTGGGCGGCGCCTATGCCGCCTCGGGCGTCACCGGCGAGGCGCTGACGCGCTATGAATCCTCCACCGTGTTCATCGGCGTGATGGCGTTCCTCGGCGCCTATGTCTGGATGATCGCGCGGCTCACCACCCGCATCAACAACAACGACATGAGCGCGACGACGTTCTATTTCCTCTCCATCCGCCTGATCGCCGCCTGCCTCGTCGCCGCCGTCACCCGCCATATCGTCGAGGCCATCCCGGTGCTGCGCACGCTCGTCATGTACGACGGCAAGCCGGTGGGACTTGCGGCGCTGGGCTTCCTGATCGGATGGAACCCGACGCTGTGGATCCGCGAGCTCCTGCTCTTCATCAGCGACTGGGCGAAAACCAAGATCCCCTCGCAGCGCTGGCCCGCAAAAGAGAACATGCCGCAGAACATGATGCTGCCCATGATCCAGGGGCTGGTGGACGACAAGATCGACCGGCTCAACGAGCTCGACATCGACAATTGCCAGGACCTTGCCGAGCGCAACGCCATCCTGATCTGGCTGCGCACGCCCTACACCATCGAGCTGGTGGTGGACTGGATCGCGCAGGCGCAGCTCTGCATCCTGTTCGAGGACGACACGGTCGAGAAGCTGCGCCGCGCCGGCATCCGCACCATCTTCGCCTATCGCGACGCCATCGCGGACGACGCCGGCGCGGCCGCGGTCGAGGAGCTCATCAAGCCCACCGTGCCGCTGGCGCTGCTCGCCACCCACCGCGTGACGATCGACGCGGAGCCGGCCTTCCAGCAGCTGAAGGAGCTCCGCGATGCGAACGAGCAGGGCTCGACGGAGGCCTCGGTGCTGTCGCTCGCGCCGCGCCAGGCGCCGGCCGCGGCGGCGGGCTGACGGTCAGATGTTGAAATCCGGCTCGCGGATCATCTGATCCATTTCCTGGGACGGCCGCTCGGGGCTTTCGCAGCCGATGTTCCGGGCCGGAACGCCCGCGACGGTGCAATGCGCCGGCACCGGTTTGAGCACGACGCTGCCCGCCCCCACCCGCGAATACTCGCCCACCTCGATGTTGCCCAGAACCTTGGCGCCGGCCGAGAGCAGCACGCCTCGGCGGATCTTGGGATGGCGGTCGCCCGTCTCCTTGCCGGTGCCGCCCAGCGTCACGCCGTGGAGCATGGACACGTCGTCGTCCACCACCGCCGTCTCGCCGATGACGATGCCGGTGGCGTGGTCGAAGAAGATGCCGCGGCCGACGCGCGCGGCGGGGTGGATGTCCACCGCGAACAGCTCCGATACCCGGCTCTGGATGAAGTAGGCCAGCGGCCTGCGGCCCTGCCCCCACAGCCAATGGGCGATGCGGTAGCCCTGCAGCGCATGGAAGCCCTTGAAGAACAGGAAGGCCTGCGCATGGGAGTGGCAGGCGGGATCGCGGTCGTACACGGCGGACAGGTCGGCGCGCACGGCCTCCCCGATCGCCGGGTCCGCTCCCATCGCCTCCTCGAAGATCTCGCGCGCCATCATCGGGCTGACGTCGTCGTTCCCGATCTTGGTGGCGAGGTGATAGGACAGCGCGTCCTCGAGCCTGGCGTGCTTGAGGATCGTGGCGTGCACGAAGCTCGCCAGCGTGCGCTCGGTCTGCGCGATCTCCTCGGCCTGGCTGCGCAGGGCCGACCAGATCGGATCGCAGACGGCGACTTTTTCAACCGGTACCGGCATGGGCGTCTCCTGTCCCCATCCTAGCGAAGAACGCGCGAAAACCGAACACCGCCCTTTGCAGGGCGCGCCCGGATGTTACATAGGCACCCGGCCGCATTCTGCAAACGCATAAGGGGAGCCCTTTTCCCGCATGGTTGACGCCTTCAACAAGCCCGCGCCGCAGACCCTGGACCTGCTGCTCTCGCGCCGCTCCGCATCCGCAAAGACCATGACGGAGCCGGGGCCAAATCGTGAGGAATTGGGATCGATTCTCGCCGCGGGCGCGCGCGTGCCCGATCACGGCAAGCTCGCGCCGTGGCGATTCATCGTATTCGAGGGCGAGGGCCGCGCGCGGATGGGCGCCCTGCTCGCCGGGGTGCTGGCCGCCAGCGAGCCGGATGCCAGCGAGGTCCGTCTCGAAATCGAACGCCAGCGCTTCCTGCGCGCGCCCGTGGTGGTGGGCGTGGTCAGCCGCGTGGTCGAGAATTTGAAGGCGCCGGAATGGGAGCAGGTGCTCTCCGCCGGCGCCGCCTGCCAGAACATGCTCATCGCCGCGCACAGCCTGGGCTATGTCGGCAACTGGATCACCGAGTGGTGCGCCTTCGACCGCAAGGTGCTCGACAGGCTGGGATTGGCCGCGAACGAGCGGATCGCGGGGTATCTCTATTTCGGCACATCGAGCGTGGAACTGGAGGAGCGCGCGCGCCCGGTGCTGGAGAGCCTGGTGACGCGCTTCTAGCTTCCTCCGCGTCGCGATGCTCGCAGCATAACTCCGTGGCAAGAGCTTCTGGCTAGTGCGCGACGGCACGCGCGTTTGGGCCGACCATCAACCCCTCGATGCGCGAACCTTCCGCCCGCAGCACGGGCTTGAGCGCGCGATAAAGCCGCGCGTAGTTGTAGAACGGCACGCTCGGCCACAGATGATGCATCAAATGCAGGTTCTGCTGCAGCAACGCGAACGTGCCGCCGAACCACAAGCTGATGCGTGTGTTGAGATAGCGCTCCGTACGGTCGAACGGATGATGCGGCAGCCATTGGAAGAATATGTTGAGGATCAGGATGCCCACCCGCGTCGGCAGAAACCACAGGCACAACCAATCGATAAAATGTCCGGTTGCTATCGCGGCGACCAATAGCGCCAGGGTGAATAGTGCGACGGCTGAAGTCTGCGCGATTTCCCCCGGGCTCAAGATGCTGCCGATCCTCTTGTAGCGCTGCGCACTGATGAACCGTAGGACAAACATCGGCAACAGCGACATGGGCACCATCACGGCCCACTTCGCGAGCAACTGCACGAATGTCCCCTTGACCACGATGTCGGGGTCGTTTTCGGTATTGGTGAAGGAGTGATGCAGGACGTGCGTCCGCCGGAGCGCGGGCCAGCCGGCGCCCATGCCCAACGACCCGGTCCAGCCCACCGCCGTATTGATCCAGGCAAGACTGCGCGGGCTGCTCACGACGTTTCCATGGATGGACTCGTGCACCAGCGTGTAGTGAGCGTAGGACACCAATGCGAGCACCGGCGTACAAACCCATAGAGGCAACAGGCCCCCCAAGCCCAACCAAATGATCCCCAGAAGCGCTGGTGGCAGAGTGACGGCCAGCGCCAGCGTCGGCCACGCAATAGCAGGCGCAAAATCGCGCGCGATCTGTTTTTCCTGCGCATGTGATATCCCGCAGGCTGCCCGTATTGCTTTTGCGTCGGGGGTGGCTTCCGCGGCGATGTGCTCCAACGCCTCCGGGCTGCGCTCGACAACCGCATTCATTCCGGCAATCTCCACTTCCACATTTACATACATTCATGTATGTATGTATGTATGATAGCCAAGACGGATGGCACCCGCAACCCGGCGGTGGCCGGGGAAAGACGGGTCCAGGCGGACCGCAGCGCCGCCATGCGGACGCGCCTGATCGCGGCCGCCAAGCAGTCGTTGATGGAACGCGGCTACGCACGGACCACCGCCGTCGAAGTCTGCTCGCGCGCCGGCGTCACGCGCGGCGCGCTGTTCCATCATTTTGGGGGGCTGTCCGCGCTTTTCGCCACGACACTCGAAGAAGTGTGTGCCGATATCGTCAAGCGCTCGCGCGAAGCCGCTGAGCGTAGCGATCCTCATCACGCGGCTGCGGAGTATGTCGAGACGGCTTGGGCTGGCTTTGGTCACCCCGATTTCAAGATCGTCATTGAAGTGTGGTTCGCGGCGCGCAATGACCCCTCATTGCGCAAGGAACTCGATCCCGTCATCGAACGCTTCCGCCGTGCCGCCACGCCGCAACTGAATGCCGCGCTGGCGGCGAAGGTGGGACGTAGCGCGGAGGATGTCGCATTCTATCGCTTGGCGCTAGAAGCGATGATCGGTATGGCGCTCGGTCGCGCCGTTGCGCCCGGCTCAAAGCCGATGGGCCACGAAGAAGACGTTGTCGCACTGTTGAAACAGCTCGCCCGCAGCCGCGCAAAACGCTAGCGAATCCCGATCAGCTTGTGCGTCTGCAGGCTGAGCCGCCACTGCGGATGGGCGAGGCAGTACGCCGTCGCAGCGGCGGTGTTGGCGTCGCGGGCGGGGTTGTCCATCGGCTGGAGGAAGAAATTGTCGAAGGCGAGCGTAGTGTAGCGTTCGGGCTCGGCGCCGGCCTGCGGATAGATGAGCTTGAGCTCGTTGCCGCGCGTGAGCTTGAGGTCGGCATTGGCCTTGGGGCTGACGCAGATCCAGTCGATGCCCCGCGGTGGAAGAAGCGTGCCGTTGGTTTCCACGCCGATCTCGAAGCCGCGGGCATGAAGGGCGTCGATCGACGGCGCATCGAGTTGCAGGAGCGGCTCGCCGCCCGTGCAGACCACGTAGGGCGCGGCGCCGCCCGGCCACTTCGCCGCGACGGCCGCGGCCAGCGCGTCCGCCGTCTCGAACCTGCCGCCGCCCGGCCCGTCGGTGCCGACGAAATCGGTATCGCAGAACTGGCAGACGGCCTTGCCCCGGTCGCGCTCCAGCCCCGTCCACAGATTGCAGCCGGCGAAGCGCAAAAACACCGCCGCGCGCCCCGTCCGCGCGCCCTCGCCTTGGAGGGTGTAGTACATCTCCTTGACTGAGTAAGTCACGTAAACGAGTCCGTATTCAGAAGGTCCAGCATCGTTGCGTAGCGCCCCTTCCAGCCCGATGGCTCGGGATTGGCATGCATGTAGGCGACACGCCCTTCATCGGTGAGGCCGCGCAGGAACCAGTCCCAAAACCTGAACCAATAGTCCTCGCCACCCCCCATACGCCAGCCGAGTGAGCCGGCTTCGTAAGTTGGAAACTGTTTCCACGGCGGATCGAGCGGTGTCCTCCCGATATAAGTCCGCCAGCCGCGCGCGCGCAGTTGGCAGGCGGGACATATGCCACAACCCCTGCCCCAAGCGTGCGTAGCGATGCCTCCATTGTAACAAGTGACCGTCGACCACAAGATCAGGTTGATGAGGTCTTCGCCGCCAATATCTTCTGCCAATTTCCACGTCGCCGCCTTGTCGAGCCACATCAGCGGCGTGTGCAGCGTGAACCGCGTATCGAGGCCGAGATCGAGCGCGCGGGTCATCGCCTTCAGCGTCTCGTCGCGGCAGTCGGGATAACCGGAGTAGTCCGTCTCGCACATGCCGCCGACGAGGTCGCGAATGCCGCGGCGATAGCCGAGCGCGGCGGCGGCCGTCAGGAAGAGGAGGTTGCGGCCGGGCACGAAGGTCGTCGGCAGGCCATTGGCGCCCATTTCGATCTTCGCGTCGCCTGTCAGCGCGCTGCCGCCGATGGCCTTGAGAATTTCGAGCGGCAGAACATGGTCCGCGCCCAGATTGGGACCCGCAAGGGCTTCAAGAATTCGCGGGCGGGCGGCCAGTTCGGCGGCGTGGCGCTGGCCGTAGTCGAAGCCTACGGTTTCGACATGATCGAACCGCCGTAACGCCCAGGCCAGACAGGTGGTCGAATCCTGTCCGCCGGAGAAAAGCACCAAGGCAGAACTGCCGCTCATGCCAGTCGTCATGGGCGTCCCCATACGCAAGCCTTGCCTTTGCCACAAGCCGGGTCCAGCCTCCCGCTGATTAAAAAAAGGGCATCCCCGTGGCGTCAATGGTCTTGAGCGGAACCGGGCTCTTCACGCCCCCGTTCGCCATCTCCAACGAGGAACTCGTCGAATCCTTCAACGCCTATGCGCGGGCGAGCGGGCTGCAGGAATCCTCCGCGGAGTTCATCGTCAAGGCATCGGGCATCCGCAACCGCTACGTCATGGACAAGGCGGGCATCCTCGATCCGCAGATCATGTGCCCGCGCCTGCCCGAGCGCGGCAACGACCAGATCTCGATCCTGGCCGAGATGGCCGTCAGCGCCGCGCGCGGCGCGCTCAAATCCGCCGACCGGCGCGCGCAGGACATCGACGGCGTGGTCGTCGCATGCTCCAACCTGCAGCGCGCCTATCCCGCCATCGCCATCGAGGTGCAGGAGGCGCTCGGGATCGAGGGCTTCGCGTTCGACATGAACGTGGCCTGTTCGTCCGCCACCTTCGGCCTGCAGGCCGCGGCCGACATGGTGGCGGCCGGCCACGCGCGCGCCATCCTCGTCTGCAATCCGGAGATCTGCTCCGGCCATCTCAATTTCCGCGACCGCGACAGCCACTTCATCTTCGGCGACGTGGCGACGGCCTTCGTGGTCGAGCGGGCCGGCGAGGTGGCGGGCGGCAGCGCCTGGGCGATCGTCTCGACCCGGCTCAGGACGAAGTTCTCCAACAACATCCGCAACAATTTCGGCTTCCTCAACCGCACCGCGCCCGGCTCGGCGGCGGCGGCCGACAAGCTCTTCGTCCAGGAGGGCCGCAAGGTGTTCAAGGAAGTCGTGCCGATGGTGTCCGAGCTTCTGCTCGCCCATCTCGCCGACGAGAGGCTCCCGGCCGCCGGCCTGAAGCGCATCTGGCTGCACCAGGCCAATCAGGGGATGAACGACCTCATCGCCCGCAAGGTGCTGGGCCGCGATCCTTTGCCCGGCGAGGCGCCCAACATCCTGGACGAGTACGCCAACACCTCCTCCGCCGGATCGGTCATCGCGTTCCACAAATACAGCGCCGACCTCGCGCCCGGCGATCTGGGCCTGCTCTGCTCCTTCGGGGCAGGCTATTCCGTGGGCAGCGTCATCCTCAGGAAGCTTAACTGATCGGGCGCTTGCGTTTGCCGTCCGCCTCCGTCAGCCTATGCCCACGGGGGTATCGAAGGACTATCGGGTTTGACGCGCATCGCCATCAGCGGGACGGGGCTCCATACGCCGCCCGAGGTCATCACCAATGCCGAATTGGTGGCGGCCTACAACGACTACGTCCACGCCTTCAACGCCGCCAATGCCGAGGCCATCAAGGCGGGCACCGCGCATGCGCTGCTCAAGTCCAGCGACGAGTTCATCGTCAAGGCTTCCGGCATCCGCCGCCGCCACATGGTGACGCGGGAGGGCGTGCTCGATCCGGAGGTCATGTGCCCGCGCATGCCCGAGCGGACGAACGACCGGATCTCGCTCTCGGCCGAGATGGCGGTGGACGCCGCCAGGCAGGCGCTGGCCGCCGCCCATCGCACGGCGGCGGACGTCGACGGCGTCATCGTCTCCGCCTCGATCATGCAGCGGCCCTACCCCCAGATCGCCATCGAGGTGCAGGAGGCGCTGGGCATCAGGGGCTTCGGCTTCGACATGATGGCCGGCTGCTCGGCGGCGACCTTCGCCATCCAGTCCGCCCACGACATGATCGCCCGCGGCAGCGCCAGGGCCATCCTCTGCATCAATCCCGAGATCTGCACCAGCCATCTCAACCTGAAGGACCGCGAGACGCATTTCATCTTCGGCGACGCCTGCACCGCGGTGCTGATGGAGAAGGCGCAGGGCGCGGACGGCGAGAATGCCTGGGAGATCCAGTCCACCCGGCTCAAGTCGATCTACTCCAACAACATCCGCAACAATTTCGGGCCGATGAACCGCTTCGATCCCTCGACCCAGTTCGCCGCCGACAAGCTCATCACCCAGAAGGGCCGCAAGGTGTTCAAGGAAGTCGTGCCCATGGTGGCGGACTTCATGCAGGAGCACCTGCGCGAGATGAACATCGCGCCCTCGCAGCTGAAGCGGCTGTGGCTGCACCAGGCCAACATCAACATGAACGATTTCATCGCCCGCAAGGTGCTGGGCCGCGATCCCACGCCGGCGGAAGCGCCCAACGTGCTGGAGGAATACGGCAACACCAGCTCGGCGGGCTCGATCATCGCCTTCCATCTGCACAGCCGCGACCTGTCGGGCGGCGACCTCGGGCACCTGTGCTCGTTCGGCGCCGGCTACACGGCGGGAAGCGTGATATTGCGCAAGCTTTGACGAGGGAACTCCTCGTCCATCCGCCCTTGGCGGCCCGCACCCGGCCCTGCTAGGCTCGCCTCACCCCCCAGCATGCGGACCCTTCATGTTCGAACACATCAACTATGTGTACGTGCTCTCCGGCGTGCTCGTCGGCGGCCTGGTCGGGTTCACCGGCGTGGGCGGCGGCTCGCTGATGACGCCGATCCTGATCATCGTGTTCCAGGTCCATCCCGCCACCGCCGTCGGCACCGACCTGATCTATGCCTCGATCACCAAGACCGGCGGCTCCCTCGTCCACGGCTACAACCGGACGATCGACTGGAAGGTCGTGGGCCGGCTCGCCCTGGGCAGCGTGCCCGCCACGGCCCTGACGGTCTTCGTGCTCTACAAGCTCAAGATCGACAGCAAGGCGACGCAGGCCATCATCACCAACGCGCTCGGCTTCGCGCTGCTGTTCACCGCCTTCTCGCTGCTGTTCCGCAAGCCGCTGATGCGCTGGTATTCGGCCAACGTGCCGGCGCTGAACCCCGTCTTCGTCCGCCGCATGACCATCCTGACCGGGGCGGTGCTGGGCGTGCTCGTCACGCTGTCGTCGGTCGGCGCGGGCGCGATCGGCGTCATGGCGCTGGTGCTGCTCTACCCGCAGATGGAAGCCCGCCGCCTGGTGGGCTCCGACATCGCCCACGCCGTGCCGCTGACCCTCATCGCCGGCATGGGCCATTCGTTCCTCGGCTCCATCGACTACAATATCCTGACGTCGCTGCTGGTGGGCTCGATCCCCGCCATCATCGTCGCCAGCATCGCGTCGGCCCGCATGTCCGACACCATCATCCGCGTCATGCTGGCCCTGGTGCTGCTGGCGGTGGTGGCGAGGTTCTGGCTTTACCATTAGGCCTGCGCCGGGCAGCCTTGGAAGCCGGCGCCTCCCTGCAGAAAACGGCTCGCAAAGCGCCCGGCGGAACAGGCTAAAGCGGAACGCGGATCCTCTCATGGCCAAACCCGATACCTCCCGCGCCTGGCAGCGCATGCTCAGCGGCCGCCGCCTCGACCTGCTCGACCCCTCGCCGCTGGACGTGGAGATCGAGGACATCGCCCACGGGCTTGCCCGCGTCGCCCGCTGGAACGGCCAGACCAGGGGCGCGCACGCCTTCTCCGTCGCGCAGCATTGCCTCCTGGTGGAGCGCATCGCGGGCGAATTGAAGCCGGTGCCGTCGCGGGAGGCCCGGCTCGCCGCGCTCCTCCACGATGCGCCGGAATACGTCGTCGGCGACCTCATCAGCCCGTTCAAGGCGGCGGTCGGGATCGACTACAAGGATTTCGAGCTCAGGCTGCTCGCCGCCATCCACATCCGCTTCGGCCTGCCCGCGAAGATGCCGGCCGCTGTCACCGCGCTGATCAAGCGCGCCGACCAGGTCTCGGCCTTCCACGAGGCCACGCAGCTCGCGGGCTTCACGCCCGAGGAAGCCCGGCGCTATTTCGGCGTGCCCCCCAGGGGCGTCCGCTTTCCGCGCCTGGTCCCCATGGCCACCGGCGACGCCCAGGCCGCCTATCTGGAGCGGTTCGCGAAGCTGACACATTGAGTAGCCACCTCCCCGCGGGGCCGGGGTATAAGACCGGACCCATGCCCACGATCCTCGTCACCCCGCTCTCCGGAATCCACGACGCGATCCGCGCGCACCGGCCGTCGCACATGGTCACGCTGTTGTCGCCGGAGCACATGATCGGCACGCCCGAGGGCATCGCGGCGGCGAATCATCTGCGCATCGGCATGAACGACGTGGCGGATGCGGCGGCGAGCGAGGATCCGCCCAGCGAGCGTCACATCGACGAACTCATCGCTTTCGGCCGGGCATGGGATGCTCGGACGCCGATGCTCGTCCATTGCTGGGCCGGCGTCAGCCGCTCGATGGCGGCGGCCTACATCCTGCTGAACCTGAAACTGGGGCCATGGAGCGAAAGCGATATCGCGCAGGCGATGCGCAGGCGCGCGCCGCACGCCTACCCCAATCCACTGATGGTGAAGCTCGCCGACAGGGCGCTGGGGCGCGACGGACGGATGGTCGTGGCAACGCAAGGCATCGGCCGCGGCCGCATCGTCGACGAGGGCGAGTGCGTCGAATTCCCCCTGGCGCCGGGGCAACTATGAGCGCGCCGCGCCACGTCGTCAGCATCGGCCTGTCGGCGGCCATCGTCTCCGTGGCGGAGGAGACACCGCGCGTGCTGGCGGTGCATCACCACGCGGAACCGGACGCCCTGCCCTTCGGCCCCTTCGATCCCACCGGCCATCGCACGCTGGAGAGCGGCCTGCGCTCCTGGGTGAGCGAGCAGACGCATCTGGAGCTCGGCTATGCCGAACAGCTCTACACGTTCGGCGATCGCGGGCGGCATCTGCTCAAGCCCGGCGAGGGTCCGCGGGTGGTCTCGGTGGGCTATCTCGCGCTCACCCGCGCCAACGCGGCGGCCAGGGCCGCGCAGGGCACGCTGTGGCGCAACTGGTACGCCTATTTCCCGTGGGAGGACTGGCGCAATGAGCGGCCGGCGATCGTCGACGCGCTGATCGTGCCGGCGCTGAAGGCGTTCGCCCGCGGCGACGAGCTCAAGCGCGAGCGCATCCGGCTCGCCTTCGGGCTCGAGGGGCCGTCCTGGGACGAGGAGAAGGTGCTGGAGCGCTACGAGCTGCTCTACGAGGCGGGGCTGGTGGAGGAAGCCCGCCGCGACGGCCGCCCGCTGGCGCAGCCGCCGTCCACCTCCCTGGGCGTGGACATGCAGTTCGATCACCGGCGGATCCTGGCGACCGCCATCGCCCGGCTGCGGGGCAAGATGAAGTACCGGCCCGTGGTGTTCGAGCTGATGCCGCCGCAGTTCACCCTGCTGGAGCTGCAGCGCACCGTCGAGGCGATTTCGGGCGTGCGCCTGCACAAGCAGAATTTCCGCCGCCTGGTCGAGGAACAGGGCCTGGTCGAAGGCACCGGCAAGTTCGCCCGCGCCGCTCGCGGCCGTCCTGCCGAACTCTTCCGCTACCGCCGCGAGGTGGTGAGCGAACGCCAGGCGCCCGGGGTGCGGCTGAGCGCGCGGCGGGCATAGCCCCAAAGCAAACGCGGCGCGCCCTTTCGGACGCGCCGCGCCGCAAGCGATGGACCTGCGCTCAGAGCGACAGGGCCAGCGGACGCCAGCTGGTGCCCCAGGTGGCCGCGCCGCTGCGCTGACGGTCTTCCATCGAGCCGGGCATCGGATCGGTGTAGAGCTTGATGCCGACCGTCCAGGTGTCGATGGTCGGGCCGCCGCCGCTGATCTTGGTGTTGGTGTAGCCCGCATACACGGACACCGGCATCGTCTGCGAGAACATCCACTCGCCGGTCACCGACCAGTCGTTCTCGTTTCCGAAGTGGTTGAGGTGCGTGTAGTCGTAGCCGCCGCTGAGCGACAGGTTCGGCATGATGTAGCCGGTCACGGCCGCGCCGACATAGTCGCCGTCGACGCCGTGGTTGGCGTTGAACCAGCCGCCCTTCGCGCCCACGGTGAAGTGCGGAGAGGCGTACCATTCGCCGAACGCGCCATAGTTCGTCGCGTTGATGCTGACGCCGCCACCGCTGGCGTCGTCATAGCCGACCACGAGGCCCGCGCGGCCCTGCATGGTGCGCCACATGACGCTGCCGTCCACGTCCCACAGGTCGACGTTCGTGCCGCTGCCGTTGAGATTGTGGTAGCCGCCGTCGATCTCGCCGGCCCAGTCGCCGCCGAGCCCGAACGCGCCCGAACCCGAGGCGCCCCAGGAATTGGCGCTGCCGCCGCCATTCGCGTCGAGATGCGAATAGTCGCCGCTGAACACGCCGTCGAAGTTCGTGGCGCCGGCCGGCACCGCGAACGCGCCGACTGCGAGAACGCAGGCGGACGCAAGAATCTTAGACCGCAGAGACACGATCACCCTCCAGATTTGTCGGCGGGCTTCCAGCCCCCGCTCCATGAGGACCAACAAATAAACTTTTCGTGGGCTTTTTGAAGGTTAAATGACGTATAAGAAGCCGCCCGGCATCGGGGCGTGGCCGCCGTGCAACAGAGTGAATCGTTAATGCGAATCAGAAGGTTGTGCCCACCAGGGTGGGCGGAGCGCCGTCCCAGTCCGTGGCCCCGTTGCGCTGGTAATCGATCAATCCACCGTTTCTGACACCCCCGAAATAGGCCTTTAGCGCAACCGAAAAGATGTTGGCGTTGCCGCTTTTGCCGCCCGTCAGGTCCTGGAAGCGGGCATAGGTGTAGCCGATGGTGAGCGAAACCGGCACGTCCCGCACCGGCAGGTATTCGATGGCGAGGTTGCCGTCGGTCACCCGCGGGCCGGAATGCTGGAAGCGGGCATAGTCGCCCGTGAGGCTGATGGCGATCTGGTTCAGCGGATAGAGGACGAGGCCCGTGTCGCCGTACCAGCCGTCCTGGTCGCCCTGCACGCGCCCGCCCTTGGCCCGGAGCGTGAGGTCGGAGAGCATGTAGAATTCGCCGAAGAAACCGCCGCTGTAGAAATCGTGGCCGGTCGAGGTCACGAACGTGTTCTGGGTGAAATTGACGCCGAATTCGCCCGCATAATCGCGCCAGTACGCATCGGCGCCGAAGGACCACAGGTCGGTGTCGTTGCCGTTGGATTTGAGGGCGGTGTTGCCGGTGTTGATCTGGATGTCGGCGCCGGGATTGTCGAGCGTCAGCACCGCCGAGCCCGCGGCGTCGAAGGCGTTGACCGGCTTCTGGCCGGTGCCGTTGAGGTCGTAGCGGTCGTACCCGCCGGTGAGGGTGCCGGAGAGCTGCCCCATCCCGTCCGCCCGGGCCGCGCCGGCCGCCAGAACCAGACCCGCCGCCAAGAGGGCGATATTGCGCACAACCATGTTGCTGACCCCAGATTCCAAGCGAGAGCCCTGTATTTACACGAAATATCGCCCCCGGCGAGGGGGCCCGCGCGTTACGGCTGTGTAAGCGTGTCCGGGCGGCGCTTGACGATTTATGCTGAAAGGTAGCATAAATTGTCCCTCCCCGGCCTTTAAGGCCGGTGTTTTCGGCCCATATATATGCTCAAAGGGAGCATAAGGAGGCGAAAATGGACCACTCGCTGCAGGCCCCGGCCTATACGCCGGACGTGGCGCGCGCCACGCGCGGCCTCTACGCCAAGGTCGCCCATGTGGTGCCCGAGATCGAATGGGCGGTGCATGCGCCCTATGTCGACGCCATCAACCGGCTGAAGAAGGAAAAGAACGCCGTCATCCTCGGCCACAACTACATGACGCCGGAGATCTTCCATTGCGTCTCCGACTTCGCCGGCGATTCGCTCCAGCTGGCCCGCGAGGCCGCGCGGACCGACGCGAAGGTGATCGTCCAGGCCGGCGTCCACTTCATGGCCGAAACCTCCAAGATCCTTTCGCCCGGCAAGACGGTGCTGATCCCGGATTTGCGCGCGGGCTGCAGCCTCGCCGCCTCGATCACCGGCGCCGACGTGCGCCTGCTCAAGCAGAGATATCCCGGCCTGCCCGTCGTCACCTACGTCAACACCTCCGCCGACGTGAAGGCGGAGAGCGACGTGTGCTGCACCTCCTCCAATGCCGTGGCGGTGGTGGAAGACATCGCCCGCGAATGGGGCACCGACACGGTGATCATGACCCCGGACGAATACCTCGCCCAGAACGTCGCCAGACAGACGCCGGTGAAGATCGTCTCCTGGAAGGGCCATTGCGAGGTGCATGAGCGCTTCACAGCCGCCGACATCCGCGCCTACCGCCGGGGCAACCCCGGCGTGATCGTGCTCGCCCATCCCGAGTGCCCGCCGGAAGTCGTGGCCGAGGCCGATTTCGCCGGCTCGACCAGCGCCATGATCGGCTATGTCGGCAAGCACCATCCGAGGCGCGTGGTGATGGTCACCGAATGCTCGATGAGCGACAACGTCGCCGCCGAGCATCCGGACGTGGAGTTCGTGCGCCCCTGCAACCTCTGCCCGCACATGAAGCGCATCACGCTGCCGGGGATCCTGAATTCGCTGCAGACCATGACCCACGAGGTCACCGTCGATCCGGCCATCGCCGCGAAGGCCAGGGCCGCCGTCGAGCGCATGCTCGCCGTGGGCAAGCCCGCCAGGGCCTGAGGCCATGACCCGCACCGTCGACAACGTCATCGAAGCGGACGGCGCCCTGATACTGGGCGCGGGTCTCGCCGGCCTGTTCACGGCGCTCAAGCTCGCGCCGTTCCCGGCGCTGGTTCTGGCCGGCGCGCGGCCCGGCACGACGGGCTCGAGCGTGTGGGCGCAGGGCGGCATCGCCGCGGCCGTGGGCGCGGGCGACAGCTGGCAGGCCCATGCCCGCGACACCGTTGCCGCCGGCGCGGGCACCGTCGATCCGCGGATCGCGGAGCTCGTCGCCCGCGAAGCCCCCGCCCGTATCGCCGATCTCGTGGCCTATGGCGCGCCGTTCGACCGCAACCCCGACGGCACGCTGGCCGTGGGCCGCGAAGCCGCGCACGGCGCCGCGCGCATCGTGCACGTGAACGGCGACCGCGCCGGCGCCGCGGTGACCGGCACGCTGGCGGAGCGCGCGCTGGCCGCGCCTTCGATCCGCATCCTGGAAGGCTTCCACGCGCTCGAGCTCGCCATGCAGGACGGCCGCGTCAGCGGGCTCTTCGCCCGCTATGGCAGCGGCGCGGACGCCAAGCTGGTGCTGTTCCGCGCGCGCGCGATCGTCTTCGCCACCGGCGGGCTCGGCGCGCTCTATGCCGTGACGACCAATCCGCCCGAGTCGCGCGGCGAAGGGCTCGGCATGGCGGCGCGCGCGGGCGCGCTCATCGCCGATCCGGAATTCGTGCAGTTCCATCCCACCGCCCTCGACGTGGGCCGCGACCCGGCGCCGCTCGCCACCGAAGCGCTGCGCGGCGAAGGCGCGATCCTGGTCGACGAGACCGGCCGCCGCTTCATGCCCGCCGTCCATGCGGACGCGGAGCTGGCGCCGCGCGACGTGGTCGCCCGCGCCATCCATCGCGAAATCGCGCGCGGACACAGGGTGTTTCTCGATTGCCGCGAAGCGCTGGGCGCGTCCTTCGCCGGCCATTTCCCGACCGTTCATGCCGCGTGCCGGTCCGCCGGCATCGATCCGGCCGCGCAGCCCATCCCCGCCGCCCCCGCCGCGCACTACCACATGGGCGGCATCGCGACGGACGCGCGCGGCCGCGCGTCCCTCGAAGGATTGTGGGCCGTGGGCGAGTGCGCCTCGACGGGCCTGCATGGCGCCAACCGGCTTGCCTCCAACTCGCTGCTCGAAGCGCTGGTGTTCGGCGCGCGCGCGGCCGAGGACGTCAAGGGCCACGTGACCGCGCGGGCGGGCATGCTGCATCCGCCGGCGCCCGCGCGCTTCGCCGCGCCGCCGCCGCCGCGCGCCCTGCGCGAGGCCATGACGCGCCATGCCGGCATGGAGCGCGACGAGGCGGGCCTCAAGGCGGCGCTCGACGCCATCGCCGCCATCGAACGCGCCGGCGCGGGCGAACCCTCGCTCCTGAACATGACCGCGGCGGCGAGCCTCGTCGTTTCCGCCGCGCTCGCCCGCCGCGAAAGCCGCGGCGGCCATTTCCGCAGCGATTATCCGCGCAGCGACGCGGACGGGAAACGCACCTTCATGCGGATGGCGGACGGCGCGGCCGTGCATGACACCCCGCCCCGCCAGGCCGCCGCCGCGAAATGAGCCTCGCCCTTCCCTTCACCCGCCCGCCGCACGCGCTGCTGATCGAGCCTGTCGTGCGGCGCGCGCTGGAGGAAGATCTGGGCCGCGCCGGCGATCTCACCAGCGACCTGATCCTGCCCGCGGACGAAAAGGCCAAGGTGAAGCTCGCCGCGCGCAAGACCGGAACGGTCGCCGGCCTCATCGCGGCGGAATGCGCCTTCCGGCTCGTCGATCCCTCGCTGAAATTCGCCGTGAAGGCGCCCGACGGCACGCGCGCGAAGAAGGGCGAGGTGCTCGCCACCATCGAAGGCCACGTCCGCTCCATCCTCACCGCCGAGCGCGTGGCGCTGAACTTCGCCGGCCGCCTCTCGGGCGTCGCCACGGCCACGCGCGCGCTGGTGGACGCGGCGAAGGGCACCAAGGCCCGCATCGTCTGCACCCGCAAGACCACGCCGGGCCTGCGCGTGCTGGAGAAATATGCCGTGCGCTGCGGCGGCGGGTACAACCACCGCTTCGGCCTCGACGACGCCGTCCTCGTCAAGGACAACCACATCGCCGCCGCCGGCTCGCTGCGCGCCGCGATCGAGCGCGTGCGCGCGGGCGCCGGCCACATGGTCAGGATCGAGATCGAGGCCGACACGCTGGAGCAGCTCGAAGAGGCGCTGGCGCTCGGCGTCGACACCGTCCTGCTGGACAACATGAGCCCGGCAAAGCTGCGCCGCGCGGTGAAGATGACGGCAGGGCGCGCGGTGCTGGAAGCCTCCGGCAACGTGACGCTCGCCACCGTGCGCGGGATCGCGCAGACCGGCGTCGACTACATCTCGTCCGGCGCCATCACCCACTCCGCGCCCAATCTGGACCTCGGTCTGGATTTTTGATGTGATCGCGCGATGAGGAAGCGACTTCGGTTCCGCGCGGCCGCGCCGGCGGCCTTCGTCCTGCTCGCGGCGTGCGGCACGACGCCGCCGGACGACCAGACGCTCGCGGCCAACGCTGCCGCCTATTTCACCGGCGACTTCGCCTGCACGCGCGGCGACGCGGCCAGGGTCCCGTTCGCCGCGCTCGACGCCAATCCGGCGACCTATGACGGCCGCTGCGTCGCGTTCGACGCCTTCAGCGACGGCACGCGCCTCTATGCCGGCGCGACCGAGATGCAGATGGACCGCCGTTCCGCGGCCACGCATTCCCGGCTCGGCGTGACCTGGAAGGCGTCCGACCTCGCGCGCCATCTCCAGCTCGGACCGTCCTTTGTCACTATCGTCGGCCGGGTGCGCGACTGCGCCGGCCATCGCGCGCGCTGGCAGGCCGCCAGGGATCTCGAGGCCAGGGTCGGCCACGCCGTCGCGCCGCCCGCCGAGGGCTGCACCGGCCTGGCCACGGTTTACGCGTCGGAAGCCACGATCGTGCCCACGGCGATGGACTAGCTTCGGCCTCTGTCCCTAAAGTGGCGCGCGGACGCCATCGGGAGAGACACATGGACCTTCACCTCAAGGGCAGGAACGCCGTCGTGCTGGGCGGGACGCGCGGCATCGGGCGGGCGATCGCAGACACGCTCGCCGGCGAAGGCGCCAATGTCGCCGTCTGCGCGCGCAACGCGGACCAGGTCAAGGACGCCGTGGCCGCGCTCAAGGACAAGGGCGTGAAGGCGACAGGCGGCGCGGTGGACATCACCGACGGCGCCGCGCTGAAGGCCTGGGTGGCGAAAGCCGGCGGGGAGCTCGGCGGGATCGACATCCTCGTCTCCAATGCAGGCGCGATGGCGCAGGGGCCCGATCCGGAATCGTGGGAATCCAACTTCAGGCTCGACGTGCTGGGCGCGGTGAACGCGTTCGACGCGGCGCGGCCGTTCCTCGAGAAGGCGGCGGAGAAGAACGGCGACGCGGCGTTCGTGATCATCGCCTCGGTCTCCGCCGCCGAGAGCGACAACGCCAGCTCCTACGGCCCCATCAAGGCGGCGCTGATCCATTACGCCAAGGGGCTCGCGCGCCAGCACGCCAAGCGCAAGATCCGCACCAACGTCGTTTCGCCCGGCATGGTCTATTTCGAGGGCGGCGTCTGGAACATGGTCGAGAAGGGCAATCCGGAATTCTTCAGGCAGGCCATCGCCCGCAACCCGACGGGCCGCGCGGCGACGCCGCAGGAGATCGCCAACGCGGCGGTGTTCCTGGCCAGCCCGGCCTCGAGCTACACCACCGGCATCAACATGCTCGTCGACGGCGCGATCTCGCGCCGGGTGAATTTCTGATGGCGGGCAAGGCGCGGGGACGCAAATCCATATTCATCACCGGCGCCGCGAGCGGCATGGGGCGGGAGACAGCGAAACTGTTCCACGCCAAGGGCTGGTTCGTCGGCGCCTACGACGTGAACCTGGACGGGCTGCGCACGCTCGAGCAGGAGCTGGGCAGCGACAATTGCGTGATCCGCAAGCTCGACGTGACGAGCAAGGCCGAGTTCGACGCCGCCGTCGCCGGCTTCGCCGCCGAGACGGACGGCAGGATGGACATGCTCCATTCAAACGCCGGCATCGGCGAGAGCGGATGGTTCGAGGACGTGCCCTACGAGGCCGCGTTGCGGGTGGTGAACGTCAATCTCGTCGGCGTCATTACCAGCATCTATGCCGCGCTGCCGCTGCTCAAGGCGACGCCGAACGCGTTCGTGTTCATCACCTCGTCGTCGTCGGCGACCTACGGCATCCCGCGCATCGCCGTCTATTCGGCGACCAAGCACGGCGTGAAGGGGCTGACCGAGGCGCTGTCGGTGGAGTTCTCGCGCTTCGGCGTGCGCGTGGCCGACGTGCTGCCCGGCCTGATCGACACCGCCATCCTGCGCGCGACGCCCAACCGCTCCGGCGACCGCGCCAAGCCGACGGAGGACGAGTTCTACAAGAATGCCCCCAGGAAGGGCATGTTCCGGCTGATGCCGGCTTCGTCGGTGGCCGAATGCGCCTGGGCCGCCTATCACTCGGACAAGCTGCACTGGTACGTGCCGCCGGACATCCGCTGGCTGGACGTGCTGAAGGCGCTCGTCCCCAACTTCACCCGCAGGCAGATCAGGAAGCAGGCGCTGGGCGTGTTTGGCGGGGAGTAGCGCCATCGCGCAGTCCCGGCATGGCCGGGCTCGGTCCCCGCAACGGCGAAATCGGAAACGTCGATACCCTGCCTCAGGCGTGGTCGGACTCGACCAGCGTGGGCGCCGGCGCGACGTGGCGGGGGGCGCGGCGGTAGAAGATGTGGTTGCCCACGCGGCCGGTCTCGACCATGCCGTCCCAGCCGGGATCGACATAGTCGGCATGATAGGAGGTCGCCCCGCCCGTCTCGTCGCCCAGGGGGCGGTAGCCGGCCATGATCTCGGCCGCCAGCAGGCGCGAGTCCGCCCAGGCCGCCGCCTCGTGCGTCCGCCGCCTGCCCTGGCAGACATAACTGAACTGACAGCCCTGGTGGACCACCCCGCAGATCGTGCCCGGATAGTTGGGGTCGCGCATGCGGTTGAAGATCACCTCGGCCACGGCTTCCTCGCCGCGCGTGCCCTGGCCGCGGGCCTCGAAATACATCGCCTCGGCGAGGCAGTCCTGCTCCGCCGTCATCTTGACCATGGCGAGCTCGGCGGGCTCGGGCGCGGCGGCCAGCGCCTGCATCGGCTGCGCCGCGGGCGCGAGGTCCTGCGACACCGTCGGGGTCGCGCGCGCCAGGATATCGTCCGCATACGGATTATAGGCCGCGGCGGTGCCGACCGTCGCCATCACGAGGAACACGGCGACGGCCACGGCGCGGTCCGCCCGCGCGAGCGTCTGCTTGGTGATGTTGGACATCAAGGAGGCCTTCGACTTCTTTCGGTTGGCGTTTCGAGTTTTGATGTCTGACGTCGTTCCGAACGGTCCCGCTCCCCTCCGACGGGTCGGGCCTTCTGCCTCACGATTTGTGGAATCGTCAAACGAAAAAATTCACTTTCGTGACACCGCGTCACGTTACGCGCAGAAAATCCGGTGTTTGCCTGCGTTTTCCGCGCGCGGAAAAATGCGTGAGAAAAATTAATCGCGCTCCACCTCGCTGTCGCACGCCGCCTGCGCGGCCGCGAGTCGCGCGATCGGCACGCGGAACGGCGAGCACGACACATAGTCGAGGCCCGCGTCGTGACAGAAGCGGATCGAGTCCGGATCTCCGCCGTGCTCGCCGCAGATTCCGAGTTTCAGATCCGCGCGCGCGCCGCGTCCGCGTTCCTTCGCGATGCGGATGAGTTCGCCCACGCCGTCCTGGTCGATCGACACGAACGGATCGCGCGCGAGCAGGCCCTTGGCGAGATATTCGGTAAGGAACGTGCCCGCGTCGTCGCGGCTGACGCCGAGCGTGGTCTGGGTGAGATCGTTGGTGCCGAAGGAGAAGAACTCCGCGCTGCCGGCGATCTCGCCCGCGCGCAGCGCCGCGCGCGGAAGCTCGATCATGGTGCCGATGAGGTACGCCGGCGCCCCGCCCCGCCCGGCCGCCATGGCGCTCCAGACCGCGGAGATGCGCTCTTTCAGGAAGTCCAGCTCCGACTTGAATCCGACCAGCGGAATCATGATCTCCAGCGCCACCGGCTTGCCGCCGGCGGCTTCCACGGCCAGCGCCGCCTCGAGGATGGCGCGCGCCTGCATCTCGTAGATCTCGGGAAAGGTGATGCCCAGCCGGCAACCGCGATGGCCGAGCATGGGGTTGGCTTCATGCAGCGCGATGGCGCGCGCGCGCAGCCTGGCGGGGGTGGAGCCCGCGGCCCTGGCGACCTCGGCGATCTCCTCGTCGGTCTGCGGCAGGAATTCGTGCAGCGGCGGATCGAGCAGGCGGATGGTGACGGGCAGGCCCTCCATCTCGCGGAAGATCTTCTCGAAGTCGCCGCGCTGCATGGGCAGCAGCTTCGCCAGCGCCGCGTCGCGCGCGGCCCTGTCGTCCGCCAGGATCATCTGGCGCACGGCGAGGATGCGGTCGGGCTCGAAGAACATGTGCTCGGTGCGGCAGAGCCCGATGCCCTCCGCGCCGAAGCGCCGCGCGGTGGCGGCGTCGTGCGCGGTGTCGGCGTTGGCGCGGACCTTCAGTGTACGGATCGTATCCGCCCAGCCCATCAGCGTGCCGAAGTCCCCGGTCAGCTCCGGCTCGACGGTCGGCACCCTGCCCTTGAACACCTGGCCGGTGCCGCCGTCGATGGTGATGACGTCGCCGCGCCCGAGCACCGCGCGCCCCGCCGCCATCTCGCCCTTCGCCGCGTCGATCTTGAGCATGCCGGCGCCGGAGACGCAGGGCCGCCCCATGCCGCGCGCCACCACCGCGGCGTGGCTCGTCATGCCGCCGCGGGCGGTGAGGATGCCCCTGGCCGCGTGCATGCCGTGGATGTCTTCCGGGCTGGTTTCGGCGCGCACCAGGATCACGGATTTTCCGTCCTTGGCCATCTTCTCGGCCTCGTCGGCCGTGAAGGCGATCTCGCCCGTCGCCGCGCCCGGCGAAGCGGCAAGCCCGGCGGCGATCTGCTCCCTGGGCGCCTCGGGATCGAGCGTGGGATGCAGCAGCTGGTCGAGCGCGGAGGGATCGACGCGGCCGATGGCGGCGCGCTTGTCGAGCAGCCCCTCGCTCACCATGTCGACCGCCACCTTCAGCGCCGCCTTCGCGGTGCGCTTGCCGGTGCGGGTCTGCAGCATGAAGAGCTTTCCCTCCTGCACCGTGAACTCGACGTCCTGCATCTCGCGGTAATGCGCCTCGAGCTTCTCGCCGATGGCCTTCAGTTCCGCATAGGTCCTGGGCATGGCCTCTTCCATGGACGGCTTCCTGCCGCCCTGGCGCTCGCGCACGATCCGGGAGATCGGCTGCGGCGTGCGAATGCCCGCGACCACGTCTTCGCCCTGGGCGTTGATGAGGAACTCGCCGTAGAGAAGGTGCTCGCCCGTGGCCGGATCGCGGGTGAAGGCGACGCCGGTGGCCGACGTGTCGCCGCGGTTGCCGAACACCATGGCCTGGACGTTCACCGCCGTGCCCCAGTCCTCGGGGATGTTGTGCAGGCGGCGGTAGGTCTTCGCGCGGTGGCTCTGCCAGGAGCCGAACACCGCCCCGATCGCGCCCCACAGCTGCTCCTCGACGTCGTCCGGAAAGGGCTTGCCGAGCTCCTTCTTTACCCGCGCCTTGTAGGCTTCGGCGATGCGCTTCAGGTCCCCGGCATCGAGATCGGTGTCGAGCTCGACGCCCTTGTCTTCCTTCTCGGTGTCGAGGATTTCCTCGAACGCGCCATGCTCCATGCCGAGCACGACGTTGGAATACATCTGGATGAAGCGCCGGTAGGAATCGTAGGCGAAGCGCGGATTGCCGCTGAGCCTGGCGAGGCCCTCCGTCGTCGCGGGGTTGAGGCCGAGGTTCAGCACCGTGTCCATCATGCCGGGCATGGAGACGCGCGCGCCCGAGCGCACCGACACCAGCAGCGGCCGCGCCGCGTCGCCGAACGCGCCGCCCGCGCTCGCGCTCACCTTCCCGAGCGCCGTGGCGGCTTCGGCCTTCAATCCGTCGGGATATTCCCCGCCATGGGCGTGGATGAAGGTGCAGACTTCGGTGGTGATGGTGAAGCCCGGCGGCACCGGCAGGCCGAGATTGCTCATCTCGGCCAAGTTGGCGCCCTTGCCGCCGAGCAGGTTCTTCATGGCGGCCTCGCCCTCCGCCTTGCCGTCACCGAAGCTGTAAACCCATTTGGCCATCGCAGAATCCACCACTCAGGTGTCATGGCGCGCGAATGCGGGCCACCCAGGGGAACGTAGAACACCAATTTCGCGCGGTGCGCTCAAGCGAAGTTTGAGGCCTGCCCCGGCCTGCGGCGTTTGTCCCCACCCGGACGGCCCGCACCCGCAGGCCATGACACATCGGGCCGGCCATGACATCCTGCGCGGCAGTGCATCTTCGGGGGCGGACATGCCGCAATCGCTGATCTTCTGGCCCATGTGCGCGGTGGTGGCGCTCACTTTCGGCGCGCTGGCGCTGGTCCCCGTCCGGCGCTTCCGGGCGGGGTTCGCGGGCAAGGTGACGGACGCGGATTTCCGCTTCGGCGAATCGGCGCGGGTGCCCGGCGACGTCTCCATTCCCAACCGCAACTACATGAACCTGCTCGAGATGCCGGTGCTGTTCCATCTGGCCTGCGTGGTGCTCTATCTGCGCGGCGCCGCGGACGGGCTGGCCCTGACCCTGGCATGGGTCTACGTCGCGCTGCGCGCGGCGCACAGCGCAATCCACCTCACCTACAACAACGTCTATCACCGGCTCACGGCGTTCGCCGCGAGCAATTTTTTCGTGCTCGGCCTGTGGGCGCTGATCGTGGTTTCCCTCGTGCGCAATCCCTGACATTCTGCCCCCGGCATTGCGGCAGCGGCACGAGGATTCGCCATGGACCAGACCCTGATCTTCCAGCCGATGGGCGCGCTCGCCGCGCTCACCTTCTTCGTGCTGCTGGCGGTGCCGGCGCTGCGCATGAGCCGCAGCGGGCGGCAGGACAGCGCCGCGGGCGACATCCCCGGCGGCCTCGCCAATCCCAATTTCGCCGACCTGCTCGAGATGCCGGTGCTGTTCTACGTGGTGTGCCTCATGCTCTACGGATCGAGCCGGGTGGACACGGATTTTCTCTGGCTGGCGTGGATCTATGTGGGCCTGCGCGCGCTGCACAGCGCGGTGCATCTGACCTACGACAATTTCCGCCACCGCATGCTGCTGTTCGCGCTGTCCAATTTCGCGGTGTTCGCGATGTGGGTGCTGTTCTTCTTCGAGCCGGTCTCGAACGGCTGAATGCGCCGGTTTTCGCGGCGGAATGTGTTTCGCGGCGCGCGCATAATTGCTAGGGTCGGCGCGTGCGTTCCGGGTCCGGCGGGCCCGCCCCCTTTCGACTCTGCAACCCCCAATTCCATGGAGCGATCCACATGCTGCGCAAATTCATCATCGAACGCGACATCCCCGCCGTCGGCTCGTTCGAGCGCGAACAGCTCAAGGGTGCCGCCGCCAAGTCCAACGAGGTGCTGGGCAAGCTCGGGCCCGACATCCAGTGGCAGGAAAGCTTCGTCGCCGCCGACAAGACGTTCTGCGTCTATCTCGCCAGGGACGAGGACATCATCCGCAAGCACGCCGAGATGAGCGGCTTCCCCGCGACCAGGATCACCGAAGTCAAGAAGATGATCGACCCCACGACGGAGAAGACGGGGGCGTAAGCGCCCGCTCGCACGCGTGTCATGGCCCGCGCATGCGGGCCACCCGGGTGACACGCGCACTATCGTGCAGAAACCAACTGGGCGGCCCGCATTCGCGGGCCGTGACACTGTTGGGACGCGCGAGGAGCTACCCTTCGATCTTCGAGAAGTCCGCCACGAGATGCAGCGTGGCGCGCAGGCGGGAGAGCAGCAGGAGGCGGTTCTTCCGCAGATCCGGGTCCTTGTCGTTGACGGTGACCTTGTCGAAAAACGCGTCCACGGGCTTCCTCAGCCGCGCCATCACGCCCATCGCCTCGACGAAACGCTCGCGCGCGACCTCGGCGCGGATGAGCTCGGACGCCGTCGCCAGCTCGACGAACAGCCCCTTCTCCTCCGCTTGCACGAACGCCTCCGGATCGGGCTCGCCGTCGAAGGTGGTCTTGTCCTTCTTCTCCTCCGCCTTGAGGATATTGGCGGCGCGCTTGTACGCGGTGAGAAGATTGGCGCCGTCATCGGTCTTGAGAAACGCCTGCAACGCCTCGACCCGGGCGACCAGGCGCACGAGATCGTCCTCATGGCCCAGCGAGAACACCGCATCGATGAGATCGTGACGCGTGCCTTTCTCGCGGAGCACCACTTTCAGGCGGTCGGCGAAGAAATTCATGGTCTCTTGAAATACTGCACTCAATGGAAGAAACGTTGCCAGAATATTTTTCTTCCAGTCGCCTAGCTGGATTAAGAAATAGTCTACTGCTTTGTCTGGCATTACAAATTCCCGCAAGACATAAATGCTTTCATCGTCCGCAAATTGCCACGCTTCGAAATCCCAGTTGATCTCGCCGTCTTCATTGGTCGATGGATAGCCATCTCCTAACCAGAAATCTGGATAGACATAATGTCCGTCTGCATTTCGCTTACACAGTTGATACCCAAATCTCGCAATTCGATAAAGACGCGGATGCGCAGCATGAACGAGATCCCAGATAGAGATCGCAACTTTCAGCGTAAGCAAAATGCGAATCGTTCCCAGAGCAGCCCGCCTCAATGCGTACGGATCGCCGGAGCCGCTCGGTCTCTCATCCACCGAAAAAAACGCGAAAATGCTGTCGATCTTGTCAGCAAGGGCAATCGCGGCTGACACGAGTGAAGTTGGTACTGTGTCGCCTGGGCCGACTGGCTTGTAGTGTTCACTGATAGCGTTTGCGACTTCAACATCCTCGCCGTCGTGGAGCGCATAGTAGCGCCCCATCGTGCCCTGAAGCTCGGGGAATTCACCGACCACGCCGGTGGTGAGGTCGGCCTTGCAAAGGCGGGCGGCACGTTTGGCCTTGGCGACATCGGCGCCGATCTTCGCGGCGATCTCGCCGGCCAGCGCCTCGATCCTCTCCACGCGCTCGTACTGCGTCCCCAGCTTGGCGTGGAAGACGATGTTCCTGAGGTCGTCCACCCGGCTTTCCAGCGTGCGCTTGCGGTCCTGGTCCCAGAAGAATTTGGCGTCGGAGAGCCGCGCGCGCAGGACGCGTTCGTTGCCGGCGACGATCTCCCTGCCGCCGTCCGTCGCGACCATGTTCGAGACCACGGCGAAGCGCGGCGCCATCTTGCCGGTCTTGGGATCGCGCAGACTGAAATATTTCTGGTGCGTGCGCATCGAGGTCTGGAGGATTTCCGGCGGCACGTCCATGAACTGGTCTTCGATGGTGCCGATGAGCACCACCGGCCATTCGGCCAGACCCGCGACTTCCTCCAGCAGCCCCTCGTCCGCGATGGGCTCCAGCCCCAGCGCGAAGGCCTTCTGCTTCAGATCGTGGAGGATGATCTCCTTGCGCTCCGCCGCATCGAGGATCACATGCGCGTCGCGCAGCTTCGCCTCGTATTCCTCGAAGCGGCGCACCTCGATGGGGCCATGCGACTGGAAGCGATGCCCCATTGTCGCGTTGCCGCTCTTCACGCCCGCGAATTCGAACGGCACGACCTCGCCGTCGAAGGTACACACGATCCCGTGCAGCGGCCGCACCCAGCGCACCGCGCTGCCCGGAAAGCGCATCGATTTCGGCCAGGGCAGCTTCGCGAACGCCTCCGGCAGCACCTCGGCCAGGACCTCCGCCGTCGCGCGGCCCGCGCGCGCGATCACGGCGAGATAGACCTCGCCCTTGGGCGTCTTCTCGATCCGCAGCTGGTCCCTGGCGAGGCCGGACTTGCGCAGGAAGCCGTCGAGCGCGGATTGCGGCGCATCGACCTTCGGGCCCCTGATCTCTTCCGACACGTCCGGCTGTTTCGCGGGCAGCCCCGTGATCGCCAGCGTCAGGCGCCTGGGCCCCGCGAACGCCTTCACGCCCTCGAACATCAGCCCGCGATCCGACAGCGCGCCCACCACGAGCCGCTCGAGCTCCTTCGCCGCCGCGGCTTGCATGCGTGCGGGGATCTCTTCGGAGAAGAGTTCGAGCAGCAAGTCAGGCATCGGCGTCCCCCACCCGTCGCGCTGCGCGCGACGACCTCCCCGCGAGGGGGAGGTTGAAGGAGAGAAAGTGCGTTGACTTCCACCTCCCCCTTGCGGGGAGGTCGAAATGCCGGAGCGCAGCGGAGGCATTTCGGGTGGGGGCGCGCATCAGGCGTACCTCGGCGTGTACGCGCCCTGGGGCGACTGGAGCCAGCTCTCGCAACAGGCCTTCGCCAGCGCGCGCACGCGGGCGATATAGGCGGCGCGCTCGGTGACCGAGATCACGCCGCGCGCGTCCAGCAGGTTGAAGCAGTGGCTCGCCCTGATGCACTGGTCGTAGGCGGGAAGCGGAAATTTGCGGTTGCCTTCGATCAGCGCGCGGCACTGCCTCTCCGCGTCCTCGAAATGGCGCTTGAGGATTTCGGTGTCGGCAAGCTCGAAGTTGAACGCGGACTGCTCGATCTCGTTCTGGTGGAACACTTCGCCATAGCGCACGACCGTGCCGTCCGGCTGCTCGTTGAACGCCAGGTCGTAGACGAACTCGACGTCCTGGACGTACATCGCCAGCCGCTCCAGCCCGTAGGTGATCTCCGCGCTCACCGGGTCGCAGTCGATGCCGCCGACCTGCTGGAAATAGGTGAACTGGGAAATCTCCATCCCGTCGCACCACACTTCCCAGCCCAGGCCCCAGGCGCCGAGCGTCGGGCTCTCCCAATCGTCCTCGACGAAGCGGATGTCGTGATGCTTCGGGTTGACCCCGAGCGCTTCGAGGCTTTTGAGATAGAGCGCCTGGCTGTCGGCCGGCGCCGGCTTCAGGATCACCTGGAACTGATAGTAATGCTGCAGCCGGTTCGGGTTCTCGCCATAGCGCCCGTCGGTCGGGCGGCGGCATGGCTGGACATAAGCGGCGCGCCACGGCTTTGGGCCCAGCGCGCGCAAAGTGGTCGCCGGATGGAAGGTGCCAGCCCCCATCTCGACATCGTAGGGTTGCAGGATGACGCAGCCCTGCTCGGCCCAGAAGCTCTGCAGCCGAAGGATAAGCGCCTGAAAGCTATTGCTTGTCGAGGAAGCCTGCGCTGAGCCTGGGGAAGGGCCCGCCGTCATCAAGCCATCCGGAAAGGAGGTGAGGTTGCGGCGCAACATAAGCGTCGCCTAACGGGGGGTCAAGAACCGCCGCCGTCACCGTTGCTTGAGCCGCCGCGATCCGGCACGCCGCCCGGATTCTCGAGGAAAAAGAGGATCAAATCCCAGGCGTTACGGATGCCGCCGATGACCAG
>DATJXR010000041.1:0-89423 GCA_035499995.1 Rhizomicrobium sp. | reverse complement strand
CGAAGATCCCTCCCGCGCATGCAAGCCGTGGAGACTCCACACGGGCGATGCGGCTGACGGCCTAGCCTCCGTCACGCCGCCGGCCCAAGGGAGATCACATCCAGCCCTGGCCATCGCGATGGTCCAGGGCTTTGGTGTTTTTGGGGAGTCTCTCCCGCGCGGGGGAAAGCCTGGAAGCGCATGCTTCGCGGAGAGACGGTCCTAGAACCCCACCACGTCGCCCAGCGCCGCGACCACGCGTTCGACATCGTCGACCGTCATGGAGGCGTAGAGCGGCAGGCTGAGGCAGCGCGCGTAGTAGCGCTCGGCGCCCGGCAGCTTCGGGGTGGGGAACGCATCGGCGTAGTAGGGCTGGCGATGCACGGGCACGTAATGCACCTGCGTGCCGATGCCGCGTTCGGCGAGCGCGCGCATCACCCTGGCGCGGCTGACGTCGATGCGGGCGAAATCCAGGCGCACGGCGTAGAGATGCCAGGCCGGCAGGCAGGGCCGCGTGCGCGCCAGCGGGCGGATGAGCGGCGCGTGCGGGGCGAGAAGGGTGTCGTAATGCGCGGCCAGCAGGCGCCGGCGGGCGACGAAGCGGCCGAGCTTGCCCAGCTGCGACAGCCCCAGCGCGCACTGGATGTCGTTGGCGCGCCAGTTGAACTCGGGCCGGTGCAGCTCGTAGTACCAGGGATTGGGCGTGCCGTCCGCGTCGAAGGCGTCGCCGGCGTTCACGAAGGCGGCGGGATCGCGGATCATGCCGTGGTTGCGGGCGCGCACCAGCTTCGCCGCCAGCTCCCCATCGTTCGCCGTCACCGCGCCGCCTTCGCCCATGGCGATGCTCTTCACGGGATGGAACGAGAAGACGGACAGATCGCAGAAGGCGTTGGACCCGATCTGGCTGACGCCGCCGTCCTTGGCCACATAGCCGGTGCCGAGGGCGTGGCAGGCGTCGTCCACGATCTTCAGGCCGTTGGCGCGGGCGATGCCGGCGATCTCCTCCAGCGCGCCGCACTGGCCGTTCAGGTGCACGTTGAATACCGCATCGGCCTGGCCGGCGCGGGCCAGCGCCGCTTCCAGATCCCTGGGCAGCATCAGGCCGGTCTCGGGATCGACGTCGGCGAACACGATCTGCGCCCCGTTCATGTGCGGCGCCGAGGCGGTGGCGAGGAAGGTGACGGCGGGCACGATCACACGCGTGCCGGGGCCGAGATCGAGCGCGCGCGCCGCCATGTGCAGCGCCGCGGTGCCGTTGGCGCAGACCGCGGCGTGCCTCGCGCCCACCGTCTTGCACAGCGCCGCCTCGAAGCGGCCGACATAGGGCCCGGTGGTGAGAAGCTCGCCGCGCATCGCCTCGGCCACGGCGGCGATGTCGTCCTCCTCGATGACCTGGCGGCCATAGGGCAGGAACGCATTGACGGGGGCGGGCTTGAGGGCCGGCGAGCTCATGGAACGGCGCTCACCGCGTCACGCGAAGGAATGCGCGAGCAGCATCTGCAGCCCGCGCGCGTCCAGCCGCTCGGGATTGGCGTCGCTGGAATAGGCGAAGCCTTCCTCGACCGGAGCGGCGCCGCGGTTGAGATAGGCCTCGCGCGCGGCGGCGGCGAAGCTCGCCAGGATCACGAAGCGGTCGTCCAGCTCCACCGTCCAGCGCGAATCGTCGGCCGGGATCATGGTCTCGTGCAGCTTCTCGCCGGGACGGATGCCCACGACCTTGTGGCCGAGCTTGGGGCCGATGAGCGAAGCCAGGTCGCAGATGGTGGTGGACGGGATCTTCGGCACGAAGATCTCCCCGCCCCGCGCCAGCTCCATGGAGGAGAGCACGAAGTTCACGCCCTGGCTGAGCGTGATCCAGAAGCGCGTCATGCGCTTGTCGGTGATGGGAAGCTCGCTCACCCCGTCCTGGATGAGCTTGCGGAAGAACGGCACCACGCTGCCGCGGCTGCCGAAGACGTTGCCGTAGCGCACCACGGCGAACTTGGTGCCGTCGGCGCCGGAAAGATTGTTGGCGGCGACGAAGATCTTGTCGGAGGCGAGCTTGGAGGCGCCGTAGAGGTTGACCGGGTTGGCCGCCTTGTCGGTGGACAGGGCGATCACCTTGCTGACGTTGCGGCGCAGCGCGGCGTAGACCACGTTCTCCGCGCCCAGCACGTTGGTGCGGATGCATTCGAAGGGATTGTATTCGGCGGCCGGGACCTGCTTCAGCGCCGCGGCGTGGATCACATAGTCCACGTCGCGCATGGCGAGCTCGAGCCGGTCGCGGTCGCGCACGTCGCCGATGAAGTAGCGCATGAACTTGTGCTCGTCCATCGGGAATTCCTGCTGCATCTCGAACTGCTTGAGCTCGTCGCGGCTGTAGATGATGAGCCGGCGCGGCTTGTAGTGCCCGATGACGGTCTTGACGAAGTGCCTGCCGAAGGAGCCGGTGCCGCCGGTGACCAGCACCGTCTTGTCGTTGAGGTCGAGCCAGGGCTGGGAGAAATCGCGCAGGCCCGAATGGACCGGGGCGAGGCGCGGGCCGCCGGCCTTCGCATGCTCCGGCTTCTCGGAATGCTTTTCCGGGAGATAGACTTTCACAGCCCGCTGGCTCATGAGGCTTGGACCCTTCGATGTCGCGCAAATGGTTGCAGAACGTCGTTAAGAAGCGGTTTTCGCCGGCATGAGGCGCACACCGAAGCGGAAGCGGCGCGGGGCGTTTACGATCGGGAAAGGCTTGCGCGTCTCGTCCAGCTCGAGCGCGGACAGCGCCAGCTGGCAGAACAGCGAGCCGCCCACGCGGCGATGGGTGAGAAGCCCCAGAAGCGGCGCCGTGGCGCGGTCGACCTCGATGCGCAGGCGGGTCCTGGCGTCGCCCAGCTCGGCCCAGCCCTCGGTCATGCCGAAGCCGTGCGAGCAGGAGACCAGGAACGAGACCGGCGCGCCGTGGTCGACCGTGGCGTCCTTAAGCGAAAAGGTTTCGCAATCCTTTCCGCCATTGTGCGTCGTTAGCGAAAGCGCGGACCAGTCGAACGCCTCCGGCAACAGCGTGATGTGGCCCAGGCGCAGGCTGCCCTTGCCCCAATCCGCCCAATGGAACGCGAGATCGAAATCCACCTGCGGCCCGGTTGCGGAGAAGCGGAGCGTCTTGTCGATGGGCCCCCTGGGCGTGTCGATGCGGGCGAAGGCAATGGTGTCGCCGCCGTCCGAAGTGCCGAGGCGCGCCTCGCACCATTCCAGGTCCGTCACCTTGTGCTCGCCCGGCGCCTCGAACACGCAGTCGCCGGTGTACCAGTCGGCCTGCAGCGCGATGTCGTCGAAATGCCCATGCGGCAGGCCGCCGATGAGCGGCGCGCCGCCGAAGGCCAGCCGTTCGATGGCCAGCCCGCGGCGGCGGTCGAGACGGGCGGTCAGGGCGGGCGTGGCGATGTCGATGTGGCGGTCTTTAACCTCCCCCTTGTGGGGAGGTCGAAAAATCGCCGAGCGTAGCGAAGGCGATTTTTCGGGTGAGGGGCCGGCCCCGTTCCCCCCACCCGAAAACGCTTCGCGTTTTCGACCTCCCCACAGGGGGAAGGTTATGCTGGGATCCGCCGCCTTCAGCCGTGCCGTGAAGGCCGTCCACCGCTTGTCGGTGATGTGGGTGCGGAAGTCGCTGGACCAGAGGGTGCAGAGCTCTTTCCAGGCGTCGGTGCCGGCGCCGGACGCGACCAGCGCGTCGTGGATCCGCTGGCAGGCGGCGTTGATGGCGATGTCGTCACGGCCGGTCACGGCCCAGCGGGAGAGATTGTATTTGCGCTGCTTCTTGACCGGCACGGGACAGGCGGCGGTTTCCAGGCGCAGCGGCTGGCCGGCGTCGCGGCCGAAGCAAAGCGACAGGACTTCGCCGGGGGCCACGAGCGGATGCTCCTGGGCAAGCGCCCCGAAGGCTTCGGCCAGGCGCTGCCATTCGCCGCCGGAGTTTTTCTCCTCGGTCCTGTAGCGGCCGGGGCGGAAATCGAAGATCTCCGCGTCGCTGGCGTAGAGGCAGAGCGCGCGCGGATTCGCGCCGGCGCGGCCGCGCACATAGGCGCGGTAGTCGTCGAGCCCGATGTCGCCATGGGCGAAACGCTGCAGCTTCTGGAAGGCGACGGTGGATGTCCACAACAGCCCGATGCTGCGCCCGTCGCTGCCCAGCGCGCGCTGCGGCAGGTGCCGCGTCTCCGCGGGCCATTCCGGATGATGGGCGCCGGGATTGTCCCAGTCCATCAGGAGGGCGCGATAGCCGGCATCGAGGTAGAGCCCCACCAGCCCGGCCGAATAGGCCTGCTCGTTGACCAGCGCGAGCGACGGCCGCACGCCGAGCAGGCGCTCGTAGACGGCGTTGCCGATCTTCAGGTTCTCTTCGGTCACCCGCGCGGGCACCAGCGGGCCGATGATCTGGGCATGGCCGGAGCCGATCAGCTCGAGCTTGCCCGCGGCGATCAGCGCGCGAGCGCGGCCGATCCATTCCGGATCGAGGCGCGCGATTTCCTCCAGCGTGAAGCCGGTGGCTTCGAGACCGATGGGCCCATGCCGGGCGGCGAGATCGAGCAGCGGCCAGTAGCAGCGGACGATCACCTCGCCCCGCTGTTCCTCCTCGATGGAGGAGAAGGCGAGGTTGCAGTGGAACAGGGCGAAGAGATGGAGCGTGGCCGGCGAAACGGCGAGGTCGCGGGCGCGGAGCGGCGCGTTCATCTGGTCACGATCTTCAGGTGCGAGAGCGCGTCGTTGGCAGCCCTGAGCGCGTCCTCGCGGCTCGCGCCCGTCGCCAGAACCATGGCGGCGCTCGGCCGCCTGTCGCCCGCCGGCGGGATGATGTCGCCCGGCCGGGCGGTGACCACGACCTCGGCGATGCCGGGAACCGCGCGCGCGTCTTCGGCGCCCTCGACCGACACGATGCGGCCGGGATCGGGGAAGGCGTAGCGCTGGATGACGGGGGTGAAGCCCCTGGGCTCCAGCTCTTCTTCGCCGACCGGCTCGCCCAGCGCCACCTTGATGGCGGCGCCGATGAAGTCCACGCCGGTGTTGAGCGGGATCTCGCGGGTGCAGAAGAAGCCGCCGGAGAGCCGGGCCGCCAGTTCGATCACGTGGGGCTCGCCATTGTGGACGACGATGTCGCCCTTGACCGTGCCGTTGAAGATGCCGAGCGCCTGCGCGGCAGCGGCCACCACCGCGCGCACCTTCGCCTGCGTCTCTTCCGGCAGGTGGCTCGGCAGGTCGCCGCCATTCTCGATGAAGAAGGGCGCATAGCGCTCGAGATATTCGTAATTGCGGTCGGAGAAGCCGGGGGTGAAGCAGCGGCCGTTCACCACGATGGATTCGGTGGAGACCTGCGGGCCGTCGAGATACTGCTCCACCATCACCCGCTCAGTGGGCGAATGCGAGCGCGCCAGCGCGAAGGCTTTCTCCAGATCGGCCACCCGCGCCACGCGCTGCACGCCGCGGCTGCCGCGCGAGTCGGCGGGCTTGATGACGAGGTCGCGTCCGCGTTCGATGGCGATGCGCTGGAGCTGCTGCACGGTGGCGACGGGCGAGAACCACGGGATCGGCACGCCGGCGGCGAGGAAGCGTTCCTTCATCGCAAGCTTGTCGCAGGCGATGCGCGCGCTTTCGGGCGAAAGGCCGGGAAGGCCGAGCCGCCTGGCGACGGCGGCGGCCGTCTGCGGCGCGTCCGCCGCCACGCAGATCACGCCGTCGAGCTTTCGCACCTTGCGGCTGAAGCGTTCGGCGGCGGCTGCTGTTTCGTCCGCGCCGTAGACGTCGGCGATGATGCAGGAATCGGCGAACCGGAAGCCCGGCGCCGCGGTGTCGCGGTCGGAGACGACGACGTAGAGCCCCATCTCCTTGGCGCGGCGGGCGGCGTCCGCCGCTTCGATGCCGCCGGAAACGATGAGAAGCGTCTTCTGCATCCGAATGCTTTCTTAGAAGTAGAGGCCGCCGTTGACGTTGAGCACCTGCGCGGTGACGTAGGAGGAGGCTTCCGAGGCGAGGAACACCGCCGCGTCGGCCACTTCCTGCGCCGTGCCCTGGCGTTTCAACAGGATGTTCTCGGCCGCCTTCTGCACGCTCGCCGCGGCGAGACCCGCCGCCGCCATCCCGGAAGAAATGAGGCCGGCGCACAGCGTGTTGGAACGGACGTTGTCCCTGGCGCCGAAGCGCGCGATCACCTGGGCAAGCGAGATGAGCCCCGCTTTCGAGGCTGCGTAATGCGCCGTGCGCGGCCCGCCATATTGGCCGCTCACCGAGCCGATATGCACGATCGAGCCGCCGCCCGCCTCGCGCAGCAGCGGCAGGAACACCTGGGCGCAGACGAAAGGGCCCTTCAGATTGGTGGCGAGGACGGCGTCCCAGTCCGCGTCCCCGATGCCATCGAAATCGGTGGGCTTGTTGATGCCGGCATTGTTGATGAGGATCGAGATCGGCCCCAGCGCGCGCGCATCCTTCGCCGCGGCTTCGACGCTGGCCCGGTCCGTCACGTCCATCTTCAGCGCCACGGCTCTTTTGCCCCTGGCTTCGATGGCGCGCGCCGCGTCCATCGCCTCGTCCTGCTTCTCGCGCCAGGTCAGCGCGACATTGGCGCCGGCCTCCGCCAGGCCCAGCGCGATGGCGCGGCCGAGCCCGCGGCTGCCACCGGTGACGACGGCGTTGCGGCCATCGAGCGAGAAGCGCGAATTCATTTGCGGCCCTTGCGCGCCGCGGCCTTGCGCGCGATGACCTTGCGCGCGGCCTCCGCGATGGCGCCGGAGCCGATGCCGAAGGCGACGGCCAGCTCGTCGGGCTCGCCCGAGGCGCCGAAGGTGTCGCGCACGCCCACGAATTCGATGGGGCAGGGCGCGGTGCCTGCCAGCGCCTCGGCCACCGCGCCGCCGAGCCCGCCATGGATATTGTGATCTTCGGCCGTCACGATGGCACCGGTCTCCTCGGAGCAGCGCGTCAGCAGATCGCGGTCGATGGGCTTTATGGTGGCCATGTTGACGACGCGGGCGGAGATGCCTTCGCCCGCCAGCGTCTCGGCGGCTTCCGCCGCGCGGGCGACTTCCACGCCGCAGGCGACCAGCGTCACGTCCGTGCCGTCGCGCAGGACGGTGCCCTTGCCGATCTCGAAGGTGTGCGCATCGGCGAACACGCGCCGGGAAGGGCTGCGGCCGGTGCGCATGTAGACCGGGCCGTCGAATTCCAGGATGGCGCGGGTGGCGAGCGCGGTCTCCACCGGATCGGCGGGGGAGATCACGGTCATGCCGGGAATGGCGCGGAAGGCGGCGAGGTCTTCCAGGCATTGCGCCGAGCCGCCGTCGGGACCCACGTCGATGCCGGGATGGCTCGCCACGATCTTGGCGTTGCGCCTGGCATAGGCGAGCGACAGCCGCGCCTGCTCCACCGCGCGCAGGCAGAACACCGCGAACGTCGTCACCACCGGGATCCAGCCCGTGGCGGCGAGGCCGCCCGCGGCCGCCATCATGTTCTGCTCGGCGATGCCGAACTGCAGGAAGCGGCCGGGATGGGACTTGCGGAAATGATGCGCGCCGGTGCCTCCGGCGATATCGGCGTCGAGCACCACGACGTTGCCGAACTCGTCCGCCAGGCCCGACAGCGCCTTGCCGAAAGCCTCGCGCAGGGAATCGCCGGAGGTGCCGATCAGTGCGGGATTAGACATCGAGCAGGTCCTTGATCTCGTTGCGCGCGGCGCCGAGGTCGCGCAGCGCGTCCTCCGCCTGCTGGCGGGTGAGCTTCACGCTGCCGTGCCAGTGCGGCACGTTCTCCATGAATGTCACGCCCTTGCCCTTGACGGTGTGGCAGATGAGGATCTGCGGCCGGTTCCCGGTGAGCGCGGCGCGGCGGAAGCCGGTGAGGATCTCGTCGATGGAATGGCCGTCGATCTCCGCCACCGCCCAGTCGAAGGCGCGCCATTTGGCGCCCAGCGGCTCCAGCCGCATGATGGCGTCGTTCCTGTCGTCGCTCTGGAGCTTGTTGTAGTCCACGAGGACACAGAGATTGTCGAGCTTGTGATGGGCCGCGCACATCGCGGCTTCCCACACTTCGCCCTCCTGCATCTCGCCGTCGCCCAGCATGGCGTAGACGCGCGCCTGGCTCCTGTGCAGCTTCAGTCCCATGGCCATGCCGAGCGCAACGGAGAAGCCCTGGCCGAGCGAGCCGGTCGAGGTCTCCACCCAGGGCAGGTCCAGCACATGCGGATGGCCCTGGAAGGGCGAGCCGAGCTTGCGCAGCCCGAGCGCCGCCTTGGCGTCGCAGAAGCCGTGATGGGCGGCGATGGCGTAAAGCGCAGGCGCGGCGTGGCCCTTGGAGAGCACGAAGCGGTCGCGGTGCGGATCGTCCACCGAATCCGGCCACAGATTGAGCTCGGCGCCGAACAGGCAGGCGAGGATGTCGGCCGAGGACAGCGCGCCGCCGGGATGGCCGGAGCCCGCGTGATAGATCGACGCGATGGAATGCCTGCGCACGAAGGCGGCGGCCGTGGCGATGTCGGCGGCGATCTCGCGCTGCTCGCCGGCCGCGGGCTTGACCGGCTTGCCGGCCGGCTGCCGGGGAAGAGAGACCACGCTCATGCGGCTTTCCTGAGATGGGCGCGGGTCAGAAGCGCGCTGTAGAAGACGATCTCGGCCTCGGGCGCCAGCGTCGCGGCGTGCGCCGCGATCTCCTCCGCGAAGCCGCGCGACATGATGACGATCGCGCCGGGCCTTGCTTGAGCGATGGCATCGGGGGTGTGCAGCGCAAGGCCGTGGCGCTCGCCGACATGCTCGGCGAGATGGCTGTCCACGAGCAGCGACACCGCGGAGGTATCGAGTCGGCCATGCACCACCAGCGAATCGAACAGCCTGCCCGCGCCCCAGATCGCCACCTTGCGCGGCGCCAGCTCCGCGATCTCCATGGCGGCATTGGCAAGCGCGGCGATGTTGCGGGCGCGCTTGAACTTGTAGGCGGCCACCAGACGCTCGGCTTCCGCCACTTCGCGGGGATCGGAATCGATGGCGAAACGCGGCGCGCCGGTCTTGCGCGCCACGATGAAGAGGTTCTCGCGATCCTTCAGGTCGGGCGGGGTGAGGATGTCGAATCCGGCCGCCGCCACCATACGCATCAGCGTGCGGGCGGAGAAATGGGTGAGGTGCTTGTCGATGAACCATTCCTCCACGATGTCCTCCGCGTCGAGGATGGCGGTGGAGGGCGCGTCGAGTATGAGGAGCCCGCCCGGCTTCAGCACCCGCCAATGATCGGCCAGGGTGCGCGCGGGGTTCGCCAGATGCTCGACGGTGTGGCAGGAATGGACGACGTCGAAACGCCCGCTCTCCAGCGCCGCGTCCTCGATGCGCGCGGCGATCAGCTCCACGCGATCGAGGCCCGCGCAGGTCCCGGCCACGCGCTCGTCGGGCTCGACGGCGGTGATGTGGGCCTCGCCCGCCTCGTCCAGCGCGGCGCGCACGAAGCTGCCGCGGCTGGAGCCCACGTCGAGGATGGCGATGGGCTGGTGGATTTCCGCGTAACGCCGCAGCGCCGCGATGGCGGGACGGGTGCGGAAGCCCTTGCCGTAGCGCACATTGCCCCAGTCGGCGCCCGACGACACCGCCATGGCCGCGCGCGGCGCGCGGTCGATGCGCGGCGTCGACTGGATGAGGCCGCAATGCCTGCACAGCGCGACGGTGAGGCCGCGGGCAGAGCGTTCCGGCGCGTAGGCGGCTTCGAGCGCGTCGCGGCCGCAAAGTTCGCAAGTGTCGATCATTGAGACAGTCCCGGGAAGGTCCCGGTAACCATCATCCGCCGGTCGTGCTTAATATTTCACTACGTATTCGCGGCGATCCGCATAGCCCAGCGCCGTCATCATCGGGTGGGCGATGGCATCGAATTGCGCGCGCTGCGCGCCGTCGAGCAGCCGGTCTTCGGGGCGGTTCACATTGTGGGGGCGGGCGAACATCGTGGCGATGCCGTCGCGGCAGGAAAGATCAAGAAAGCGGAAAAGCCCCTTCACCGCGTCAACGCTCCGGTAAAGCTCTTCCAGGCGGACAAAGTGCCTGCGCGCCGGCGGAAGTTCGCCGAGCGACGCAAGGATGACGCGGTTGATCTCGGCCCAATGCCAGCAGATCCGCTGGAACCGGTCGTAGCCGGCGAAATCGGCGGCCTGCGGATGACGCTTTTGCGGCAGCGGCCACCAGTATTTCTTCTCGGGCGGCGGCGCGGCCACATGCGCCGGATCGGCGGCATGGGCCCGCAGGACGGCGGTGGAGCGGTCGTCATAGCATTCCGCGGAAAGCTTGCGGAAATACGACCCCGCCACCTTGCGGCCGTCGCGCACGAGATGGACGAACCGGGCTTCAGGCAAGAGTTCCGCCAGTTCCGGGATCAGCCAGGACAGCTTGTTGGAGGAATCGCCCCAGTGCGCGGCCTCGCTGTAATGGGCCGCCGCGGCATGGGTCGCGGCCAGCACCCGCCGGGCCTCCGCCGCATCGGCGAGCCCCATGTAGCGGCGCACGCCCAGGGGCTGGACGATATGCACCATGTATTCGTGATGCATCTCGACGTCGTCCGCCGCCGACAGGGCCTTGTGCAGCATGGCCGTGCCGGAGCGGCCGCTGGAGACGATGAAAAAGGCCTGGGTGTTCGCGGACATCGTTAACCTTCTTTTAGCCAAGCCGCCTTTAGAAACGGTTAAGCACGAGGAGGCCCGATTGGCTCAGCCGCTTCCCACCGCCCCGCTCTTCATCGCCGAGGCTTCCAGCAACCATGCCCGCGATCTTTCGCGCGCGCTCGCCTTCGTCGACGCGGCGGCGGACGCCGGCTGCGGCGCGGTCAAGTTCCAGCTCTTCCGGATCGACCGCATGTTCGCGCCGGAGATCCTGTCGCAGAGCCCCAAGCATCGCGCGCGCCGCGAATGGGAATTGCCCGTCGCGCATCTGGCGCCGCTGGCGGAGCGCTGCCGCGCGCGCGGTATCCGGTTTTCCTGCACGCCCTTCCATATGGAGGCGGTCGCGGAGCTCGAGCCGCACGTCTCCTTCTACAAGATCGCGTCCTACGAGCTTCTGGTGACGCCCCTGCTCGAAGCCTGCGCGCGGACCGGCAAGCCCATCGTGCTGTCGACCGGCATGGCGACGCTGGACGAGATCAAGACCGCCGTCGCCACGCTGCGCCATGCGGGCGCTGTGGACGTGACGCTGCTCCACTGCGTCTCGGCCTATCCCGCGCCGGCGAGCGAAGCCAATCTCTCCGCCATCCAGTCCATCCGCGCCGCCACCGGCTGTCCCACGGGCTGGTCCGACCACACCCGCCGGCCCGCGGTGATCGAGCGCGCCGTGCATCGCTGGGCCGCCAGCGCCGTGGAATTCCATCTCGATCTCGACGGCAAGGGCGCGGAATACGCCGCCGGCCATTGCTGGCTGCCGGAGGAGATCGCGCCCGTCATCGCGCGCATCCGCGAGAGCCTCGTGGCGGACGGGCAGGGCTTCAAGGGCCCGCAGCCTTCGGAGCTCTCCGACCGCGAATGGCGCGCGGATCCGTCGGACGGCATGCGTCCGCTCCTGCCTGTGCGCGCGCATTGGAAGCCTGAAGCGGCATGACGCCCGAACCGTCCGATCACTTGCGCATCGTCGCCGTCATCCAGGCCCGCATGGGCTCCACGCGCCTTCCCGGCAAGGTGCTCAAGCCCATCGCGGGCCAGCCGCTGCTCTGGCACATCGTCCACCGGCTCAAGCGGTCGCAGTTCATCGAGGACATCGCGGTCGCCACCTCCACCAATCCGCGCGACGACGCCATCGTCGAATGGGGCAAAGCCAGCGGCGTGACGGTGGTGCGCGGCCCGGAAGACGACGTCCTGGCCCGCTTCGCCCGCGCGGCGGAGCTGCTGGACGCCGACGTGATCGTGCGCGTCTCCTCCGATGCGCCGTTCGTGGACGCGGGCTTCGTGGATCATCTCATCGCCTCGCTGCTGGAGCAGGATGCCGATTACGTGCTCCTGGAGGAGGATGCCGTCACCGCGCATGAGGGTGTCGATCCGTTCACCCGCCGCGCGCTCGACCGGCTGATGATGGACGCGGGCGAGGATCCGGTGGCGCGCGAGCACGTCACCGGCTATTTCAAGCTCCATCCCGGCTTCGTGCGCATCGCCCGCGCCCCGGCTTATCCGGAGCTGGCGCGCGAAGGCGGGCGGCTCACCATCGACACGCCCGACGATCTCGCCTTCGTGGAGGCGGTGCATGAAAGGCTGGCGGCGAAAGCCGGCGAGGCTTCGCTCGCGGACCTGCTTCTGCTGCTCGAACGCGAACCCCATCTGCGCGCGCTCAACGCCCATGTGAAGCAGAAGCCCATCGCGAGCGAAGGCGCGTTGGCGCTGATCCGCTGCGACGGGGGCGGCCGCTTCGGCTACGGCCATGTCAAGCGCATGGTGGCTCTGGCGCGCAATCTGCGCGACCGCGAAGGCATCGGCGCGCTCTTCGCCGTGAATGGCAGCGCAGACGCGCTGGAGCCCATTGCGCGCGCCGGCTTCGAGGCCGTGCCGGCCGGCGCGGCGGCGGACGCGGAGACATTGACGGGCCTGATCGCCGCGCGCGCGCCCGATATCCTGATCTGCGACCTGCGCGAAGGCGTCGGCGCGCGCGAGCTCGGGGAACTCGGCGTCCCGCTCAAGATCGCCATCGACGACGGATCGGAGCGGCGTCTCGCCTGCGACCTCGCCTACTACCCGCCGGTGCCGCAGGCCGAAGCGCTGGACTGGCACGGTTCGTCCTGCAGGCCGCGCATCGGCTGGGAATGGGCGCTGCTCGGTCTGCCGCGCGCGCCTGCGCCCCTGCGCTCGGCTTCGCCCCGGCCCACGCTCCTCGTGAGCATGGGCGGCAGCGATCCCCTCGAATTGACGCTGCGCTTCGCCCGCGCGCTCGCCAGGCTCAACCCCGTGTTCCGCGCCCGCTTCGTCATCGGGCCGGGGATGGCCAACCGCGCGCGGGTGGCCCGCGCCATCGCCTTCCTCGGCCCCCATTTCGAGACGGTGGAGGGCGCGGCCGATCTCGCCGCCGAATACGCCGCGGCCGATCTTGCGCTGGTGGCCTATGGCGTCACGGCTTTCGAGCTCGCGGCCTGCGGCGTGCCGGCGCTTTACCTCTGCCTCAACGAAGACCACGCGCTGTCGGCATCGGCCTTCGAGCAGGCGGGCATGGGCGTGTCGCTTGGGACGGTGGACGGGGTTCGTGACGAAGACGTGGCGAACGCCGCGTGGGCGCTCCTCGGCGATTCCGCGCGCCGCCGGGAGATGCGCGCCGCCGGTCTGATGACCGTGGACGGCGAGGGTGCCGCGCGCGTCGCCGCGGATATCGCGAAGGAATTGCGCGCCCGCCGCGCCGCCGGTCTCAGGCGCGCGAGCTGAGCGCGGCGAGCGTCTTCCCGAAGGCTTCCGCCCAGTCGCCGCCGCGTTCCGGCATCATGCAGCGGCAGGATGGCGCGAAGGGCTCGTGAGCCTCGCCGAACGACGTCCAGCTGCGGTCATAAAGGATCTTGTACGTCGGCACGCCGGCCGCGGCGGAAAGCCAAGACACGGCGGTCGGCGCGCTGACCACCGCGCCCAGCACGGAAAAGAGCGCAAGCGCGCGGTCGAGTTCGTTCTTCTGGTCGATCCCTTGCGGCATGAGGATCGGCTTGCCGCTCATCGCTTCCAGCGCGGCGATTTCATCGGGGGCGGCGTCGTATTGGACGCAGAGGATGGGCCGGTCGAGCCCGCGCAGGAAGCCGGCCCAGGCCGCCAGCGGGGCGTATTGCACCGCCCGGCCGCCGCCCGTCTTGCCGCTGCGCCAGCAGATGCCGACGGCGCCCGCATGGTCCTGCCAGCGCGCCGCTTCCGCCGCATCCGGGACAAGATAGGCGTGTGGCGCGGGAAAGCGCCCGGGTTCGCCGCGCATCAGCCTGGGCAAGCTTCCCATCTCGATGGCGAGATTCGCGCCGCCCACGGCTTTCAGCCAGCCGTAGCGGGCCCGCGTCACTCCCGCGTTCGTCTCCATCTCGCTTGCGCGTGTGTCGGCATCGGGGAACGAGCGCGCCAGAAGCGGAACCAGGCGCTTGTCGCATTCCAGGATCACGCGGCCGCCCTCGGCCTTCGCGCGGGCGATCAACTCCGGGAACACGCTCGCGAACATCACCTGGTCGCCGATGCCTTGCTCGGCGGTGACGAGGAGGCGCTTGTTGCGCAGGCTGCCGCCGTCCCAGCGCGGCAGGCCGTGATCGCAGACGGGCGCCTTGCCGGAAACATTCAACCGCGCGGCATAGTCCTTCCAGCCGTCCTTGAGGTTGCCCGAAGCAAGATGCAGGACGGCGCGATTGAGCTTCGCCTGATGGGCGTGCGGATCGCGCCGGATGGCGCGGTCGTAGAGGGCGAGCGCCTCTTCGTTCCCGCCCGCATCGAAGAGAAGATCGGCGAGATTGGCGAGCGCGGCGGGATAATCCGTGCGCCGCGCCAGCGCTTCGCGATAATGCCGCGCGGCCTGCGCCGCGTCGCCGCGCTCGCGGTGCACGGAGCCGAGCGTGAGCCAGAGTTCCGCCGAATCCGGCGCGCGCGCCAGCGCAGGCGCCAGCAGGGCCTGGGCTGCGTCGAACTGGCCATTGGCGCGCAGGAGATTGGCGAGGTTCACCACCGCCTCCAGCCGCCCGGGCTCGAGCGCCAGCACCTTGCGGAAGAAATCCTCGGCCGGGCGCGCGAGCCCGAGCACGCGCGCGGTATTGCCCAGCGCGAACAGCACGCGCGCATCGTCCGGCTTCGCCGCCAGCGCCCGCTCGAACGCCGCGATGGCCTCGGCATGGCGGCCGCTTCCGGAGAGCTTCAACCCGAGGGCGTAGGCGTCCTGCATGCCGCTTCCTGGCATGGCCGCCGTTAAGCCCGCGTTAAGCATGGCATCGCGGTTAGCGGGCCATTAAGGCGCCGGCGCGAAAATGGGGGCATGGCCACGACTGTCACTTTGCCGGCGATCGATGCGTCGGCACTGATCGGGTATTACAACGCGAAGCTGCCGCTTTCCGCGTCGCAGATCGCGTCGTCGCCGGCCAGCGCGGCCACGAGCGCGGCCTCGACGGAGCTGGGCGGTTCGCCGCCGTGGGAGAATTTCACCCCGCCGCCGGCGGAAGTGCAGAACGCCGCGCTGCTCTCCACCACCAATTTCATCGACCTCGACAATTCCAAGCTCACCCAGGGGTCCTCGACCGACGCCAAGATGGCGCAGGACAACGAGAAGCTCTTCGCGCTCTACACCGGCGTCAACCTGCTGTCGCAGCTGGCGGGCCTTTCGCAGTCGAGCACGGCCACGGCCGGCCAGCTCGCGGGCTACAACACCCGCTTCCAGGCCGGGCTGGCGCAGATCCAGTCGTTTCTCTCCGGCACCAGCTTCAACAATTTCACCCTGCAATCGGGAAATCCCAGCGCCTCGGCCACCAGCACGGTGTCGATCCCGTTCGCGAGCTTCGGCTATCAGGGCGGCACGGTGGTGAGCGACGCCAATCTGTCGAGCCCGCTGCCCAAGCTCGATCCCGGCGAAAGCTTCGACATCACCGTCACCAAGGGCGGCGTGGCGACCGACGTGCCCATCGACCTGTCCCAGGTGCAGGGCGGGCTTACGCTGGACAACGTCATCTCCTACGTGAACCAGCAGCTGTCGGCGGCCGGCTTCTCCACCCGCTTCCAGCGCGTCTTCACGCAGGGCTCGATCGACGATCCGTCGACCGCGAGCTACGGGATTTCCATCAATGCGGCGCCGAGCGAGCAGGTGAGCCTGTCCTCCGCGGCCGCGGCGCCGGCCATCTACGTGGCGGGCAACAGCGGCAGCGCGGTCGGCGCCACCACCGTCACCGGCGGCACGACTTCGACAGCCGCCGCCGACCAGCAGGGGCGTCTGCTCAAGCTCGACGTGTCGGGCGGCGCGCCGCAAAGCGTCTTCAGCGCCACCCAGAACCCCGACACCGGCAACACCACCGCGCAATCCACCGTCGTGGACTCGCAGGGCAATGCCTACGTGCTGGGCAATGCCACCGGCGATTTCGGCAACCAGCTCAACCAGGGCGACCAGGACGTCTATCTGTCCAAATACGATTCCGCCGGCAATCTGCAATGGACCCGGCTGCTCGGCTCCACGGGCACGGCGTCCGGCTATTCGCTCGCCGCCGATCCCACGGGCGGCGTCGTGGTGGCGGGCGCCACCACTTCGGACCTCACGACCACGGCGATCGCGAACGGCAACAACGATTCCTTCGTCACCAAGTTCGCCGCCGACGGCAGCCAGACCTGGACCACGCAGATCCCGACACTGAACGCCAACCAGGCCAACGCGGTAAGCGTGGACGCATCCGGCAACGTCTATGTCGGCGGCCAGGTGAGCGGGGCGATCGGCGCGGGCCAGGCGAGCCAGGGCGGCAGCGACGCCTATCTCGCCAGGATCTCCAGCAAGGGCGTGGTCAGCTACGAGCAGCAATTTGGCACCTCGGGCACCGACTCCGTCGCGGCGACCGCGGTGGAATCGGACGGCAGCCTGGTGGTCGCCAGCGTCCAGAACGGCCATGCGATCCTTTCCAAATACGCCAATGGCGACGCCACCCAGGCGCCGGTCTGGCAGATGGACATGGGCGACCTCAAGGGCGGCTCCATCGGCGGCCTCGCCGTCAGCGGCGGCAACATCTACGTTTCGGGCACCACCGCCAACGGCGCGCTGAACGCCACCGTCGCGAATGCGTCCTCCGGCGGTTCGGATGCCTTCGTGTTCAGCGCCACCGACAGCGGCGCCAGCGTCGCCGCGAACCAGGTGAGCTATGTCGGCACGTCCGGCCAGGACGAGGGCGGCTCGCTCGCGGTGGGCACGGATGGCACGGTCTACCTGACCGGCACCACCACCGGCACTTTCGCGGGCCAGACGCGCAACGTCGCGGGCGTCAACAACATGTTCGTCAGCGCGCTGGCGGCAGACGGCTCGGTGTCGTGGACCAGGCAGTATGGCGGTCTCTCCGGCCAGTCCACGGGCCAGGGCATCGCCATCGACACCCAGGGCACCAGCGTGCTCGACGCGCTCGGCCTGCCGCGCGGCCAGGTCACCGTGAACCAGTCCGTCGACCTCACGACGCAGAGCACGCTGAGGGCCGGGGATTCCTTCGGCATCGATATCCAGGGCACCGGCGCGCGCGACATCACCATCACCATCGACAAGGGCGAAACGCTGTCGAGCCTGGTCAACAAGATCAACGCGGAAATGCTCAACGCCGGCAAGGCGAGCGTGACCTTCGCCAATGGCGGCGAGGCGCTGCAGATCAAGCTCAACACCGGCGTCACCGCCACGCTGGTCGCGGGCCCGAAGGATTCCGACGCGCTGGGCCGGCTCGGCCTTCAGGCGGGCGTGCTGACCAACGCGGCGAGCACGTCCGCGGGCAGCTCCGGTTCCTCCAGCTCTTCGGGCAACGCCTCGTCCTCGACGACGCAGGTTTTCGGGCTCGGCCTCACCGGCAATCTCGACATCTCCACGGCCAGCAGCGCGGGCGCAGCGCGCGCCACGCTCCTGAACGTGCTCACCGCCATCCGCAACGCCTACCGCACCGTCAACACGCCGGCCTCGTCGACGAGCGCCACGTCCGCATCGGGGAGTTCCAGCGGCACCACGCCCGCTTATCTCCAGGCCCAGCTTGCCAACTACACCACCGCGCTGAACATGCTGGGCGGATCGACCTCGACATCGGCCTAGGTTTCCCCCCGCGCGGAAGCGAAAGGGGCTTCACACCACGCTGTTGTACAGCATCGCGCCGGATGCGCGTGGCGCGGCAGCGGGAAGGCGCGCGTATGGGCGCGCGGCCTGGCGGGTCTTTTCCACGTCGCGCGCCACGGCCTGGATCAGGCCTTCGCTGGCGTTCTTCATGCGGGTCAGGATGCGGGCATGCAGTGCCAGCGCTTCGCGGAAAGCCCCGGTCGCCGCCATGAGCTTCTCGCGCAGCGGCGCGGGCGCGGCTTTTGCCGCCGCGGAGTCCACGCCCGCGGCCTCGCGGTTGTAGAGCAGGGTGAGCTGCTGCATGTCCGGCGCGATGGCGCGCATGCCGGTGGCACGGCCCTGCTCCAGCGCGGCGATGTCGGCCCTGATGGTGCCGGTCAGCCGCTCTGTCAGGGCGATCAGGCGTTCGATCTTCTGGCTGTCGAGCCTGGGGTTCATGACGGGTTCGCCGGGACGCGGGCTTCCTGCATCTGCAGGAGCTGTCTGGTGATGGCGTCGGAAAGGCCGAAGCCGCCGGAGGCCTCGATCTGCTTGCCGTACTCGTCGGTGAGCAGCGAGCGGAACATCTCCTCGCCCTCGCCGCCGCCGAAGGGGCCGTCGGTCGGGATGCCCTCGAACATCTGGCCCATGAATTCGCCGATGAAGCTCGCCTCGAACTGGCCGGCCACCTTTTTCGCCATCGCCGTGTCGATGGCGCCGTGCGGCGGGGTCGCAGGGACTTGCGCTTTCGCGGCCAGCATCGCGCCCTGGATGTCGAGGCCGGAGATTGCCGCCGTCATCCCACGACCTCGATCTCGGCCTGCAGCGCGCCCGCGGCCTTGATGGCCTGCAGGATGGAGATGATGTCGCGGGGGCCCACGCCCAGCGCGTTCAGCCCGTCCACCAGCTGGCGCAGGCTCGCGCCCTGGCCCAGAACGGCCATCTTGTTGCCGTGGCTGTCGTCGACCTGCACCTGCGTGCGCGGCACCACCTGGGTGGTGCCGTTGGAATCGGGCAGCGGCTGGCTCACCTGCGGCGTCTCGGTGACGCGGATGGTGAGGTTGCCCTGCGCGATGGCGACGGTGGAGATGCGCACGTCCGATCCCATGACGATGACGCCGGAATTCTCGTCGATGACGACCTTGGCGGGCTCGTCGGGCGTGACCTTCAATTGCTCCACGTCGGTCAGGAGCCCCACCACGCCGCCCTTGTATGCGGCGGGCACGTTCAGATGCACGGTGGACGGATCGTTGACGACCGCGATGTTGGCCCCGAGATAGGTGTTGACCGCGTCGGCGATGCGCGTGGCCGTGGTGAGGTCGGGATTGTGCAGGGAGAGTTTCAGCTGCTGCTCGTCGGCAAGCCGGAAGCCGATCTCGCGCTCCACGATGGCGCCGTTGGCGATGCGCCCCGCCGTCGGCACGCCGCGCGTCACGCTCGTGCCCTGGCCCTGGGCGGCGAACCCGCCCACCGCCACGGGGCCCTGCGCCAGCGAATAGATCTCGCCGTCGGCGCCGAACAGGGGGGTGACGACCAGCGTTCCGCCCTGCAGCGACTTGGCGTCGCCCAGCGCGCTCACCGACACGTCGATGCGGGTGCCCTGCGCGGCGAAGGCCGGCAGGTTCGCGGTCACCATCACGGCAGCCACATCCTTGGTCTGCATGGTGGTGCCCTTGGTGTTGACGCCAAGGCGCTCCAGGATCGTGTTCAGGCTCTGCTGGGTGAAGGGCGCGTTGCGCAGGCTGTCGCCCGAGCCGTTCAGGCCCACCACCAGGCCGTAGCCGACCAGCATGTTGTCGCGGATGCCCTGGACGTCGACCAGGTCCTTCACCCGGCTGAAGGCGAAGGCCTGGATGGGCGCAAGCAGCGTCACGGCCGCCGTGAGGGCGGCAATCACCTTATAGAATCGGGTCCGGACCATGGGCGGTTCTGCGCCATCGCGATTTTTCCGTCCTCTCCCTTGCGAGGATCGGGCCAGCGCCGCAATGGATTTATTCTTTCCAGATCAAGCAGTTATGAAGGAGCATTCCCGGCTTCGCGGGTGCCCCCGGCAGCTTTTTCCCGGCAACTCCCATCCGCGCGCCCCTTAGCGAGGGCCGGCAATTTTCGCAGGCGTGCGCAACAGCGAACGGCGCGAAGCAAATTTCGGGATGGGTCGGCGGCGGCGGCGCAGCGACGGCCCCGCCCCGAAGAAAGCCGTCGGCATTTCGACCTCCCCAAGGGGGGTGTATGAGGTGTCTCATGTCCCTGTCCTCCGATCACAAGCTCGTCCTGCTCCGCCACGGCGAGAGCGAATGGAACAAGAAGAACCTGTTCACCGGCTGGCGCGATGTGCGGCTGTCGGAGCAGGGGCTGAAGGAGGCCCGCGAGGCGGGCCGGGTGCTGGCGGCCGAGGGCTATCAGTTCGACATGGCCTACACCTCACTTCTCACCCGCGCCATCCAGACGCTGGAGATCGCGCTCGACGGGCTCGACCAGATGTGGGTGCCCGTGGGCAAGAGCTGGCGGCTGAACGAGCGCCACTACGGCAGCCTCCAGGGCAAGAACAAGATGGAGGCGGTGGAGAAATTCGGGGCCGAACAGGTGCAGATCTGGCGCCGCTCCTACGCCACGCCCCCGCCGCCCGCGGAGAAGGGCACGATCGACGATCCCCACACCGACCGCCGCTACGGCGGGACCGAAGGACTGCCGCTGGGCGAGAGCCTGAAAGACGTGCTGGCGCGCGTGCTTCCCTATTGGGAGCAAGTGATCGTCCCGCGCCTCCAGGCCGGGCGCACGGTTCTCATCGCCGCGCACGGCAATTCGCTGCGCGCGCTGCTCAAGCACCTGGAAGGCTTGAGCGACGAGGCAATCGTGGACGTGAACATCCCCACCGGCGTGCCCCGCGCCTACAAGCTCGACGCCGGCCTCAAGGCCGCGAACGCGCGATATCTCGGCGAGGGCGTCGAACAGCGCATCGCCGCCGTAAAGGCGCAGACGAAGACCTGATTGCCTCTCCCCCTCAAAGGTGGAGAGGGAGTAGGATGCGCGCGTGATTTCCCTCCGCGCCCCGACAGTCATTTTGATCGCCGCGATTGCGGCATCCTCTGCTTTCGCAAGAGCGCCCGCGCACAAGCCTGCCGCGAAGCCCGGCGCGCACAAAGCCATCGCGCACAAGGCCGAGGCGCATCGCGCGCCCCTGCCGCAAGCCGGTGGCGACGCGCCGCTGGTGCAGGACATGTCCGGCGCCATTCCCGCGTCCCAGGCGGCGAAACTGCCCAGCACGGCGGAGCAGTATCGGACGCTGAAGTCCCAGATCGCGAAATCGAAGCCCGAAGTCGCCGGCGCCAAGGCGCAGAGCGACAGGCTCGAGGCCGAGGCCGCGGCGCTTCGCGCGAAGCTGATCGCCACCGCGGCGCAGGTGCAGTTCCTGGAAGAGCAGAAGGGCCGCATCGACGCCGAGGTCGTCCGTCTCGCGGCGGAGGAAAAGACGCTGGCTTCGGATTTCGCCCGCGACCGCGTGCAGGTGGCGCAGCTTCTCGCGGTGATGGAGCGGCTGGACCAGGACATGCCGCCCGCGCTGGTCATGCGGCCCGACGATGCCCTGGGCGCGGCGCGCGCCTCCATGGTGATGGGCGCGTCGCTGCCGCGGGTCTATGGCGCGGCAGCCGCGTTGTCGGACCGGCTCAAGCGCTTGCGCGCGACGCGCGCGGCCCTGGTGATCCAGCGCGCCGAAGGCGTGCGCAACGCGATCCATCTTTCGGCGGCGCGCGCGGAACTGGATCAACTTCTCGCGATGAAAAGCCGCGAGGCCGACGAGGCGGCGGCGCAATATGGCGATCTTGCGGCCAGGCTCGACGCCGCCGCCGACCAGGCCGCCAATCTCGGCGCGCTGCTGGCGAAGGTGGCCGCGCTGCGCCAGGGTCCGCCCGGCGCGGGCATTACGCTGGTGACAGCTTCCAACATCGCGCCCGAGGCCGTGTCCGGCCCCAGGCTCGCGCGCGGCGCCATGATCCGGCCCGTCGTGGGCCAGATGGTGCCCGGCGGCGGCGAGGATGGGCCGAAATCCCCCGGCGTGAGTTTCCTCACCGAAGGCGGGGCGCGCGTCATCGCCCCCGCCGATTGCAGGGTCTTGTTCGCGGGCCGTTACCATAAGGAAGGCCAAGTCTTGATCATGGAGATGGGCGGCGGCTACGATCTGGTGCTTGCGGGCTTGGACCGCGTCGACGTGAAACCGGGCGATCAATTGCTTGCCGGCGAACCGGTGGGCACGATGCCGCAGACAGGCGGATCAAGGCTTTATTTCGAGGTGCGCGACGGCGGCAGGGGCACGAGCCCCGCGCCGTGGTTAAACTCCAGTCCCAGAACCGATCTCAGGAAGGCGAAGAAGACATGAGGCGTTACGCGTTGGTTGGTGTCGGTGCGGCGGCCGGATTTGCGGCGGCGTTCCTGCTTTTCCCGGTGGCGCATGGCGCCACCGATCTGTCGTCCTACCACCAGCTCGACCTGTTCTCGGACGCGTTCACCAAGGTGCGCGAGGATTACGTGCGCCCGGTGTCCGACAAGGAGCTCGTCTCCAACGCCATCGAGGGCATGGTGTCCGCGCTCGACCCGCATTCCAGCTACATGGATCCGAAAGACTTCGCGGACATGAAGATCCAGACCACCGGCCAGTTCGGCGGCGTCGGCATCGAAGTCACCATGGAGAACGGGCTCATCAAGGTGATCAGCCCGATCGACGACACGCCCGCCGCCCGCGCCGGCCTCAAGAGCGGCGACTTCATCGCCGGCATCGACGGCGTGCCGGTCCAGAACATCACGCTCGACGACGCCATCTCCCGCATGCGCGGCACGCCGGGCAGCAAGGTCACGTTGACCATCCTGCGACAGGGCGCCAAGAAGCCGTTCGACGTGACGCTGATGCGCGCGATCGTGCAGGTGGACGCGGTCAAGTATCACCGCGAGGGCGACGTCGGCTACATCCGCCTGCCCACCTTCAACGAGAAGACCGACGAGGGGCTGGAGCGCGCGGTGCGCGACCTGAAGCGCCAGATCGGTCCGGGCCTCAAGGGCTACGTTCTCGATCTGCGCAACAATCCCGGCGGCCTGCTCGACGAGGCGGTGTCGGTGTCCGACGACATGCTGAACGGCGGCGAGATCGTCTCCACCAAGGGCCGCAACCCCTCCGACAATTCGCGCTTCGACGCCCATTCCGGCGACATCACCGACGGCAAGCCCATCGTGGTGCTGATCAACGCCGGCACGGCCTCGGCGTCGGAGATCGTGGCCGGCGCGTTGAAGGACGATCACCGCGCCACGGTCATCGGCATGACCTCCTTCGGCAAGGGCTCGGTGCAGACCATCATCCCGCTCTCGCCCGGCAACGGCGCGCTGCGTCTCACCACCGCGCGCTACTACACGCCCTCCGGCCATTCCATCCAGGCGCTCGGCATCACGCCCGACATCGCGGTGGCGCAAGGCGACGAGAACCTCACCGGCAGCAGGCTGGAGCAGGAAAGCGAGGCCAATCTTCCCGGCCACCTGCCCGGCGAGAAGCAGCCGGCCAAGGCGCCGAAGGTGATCCACGCGCCCGCCGGCAAGAAGTACGACGATTTCCAGCTCACCTACGCGCTGGACTACCTGCACGGCAAATCCCTGAAGAGCGCGGATGCAAATTGAGATGGCACTGAAGCGCGTCGGACTGACGGTTCTGGGAGCAGGCCTGGGCTTCTGCGCGGCGCTCGCCGTGCTGCCTTACGCCTATGGCGCCAGCGACGGCGACCTGACGAGCGCCTATCACGAGCTCGATCGCTTCGGCGACGCCTTCGCGGTGGCGCGCGCGCGCTATGTCGAGCCGCCCAGCGACAAGACCATGGTCGAGGGCGCGCTGGCCGGCATGATGGACAATCTCGATCCGCATTCGAGCTATTTCGATCCGCGCACTTTCGCCGACATGACGGTGCGCACCGAGGGCGAGTACGGCGGCGTGGGCCTCGTCATCTCGGCGGAGACCGGCGCGGTCAAGGTCGTGGCGCCGATGGACGACACGCCGGGCAGCCGCGCGGGCATCAAGGCCGGCGACACCATCACCGCCATCGACGGCGAGCCGATGCTGGGCAAGAACCTCGACCAGGTGCAGAAGAAGCTGCGCGGTCCCTCCGGCAGCCACGTCACGCTCACCATCCTGCGCGAGGGCGTGAAGGACCCCTTCGACGTGAAGCTGGTGCGCGCGGCAATCCAGGTCGAAGGCGTCAAGTTCAAGCGCGAGGGCGACGTGGGCTATATCCGCGTGCCGGCGTTCAACGAGCAGACCAACGACGGGGTCGTCAAGGCGATCCGGGACCTGAAGGCGCAGATCGGGCCCGGCATCAAGGGCTACGTCCTCGACCTCCGTGACGACGGCGGCGGCGTTCTCGATGGCGCCATCGGCGTGGCTGGCGATTTCCTGGACGGCGGCGAGATCGTCTCCACCCGCGGCCGCAAGCCGTCCGACACCGAGCGCTACGACGCCAAGGCGGGCGACCTGGCGAACGGACTTCCCGTCGTCGTCCTGATCAACAGCGGCACGGCCTCGGCGTCGGAGATCGTGGCCGGCGCGCTGCAGGACCACAAGCGCGCCACCATCATCGGCACCACATCCTTCGGCAAGGGTTCGGTGCAGACCATCATCCCGCTCGACAATGGCGACGAGGGCGCGCTGCACATGACCACGGCGCGCTACTTCACCCCGTCCGGCCGCTCCATCCAGGCCACGGGCATCGTTCCCGACATCGCCGTGGCCTCTGGCAAGGACGAATCGGACGAGTCGGTGCTCTTCCAGGAAACCGAGGCGATCCTGCCTGGCCACCTGCCGCCGGACGACAACAAGCCGCCGGTCGTCTCGGCCACGCCCATCCAGCCCGATCCCGGCAAGAAGTACGACGATTTCCAGCTTTCCTACGCCGTGGCCTTCCTGGACGGGAAGGGCAAGCCCAGCGCGATCGCGGCGCGGACGGGCACGGCGGAGGACGGGAATTAACCCCGCCGTAACCACGAATTCCGTTATCTAGGGCCATGATGCGGGGCCGCACGCTGCTTGCGCTCGCCTGGGCGCTCCTGTTCCTGGGACTGGCGGGGGTCGCCGGCGGCATCGCCCTGCTCGGAGATCCGCGCGCGGGCGAGCCCAGCCTCTCCTTCGATCTGCGGCCGCCCGCGAAGAAGCCCGCGCCGCATCGCGCGCAGCAGGCCTCCAACGACGCCAATGCCAACCTCATCGGCGCCGGTCCCCAGCCCACCGAGCAAATGCCGCCGGCCACGCCCGCGCCGAACGGCCAGGCGCCGGGCCAGACCGCGGAGTCGCAACCGCCTCAAGCACCGCTGCCGCCGGTGACGCTGCCGCCGCAGCTCGTGCCCGCGCAGGTGAGCAAGGCGGTCTATGCCGGCCGCGCGCTCATCGCCGATCCCGCGCTCACCGAGCAGACCGCGCAAGGCCCCATCCCGCGCATCGCCGACGACGGACGCACGCCCATGGCGGCTTACGCGCCTCCGGCCGCCGCCGCGCCGAACCAGCCGAGGATCGCCATCGTCATCGCGGGCTTGGGCCTTTCCGCGCGCTCGACACAGGCCGCCATCGCGCAGTTGCCCGCCGGCGTGACGCTTGCCTTCGAGCCCTACGACAACGACGTGCAGCGCTGGATCGGCGAGGCGCGGCGGCAGGGCCACGAAGTGCTCATCGAAGTGCCGATGGAGCCTTACGACTTCCCGGACAGCGATCCCGGCCCGCACACGCTGAGGGCCGCGGCCAGCGAATCGGCCAATTTGCAGCGGCTCACTTGGTCGCTGTCGCGCGCCACCGGCTATGCCGGCATCACCAATCTGCTGGGCGACCGCTTCATGTCGGACGCCGAGGCGCTCGAGCCGGTGATGACCTTCCTGACGCGCCGCGGGCTGATGTTCTTCGACAACGGCACGGTCTCCCATTCCGCCGCGCCGGACGCCGCCAAATCCGCGGGCACCGCCTTCGTGCAATCCTCCACGGAGATCGACGCCATCCAGGCCGCGATGGAGATCGACCAGCGCCTGTCGGAGCTGGAGACGCGGGCCCGGCTGAACGGCTGGGCCGCCGGAACCGGCTATCTCTACCCGGTGACGGTGGATCGGGTGACGGTCTGGGCCAGGGGTTTGCCGGGCCGGGGTATTGCCCTCGTTCCCGCTTCCGCCATAGTGGCGCCGTCGAAATAGCGCCGGCGTCTTCCCGCATGTCCCGTCATCAGATCCGTCACGAGGATTTGCCGTACCGGCCCTGCGTCGGCGTGATGCTGTTCAACGGCGAAGGCCTGGTCTTCGTCGGCAAGCGCATCGACCAGACGGTCGAGGGCTGGCAGATGCCGCAGGGCGGCATAGACGGCAACGAGACCCCCGCCGAAGCGGCGCTGCGGGAGATGGAAGAAGAAATCGGCACCCGCAACGCGCAGATCCTTCGCGAGATGGACGGCTGGCTCTCCTACGATCTCCCCGCGCATTTGCTGGGCGTGGCGCTGCATGGGCGCTATCGCGGCCAGCGCCAGAAATGGATCGCCGCGCGGTTCCTTGGCACCGACGCGGAGATCAATGTCGCCACCCATCAGCCGGAATTCGCGCAATGGAAATGGCTGGCGGTGGAGGCGCTGCCGCGCATGATCGTGCCGTTCAAGCGCGACACCTACCTGAAGGTGATCGCCGCCTTCCAGGACCTGGCGTTCCCCGCCGCATGAGATCTCCGAAAATGAGCGTTGCGTATCCCCAGGTCGTGATGATCCACGGCGCCTTCTGCGGCGGCTGGGCCTTCGAGAACTGGCGCGCGCGCTTCGAGGCGCACGGCTACCGCGTCCACACGCCCACGCTGCGCCATCACGAAGGCGACGCCTATCCGCCCAGGGCGCTGGGCACCACCAGCGTTCGCGACTACGCGGACGACCTGGAAGCGTTGCTGACGGGCATCGATGCGCCGCCGGTCCTCGTCGGTCATTCCATGGGCGGATTGCTGGCGCAGATGCTGGCGGCGCGGCGGCCGGCGAAGGCGCTGGTGCTGCTCGCGCCGTCCGCGCCCTGGGGGGTGCTGCCGTCCACGCCCTTCGAGCTGGCGTCCGCCTCGGCGTTGTTCCTGGCAGGGGAATTCTGGCGCAAGCGGCTCAGGCCCACCGGCTGGATCGCCGCGGCCAACGCGCTCGACCGCATGCCCGGGCACGAGAAGATCTTCTCGCGCTTCGTGCCGGAATCCGGCCAGGCCACGTTCGAGATCATGCACTGGGCGCTGGATTTCTCGCGCGCCACCCAGGTCGATGCGCGGCGCGTGACGTGCCCCATCCTGTGCTTCTCCGGCGGGCGCGACCGGGTGAACCCGCCCGCCACCGTGCGCCGTGTCGCCCACCGCTACGACGGCCGGGTCGTGCATGAGGAACTCGGGGAGCACAGCCACTGGCTCATCGGCGAACCCGGCTGGGAAAAGATCGCGGACCGCGCGCTTCAGTGGCTGGACGAGGTGCTTGCGGAGACGGATGCGGTGCCCGCGGCAAAGGCGCGCTAGCATTCGCCGGCCGTGAAATACCGGAGCGAATCGGACGCGCCCGCGTCTCGCGGCCCCAGAGCGCAATCGGGCGAAGTGTGCAACGGTTCGCCCGAAAAATTGCGGGTCAATCAAATACCTGGAGCGGGATCGCGATTCGAAGAAGAGCGATCCTGCTCTAGTTCGTCTGCGCCGGGTCGTGGCTCTTGCGGAAGTCCTTCATGAAGGCCTCCAGCGTGTCGATGCTCGCGATCTTGCCCGCGAGGTCGCGGAACTGGGTACCCTGGGTGTCGATGGTCTGGGTGACGACGGCGAAGGCGCTGGCGTCGGGGCTCGCATTCATCTTGGCGGCGAAGTGCCCGCGCAGGCGGTCGAGGCTCGGCTGGTCTGCGGCCAGCGAATAGGCGATGGCCGCGCGCATCACTTCGGTGCGCTCGTCCGGGGTGAGCGGGGTTGCGTCCGCATAGCGCGCGCCGATTAGCTCCTCCGCCTTCTGTCCGGCCACGGCCCAGTTGCCGCTTTCCCAGTAGATGTCGGCGCGCAGTCGGCGCGAATCCGGTGCCTCGTCGGTCGCGATCATGTCGAGCGCCTGGTCCCATTGCTTGAGGGCGGCCAGCGCGCGGGCGGCGAGCACGGCGCGTTCGTGGCCCACGTCGTCGGGCATGCCGGCGACGTCGGTGGTGCGCAGGGCCTCCAGCGCGTCCTTGGGCTTGTGGTCGAGCAGGTCGATCATGGCGAGCCGCGCGGCCACCTGCGCGCGGGCCACGCCGTCCAGCCGTTTGGTGACCTGGTAGTCGAGCAGCTTCGCGGCCGGCTCCAGAAGGTCCACGGCCACCAGCCGGTCCGCCATGCGCCGGATCATCTCGTCGCCGTCCGGACCGATCGGCGTGAGGTCGATGTTGTCGTAGAACAGCGCCAGCGCTTCCACCGGCGCCATCTTGTCGGCCGCGCCCTTCAGGAACAGGGTCTCGAAGGCCGCGCGCATGTCGTCCTCGGCCTGGCGCGCCAGGTCCTGGTCGCCGAAATTCTGCGCGGCCACGCGCAAGGTGGCGAGGCCCTCGCGCCACTGTTGTCCGGCGAAATAGAGCGCGCCGAGCTTGCGCAGCGTCTTCAGCTCGAGATCGTCGCCGCGCCAGCGGAAGCGTAGCGCCTCGAGCCTGTCGATGGCCGCCTTGCGGGTGAGGGCGCCCGAATTCAGGCCCGCCTCCACGCCGTCGTAGATCGCGCGCACGGCCAGCGCCTCGTCGCCGCCGTTTTCGACGGCGCTGAAGAGTTCCTGCGCGTCGCGATAGCGGCCTTCCTGCGCGTAGAGCCTGCCGCGGACGAGCTGCGCCTCCAGCGCCAGCGAATGGGGCAGGTCGCGCGGCAGGCGCGACAGCGCGGAATCGGCGCGCTCCAGGCTTCCGGTGGCGATGGCCGCACGCGCGCGCGCGATGCGGGCGCGCGCCTGCCATTCGGCCGGATAATGCTTCAGCACCGGCTCGGCCTGGTCGAGTTCCCTGCGCGCGGCGTCCCAGTTCTCCAGTCCGGCGTCGGCCAGGCCGCGCCAGAGCGCGTCGTGCTGGTCGGTGTCGAAGGCTTCGCCCGCCACCGCGTTGTGGGCGTCCTTGTAGCGCCCCATCATGAGGCTGGCGGCGGCGCGCATGGTCTGCAGGCCCGTATCGGCGGAGAGAGATGGATCGGCTTTCTGGATCTCGTCGATCAGGCCCAGCGCTTCCGCGGCCAATCCGTTGGCGAGATCGTAGCGGGCGAGCGTGAGCCGGCCGCGATTGGCGTCGTTCTCGCGGAGGCGCGCGATGTTGGCCATGAGCTTGCGCTGCGCGTCGTAGACCGGGCCGCCGGCCGCGTTCTTCCAGGCGGCGAAATCGATGAAGCTCGGGCCTTCGCCGGTCTGCGCCAGCATGGCGGCGGAATCGATGGCGGGCGCGGCCGGCGGCGTCAGCAGGAGGCCCCTGGGCCGGGTGATCAGCACGCGCGAGTCGGCGACCTTCACCGAAAGATCGTCGCTGAAGGATTTGATGACCACGCCCTGCGCCGTCGGCAGGAGCGCGAACTCCGCGTAGTTGCGCGGCTCGGTCACCGCGCGGCCGGGCGGCGCGGTGACGACGGTGAGCGTGTCGCCCGCGGCGGGATCGACGATGCTGAAGGCGTGCACCGCGCCGGGCAGGAGCGCTGCGAGCGTGGGATGGCTATCGAGGCTTTCGGGCGAGAAACCCACCGCCATGGGCGTGGTGGCGTTCTGGGCGGCGAGCGTGACGACGAGCTTTCCGCCTCCGCCGTGGGCGGCGATCTTCACCGGCGCCTTGAGCCCCACGCGCAGCACGCTTTCCGTGTCCGCGATGGACGCATCGAAGCTCGCCGGAAAATCGCCCAGCGCCGTCTTGAGCTTGAGGGGATCGATGGCCTGCTTGCCGTCGAGCACGATCCAGGCCGTCAGCCCGCGCACGAACACAGCGCCGTTGGAGGCGCCGGGGAAACTGAGGGTGACGCCTTTGGCCGTGCGCTGCGCGTCGGCGGTCTGGACGGGTGCCGTGGGCGGGGAAGGCGCGGCATCCGCCCGCGCGTCCGGTGGCGGCGATGCGCCGGATTGCGCGGGCGCCGGGTTCGCGGGCGCGGCCTGCGCCGTCCTGGAATCGGCTTTGGCCTTGCCGTCATCCGGTTTGGCGGGAGCCGGCGCCGCATCCCCCGGCCTGGCGTTCAGCTTGGCCGCGGTGTCGGCGATGGCCCGGGCCTGCGCGGACACGGTGGCGCCGGCGAGCTTCACCGCGGTGGGATGGGCGATACCGGGCGGCCTGTAGGCGGTGGCGTCGGTTTTCGGCGCCAGGATGTCGAGCACGATGTGCGCGCCGTCGCGGAAATCGTGGTAGCCGGAGGCTGCGTCGGTTTCGAACTCGAGCACCAGGCCGTTGTTCTCGACCCGCCAGCCGGTGTTCTTCACCCAGGGCGGGGAGACGCGCGCGAGCCCGTCCAGATCCGGCCGCGCCATGGCTTCGAATCGCAGCGTGAGCTTTCCCTGCCCGGGGAACACCGTGTAGGGCACGTTCCTCGGCCAGTCGAAAACGAGCCGCGTGAAATTGGAATAGGCGCCGGCGCGGATGGCGAGCACGGGCAGCCTGGCGATGTCGGTGGCGGCGGCCTGCTTCGGCGGCGGCGGAGGAAGATCGGGTGGATTGCCCGCCATCGCCGCCGGCACCAGATCGAGCGCGAAGCGGTTGCCGGAGACGCTGGTGTGCAGCCGCTCGCTCTGGACGAGCGCGATGCGCAGCGTCATGCCGTCGGGATCGAGCCGCGCGCCGGAGGCGAAGCCGCCGATGCCCTGGACGGCCGCGCCGGCATCGACGCCGACCTTGCGGTCGAATTTCACGATCGCCACGCCGTCGCTGAGCGAGGCGGTGGCATGGGCGGCGGGATCGAGGGTGAAGACGATGCGGCCATAACCGCCCTGGGCGCCGGCGGCGACGGAATCGGCGCGTGCGTGCGGCGCCGTCGCAACGACGGCGGCCAGCGCGATGCATCCGACTGCGGCCTTCATTTCGTTCCTTCGCGCGAATCGCCCGCGCCAGATCCAAAGCTACTCCTCAAGGCGATTTCTTCGCGGGCGCACCGTTGTTCGCGGGGGCGGCGGCTTGCGGCACGGGCGTCGCGCCGGGCGGCGAGGCTTCGCCCTGCGGCGCGGCGGCAGGCGCGGCCCCCGGCGAGAGGGGCGCGGCCGGCGCCAGCGCGGCGGTCTGCTGCGGAGCGGGTTGCGGCGGGTTCTGGGTCACCTTCAGGCGGTCGGCGAGGCGCACGGTCAGCTTCTGTGCCTGGTCGGCCTGCATGCCCGCCATGATCGCGCCCAGCACGTCGGGCTTCATCTGGCTGGCGACGGAGAGCAGCACGTCCTCGTTCAGGTTGTTGAAGATGCGCGCGGCGTCCTTCGGCTTCATGGAGGAATAGGTCTTCACCAGCGCGGCCAGTTGCGCCTTCTCGGCGTCGTCGCGCTGGCCGAGCAGGGCTTCGACCTGGGTCTGGAGCTGCTTGAGCTGCACGATCTTGCCGTCGACGCGCTGCTCGGCGGCCCGGATCAGGTTCTCGCGCAGATCGAGCGACTGTTCGCGCGCGTCGAGCTCCGCGCGGCGCTTGGCGAGGCTGGTGAGGACGTCCACTTCGCCGGTGCTGCTGGTCGCCGCGCCGTCATCGGCCGGGTCGCTCGACGGAGATTGCGCGGCCGCGGGTGTCGTGGCGGCGGGCGTCGTGGCGGCGGGCGAGGGCGCGGCGGCCTGCGCGCGCGCTTCCATCGTCACGTCCGTGCCTTTCAGCACAAGCAGCGCGGCGGCGATGGCGAAGACGGCGGGAAGAAGGCGCGGTTTCACCGGAGGCCCCCCGCCATCTGCGCTTGCGGCTTCAGCCGGTTCATCAGGCTCGCGGGATGGATCGCGTTCCTGGAAGAGGTTGGCGCCCCGCCCGCGATGCGCTCGGCGATGCGCTCGCCGGACGAGGTGATGACCGACAGCTCGTCGCTCAGCGCGCGGGCGGACGCGATGCGCGAATCCAGCGTCTGCGCGGCATCCGAAGCCGTGGCCTTGAGCGCGCGCAGGGAGGCGCCGGCCGAGACGATGGCGGCGTTGAGCTCGGCGATGGTCGATTTGAGCCCATCCTGGCCCTTGCGCAGGGCCGACAGCCTGCGCTCCAGCAGCGCGCAATAGACCAGCGTGGCGGCCAGCAGCGCGATCAGCGTGATCTCGACGAAGAAGGAGACGTTGAAGGTCATGGGCATGTCCTAGAGCGAGCGCGAGGCATCGGTGCGGGCGACGGCTTCGTCCACCCTGACGGCGACGGACGAGCCGACGCGGCCCATGCGCCCCTTGAGCAGGGGCACGCCGCCGCAGCGCAGCTCGATGCGGGAGTCGGGCGAGGCGTTGAGCATCATGGTCTCGCCGATCTTGAGGTTCATCACCTTGTTGAGCGACATGACCTGCTCGTCGAGGATGGCGTCGATCTCCACCCTCGTGGACCACAGCTCGGTGGCGAGATGGCTTTCCCAGATGGAGTCGCGGCCGAATTTCTCGCCCATGAACTGCTGCAGGAGCAGCTTGCGGATCGGTTCCAGCGTGGCGTAGGGCAGGAGCAGCTCCGTGCGCCCGCCGCGGTCTTCCATGTCGATCCTGAGGCGCACCAGGATGGCGGCGTTGGCGGGGCGCGCGATGGCGGCGAAGCGCGGATTGGTCTCCAGGCGGTCGAGGGTGAAGTTCACCGGCGCCAGCGGCTCGAAGGCCGCGCACATGTCCTGCAGGATCACCTCGGTCATGCGCTGGACCAGCGTGCGCTCGATGGTGGTGTAGGGGCGGCCTTCGATGCGCATCTGGGCCGTGCCGCGGCGCCCGCCCAAAAGCACGTCCACGATGGAATAGATGAGATTGGAGTCGACGGTGAAGAGCCCGTAATTGTCCAGCTCCTCGGCGCGAAACACCGCCAGGATCGCCGGCAGCGGGATCGAGTTCAGGTAGTCGCCGAAGCGGATGGAGGTGATGTTGTCCAGGCTCACCTCGACATTGTCGGAGGTGAAGTTGCGCAAGGACGTCGTCATCAGCCGCACCAGGCGGTCGAAGACGATTTCCAGCATCGGCAGGCGCTCGTAGGAAACCAGCGCCGAATTGATGATGGCGCGGACGCCGGACTTGTCCTGCAGCTGCTCGTCGTTGGAATCGAAGCCCAGAAGGCTGTCGATCTCCTCCTGGTTCAGGATGCGTTCGGCGGTGCCGCCGCCCGCGCCGGCCGCGGCCCCCTCGCCCTCGGGCGCGGCCGCGCCCTCGGCTGCCGGCTGCGCGGCGTCGCTGCCTTCGGCGGTTGGTTCGGTATTTTCGGTTTCGTCGGCCATGTGATCCTACTGAACGATCATTTCCTTGAGCAGCACGTCCTTCACCGGGTACGGCGCGGCGGCCACGTTGATGCGGCGGAGGAGCTCTTCCTTGAGGCGCAGCACGCCCGCGGAGCCGTGCAGGTCGTCGACCCGCAATTCGCGCAAATAGCCCTGGAACTGGTCCACGATGCGCGGCGTCACCGCCTGCAGCGCCGCCTTCTCGTCCGCGCTGGCCATCTCCAGCGACACCGAAAGCTTGAGATAGGCCGAGGAGCCGTCGGGATTGGTGATGTTCACCACGATGTCGGGCAAGTCGTAGAAGGCGACATTGGGCGGGATCACGGGAACCGGCGACGCCGCCACCTTGGCGTCCTTGGCGGCCGAGCCGCTGAAAAAGAAGAAATAAGCACCCGCGCCGCCGCCGACGAGAACGAGCAATGCGCCCGCCGCGACGATCAGGAGCTTCCTGTTGCCGAGGAGCTTCTTGACGAAACCCTGTTTCGCCGCGGCCTCTTCGGGCGCGGCTTCGCCTTCGCCGTCCTCGGTCTCGGGTGTGTCCTTCGCCATGCCGGCCTCTTCGCTGTCCCGGGCCGAGTGTGAGGCAGTTGTGGTTAAGGACTGGTGTTTATGACCGCCCAGGCCCGGCAATCTTTGCCGTCGCGCGCCGCGGCCGTCGGCGAAAGCCCTTGCAAATCAAGGTTTCCGCGCTGGCACGGCCGCTGCACAGACCGGTCCACGGACCAGAAGGGGCCGAAGGACACCGTCCATGGACAACACGCTGCTCGTCAGCCTTTCGCAACAGCTCGCATCCTTCCGCTCGATGGAGGTGATCGCGAACAATCTCGCCAACGCCGACACGCCCGCCTTCAAGCGCGAGAGCGCGATGTTCCAGGAATATGTGGAGCAGGTCACTCCGGCGGAAGGCGAGACCGGCAGCCAGCAGATCAGCTTCGTGAAGGACGCCGGCACCGCGCGCGACCTGAACCAGGGCCATGTCAGCGTCACCAACGCGCCGTTCGATTTCGCCATCAACGGCAAGGGCTATTTCACCGTCCAGACCGCCAGCGGCCCGCGTTACACCCGCAACGGCCACTTCACCATGGACGCCTCCGGTCGGCTCGTCACCTCCGACGGCGATCCGCTTCAGGGCGACGGCGGCGACATCACCATCGCGCCGGAGGATGGCGACATCCACGTCGCGGCCGACGGCACGGTGAGCGGCCTCAAGGGCCAGATCGGCAAGATCAAGCTGGTGCAGTTCGACGATGAGGCCGCGCTCGTCAACCAGGGCGCCAGCCTCTATTCCACCGACCAGCAGCCCAAGGACGTGGAAAAGCCCGTCATCCAGCAGGGCGCGATCGAAGCCTCCAACGTCTCGCCCGTCATCGAGATCAGCCACATGATCCAGGTGATGCGCGCCTACCAGGCCACCGCCAACCTCACCCAGTCCCAGGAAGACATGCTGCGCAACGCCATCGACAAGCTGGCCGGGACGCAGAGCTAAGGAGCATCAGACATGCGCGCACTCGACATCGCCTCGACCGGAATGCTCGCGCAGCAGACCAACGTGGAAGTGATCGCGAACAATCTCGCGAACATGAACACCACCGGCTACAAGCAGCAGCGCGCCGAATTCCAGGACCTGCTCTACCAGAACATCGAGCAGCCGGGCGCGCAGACCTCCGATTCCGGCACCTTGCTGCCCTCGGGCATCCAGCTCGGCGCGGGCGTGCGCACGGCGGCGGTCTACCGCATCACCTCCCAGGGCAACCTCGCCTCGACCTCCAATCCGCTGGATCTCGCCATTCAGGGCTCCGGCTATTTCCACATCACGATGCCCGACGGGTCGGACGCCTATACCCGCGCGGGCAATTTCGCGCTGTCGCCGTCGGGGGAGATCGTCACCGACAAGGGCTACACCGTGGCGCCGGGCGTCGCGGTGCCGTCCAACGCGCTCTCCGTCACCATCAACGCGCAGGGCCAGGTCCAGGCCACCGTCCCCGGCCAGACCGCGCCGCAGACGCTGGGCCAGCTCGAGCTGGTGCGCTTCCCCAACGAGGCTGGCCTCAACGCGCTGGGCGACAACCTGCTCACCGAGACCGCGTCCTCCGGTTCGCCGCAGGCCGGCATCCCGGGCTCGACCGGTTACGGCACGATCCAGCAGGGCTATCTGGAAACCTCCAACGTCAACCCGGTGGAGGAGATCACCTCGCTGATCACCGCCCAGCGCGCCTACGAGATGAACTCCAAGGTCGTCAGCGCGGCGGACCAGATGCTGCAGACCACTTCGCAGATGGGGAACGGGTGATGCGCGCGCTGCTTTTCCTGATGAGCCTCGCCGTCATCGCCGTCGTGATGCCGGCCTATGCGGCGCCCGCCGTTCAAAGCTGGCGCATCGTGGTGCCGAGCCACGACGTGCCCCGCGGCGCCACGCTGGGCGATTCCGACCTCGAATACCAGGACGTGGACGCGGCCCAGGTCCAGCCCGGCGTCGTCACCTCGATGAACGCGCTCGACGGCATGCAGACCCGCCGCCTCCTGCGCGCGGGCGAACCCGTGCGGCCGGACGACGTGCGCAAGCCCATCCTCGTCACCAAGGGCCAGACCGTGACGATGACCTTCGACGCGCCCGGCATCACCCTGACGGCGACGGGCAAGGCGCTCACCGAGGGCGGGCTGGGCGAGACCGTCACCATCCAGAACCCGGTCTCGTTCCGCCAGATCACCGGCGTCGTCACGGGCGCCGGCGAAGTCCGCGCGGGCGACGTCATCAACGTCTCCGGCGAGCTCGCCTTCAAATGAAGTCCCGGCCAACGAGAAAGACAAGAACCATGCGTCATCTGAGGAATTTCGCGAGCCTCGCCGTGCTCGCCACCGCGCTTGGCGGCTGCGGCGCCATCGACCGGGTGGAGAACATCGGCCGGCCGCCCGCCATGTCGCCGATCAACGTGCCGCCGACCCAGCCCGTCTCGGTGCCGCTGCCGCCGCCGCCGCCGGCCTATCGCGAGGCCAACGCGCTGTGGGTGCCGGGCTCGCACAGCTTCTTCCACGATCCGCGCGCCAGCCATGTCGGCGACCTGCTGACCATCGACATCACCATCGCCGACGCCGCCAAGCTCTCCGACACCACCTCGCGCACGCGCACCAACTCCGACGACGCCAACCTCACCAATTTCTTCGGGCTGGAGAACAAGCTGCAGAAGGCGCTGGGCTCCGATCCGTCGAGCCTGGTGAAGATGGGGTCGGACACCTCAAACGTCGGCGCCGGCGCCATCGACCGCTCGGAGTCGGTGAACCTCACGCTGGCGGCGATCGTCACCCAGACGCTGGCCAACGGCAATCTCGTGGTCAGCGGCCACCAGCAGGTGCGCGTCAACAACGAGATGCGCGACCTGCAGATCGCCGGGATCGTGCGGCCCGAGGACATCACCCAGGACAACACCGTCAACCTCGACCAGATCGCCGAGGCCCGCGTCTCCTATGGCGGCCAGGGCCAGATCATGGACATGCAGCAGCCGCGCTACGGCAGCCAGCTCTACGACATCCTGATGCCGTTCTGATCCGGAATACGGACGACAGAAAATACGGACGACGGAATACGGGGATCGGCTCTCTTTTCCGGTCCCTGTTCCTCGCAGTCCGATTCAATCGTCCCGGTAGACCTTCTCGCGGCGCTCGTGGCGTTCCTGGGCTTCGATCGACAATGTCGCGATCGGGCGGGCGTCGAGGCGCTTCAGCGAAATCGGCTCGCCGGTCTCCTCGCAGAAACCGTAGGAGCCGTCTTCCAGGCGGCGCAGCGCCGAATCGATCTTGGCGATGAGCTTGCGCTGGCGGTCGCGGGTCCTGAGCTCGAGCTGGCGTTCGGCCTCGGTGGAGGCGCGATCGGCCAGGTCGGCGAAGGGCGTGGTCTCGGTCTGCAGGTTCTGGATGGTCTCGCGGCTCTCGCGCAGGATGTCTTCCTTCCAGCGCATGAGCTTGCGGCGGAAATACTCCCGCTGCCGCTCGTTCATGAAGGGCTCGCTTTCCGTGGGCCGGTAGCCGGACGGAAGTTCAATACCCATGAGCACACCCCTTGTGGCGATTCGCCCGAGCTTGAGAGGCGGGGGTTATACAGGCGCCCCCCGCCGTCCCGCAAATGGATTTCGAGGCCGCCATGGTCCAAAATTTCACATTTGCGACAGGCAGTTAAGGATATTCGGGCATGGGCGGGCCGGCTCCCGCCGTGCCGCTGCCGGGCGGCGGGTCAGGCGACCGCCCGGTCGGCCTGCTCGAGCTTGGCCAGTTCCACGCGCGCCCGCAATTCGATCTCGTCCAGCACGGTCTGGAGCTTGGGATCGGAGAAGGTCTCGTGCCGGCGCGACACCGCGCTGGCCAGCCGGTTGAGGGTGGCGCGGGGGATGCCGCCGGAGAGGAGCCCGTCGCGCACGTCGTCGAGCAGGCCGAGCAGCTGTTCGCCGCGGGCAACGCCCTTGGACGGGCCGGAGGTCGAGTCGTCGATGTTCTGCAGCGTGAGGATGGTCTCCACCGCCGCGAGCGGGCCCGGTGCCGCGATGGTCGCGGCGCGCGGCTGCTCGTGCGTTTCGGAAACCGAAAAGCCTTGCGCCCCCGCGCCGCCCCTGGCGATGCGGCGGATGTTCGACGCCTCGACGCGTCCGGTGCTCTTGATCTCCATGGGCGTGAAGTCCCATTGCGACAGCGAACCATCGCGCGGCATGGTTAAGATTGCGTTTCCTTCGGGGCTCGCCCTTTCGGGCTCGCGCCTCAGGATGACGGCAACGCCCGCTCCGAACGCGTCATGCTGAGGTGCGCGGCGCAAGCCGCGCCCCGAAGCATCACCCCCGATGATATGGATGCCCGCCCAGGATGGTCAGGGCGCGGTAGATCTGTTCGCACAGCATCGCGCGGACCAGCAGGTGGGGCCAGATCTGGGGGCCGAAGGCGAGGCTGCGTCCGGCCTTGACGCTCTGGGGCAGCGCCAGCCCGTCCGGTCCGCCGATGACGAAGACCAGGTCGCGGGCGCCCGCGTCGCGCATCGCGCCCAGCATCTCGGCGAAGTCCTCGCTGGTCATGCCCTTGCCGCGGGCGTCGAGCACGATGACATGGCCGCCCTGCGGAATGCGCTCGGCGAGCTTCTCGCCCTCGGCGGCCATGCGCGCGCGGGCCTCGCGCAGCTTGGAGACCGCGATTTCCTCCACGGTGACGGCATTGAACCCCAGCCGCCTTCCGAAGGCGCGCGCGCGGCCGCAGAAATCCTCCGTCATCGCGCCTTCCGGCGTGCCGCGGGCGATGCCGACGGCGAGGATGTGCAGACGCATCGATCAGCCCGCGCGCCGTTTCGGCTCCGGTACGTTCCACATGCCTTCGAGGTCGTAGTACGCGCGCACCTCCGGGCGGAAGACGTGCACGATCACGTCGCCGGCATCGACCAGCGCCCAGTCGCCCTGCGCCGCGCCGTCCACCGGCCGCGTGCCGTAGCCGGTTTCCTTCAGCCGCCGCGCCAGGTTCTCCGCGATGGAAGCGACATGGCGGGTGGAGCGGCCGCTGGCGATGACGATGGCGTCGGCGAGCGAAGAGCGGCCGGCCAGGTCGATGGTCGCGACGTCTTCGGCCTTGTCTTCGTCGAGCGATGCGAGAATGCGGGAAAGGAGCGCGCGCTCCTCAGGGTTCTCGGAAGCCTTGGCGGCCTTCCTGGCGCGCACGGCGCCCTTCTTCGCGGTGGGAATCTTGGAACGCTCCTGAACTCGCGGCGAACCTATCACGCGGGAATGATACGCAACAGGGCCTCGTCGCGGGCGGTCCTGGCGCGGATGGCGGTGGAACTGGCGCCGCTGCGCCGCCCATCCAGCACCACCAGGCAGGGCGGGCTGGCCGTCGCCAGATGCCTGAGCGCGCTCCTGTCGCGGCGGGAGCAGACGAAGCGCTGCGCCGCCTTGGCATGAAGGGTCGCCAGCGTGGAGCCGGGCCGCATCACCACCGCGATCGGCACGCTCAGCGCGATGTCGGCCCAGCGCTTCCAGCGGCGGAAGCCCTGGAGATTGTCCGTGCCCATGAGCCAGACGAAATGGACCTGTGGGAACCGGCGCTTGAGCGCCGTCAACGTGTCGATGGTGTAGCGGGTGCCGAACGCGGTTTCGACATCGACGATGGCGATGCGCGGATGCTGCTCGAACCTGTCCGCCGCCACCGCGATGCGCTCGCACAGCGGCGCCATGCCCGCGGCGGGCTTGAGCGGGTTCTGCGGCGCCACCAGCCACCACACATAATCGAGTCCGAGCCGCTTCAGCGCCGTCTCGGTGACGTGCAGGTGGCCCTCATGCGCCGGATTGAACGACCCGCCGAGCAGCCCGATCTTCATCCCCGGCGCGACGGGTCCGGGCGGACGCAGCCAATGCGCGGAACGCTGTTTCATGGGAGGATTATAGACGACGGCGAGGCCGGAAGAAGATCACGCCGGTTCCCGACCTCCGATACCCGCCATGGCCGGCGCGCGCGGGCCATGACACCTGAAAGGGAGAGGCGGCGATCGGCTAGGGCGCCCACGCGCCCTTCGCCGCGCCTTTCGCTTTCGGCTTGCGGGCGTTGCCGATCAGCTTCGCCAGCGCGCGCAGCACCTCGTCGACGCCTTCGCCCGACACGCCGGACATGAGATGCACCTGGGCGCCGCTCGCCTTCTCCAGCGAGGCGCGCTTCCTGGCCAGCGCGGATTTCGGGATGGAGTCGATCTTGTTGAGCACCACGATTTCCGGCTTCTCGGCAAGCCCGCGGCCATAGGCCCTAAGCTCGCCGCGGATGGTGGCGTAGGCCTTGGCGATGCCGGTTTGCGCGCCGTCGACGAGATGCAGGATGGCGCCGCAGCGCTCGGCGTGGCCGAGGAATCGGTCGCCCAGGCCCGCGCCTTCATGCGCGCCCTCGATGAGGCCGGGCAGGTCGGCCACCACGAAGTCGGTCGCGCCCGTGCGCACCATGCCGAGCTGCGGATTGAGCGTGGTGAAGGGATAGCCCGCGATCCTGGGCCGCGCGGCGGAGACGCGCGACAGGAAGGTCGATTTGCCCGCGTTGGGCAATCCGATCAGCCCCACATCGGCGATCAGCTTCAGCCGCAGGACGATCGTCTTCTCCTCGCCGGGCTGGCCGGGATTGGCATGGCGCGGGGCGCGGTTGGTGGGGCTCTTGAAATGGGCGTTGCCGAAGCCGCCATTGCCGCCCTTGAGCAGCATCACGCGGTCGCCCGCATGCGCGAGATCGGCGATGGGCGTCTCGCCGTCCTCCTCGTAGATCTCCGTGCCCACCGGCACGCGCAGGGTGGCGTCCTCGCCATTGGCGCCGCTCATCTGCTTGCCCATGCCGGGGCCGCCGTTTTTGGCGCGCAGATGCTGGCGGTAGCGGTAGTCGATGAGGGTGTTGAGGTTCTCGACGGCTTCGGCCCACACGTCCCCGCCGCGCCCGCCGTCGCCGCCCCAGGGCCCGCCGAACTCGATGAACTTCTCGCGCCGGAACGCGACGCAGCCATTCCCGCCCGAACCGGACGCGATATGGACCTTCGCCTCGTCGAGAAATTTCATCGGGTCACCGAAAGCGGATCCAGGCGGAGCCGCCAAGCCGCATGAATCGACCGTTCCTCGCTCATGCGGCCTGCTTTCGCGTTTGGGAGAAGGCGTCCGGGGTCAGCGTCACGGTGTGGCAATAGACGGCATGGCCGCGCGCCCTGCAATCGCGCCGGTCCGCGCCGGTCAGGACGAAGCCGGTCTTCTCCAGCACCCGGCCGGACGCCGGATTGTCGTGGAACCAGCCGGCCAGGAGCCGCTCGGCCCTGAGCTCGCGGAAGCCGAAGCTCGCCAGCCTTCGCGCGGCCTCGCTCGCATAGCCGTGGCCCCAGAACGGCCTGCCGAGCCAGTAGCCCAGCTCGAAATAGCCGTGCTCGCGCAGGTGCAGCCCGCAGCCGCCCAGGAACGCGCCGTCGGATTTTCGCGTGACGGCGAAGTTGAAGTCGGTGCCGGCGGCGCGGCCCTCCTTCACCTTCTCCAAAAAGAACCCGGCATCGGCCCGCGTGTAGGGATGCGGCAGCCGGCTCAGATTCTTGGCGACGTCGTAGTCGTTCGCCAGCTGCGTGAGCGCATCGGCATCCGCCTCGATCGGCGGGCGCAACAGCAGGCGTTCGGTTTCCAGTTCGCAACAGGACATGACACGTTCCCCCGTCAAGGGCCTCCTTCAGCGAGGGAACAAAAAAGGGAAGATGGCGGACCACCTTCCCTCGTCGCGATGAGCCGCCAATTCGTTGGCGGCTTTTGGGGCGCCGCCCTATCCCGCCTGCTTCGCCGGGGCATTCATCGCCACCACCGAAACATAGGTGCGGCGCTTGAAGCCCGAGCGGAATTGGACGTGGCCGCCCGTCGTGGCGAAAATCGTGTGGTCCTTGCCCATGGCGACGTTGGTGCCGGGATGGAACCTGGTGCCGCGCTGGCGCACGATGATGTTTCCGGCTTCGGCGGCCTGGCCGCCGAAAATCTTCACGCCCAGCATCTTGGGGTTGGAGTCGCGCCCGTTGCGCGATGAGCCGCCCGCTTTCTTGTGCGCCATAGTCTGCTCCTCAGCCCGCGGTGATGCCGGTGATCTTCACCGTCGTCAGCGTCTGGCGGTGGCCGCGCTTGCGGTGGGTGTTCTTGCGGCGCTTCTTCTTGAAGGCGATGACCTTGGGGCCCTTCTTGGTCTCGACGATCTCCGCGGTCACCGAGGCGCCCGACACCAGCGGGGCGCCGTGCCTGGGCGCGTCGCCGCCCACCATCAGCACTTCGCCGAAGGTGATGGTGCCGCCGGCATCGCCGATCAGCTTTTCGACCGCGATGACGTCGCCGTTCGCGACCTTGTACTGCTTCCCGCCGGTGCGGATGACCGCGAACATGACCCTAAGTCCTTGGAATTATTACGTTCCCGCCCCGACCCCTGTCGCGCGGGAGGCGGGGAATATACCGATCGAAGGGGGTGGGTCAAGCTGGCGCCGATCCCGGCATGGGCCGCCTGCGGGAACCGGAGCCGGGATCGGGTGTTTTCACCGCGCCATGCGGAGGGGATTTCGATGCGTGGGGTGGTGGCGGCGGCTGTTTTGCTGGGGATGTGTTCGGGTCTGGCCGGCGCGGACGCGGCGTCGGCGGACGATGGGCCCAGGCCGGAGCGCGGCACCATCAGCTTCCTGTTCGAGAACGACATCTTCTATCGCACCGACCGCGACTACACGAACGGCGTCCTGCTCGCCTGGACCTCCGCGCCGGCCGACACGCCGGATTTCGCGGTGCGCTGGGCGCGCGCCTTGCCGTTCTTCGCCCAGTCCGGCGAGGTGCGGACCTCCGTGGCGCTGGGCCAGGACATCTACACGCCCGACAACATCAAGCTGGCCAACCCGCCCCCCGGCGCGCGGCCCTACGCCGGATTCCTCTACGCGAATTTCGGCCTCATCGACAAAACCGAGAGCCGGCTCGACCAGCTGCAGCTGACGCTGGGTGTCGTGGGTCCGGATTCGCTGGCGGAAGAGACGCAGAAATTCGTGCACAAGCTCCTGGGCGACCAGACGCCCGAAGGCTGGCGCACCCAGCTGCGCAACGAGCCCGGCGTGGTGCTCACCTATGAGCGCAGCTGGAAGCTGATCCCGCCGCGCTCTTTCGCGGGCCTGTTGTTCGACGTCGAGCCGCATGCGGGCGCGGCCGTCGGCAACGTCTACGATTACGTCAATGCCGGCGCCATGGCGCGCATCGGCTTCCCGCTGCCGGACGACTACGGCCCCTTGCGCATCGAGCCCTCGCTGCCGGGTTCCAACTTCTTCGAGCCCGCCGGACAGTTTGGAATCTATGCCTTCGTGGGCGTGGATGGGCGCGCGGTGGCGCGCAACCTCTTTCTCGACGGCAACACCTGGACGGCGAGCCGCCATGTCGACAAGAACGTCTTCGTGGGCGATCTCCAGCTCGGCGCCGCGATCACGACCCGCAGCTGGCGGCTGACCTTCACCCATGTCTTCCGCACGAAGGAATTCTGCACCCAGAAGAATTCCGACCAGTTCGGCGCGATCAACCTGTCGATCCGCTATTGATGCGGATTGGCCTATTTCACCCCGCCCAGCCTGCAGATATGCGCCCATTCGGCGTCCGTCACGGGCTGGACGGAGAGGCGCGGTTCGCGGACGAGCACCATGCCCTTCAGCCTGGCGTCCGCCTTCACCGCGGCCAGCGTGACGGGTCTGGGCACGTCCTTCACCGCCTTGACGTCGACAAGGCCGAATTTGCCGCTCTCGTCTGTGGGATCGGGCTTGTATTCGGCGACGACCTCGACGATGCCGACGATCTGCTTCTCCTCGCCGGTATGATAGAAGAAGCCGAGATCGCCCTTCTTCATCGCCTTCATGTGCCTGGCGGCGGCGTAGTTGCGCACGCCGCTCCAGGGCTCGCCCCGGGCGCCGCGCTTCTTCTGCATCTCCCAGGAAAACGTCTCGGGCTCGGTCTTGAACAGCCAGTGCGCCATCAGAATTCGACCCCCTTGGGATTGAAGGTGAGCTTCCACGGGCGGATATCGGACGAGGCGAACAGTCCCGCCCTGGCATAAGGATCGTTCGCGGCCCAGGCCTTCGCCGCGTCGATATCCGCCGCCTCGAAGACGATCATGCTGCCCGCCATGTCGCCCTTCGCGTCCAGGAACGGGCCGCCCAGCCTGATGCAGCCGGTGGATTTCGCGTACTCGAAATGCGCCGCGCGCGTGGCCAGGCGAAGCTCCAGCGAATTGGGCTTGTCCACCGCGGTGAGCACGAACAGCATGAGCGTCTCCCGATTTGGTCCTATTCCGCCTTCAGCGGGCGCGCCATCAGCCGCGGGATGGCGGCTTCGAGCGTGAGCGTTCCGGAAAGTATATCGGCAATGGCGTGCGCGATGGGAAGATCGATCGCCTCCGCGCGGGCGCGCGCCGTCAGCGCGGGCGCGGTCTGCGCGCCTTCCGCCAGCGGGCTTCCGGGCGCGAAGAGGTCTTCGCGCTTCGCGCCCTGGCCGAGATTGAAGCCGAAGGCGTAGTTGCGCGAATTGGGGCTGGTGGCGGTGAGCACCAGATCGCCGAGGCCCGACAGGCCCATCAGCGTTTCGGACCGGGCGCCGATCTTCTCGCCCAGCCGGCAGAGCTCCGCGAAGCTGCGCGCGAGCAGCGCGGCGCGCGCGCTGTCGCCCAGCCCCATGCCCGCGACGATGCCGCAGCCGATGGCGTAGACGTTCTTCGCCGCGCCGCCGAGCGCCACGCCGGCGAGATCGTCGCTGGCATAGGGGCGGAACGTCGGATGGCTCAGCGAAGCCTGAAGCCGTACCGCGATTTCCATGCGCGCCGCCACCGTCACCGCGGTGGGAAGCCGGCGCGCCACGTCCCTGGCGAAGGACGGGCCGGAGAGGATGGCGGGTTCGCAGGCCGGCGCGCATTCACCCAGCACTTCGGTGAGGAACCGGCCGGTGCCCCGCTCGATGCCCTTGGCGCAGAGAACCAGCGGCACGTGCCTGGCCAGATGCGGCACCAGCGCGGCCAATGCCGCGCGCAGATGCTGGGCCGGCGCGACCAGAAGAATGGCCTCCGCGCCGGCGAGCGTCGCGATGTCCTGTGTGGGCGCGATCGCTTCGGGCAGGCGCGCGCCGGAAAGAAACGGGGTGTTTTCGCGTTTCGATCTGATCGAATCGCACACCTCGGGCTCGCGGGCCCAGAGGGTGACGTTGCGGCCCGCCTCGGCCGCCACCAGTGCCAGCGCCGTTCCCCAGGAACCCGCGCCCAGAACGCCGATATGGCTGTAAGGCTCTGGATTTGATGAATTTTTATTCAAGATCCCTGCCTTTCCTGGCCTTTTTGCATGCGCGAAGATTGAACGATTTGTTGATTATTCAGAAATTTGCCCTATCTTAAAGGGACAAAACAACAAGACACGATTGGGGAAGAAACGCGATGGCCATGGCCGAGAAGGATGCCGTACGTACCCAGATCATCGAAGCCGCCAAGAAGCGGTTTTCGCATTTCGGTTACACCAAGACCACCATGGCGGAGATCGCCTCGGACTGCAGCATGTCGCCGGGCAATCTCTACCGCTTCTTCCCCGGCAAGCTCGACATCGCGGAAGCCATCGCGAGCGAAGACTACGAAACCCATCTCACGCAGGCGCGCAAGCTCGCGATCGCGCCGAACAAGGACGGGCGCCAGCGGCTGCACGATCTGCTGTTCGAGGAGTTGCGCCGCACATACCACAAGCTCGAAAAGGATCCGCGCGTTCTCGAGATGGCCAACGTCATCGGCCATGAGCGGCCCCAGTTCGTGAACTGGATGCTGGCCAACGAGCGCAAGATCCTGGTGGAGCTGCTGGAGGAATCCGAGCGCCGCGGCGAGTTCGTGCCGCCCGGCGACAAGGACGAAATCGCCGAGATGATCCAGTCCGCCACCATGAAGTTCCGCTATCCGCAGCTGTGGTCGAAGCTGACGCTGCCCAAGCTCGAGCGCGAACTGGAAGGTGTGCTCAACCTCCTGATCGAGGGCCTCTGCCCCATGCGCCGCGCCGCCCGCACCGAGGCGGCGTAGTCCGGCATTCGCCACGCGGGGGGAATTCGGCTAAACGTCATGGCCGCGACCGCGCGGAGCGCGGCCCGCGCGCAGGCTTTCGTGGCGGCCATCCATTTGCCAGAAACCCGGCGGATGCTGACACGCATCTGGAAAATGGCCGGCCGGGACGGGCCTGGCGCCATGACGGCTTTCGGGAACTCGGATGACACGCCCAGCAATCCTCTTCATCGCCGCGCTGTCCCTGCTCGCCGCCGCGCCGGCCTTCGCGCGCGCGCTCACCCGCGCCGAGCAGGACGAGCTGGACAGGATCAGCGACGCCTACAACGCGATGCATTCGCTGGAGGCGAGCTTCGCGCAGATCGGGCCGGACGGGGAGATCAAGGAAGGCAAGGTCTACATCAAGAAGCCCGGCGACATGCGCTTCGAATACGCGCCCCCCGCCGACACGCTGGTGGTCTGCGACGGGCTCGACATCGCGGTGTTCAACCTCAAGCTCCACACCGTCGACCGCTATCCGCTCTCCACCACGCCGCTTGCCATCCTGCTTTCGGACCACGTCAATCTCGCGGGCAGCAACGTGGTCACGGGCATCGCGCACCAGCCCGGCCAGGTGATAGTGGACGCGCGCTCCTCGGACCGGCGCGTCAGCGGCCGGATCGAGATGGTGTTCTCCGATCCAGGCTACCAGCTGCGGCAATGGACGGTGACCGACCCGCAAGGCCTCACCACCACCGTCACGCTCAGCAATCTCAGGACCGGCGTGGATCTGCCCGACAACATCTTCTCGCTCAAGGGCCGGAGCGGGAACTAGGCCCGCTATCCCGGCCGCGCGCATTGTTGGGCCAACCATCGCATGCTAGCCATTCGGCCATGAGCACACGCCGCCCGATCGTCGGCATTCCGTGCGACCATCGCAAGGTGGGCGATCATCCGTTTCATGTCGCGGGCGAGAAATACATCGCCGCGGTGCGCGACGGCGCCGGCGCGCTGCCCTTCCTCATCCCGGTGCTGCCCGAGCCCATCGCGCCGGAGGAAATTCTCGACAGGATCGACGGGCTGCTCTTCACCGGCTCGCCCTCGAACGTCGCGCCGCGCCGCTATGGCGGCCCCGCGCCGCGCGACGGCGTGATGCAGGACGAGAACCGCGACGCCACCACGCTGCCGCTGCTCGAGGCCGCCATCGCGCGCGCCGTGCCCACGCTCTGCATCTGCCGCGGCTTCCAGGAGCTCAACGTGGCGATGGGCGGCACGCTGCACCAGCACGTGGAGGAACAGCCCGGCCGCATCGACCACCGCGAGAACGACGACGATTCGCTGGACGTGCGCTACGGCCCCGCCCACGAGGTGCGCGTCGCGAAGGACGGCCTGCTTGCCCGCGTGGTCGCGGAACATGCCTTCCAGGTGAATTCGCTGCACAGCCAGGGGATCGATCGCCTCGCCGCGCCGTTGCATGCCGATGCGGTGGCGCCCGATGGGACCATAGAAGCCGTGTCGATGCCGGCGGCGAAAGGCTTTCTTCTCGGGGTGCAGTGGCATCCCGAATGGCGCTGGTGGGACAATCCCGTCAGCCGCGAAATTTTTTCCGCCTTCGGCAAGGCGCTGCGCGGGGCGCAAACATAAAGGAGCCGCTGCCATGCGCGGCCGTTCGATCGTTTTCGTCCTCGCCGGGCTGGCGCTCGCCGCCTGCGGCAAGTTCAACGCGCCGGAGCCCGCGCGCACGCCGCCGCCGCCCGCGCCGCCGATCCCGCTTTCGACCGTCTCGGCCACGCTCACCGTGCCGATGGGCGAGCTGATTCGCGCGGTCAATGAGAAGACGGCGAACCAGCTGGCCCGGGCGAAGGACCAGCCGGCAAATTGCGGCATCGCCAAATGCAAGCTCGATCTCCTCGCCACCCGCACCGGCCCGATCACGGGCGGCACGGAAGACGGGCGCATCACCCTGTCGCTGCCGTTCCACATCGACGCGGACGTGAAGCTGAAGGCGCTGTTCAGGATCAAGGCGCATGCCTCGACCGACGGCGTGGCCCGCGCCGCCACCACGCTTGGCATCGGTCCGGACTGGCAGCTCGTCACGCACACGCAAGGCGACGTGCAGATGTCCAATGCGGAGGTGAATCTCGGTCCGCTCAAGGCGACGCTGACGGATCTGTGGAACCACAACGACCGGCATCTCTCCGATCCCCTGTTCCAGGCGCTGGACAGGCGGCTGCCCGAGCAGCTCAAGATCAGGCCCGCCATCCAGAAGCTGTGGGCCAGGGCGTTCGAGCCCATCCGCGTGGGCAAGCGGCCCGAGGCGTGGCTCCTGCTTTCGCCCGAGCGCGCGCTGGTGGGCGAGCCGATCGTCTCCGGCAACCAGGTGACGCTGTCCGTCGGCGTGGAAGGCCAGGCGCGCGTGGTGCTGGGCGCCAGGCCCGCGCCGCCCGAAGTCATTCCGCCGCTTCCCGCGCCGGGCCGGCTGGGCGCGCCGTCCAACCGCTTCTCCTTCGTGGTGCCGGTGACGCTGCCTTATGACGAAGCGGCGAGGCTCGCGCTGGCGCGGCTCCAGAAGAAGCCGCCCCGCATCAAGGGCGCGAACATCAAGTTCGACAGGCTGGAGATTCTCCCCTCCGGCCAGGACGTGATCGTGTCCACGCATTTCTGCGTGGGCGAAAGCTGGGATCCGTTCGGCTGGTTCACGTCCTGCGGCACCGGCTATCTGCGCGGCGTGCCGAAGTTCGATTCCGCCAACGGCACGATCCGGGTGACGAACATGCACTACGACGTGGCCACGGAAGGCGCGATCCTGGCGGCGATGAAGTTCCTCGCCGGCGACGAGCTCGGCCGGGCGCTGGAGAAGAATCTCGTCTTCTCCGTGGCAACGGATCTGGACAAGCTGGACGACGAAGTCCGCGCCGCGCTCGCCAAGCCGCAGGGCAAGGGCATCCAGATCCGCGGCACCATCGATCGCTTCGGCACCCCCACCCTCACCTGGACCGACACCGGCTTCCTCGCCGAGTTCCCCGCGGAGGGGACGGTGGAGACCGGCCTCGATTTTGAGAACTTGGAACGGTGAGCAACCAATAACCTCCCCTTGTGGGGAGGTCGAAAAATTCGAGCGAAGCGAGAATTTTTCGGGTGGGGGCGCGGTGGCGAAAGCACGGCACCACTCCCCCGCCCCGAAAAACGCTCCGTGTTTTTCGACTCGCCCACCAGGGGCGGGTTCAAGATGCCCTTGACATTCCGTAAGCAGTAACTTACTGTAAGCTATGACTTACGGAAGTGCCCTTGCCGCGCTTGCAGATCCCACTCGCCGCCGGGTGTTCGAGCGGCTGAGGCATGGCGGGCTGCCGGTGGCGCGGATCGCCGCGGGGCTGCCGGTCAGCCGCCCCGCGGTGTCGCAGCACCTGAAGGTCCTCAAGGACGCGGGGCTGGTGCGCGAGGAACGCGACGGCACGCGCCGTATCTACGCCATCGATCCCGCGGGGCTGGGCCAGCTCCGCCGCTGGCTCGATCAGTTCTGGGACGAAGCGCTGGACGCTTTCCGCGCCGAGGCCGAACGCCAACATCGCGAAGGGGAAAACACATGAACGCGCCTGCCCGCATCACGCCCGCGCCCGTGCGCAAATCCATCACCGTCAAGGCGCCGCGCGACACGGCCTTCCGCGTCTTCACCGCCAATATCGGCCAGTGGTGGCCAAAGAGCCATCATATCGGCGCGGCTCCGCTCAAGACCGTGCGCATCGAGCCCTTCGCGGGGGGACGCTGGTATCAAGTCAGCGAAGACGGCAGCGAATACGACAACGGCCATGTCCGCGTGTGGCAGCCGCCGGAGCACGTCGTGATGACATGGCGGCTCAATTCCAAATTCCAGATCGACGACACGATCGACAGCGAGGTGGACGTGCGCTTCCTCGCCGACGGCGCGGATGCGACGCGCGTGGAGCTCGAGCATCGCGTCACCGCGGTGGACGGCGAAGCCATTGCCGCCGCCGTGGGCGCGCCCAATGGCTGGACGGGCATCCTCGCCGTCTATGCCGAGGCCGTGGAGGGCGGATGAGATGGACCCGCGCGATTTTCGAAATCTTCTCATCGGCGCGGCCGTCGCCTTGCCGCTGATCCTGGCCAAACCCGGCTGCGCGGAAATCATGGGCGTGTCGCCCAGCGGATTTTCGTCCGTCGCCGCCGTCCATATCGCCGCCCCGCCGGACGAGGTCTACGACGCCCTCGTCACGCCGTCGAAATGGTGGAGTTCCGATCACACGTTCTCCGGCGATGCGAAGAACATCCGGATTTTCCGGTCTCGATTGATGGAGAAACGCACATGACGCTCAAGCTTCACGTCTTCCCGCCCAGCCCGCGCGCCTTCAAGACCCTGCTGGTGGCCAACCATCTCGGCCTCGACTACGAGATGCGGGTGCTCAACTTCGCCGCGGGCGAACACCGCACGGCGGAATTCACCGCCCTCAACGTCAACCAGCGCATGCCCGTGCTGGAGGACGGGAGTTATGTGCTCTGGGAGTCGAATGCGATCCTGGAATACCTGGCGTTCAAGAAGCCGGAAGCGGGCCTTTTGCCGGCGGACACGCCTGCGCGCCTCAACATCACCAAATGGCTCTATTGGGACTGCGCGCACTGGGATCCGGCCGTGGCCATCTTCATGTTCGAGCGCGTGGTGAAGAAGCTGTTCAACCGCGGCGAGACCGACGAGAAGGAGATCGCGCGCGGCACCGAGATGATCGGCCGTCTCGCCAGGGTGCTGGACGGCGAACTCGCCAGGCACCGCTATGTCGCGGGCGACCGGATCACGCTACCCGACCTCTGCCTCTCCGCCGCCTTCCTGCACGAAGCCGCGAGGCTGCCGCTCGACGAATACCGCGGCATCCAGCGCTGGGCCGCGGACATCAAGTCGCTGCCGGCCTGGAGCAGGGCGGCCAAGGTCTCGCTCGGCTGAGGCTTGGCGCGGCGCGCGCGCTGACGCATGCTGGGGCCCGAACCGCCTTCGGGTCCCGGCATGATCACGCTCTATGCGTCCTACAACTATCCCGAATTCATCAAGGGCATCCTGCGCGACATCCGCGCCTTCTGGGCGCTGGAGGAATTGAACCTGCGCTACCAGGTGCACTGGATGGACTACGCCGCGCGCGAGCATGCGGCCGGGCCCAACCGCGCGATCAATCCGTTCGGGCGGGTGCCGTCGCTCGAGAACGGAGCGCTGCGCATCTTCGAATCCGCCGCCATCGTGCTTTATCTCTACGAGCATGTCGGCCGCGCGCCGCAGGACGCGCATGCGCGTGCCGAGCTCAATCAATGGTGCTTCGCCGCGCTCAACACGGTCGAGCCGCTGGTGGCGGAGAACATGCGCTGGACGACCTACTGGAAGGACCGCCCGGGCCGCGACATCCGCATGAAGGAAGTCAGGGAGCAGCTCGCCGAGCGGCTCGCGGGCCTCGAAAGCGCGCTCGCCGGGAAGGAGTGGCTCACCGGTTCCGATCTCGGCCCTGCCGACATCCTGATGGTCGCCGTGCTCAATTACGGCGAGCTGACGCCGGGCGTATTCGCGCCTTACCCCAACATCCAATCCTACATCGCCCGCGCGCACGCGCGACCGGCTTACCGGCGCGCGCTGGCCAGGCAGGGCGCGCGCGGGGCTTAGCCGTCCCATTGCGGCAAATCAGAATGCGGGCAGGACCATCGGATAGGCTATCCGGCGGTGCAATTCCCAGGAGGCGAGCGATGGAGTTCCGCAACGATCTCCATGGCCGCGACCCGGTCTTGCTGGCGGCGATCGCGGCCCGCAAGCCCGTCGGGCGGATGACGCTGGGGCCTGCATGCAGCGGGCGCGCACGAGGCTGACGGGCGCGGCCGATCCTGCTAGGCTGGCGCCATGACGCGAAAACGCGCGCTCCTCATCCTCTGCGCCCGCATCGGCTACAATCCGCCGTGATCCGCCGGCCGCGCCCCGGCGCGCGGCCCGCCCGACTGCGTTGTCCCAATCCAAGCGGAGATGCGCCATGGCGCGCGAACATCACAATCTGACCCGGCACTGGCAGGCGCTCGACGCCGCCCATCACGTGCATCCTTTCAGCGACACCGCGGCCCTCAACAGGGAAGGCGTGCGCGTCATCACCAAAGCCGACGGCGTGTGGCTGTGGGATTCCGAAGGCAGGAAAATCCTCGACGGCATGGCGGGGCTGTGGTGCGTGCAGGTGGGCTACGGCAACAAGGCGCTCGCCGAAGCGGGCTGCGAAGCGCTGAAGACGCTTCCCTACTACAACCACTTCTTCAAGACGACGAACCCCTGGACCGTCGAGCTCGCCGCCAAGCTCGCGGGACTGCTCCCGGAAGGCCACGAGCACGTGCTGTTCGCCAATTCGGGATCGGAGGCGAACGACTCCGCGCTGAAGCTCATCCGCTACTACTGGAACCTGAAGAAGAAGCCCGAAAAGAAGATCCATCTCTCGCGCGACTATGCCTATCACGGCGTGACGTTCGCGGCCGCGTCGCTGTCGGGGCTGACGCCGATGCATCCGCAATGGGACCTGCCGCTGCCGGGTTTCCGGAAAGTGCCCGCGCCCTACTGGTACGGCGCCAGGGCCGCGGGCCATGGCGACATCGCGCCGGAGGCGTTCGGGCTTCTCATCGCGAAGAAGCTGGAAGAGAAGATCCTGGAGATCGGCGCGGACCGCGTCGCCTCCTTCTCCGCCGAGCCGGTGCAGGGCGCGGGCGGGGTGATCTTCCCGCCCGCGAGCTACTGGCCGGAAGTGGCGCGCATCTGCAGGAAGCACGACGTGCTCCTGCATCTGGACGAAGTCATCACCGGCTTCGGCCGCACCGGCGAATGGTTCGGCGCGCAGACCTTCAGGCTCCAGCCGGACATCATGACCATGGCCAAGGGGCTCTCCTCCGGCTACCAGCCGATCTCGGCCATCTCGATGGGCGAGCGCATGGCAAAGGCCATCCTTCACGCCGACGAAGAACTGGTGCACGGCTACACCTACTCCGGCCATCCTGTCGCGAGCGCGGTGGCGCTGCGCAATCTCGAGGCGATCGAGGAGCTCGGGCTGGTGAAGCGGGTGAAGAAGGAGATCGGGCCCTATTTCGCGCGCGCGCTGCACGCGGCGTTCGACGATCACCCGATCGTGGGCGAGGTGCGCACGCTGGGCCTGCTCGGCGCCGTCGAGCTCGTGGCCGACAGGAAGAAGCGCGCCTTCTTCCCGGACATCGGCAATGCAGGCACCCATTGCCGCAACTACTGTTTCAATTCCGGCCTCATCAGCCGCGCCATCCGCGACACCATGGTGCTGGCGCCGCCGCTGGTCATTTCGGAAGCGGAAGTGGACGAGGCGGTGCGCCTGCTGAAGAACGCCGTCGACCGCACGGCGAAGGATTTCGGCAGGCTGTGATCCGGCTTCTCGCCACCAGCGCGGGCACGCCGCGCGTCATCGGCACGCTGCATGGCGAGCCCGTGCGCTCGTCCATCGGCAAGGCCCCGGTGGCGGAGCCGCGCGTGTTCGTGGGACGCACCAACATCGCGGGCGACGCGCAGGCCGATCTCGCCGTGCATGGCGGGCCGGACAAGGCCATCTATGTCTATCCTTCGGACAATTGGCCGTGGTGGGAGCGCGAGCACGCCGTCGCCTGCCGCCCCAACAGCTTCGGCGAGAATCTCACCGTCGAGGGCGCGAACGAAACCGCCATACGCATCGGCGACCGTTTTCGTTGGGGCGAGGCGCTGCTGGAAGTCAGCCAGCCGCGCGGACCCTGCTACAAGCTCGGCATGGCGTTGCGCGCCGACGTGCCGCGGCTGATGACTCTGTCGGCGCGCGCGGGCTGGTACTGCCGTGTGCTGGAGGAAGGCCAGGCTCCAACAATCGGTATGCTCGAACACATTCCCGCGAGCGATGCCCCGTCCGTGCGCGACGCCTTCCTCGCGGCTTATCATCCGCATGTCCCAAAAGCGCTCGTCGACGCGGTATGGGCGGCGCCGGCGCTGGCGGAGAACTGGAAATCCGCGGTCGCCAAACGACGCGAACCTGCGCGGTGATTCGAAATCCTCACTGTTGCGTTTTTGCCGCTGTCACCTATGAAATTTAATCAATGGCTTAGTTCAAAAAAAATCTTGCAAAGTGTGGCATCTCTGCATAGGTTTGGCCTCGGAAGAACGGACCACCGGTCAGCAGGCACTGCCCCCCCGCTCGCACGCTGGCCGGCGTTCTTCCAGCGGTACCGGTCATCCCCTCCCGGTACCATGCGCGTAACGGCGCACGCGACGCCCGACTGGCCCCCCGGTCGGGCGTCTTTTTATTTGGAATCAACCGCTTGGCGTCGTCACCCGCCGCAGCGTGAGGTTGATCCGCCCCCCGCCGGGCAAGAGCGCGCAGGTGCCCGGAGCGGTCCGGTCCACGCCATGGAAGGCCAATCGCGCGGGCCCGCCGAAGGTGAGCACGTCCCCCGATTGGAGCCGGAAGGCGGTTGTCGGGCCCCTGCGGCCGGTTCCCCCGATCCGGAACAGGGCGTCGTCGCCCAGCGAGACCGAGAGCACCGGCGCATCCAGCGCCGCTTCGTCGCGGTCCTGGTGCAGGCCCATGCGGGCGCCCGCGCGATAGAGATTGACCAGGCAGCATTCCGGCGGCGCGCGATAGCCGGTGGTCTCCTTCCACAATTCCAGAAGCGCGCGCGGGATCGCCGGCCAGGGTTCGTCCGTGTACGGATGGCGCGGCGCATAGCGATAGCCGCTCTCGCCGGAGAGCCAGCCGAGAGGCCCGAAATTGGTCTCCTCCACGCTGAACGGCTTGCCGGACTTCGGCATGCGCGGGCGATAGAACGGCGCGCGCGCCACGCGCGACGACACCTCGTCCAGCAGCGCGGCCTGTGTCCGCGAGTCGAGCAGCCCGGGCCACAGCGACACGCCATCCTTCACGACGATGGGCCGCATCACAGCCCGGGGACGGGAATGCGCGGATCGTAGAGCCCGCGGTAGGAATCCTTCATCCCGTTGGCGTCGAGCCAGGCTTTCAGCTTGGCGTCGGAATAGTCTTCCGCGATCCATTGCGCGAGAGGCTTTCCCTTCGCGTCCGCGCGCGCGAAACGCAGGAACGGCTTCAGCCAGTGCTGATGCGCCTTGGGCCGATGCAGATAGGGCCACGCCGCGAACTGCCCCTCGGCCGCGGCCAACGCATCCCAGCCCCTTGTGTGCAGGAGATAGAGCGCGGCCGCAAAGCTCGAGCGGTCCTGCCCGCCGGAGCACTTGAGCAGCAGCGGCCGCGGCGCCGCGTCGAAGGCGCGCAAGAGCGCCGCCAGCATCTTCCGCGTGGGCAGCCGCCGCGAATTCAGCACCACGTCGAAATGCGCGACCCGGGCCTCGTCCGCCACCCGCTTTTCATAGCGCCACCAGCGCCAGTCCGGGTTGGGCCCGCGCAGGTTGATGAGCCCGCGGATGCCGCGCGCCTTCAGGAACGGCCCCAGGAATCCCGCCCAGGCCTGCGCCGAACGCGCCGCCTCGCCCGGCACGATCCAGTGGAAATTGTAGAGAAGGTCGCCCGGTCCGCGCATCGGCCGATGCTTAGCCCGGCCCAAGCGGCTTTGTCATCCGCACCAGCGGCACCCGCACGCCCGAAGGCGTCAACTGCTCGAACGGCTCCTCGCCGCCATAGCCGCAGGCGCGATAGAGCGGCAGCCCGCCCATGGTGGCGGTGAGCTCGGCGCGCGCGAAGCCCGCCTGAGCCGCCGCCGCCTCGCACAGCGCGAGCACCATGCGCCCGATGCCTCGGCGGGCGAAGGCAGGATCGGTGTACATCGCGCGCACCCGTGCGGCGTCCCTCGCCGGGTCGAGCAGGCGCGCGTCGCGGCCCGGCGAGTGGTCGCCGCCGAAGGGCGTGGCCCGGCGCGACCAGCCGCCCGCGCCCACGATCGCGCCTTCGCGCTCGACGACGAAATAGCTCCCGTCGTCGATCAGCTGCGTGTCCAGCCCCATGATGGAACCGGACGCGGCCACCTGTTCGGGGGTGAGCACCGGCTTGAGCAGCTCGGCGATGGCGCCATCCATCAGCCTGGTCAGCGCCGGGATGTCGTCGCGCGTGGCGAGGCGGTGGGAAAATCCGGTCACGAAATCTCCCGCCATTCGGGTTTCAGAACGCGTGGCGGCGCTGATGCGTTACAACGGCAGGGGTTTCGACGTCTCAAGACCGGAGGTCTCCATGATCCGCAAGCTGCCGTCGGGCGGTTACCGCCTCTATTCCCGCAAGAAGAACCCCAAAACCGGCAAGCGCCGCAACCTCGGCACCTTCAAGTCCCGCGCGGCGGCGCAGAAGCATGAGCGCGCGGTGCAATATTTCAAGCGGCACGGTTGAGGTTCCCCTTCATCCGCGTCGGCGCGCCATAGGTCGAGCACCAGATCAGGAGCGCGGTGACGGCGGCCACGAAACGGGCGAGGACGGCGCCGGCGCGGGTGCGGGTCGTTTGGCCGGCCTGCGCGTGTCTCAGATGTCCTTCCTCCTGCGCCTGCACGGCACGGATGGTCTGGCTCAGCGTGGGATCGTCCCTGCCGAGCCAACGAAGCTGCCTTTCGAGATGGGCGTGCACCGTGCGTTCGACCGCCTCGGTGCAGATGAAAATGGCGTCGCGGCCCAGAAGCCCGGTAAAGAGGCCGAGCAGCGCGCCACCCGTCCCCCAGAGCGGCAGGGCCCCGCAAGGCCGCGTGCCGCGCGGCGGCATCAGCTCGCGGAAGGCGGCGAGATGTTCGCGCTCATGGGCGAGCGTCTCGCGCAGGAACGGCAGCAGCGTGGGCTCAAGGAAGCGCGCCGTCAGGATCTGCGCCTGGTAGATGCGGATGGCGCCGTACTCGCCGGCGTGGTTGACGCGCAGGATCTGCTTGACCGTGCGGCGGAAGCGCCGGCCCGCGTCCATGCCTATTGCGGCTGCCGCTGATAGAGCACCGAGCCGTCGGAGGTCTGCACGCGGTAGAGATCCACGCAGCGCGGATCGGTGAGCGTGCGGCAGATCAGGTCGGCGGTCATCACATAAGTGGTCGACGTGGTCTTGGCCTCGCAGGAATAGCGGCCCTTGGCCGAAGTCGGCTTGGGATAGGGATTGGAGAGCTGGCCGTAGCCCGGCACGATGCCGTAGTTCTTGGCGTTCAACAGCTCCTGCGCGCAGACCAGGATCGCGGCCTTGGCGTCTTCCTGCTGCTGTTCGGTGGGCTGCGTCGTGGCTTCGGGCGCGGCGGGCGCGATCTCGCTCGTCACCGGCGGATGGGCCGCGCGCCAGCCGAAATAGCCGGCCACGCCCAGCGCGATCACGAAGCCGCCGGCCAGCACGAACTGGGCCGCACGCCATTCGCGCGCCGTCGCGCGCCGCATTTCAACGACATTGTTGTGGTCGTCGTCGTTCATCGTCACCGAGCCCCGAACAAATCAGCGCATGGTGGGTATCACGAAACTGGCGTTTTCGCGTACCCCGCCTTTCGGCCAGCGCTGGGTCACTGTCTTAATTCTTGTCCAGAATCGCACGCCCTCCGGCCCATGCTGGTTAACGTCGCCGAAGGCCGAGCGCTTCCAGCCGCCGAAGGTGTGATAGGCGAGCGGCACCGGGATGGGCACGTTCACCCCCACCATGCCCACCCTGACGCGGGCGGCGAATTCCCGCGCCGCGTCGCCGTCGCGGGTGAAGATGGCCACGCCGTTGCCGTACTGGTGCTGGGAGGGAAGCGCGATCGCCGCATCGAAATCCTTCGCCCGGGCCACCTGCAGCACGGGTCCGAAGATCTCGTCCTGGTAGGTCTTCATCTCAGGCCGCACGCGGTCGAACAGCGAGCCGCCGAGATAGAAGCCTTTCTCGTAGCCCTGCATCCTGAAGCCGCGGCCGTCGACCACGAGCTCCGCGCCCTCGGCCACGCCCTGGTCGATATAGTGCTTGACCTTCTCGCGATGCGCGGCGGTGACCAGCGGGCCGTAATCGGCGTCGGGATCGGTCGGGATGCCGACGCGCAGGGATTCGACGCGCGGCTTGAGCCTGGCGACGAGCGCGTCCGCCGTCTTCTCGCCCACCGGCACGGCGACGCTGATCGCCATGCAGCGCTCGCCGGCCGAGCCGTAGCCCGCGCCGATGAGCTCGTTGGTCACCTGGTCGAGGTCGGCGTCGGGCATGACGATGGCGTGGTTCTTGGCGCCGCCCATCGCCTGCACGCGCTTGCCGTGCTGGGTGCCGCGCGAATAGACGTATTCGGCGATGGCCGAGGAGCCCACGAAGCTCACCGCCTGGATGTCGGGATCCTCCAGGATCGCGTCCACCGCTTCCTTGTCGCCGTTGACGACGTTGAGCACGCCGGCCGGCGCGCCGGCTTCCATCATCAGCTCGGCCAGGCGCATCGGAACGCCCGGATCCTTTTCGCTGGGCTTGCAGATGAAGGTGTTGCCGCAGGCGATGGCCACGCCGAACATCCACATCGGGATCATGGCGGGGAAGTTGAACGGCGTGATGCCGGCGACCACGCCGAGCGGCTGGCGCATGGAATAGATGTCGATCCCGGGGCCCGCGCCCTCGGTGTATTCGCCCTTCTGCAGATGCGGGATGCCGCAGGCGAATTCGATCACCTCCACGCCGCGCTGCACGTCGCCGCGCGAATCGGCGAGCACCTTGCCGTGCTCGGCGGAGAGCAGGGCCGCCAGCTCGTCCATGTTCTTCTCGACCAGCGCCTTGAAGTTGAACATCACCCGCGCGCGGCGCTGGGGATTGACGCTCGACCATTCGGGGAAGGCCCTGGCCGCGGCCTCGACGGCCTTGCGCATCTCCGCGCGGCTGGCCAAAGCGACGCGAGCCTGCACCTCCCCGGTTGCGGGATTGAAGATGTCGCCCGAGCGGCCGGAGGCGCCCTTGACGGCCTGGCCGGCGATGAAGTGTCCGTATTCCTTCATGGTGTTTCCCACCTTGTTTTCTTGTGGGGCCGGGGCGGCCTCGCTTCCGCGCGGTGGTTTAGCGAAGGCGGCCGGAAACCTAAAGGGCAACCTGGAGAGCAACCTGAAAAGCAAACAAAAAGGGCCGCCGGGGAGCCGGCGGCCCTTTCTGCCCGAGGAGCCGGAGTATCAGTGGGAAAGAGCGACCTTGCGGCCGTCGGAGATGCGGGTGCCCTCGTAGGTGTCGCCCTTGGGCTTCATGAAGGCGATGAGGGTGCCGTTGTTCTCCATCAGGCTGAGCGAGTTGCCTACGGCCTTCCAGCGGCCGACATTGGTGCCGTTGCAGTCGCCGGTCGTGGCGGCCGTGCCGGCGTTGTCGATATCGGCGTCGGCGGTCAGCGTGACGGTGCAGGGGGCATCGGCCACGCCCGTGGAAAGCTTCCAGGTTCCCGTCACCGGGGAGGCGGCATGGGCGGCGCCGATGGTGGCGAAAGCGAAGGCGGCGCCGACGGCGAGAGAGGTGAGCTTATTCATGTGAATAACTCCTTTAGCATTCAGTGTTCAGACTATAGGGGCCAGCGCTTACTTTGGGAAGTGCAAAACCCGCATGCCCCGGCTGAAATTTTGGTGAGCGGGCGGGGCTTGAAGCCCGCCCCGCCGCTCCCCACCTGCTAGGTTTGCGTGCCCGTTGCGCGGCCGAGCCCCCCACCCCTACAGTCCGCCGTCCCCCTGTGGAGGCGCCCATGGCCATCCGGACCACCCCCCTCACCCCCACCATCGGGGCCGTAATTGGGGATATCGACCTCGCCAAGCGCCCTTCCGACGAGGCCATCGCCGGGATCCGCGCGGCCCTGCTGAAGCACAAGGTCATCTTCTTCGAGGACCAGCACCTCACCCCCGCCCAGCATCGGGACCTCGCGGCGCGCTTCGGGGACCTGCATACCCATCCGCTCTATCCCGGCGTGCCGGAGGCGCCCGAGCTGTTCATCCTGGACAATCACGCCGGCAATCCCACCGACAACGACGCCTGGCACACCGACGTCACCTTCATCGAGACCCCGCCCCTGGGCGCGCTGCTCTACGCCAGGCTCCTGCCCGAGAACGGCGGCGACACGATCTGGGCCGACATGCAGGCGGCCTACGAGGCGCTGTCGCGGCCGATGCGCGAATTCCTGGCCGGCCTCGATGCGGTGCACGATTTCGCGCGCGGCTTCCCCGCCAGGCTCACCGTCGCCAAAGCCGCAGGCGAAGACCGCTACGCCAGGGCGGTGGAGGAGCACCCGCCCGTCGTGCATCCGGTGATCCGCACCCATCCCGAGACGGGGGCGGATTCGCTGTTCGTGAACTACGGCTTCACCGCGCGCATCAAGGGTCTCAGGCGCAACGAGAGCGACGCGCTGCTCGCCATGCTCTTCGACCATGTGAAGAAGCCGGAATTTCACGTCCGCTGGCGCTGGAAGCCCAATGCGCTCGCCTTCTGGGACAACCGCATCACCCAGCACTACGCGGTGAACGACTACCTGCCCGCGCGCCGCGTGATGCACCGCGCCACCGTGCTCGGCGACCGGCCGTTCCACCGCTCCCGCATGCCGATGAAGGCGGCGGCGGAGTAATCATCGGGCTGCGCGCCAGGCCGAACGCGTCCTGGCGTGAAACGACCGCTACTCCGCGATCCGCGTGTCCGTCGCGATCCAGTTGGTTTCCCAGGTCTTGCCGCCATCGGTGGAGAAGGCCTGTTCGAAGCGGCCGGAGGTCGGCGTGATGCCCGACCAGATGTTGCGGACCAGCACCATGCGCCCGCCGACGTCTTCCTGGTCGTAGAATTCGCCGCGTCCGTCGCGGAATTCGCCCACCGTCGGCACGCCGAGACGGCCGCTCCTGCTGTTGGCGAAGTTCAGGCTCCATTGATGCGCATTCGCGTCGTAGAGGCGCAGGCTCAAGCCTTCGATGTGGCCGGCGGGGCCGTCGACTTCGAGTTCGACCATGTTCGCCTTGCCGCCCCAGATCTTCCGCACGACGGAGGTGCCGTCGTAATCGGTCCATTCGGTCGAGCCGGTGAGCGGATGCAGCAGGCGATGGATATGCGTCTTCCAGGTGCCGATCTCGAAGTCGAAATCGTGGCTGCCGTCGCGTGGTTGGGCGGCTTGCGCCGTGGCGCATGCGACGACGGCGAACGCAGCAAGGGTCTTTGACAGCATCGTTTCCTCTCGCGCCGAGTTGTGTTGCCATCGTTAGGCAGGAGGAGGACGCTGCGCCAGAACGCACCGGAAGGTAACCATGCGGCGCATCGCGGATTGCCCTCTCAACGCGGCCTGGCTGGCGCTGGGCGGCAAGTGGAAATTCACCATCCTCTATTGGCTCGCCGAACGTCCATGTCACTTCGCGGCGTTGAGGCGGCAGCTCGCTGCCGTGTCCGACGGCATCTCGCAGAAGGTGCTGGTGCAGCAGCTCCGCGAGCTGATCGCGGAGGGCCTGGTGAGCCGTCAACCGACCGGAAGGGTCCCGGCGCCGGTGATCTATGCGCTGACGGACTACGGCGCCACGGCACTGCCGATGATCGAAGCAGCGCGGGTGTGGGGCACGCGGCATCTGGCGCGGCTTGATCCCAGGCAGATTGCGCCGAGCTGCGCCGTTGCAAGGCCGCTGCGACAAGCGGTGGAATGAGCGCTCCCCGCACGAGAGGCATATCGCCCCCGGACGCGTGGGATCAATGCAGCGGCGGGCCGTGCTGGTAGCTCTCGACCAGCGAGCCGGCGACCAGCCGCCAGCCGTCCACCAGCACGAAGAAAATGAGCTTGAAGGGCAGCGAGATGATCACGGGCGGCAGCATCATCATGCCCATGCTCATCAGGATCGAGGCGACCGCCATGTCGATGATGAGGAACGGCACGAAAAGCAGAAAGCCGATCTCGAAGGCGCGCTTGAGCTCGCTCAGCATGAAGGCGGGCGCCAGCGTGGTGAGCGCGACGTCGGCGGACGTCTTGGGCGGCCTGGCGTGGCTCATGTCGAGGAAGAGCTTCAGATCACTGTCGCGCACATGCGCCAGCATGAAGGTCTTCATCGGCGCGGCGGCGCGGTCGAAGGCTTCCTCGCTGGTGATCTGGTTGTTGACCAGCGGCACGATGCCGGCCTCGTAGGCGTCGTGCAGCGTCGGCGCCATCACGAAAAGCGTGAGGAACAGCGCCAGAGAAACCACCACGCTGTTGGGCGGGCTCTGCTGCAGCCCCATCGCCGTGCGCAGAAGCGAAAGCACCACCACGATTCGCACGAAGCTCGTCATCATGATGAGGATGGAGGGCGCGATCGACAGGATGGTGATCAGCGCCACAAGCTGCATCACGTGATCGGTGAAGAGGCCGGAGCCGGAGAAATCGATGGAAAGCGGGCTCGATCCGCCGGGCGCGGCCGTGGCCGTGGCGGCGGCGAGCGCGCTGCCCGGCACCAGCGCGAAGAGCGCGGCGAGGCCGGAAAGGAGCGTGCGCGCCTTCACGCCGCGTCGCTTTCGCAGACGGCACGAAGCTGCGCGATCTTCGCCGCTTCGATGTCGCTTTCGATGACGGTGGCGCCGTCGGGCGCGATCAGCACCAGATGCTCCACGCCGTCGCGGCGCAGCAGCACGAGCTTGTGCCTGGTGCCCAGCACCAGCGTTTCGGCGATGGCGAGCCTGCGCTCGCCGCCGCCGAGCCTGGCGATGCCGGCCACGCCGTAGCGCTTGGCCGCGAGCGCGGCGAATCCCACCAGCCCCAGCACCAGGGCGAGCGCGCCGACGTAACGGGCGAAATCGATGACATCCATGCGCGCCATCCAAGCGCGTCAAGCTTAATCCGCGGTTAAGCGCAGGAAGAATCTGCCGGGCAAAAAGGTGCGGCTGTGTTAAGCGCCGATTAAGAGGCGCGCGCGAAGATGCCCCCCGGTAAGCCTAATTTCCGGTTACGGAGCGATCCGATGAACCTTCACCAGATTCCGCTGCTCGACGTGCTGCGCCAGCGCATGGAATGGCTCAACGCGCGGCAGGGCGTGCTGTCGCAGAACGTCGCCAATGCTGACACCCCCGGCTACATGGCGCGCGACGTCAAGCCGATGGATTTCGAAAGCGTGCTGCAGGGCGAGACGCGCACCGCGCCCGGCCTCACGGTCGACAATCCGCACCACATCGCGATCGCGCCCGACACCACTTCGAGCTTCGAGAACCAGGACTCGCCCGACACCGAGGCCAACCCCACCGGCAACACCGTGTCGCTGGAGGAGGAGATGATCAAGGTCGCCGACGTGCAGGGCCAGTACGCCGCGGCCACAAATCTCTACGCCAAGATGATGCGCATGATGCGCACCGCCGTCGGCGCGCCGCAGTCGTAAGGAGAACGCGAATGGATCTTGCCACCTCCATGGCCGTCGCCGCGTCGGGCATGCGCGCGCAGTCCGCCCGCATGCGCACCATCGCGGAGAACATCGCCAACGCCAATTCCACCTCGCCCACGCCGGGCGGCGATCCCTACCGCCGCAAGGTCGCCACCGTGAAGAGCGAATTCGACCGCGAGCTCAACGCCACCATGGTGGAAAGCGGCAAGCCCGTGTCCGACATGAGCGAGTTCCGCCGCCAGTACGATCCCGGCAATCCCGCCGCCGACAAGCAGGGCTACGTGCTGATGCCCAACGTCAATCCGCTGGTCGAGATCATGGACATGCGCGAGGCGCAGCGCTCCTACGAAGCCGACCTCGACGTGATGAGCGCCTCCAAATCGATGATCGCGCGCACCGTCGACCTCCTGAACAAGTAACGGAGCAGACCAATGGCCATCGCCCCCGCCGCCGCAACCGCCGCCTATCAGTCCATCGCCAAGCTGGGCGGGGCCTCCGCGCCGTCCGCCGCCACGGGCGCGGCGCCCGGCGCGAATTTCGGCGACTTCCTGAACAACATGGTGAAGGACGCCACCCAGTCGATGAAGCAGGGCGAGCAGCTCGCCGCCCAGCAGGCCGCCGGCAAGGCCGACATCGTGGACGTCGTCAACGCCGTGAACTCCGCCGAACTCACCCTGGATACGGTCGTCGCCGTTCGCGACAAGGTGATCCAGGCCTACCAGTCGATCATGCAGATGCCGATTTGACGGAAGCGGAACGCGCACAGGCAGGGACCGGATCATGTCGCCAGCAGACTCCATCGATTTCGCGCGCCAGGCCATCTGGGTGCTGCTCGAGATTTCCGCGCCCGCGATGATCACCGCGCTGGTGGTGGGCCTGGGCATCGGCCTGCTCCAGGCGCTCACCCAGATCCAGGAAATGACGCTGGTGTTCGTGCCCAAGATCATCGCCATCTTCCTGGTGCTCCTGATCGCGCTGCCCTTCGCGGGCGCGGCCATGAGCGGGCTGATGACCAGCATCGCCGCAAGAATCGCGGCGTATTAGCCGCGCCATGCACATCCATCTCGCCGATTTCACCGGGCAGCTTCTGGTCTACTTCCTCGTCTTCGCGCGCACTGGCGCGATGGTGATGCTGCTGCCGGCGGTGGGCGAGGCGGGCGTGCCGTCGATGGTGCGCCTGGTGCTGGCGCTGGCCGTCTCCGTCGCCTTCGCGCCCACCGTGGCGCATGCCTATCCGGCCGCGGCGCCCGCGAGCGCCATGCAGCTCGGGCTTCTCGTCTTCCAGGAAGTGACGGCAGGCCTTCTCGTCGGCGCCATGGCGCGCATCATCATGAGCGCGCTCAGCGTCACCGGCTTTCTCATCGCCACGCAGACGGGGCTGTCCTACGCCCAGCAGGTCGATCCCACCATGGACCAGCAGAGCGTGGTCATCGGCAATTTCTTCTCGCTCCTGGGCGCGGTCCTGATCTTCGCGACCAACCTGCATCATCTGGCCATCGGCGCGGTGGCGGGCAGCTATTCGATGATTCCGCCGGGCGCGGCGCTGCCCACCGGCGACATGGCCGAGCTCACCGTGCGCCTCGTCAGCGGCTCGTTCCTGCTGGGCTTGCAGCTCGCCGCGCCCTTCCTCGTCTTCGGCTTCGCGGTCAACGCGGCGATGGGCCTGCTGGCGCGGCTGATGCCGCAATTGCAGGTGTTCTTCATCGCCATGCCGGTGAACATCCTGGCCGGGTTCCTCCTGATGCTGCTCCTGCTCGGCTCGATGATGACCATCTTCCTCGACTATTTCGCCGCCCAGATGGGAAGCTTCGGCTAGGCGCCCATGGCCGAAGAACGCGACGATTCCCAGAGGACGGAAGAGCCCACACAAAGAAGGCTCGAACAGGCCGCCGAGCATGGCGACATCGTCAAGAGCCAGGAAGTATCTGCCTTTGTGCTCCTGCTCGGCGCCACCATCGCCATCGCCATGTTCGCGCCCTCCGCGGCGCGGAATTTCGCCGGCGTCTTCCGCGTTTTCCTCGAGCAGCCGGACCGGATCCCCGTGGATTCCGGCTCCATCATGGCCATCCTCAGCGGCTCGGTGTGGCGGCTGGCGGCGATCCTGGCGCCGGTTTTCGGCGTGCTGGTGGCGTTCGGCCTGGCGGGGCACGTGCTGCAGCACCGTCCCGTCTTCAGCACGGAGCGCATCAGGCCCGATCTCTCCAAGCTCTCGCTGGCCAAGGGCTTCACCCGGCTGTTCGGGCTCGACGGCATCTCCAACCTCGTCAAGGGCGTGATCAAGATCCTCATCGTGGGCGCGGCGGTGTGGACCACGCTGTGGCCGATGCGCGACCGGCTGGAGGGCATCCTCACCCAGACGCCGGTGGCCGTGGCGGCCGACATCGGCGAACTGGTGATCCGCCTTCTCGTCGCCGCGCTCGCCGTGCTGGCCGTGGTGGCCGTGCTCGACTACCTCTTGCAGCGCTACCGCTTCCTCGCCCGCAACCGCATGAGCCGGCAGGAATTGAAGGAGGAATTCCGCCAGTCCGAAGGCGATCCGCAGATCAAGGCCAAGATCAAGCAGATCCGCGCCGAGAAGAGCCGCCGGCGCATGATGGCGGCGGTGCCCGAGGCCACCGTCGTGATCATGAACCCGACGCACTACGCCGTGGCCCTGAAATACCAAAGCGGCGAGATGGCCGCGCCGGTCTGCGTCGCCAAGGGCGTCGACGCGCTGGCGCTGCGCATCCGCGACGTGGCGGAAGAGCACGACGTGCCCGTGGTCGAGAACCCCCCGCTCGCCCGCGCCCTCTACGCCGCCATCGACCTCGACGAGCCCGTGCCGCCCGAGCACTACAAGGCCGTCGCCCAGGTCATCGGCTACGTGATGCGGCTCTCCGGCCAGCTGCGGGCGAATTAGCCGTTCCGAGCGCTTCGGCGACCGCCTCGGGAATTGTCCGGACGCGCGAATCCCAACCATTTCTGCTACAACCGAATCGCCTATGAACGCGCGGGTTTTCACGCAGGGGATTGCCGGTCTGCCGGGCGGGTTGTGGCGCTGGGCGGCGCTGGGCTTGGCCGCCCTGGCGCTGGCCGCGGGCGCGCTGGCCCTCGTCTCGGGCGAGGGCGCGGGCTGGAGCGCGGTGATGCTGGTGGCCGGGATCGGCGCGGTGGCCTGCCTGTTCCTCCTGGCAGTGTGGCCGCGCGAGACCCTGAGCGCCGCCGAGGCCCGCCGCGTGGCCGAAGCGGCGGCGCGGGCCAATGTCGCCTGGGCCATCACCGGGGCGGATGGCGCGGTGCTGGACTGCAACGACGTCTATCGCCGCATGGCGGGTGCGGGCGAGAAGGGGGCAGCGCCGCCGCCGGAGCTGGCGCTGGGCGGGGAAACGTCCTCCGCCATGCTCTACCGGCTGGCGCGCAGCGCCGCCGAGGGCAAGCCGCTGGAAGAATCGCTGCGCATCCATGCCGGGCTGGAAGTGGTGGTCGCCGTCCGGCCGCTGCGCGACGGCCAGGCTGCGTGGTGGTTCGCGCCACGGCTCGCCGCCGCCCAGGGCGATGCCGCGCCGCAGCCCGCCGCGCCGCCGGCCTCGGCCGCCTTCTTCCGCGACGCACCGGTGGGCGTGGCGATCGCGGATTCCGCGGGCAAGCTTTCCGAGGCCAATACCTTCTTCACGCGGTTCATCGGCTCAGGATCGGCCGCGCTCGACGGCCGGGCGCTGGGCGATCTCGTGGAGCCGGCGGACCGCGCGGGCGTGCAGGATCTCATCGCGCGGGCGAACGATGGCGCCAACGATGCGGCCTCCGTCGAGCTGCGCCCGCTGGGCCAGCCCGAGCGCATGGCCGAGCTCTATGCAAGCCCGGTCAAGGGCGGCGCCATCCTCTATCTCGTGGACGTTTCCGAACAGAAGGCGCTGGAGACCAAGTTCGCCCAATCGCAGAAGATGCAGGCCGTGGGCCAGCTGGCCGGCGGCGTGGCGCACGATTTCAACAACCTGCTCACCGTCATCATCGGCAATTGCGATCTTCTGCTGATGCGCCACCACGCGGGCGATCCCTCGTTCAAGGAGATCAACGAGGTCAGGCAGACCGCGCTGCGCGCCGCCTCGCTGATCGGCCAATTGCTCGCCTTCTCGCGCAAGCAGACGCTGCAGCCCAGGCCGCTGATGCTGAAGGACACGCTGGGCGAGCTCGCCCACATGCTGCGCCGGCTGGTGGGCGAGGGCATCGAGGTCCGGCTCGAGCAGGCCCCGGATCTGTGGTTCGTCTATGCCGACGAGACGCAGATCTCCAACGCCATCATCAACCTCGTGGTCAACGCGCGCGACGCGATGAAGACCGGCGGCAGCGTGAGCCTGCGCACCGCCAACGAAGCGGTCTCCGCGCCCTCGGCCTTCGGCACCGCCATCATGCCGGCGGGCGACTACGTGCGCATCGAGGTGGCCGACACCGGCCACGGCATCGCCAAGGAGCATTTGGGCAAGATCTTCGATCCCTTCTTCACCACCAAGGATGTGGGCCAGGGCACCGGGCTCGGCCTCGCCACGGTCTACGGCATCGTCAAGCAGACCGGCGGCTACATCGCGGTGGAGAGCGAGAAGGGCGCCGGCACCACCTTCCGCATCTACCTGCCGCGCCACAAGGGCGAGGTGGTCGCCGCCGAAGCCGAGCCCGTGGCCGCGCGCGACATCACCGGCCAGGACACGATCCTCCTGGTGGAGGACGAGGACGCGGTCAGGAGCTTCGCCGCGCGCGCGCTGCGCCTGCGCGGCTATCAGGTGTTCGAGGCCTCGGGCGGGGAAGAGGCGCTGGAGATCGTCAAGAAGAACGAGGACAAGATCCACCTCGTCATCACCGACGTGATGATGCCCAACATGGACGGCCCCACGCTGGTGCGCGCCGTCAAGCGCCTGCGCCCCGGCATCCAGGTGATCTTCATGTCCGGCTACGCGGAAGAGACCTTCCGCAAGAACGACGAAAAGGCCGAGGACCTTCACTTCCTCCCCAAGCCCTTCGGGCTCAAGCAGCTCGCCGCCAAGGTCAAGGACGTGCTCTCCCAGGCCCCGCAGGCGAAGAAGAGCGCCTGAGGCACATCGCGCGCGCTGGCGCTTGCGGGCCGGCAAGGCCATCGGCGGCTGAAGAGCGCGATTTCTGGCGAAATTCAGTGCCAGCGCTGGAAGAAGGATTGGGCGCGGGCGAGCAGCGTCAGAAGATGATGGTGCCAGCGCGCGATGTCCGGGAACGGATCGGTGCGGTAGAGCGTGGCGTCTTCGGGCGGCTCGAGGAAGGCGCGCACGCTCGCGACGAGGCCGTTGCCCAGGAGCAGCGTGAGGAGGAACAGCAGGCCCGTCGCTGCGACGGCCATGCCGATCGCGATGCCGGCCGGCGCGAGATGAAGCTCAGCGCGCAGGTGCAGGGCCACCGCCGCCATGGCGCCGCACGCGGCCAATGCGGCCACCTGCAGCGCGGCCCGCCGGGTGTTGTCCCAGCGCACGCCGGTCATGATGTTCTCGATATGGAGGTTGTGGTCGAGATGCTCGTGCACGCGCGCGATCATCGCCATCTGGCCAAGGCCCCACAGCGCGCTCCCGGTGTCGTCCGGATCGAAGGAGTGGAACTGCTCGACGGCGTTTTCGGCTTTGGCGATCAGCTCGTGGTGATAGATCCAACGCTTCTGATGGCGGGCTTCACGCATCGTGTCATAGCGGCGCACCGAAAGGGCGAGCCAGCAGAGCACCGTGAGTCCCGCAAGGGCCGCGGCCGGCGCCAGGGGCAGAAGCCCGAAACGCCCGTCGAGGCCCGGCATCAGCGCGAGCGCGCCGGCGCCCGCCGCGGCGGCGCATACCGCCGATGTCGCCAGGCTGAGCGCGCGCCGCGCGTCCTTCACCAGCGCTTGCGCCGGGGCGATGAAGTGCTCCCGCGCCTTCTCATAGAACAGTTTCGCCGCTTCGCCGGCGTGGTCGCGATCATAGAAGCGCCGGGTGACGTCCGCGGCGCCATCGCCGGTGCCATCGGCTTGCGGCCGGCGGCAGGCGCGGCAGCAGCACTCGAAAACGACGCCGGCTTCTTCACCACGCTGCCCAGCCGGCGTCCGGGCGCGGGAGGTGCGGTGGATATCGGATTCTCTTGGCATTGGGTGTCCCCCTTGAAAGCGAGGCGCAATTGCCTCGCGCCAAATGTGCGCGCGGGAGGCGACAAAGCCAAGACAAATCGACAGTAACCTATTGAAATATCTCATGAATTTCTCAAGCTGGCGGAAATCTTCCGCCGCCTCCGTCCGCGACAGGCAGTGAACGCGCGTCCGCAGACGGGGACGGAAATGTGGACGATGCCCCGGCCGTCCGCCCAAGACCGTGAGGCTGGGGCGCCTTTCCGCACATTTCCATTGCAGTGTGGCGGAAATCTATTGAAGCTTACGATGCTTAATTGAAAGCCGCGGAAACATGGCGTCATTGAAACAACATCTGGACCAGATCGCGCTCTGGCTCGAGATGGACGGTCCGGTGACCCGCGGCGGCTTCAACCAGCTGTGCGCCGAAATCCAGGATCTGCTCGATCACTGGCAGAGCGCGGGCGCACCGGCCCATGTCAACGTGCGCAGATATCCCGCCGGCCACTCGATCCAGAACTGGTTTGCCGGCAAGGCGCGGCCTGAGCGGGAAAACCTCGCGCTGCTCGGTGCCGCCATCGCCACCGTCGCGCAGAAGCGCGGCAAGACCTTCGAACCCGGCTGGCTGCCGCTCACTTTCGACGCCCTGGCGCGCAAGCTCGGCGTCCGGCCCGCCAGCGACGGCCGCGCGACGTCGCGCTACGATTTCGGGCTCGCGATCCCCCCGGACCGGATGGAGCGGATCCTCGCAAAATACACCGGGGCGTTCTACGCCTATCGCCGCCATGCCACGCGCAACCAGGTGAGCCGCGACATCATCGCCTTCGGCGCCCGGCCGAATGCGAACCTGATGGGCTGCCGGATCTTCCGCGGCCATCAGAACGAGCGCCATCACGGCCCCGCGATCCCGACCGAGCACTGCATCACCGCGATGGTCAGCCAGGGCGTGGGCGGCGACGGCGCGACAACGGAAGTGCTGATGCTGCGCCGTTTCCGTCCCGCGACGCGCGCCTTCGCTGCCGTGCGCCTGCGGCTGTCGGAAGGATTGCTGCTGGTTCCGACCGCCTACCGCACCATCATGCTGCGCCGCCCCGATCTCGATCAGGCCGTGACGGTGGACGACCAGCAATTGCTGCAATCGCGGTGCCGCGATTTCGGTCCGGATTCGAAGATCTACCGCGACATGATCGAGATCCTGAGCCGCAACACCGACGGCAAGCAGGACGCCGACGACGCCGTCCTCATCACCGATGCCGAGGCCGTGCGCGACCGCTACGACAGCTACGTCGAAGAGGAATAGGCGTCAGGGCTTCGCCAGCGCCACGCTCTCCGGCGCCGCGAGCCCGCCATAGGTGGCGTCGATGTCCTTGAGCTCGGACAGTGCCTCGTCGCGGCGGCCGGAGGCTTCGAGGGATTTCACCCCGGCGAGTTTGGCGGCGACCGTCCGGTCGAGATCGGCACGGCACTCCGCCAGCGAGGGATCGGGCGCGGCCGGGACGTCGAGGGCGTCCAGCGCGCCGGCCAGCGACTCCGGATCGGCGGGCTCGTGGCCGAGACCCTGCGCGATCACGTTCGTGACGTTGCCGACGCACCATTGGCGCATCGAATCCTCGCTCCTGCGGTCCATGTCGCGGTGCTCGCGGTCGAGCGCGCCGGTGAGGTAGACGAGCCGGCTGTGCGCCTGGAAGCGCGCGAACAGCTCGCGCGGCGGCAGCGGAATCTCCGCCGAGCCGATGGGATCGCTGCCGGCGTTGAGGAGCGCGCCGTCGAAGACGTCCGGATACCCAAGCGCCACGCGCAGCGCCACGCGCGCGCCGCCCGACATGCCGGCGACATAGACGCGGCCGGGATCGAGGGTGTAGCGCGCGGCGATGTTCTGCCAGGCGAGCAGGGCCAGCGGCTCGCGCCGCGCCGCCACGTCCTGGCTGTTGCCCGAGCGCGCTGCGGCCACGAAGATGAAGCCCTTCGCGGCCAGCACGTCCGTCCAGCCGCGCGGCGCGGCGCCCTCGTTCCACGGCGCGATGAAGACGATGAGGCCATAGCCCTTCGCCGGCATCCGCGGCGGCACGCTGACGAAGAACTGCTCCTGCGCCAGATCGATCGCCTGCTCGCCCAGCGACTGGTGCGCTTTCGCCAGCTCCGCACGGATCTGTTCGGCCCGCAGCGGCGAATAGAGCCGGCGCATCATCTCCGCGTTGCCGGTCAGGTGGGAGTAGGTAGCGAACGTCACCAGCCCATCCGCCCGCGCCGCACCGGCGGCGAGCGCGAGGAGCGCGGCAAGAGCAAACGGCCTCGTCATCCACGCATGAGACACGGGCGCTCCGCGCGCGATCAATCCACATGCGCGTGATCGTGCGCTGTTCATGACGCGCCCGGGATCGGTCTATCCCGTGACGGGAATCCAGAATTCCATCCAGGCGCCCGTCCGCGCGGGATTGAAGCCGTCCGGATACAGCTCGAAATCCGGCGCCTGCGCCGTCTTGTGTCCGGCCCCGGGGATCAGCTCGCCCCAGATGACCGGCATCGCGGCCTGGATCTGCGGATGCAGGTCGGGACCGTCCAGCTCCAGCCGGAACACCGCGTAGCGGTTCTGCGGCACGCGCAGGCTCTGGAACCCCGCGGGCAGTTGCGGCGCGCCGGTCACCTCCACGCCCGCGAGATAGCAGATGCTGCCCTCGTCGCGGTCGAGCATCGCCATCACGCCATAGCCGCGCCCGTCCACCTGGCCTTCGAGCGGCAGCGCCCTGAGCAGCGTCGGCCACAGGGCGGGGATGCCGTGCTTGTTCTGTCCGTCGAACGCGGCGCGGAGGCCCGCGACCGTGAAGGCGTCGCGGTGCGCAAGCGCGTCGCGCATGGTCACGCGCGGCTTGCCGGCGGTTCGGGTCATGGCGTCTTCTCCCATGTCGTGCCTGGGGGCGATGCGCCGGAATTGTCCCGGCGGGGTGCCGAAGCGGCGCTTGAAGGCGCGGGTGAAAGCCTCCTGGCTTTCAAAGCCGCAATCGAAGGCAAGATCGATCAGCGCGGGCGGATCGGCGGCGGCGAGGCGGAACGCCGCCGCCTCCAGCCTGCGCCCGCGCACATAGCCCATCACGCTCTCCCCCAGCCGCGCGGTGAAGGCGCGGCTGAAGTGCCAGGGCGACAGGCCCGCGGCCTCGGCCAGCCGCGCCACCGTGAGCGGCGCGAAGAGATGGCCCTCGATATGGGCCAGCGTCTCAGCCAGGAAGTCCTTCATCGGGGCAGAGTGGCAGGGCCTTTGCGCCCTGTCCTGACCGGGATTGCTCAGTCGGACAGGATCTCTTTGACGGCCGCGGCCGCCCCCTTCCGATTCCGCGGAACGCCGCTGGAACATCATCAGGTATTCTTTTTCCGAATCAGCCCCTTATCTAGCGGCTTGCTTTCCGGAACAAACCATGCACATTAGCTTTGATTGCGCCGCTGGGGGCGGCGTGCAAGAAGGAGGCGAGCATGTCACAGGCGGCGCAATTGCGGGTGGTTGGCAAGGACAAGGACGACAATTCCGAGCGCAAGCGGGCGCTGGAGGCGGCGCTGCAGCAGATCGACCGCGCCTTCGGCAAGGGCAGCGTGATGAAGATGGGCCAGAAGGACATGGCCGTCGACACCGACACCATCTCCACCGGCTCGCTCGGCCTCGACATCGCGCTCGGCATCGGCGGGCTGCCCCGCGGCCGCGTCATCGAGATCTACGGCCCGGAATCCTCCGGCAAGACGACGCTGGCGCTCCACGCGGTGGCCGAGGCCCAGAAGAAGGGCGGCATCGCGGCCTATGTGGACGCCGAGCACGCCATGGATCCCGTCTACGCCCGCAAGCTGGGCGTGGACGTGGACGAGCTTCTCATCTCCCAGCCCGACACCGGCGAGCAGGCGCTGGAGATCACCGACACGCTGGTGCGCTCCGGCGGCGTCGACATCGTGGTGATCGACTCGGTGGCGGCGCTGACGCCCAAGGCCGAGCTCGAGGGCGAGATGGGCGATCAGCTGCCCGGCCTGCAGGCGCGGCTGATGAGCCAGGCGCTCAGGAAGCTCACCGGCTCGATCTCCAAGTCGAATTGCCTCGTCATCTTCATCAACCAGATCCGCATGAAGATCGGCATCATGTTCGGCAATCCGGAGACGACCACGGGCGGCAACGCGCTGAAATTCTATTCCTCCGTGCGGCTGGACATCCGCCGCATCGGCGCCATCAAGGACCATGACGACGTGGTCGGCAACCAGACCCGGGTGAAGGTGGTCAAGAACAAGGTCGCCCCGCCCTTCAAGCAGGTCGAGTTCGACATCATGTACGGCCAGGGCATCTCCAAGACCGGCGAGCTGCTCGACCTCGGCGTCAAGGCCGGGATCGTGGAGAAGTCGGGCTCCTGGTTCTCCCATGACGGCGAGCGCATCGGCCAGGGCCGCGAGGCCGCCAAGGCCTTCCTCGCCCAGAACAAGGACGTGGCCGGCAAGATCGAGGCGGCGATCCGGGGCAGCGCCGGGCTGATCGGCCAGAGCCTGGCCAATGGCGGCGGCGAAGAAGCCCCCGCCGGCGAGGACTGATTTCCGTCCCCGGAGGAGCCGGGGGCTGGCGAGGTTTGCCTGTTCCCTCGGCATGGGGAACGGCTCCAGAAGGGGCGGTCCACGCAAGCGGCCGCCCCTTCACCGTCTGAGGAAGGCCGTGCCCGGCGATCCGTTCAAGCCGGAAAGCGGATGCGCGGGGCCGGTTGCGGCCACAGGACATGGGATATCGCGCTGCCGGTTCTTGCGCTTTCAGAACGAGGACATTGCGAAATCGAGCAAACAACTACAAAATATAGACCTTTCGTTACTATGCATACCATATGTTGTGGTCGCGCCCGAAGGGCGCGGAGCCCCGCTGGATCGAGAAGAAAACATCGGATGGCAAATGGCGAAGACCGGCCGGCGGCGCCCCCGAGGAGGGGCTAGAATGGCCAACCTCGATCCGCCACCGCCTACACCCCCGGACCCATCCGGCGGCGGCATGTTCATCACCAGGCATCTTCCCGATCGCGATCGGCCCCGCACGCGCCGTTCCCGCCTTTGACGTTCGATGTGGGCGTGGACGCCTTCGCCGGACAGCGGCGGCATGCCCGGCTTGCCGTCCCGGGCGGGGAACATCGACACGATTTCCATCCGGGAGATGATCCCATGGCCGGGCGGGTTCAGCTTTCTCGGCGGCGCAATCCTGTTGGCGGCCGGCCGGATCGCCCGCGCGATCCGCCCGCCGGTTTCGAGCGCGCCGCCCGCTTGGCAAGCGAGCGAATAACCCCGCCAACGCCGATCCAGGCCAGCCATCAGGGCGCGCGGGGATGACATCGTTTCGCGTCGCGGTTACATACCAACCATGCACAGCCTGACCGAAATCCGCGCCTCATTCCTGGACTTCTTCCGCGACCGGCAGCACACCGTGGTGGCGTCCTCGCCGCTGGTGCCGCGCAACGATCCCACGCTGCTGTTCACCAATGCCGGCATGGTGCAGTTCAAGAACGTGTTCACCGGGGCGGAGAAGCGGCCCTACAAGCGCGCCACCAGCGTGCAGAAATGCGTGCGCGCCGGCGGCAAGCACAACGACCTCGACAATGTCGGCTACACCGCGCGCCACCACACCTTCTTCGAGATGCTGGGCAATTTCTCGTTCGGCGACTACTTCAAGGACGCCGCGATCGAATACGCCTGGGATTATGTGCGCAACGTCGCCGGCCTCTCGAAAGACCGGCTCTGGGTCACGGTCTATCCGACCGACGACCAGGCGCGCGGTCTGTGGAAGAAAATCGCCGGCCTCCCCGACGAGCGCATCGTCGGCCATGAGAGCAATCTCTGGGCGATGGGGCCGGTCGGGCCCTGCGGCTACTGCTCGGAGATCTTCTACGACCAGGGCGACACCGTCATGGGCGGCCCGCCCGGCAGCGCGGACGAGGACGGCGACCGCTTCCTGGAATTCTGGAATCTCGTCTTCATGCAGTTCGAGCAGGTCGACGAGACCACCCGCCTGGACCTCCCGCGGCCTTCGATCGACACCGGCATGGGGCTGGAGCGCATCACCGCGATCCTGCAGGGCGTCACCGACAATTACGATACCGACCTGTTCCGCCGCCTGATCGCGGCCTCGGTCGACGCGTCGGGCGCCAGGGCGGAAGGCGAGGCGAAATTCTCCCACCGCGTCATCGCCGATCATCTGCGCGCGTCCTCCTTCCTGATCGCCGACGGCGTGCTGCCGTCCAACGAGGGCCGGGGCTATGTGCTCCGCCGCATCATGCGCCGCGCCATGCGCCATGCCCATCTCATCGGCTCCAGGGAGCCCTTGATGCACCGGCTGGTGCCGGCGCTGGTGGCGGAGATGGGCGTCGCCTATCCCGAGCTCAAGCGCGCCGAAGCGCTGGTGAGCGAAACCCTGAAGCTGGAGGAGACGCGCTTCCGCGACACGCTGGCGCGCGGGCTGAAGCTGCTGGACGAGGCGAGCGGCTCGCTCAGGAAAGGCGATCATCTCTCCGGCGAGACCGCGTTCCGGCTCTACGACACCTACGGCTTCCCGCTCGACCTGACGCAGGACGCGCTCAAGGCGCGCGGCGTCGGCGTGGACGTCAAGGGTTTCGAGGCCGCGATGGAGCGCCAGCGCGCCGAGGCGCGCAAGGCCTGGGCGGGCTCCGGCGAAGCGGCGGACGAAGGCAAATGGTTCGCGATCAAGGACGAGCTCGGCGCCACCGAATTCCTCGGCTACGACACCGAGGATGCCGAAGGCAACATCCTGGCCATCGTGGACAAGACGGGCGCGCGCGTGCAGTCGGCCAAGGCGGGGGAGACGGTGCGCATCCTCACCAACCAGACGCCGTTCTACGCGGAGTCGGGCGGGCAGGTGGGCGACCAGGGCACGATCGGGACCGCGCGCGCCGGCGGCATCGTGGAAGACACCGAGAAGAAGCTCGGCGCGCTCCACGTCCATGTCGTCAAGGTGGTGAAAGGCCGGTTCGACCTGGGCGATGGCGTGCATCTGGCGGTGGACGGCGAGCGCCGCCGCGCCACCCGCGCCAACCATTCCGCCACGCATCTGCTCCACGCCGCGCTGAAACGCGTGCTGGGCGGGCATGTCTCGCAGAAGGGCTCGCTGGTCGCGCCCGACCGGCTGCGGTTCGACTTCGCCCATCCCAAGGCCATGACGGCGGAGGAGCTGGAGCGCGTCGAATACCAGGTCAACGCCGTCATCCGTCAGAATTCGGACGTCTCCACGCGCCTGATGGCGACCGACAAGGCCATCGAGGCCGGCGCGGAAGCGCTGTTCGGCGAGAAATACGGCGAGGAAGTGCGCGTGCTCACCATGGGCGACGACGGCGAGGAGCCGAAGCCGTTCTCCGTGGAGCTCTGCGGCGGCACCCATGTGCGAAGGCTGGGCGACATCGGGCTCTTCACCATCCTGTCCGAAAGCGCGGTCGCCTCGGGCGTACGCCGCATCGAAGCGCTGACCTCGGAGGGCGCGCGCCGCTATCTGCAGCGCGAAGCCAGGATCGCGCATGACGCGGCGGCCGCGCTCAAGACCAATCCATCCGAGCTCGCCGCGCGCGTCGCCGCGCTGGCCGATCAGCAGAAGAAGCTTGAGCGCGAACTCGCCGACGCCCGCAGGGCGCTGGCACTGGCCGGGCCGGGGCGCAACGACAGCGACACCGCCAAGGAGATCGCGGGCGTCAAGGCGGTGCTGCGCGTGGTCGAGGGCGTGGCGGCGAAGGACCTGAAAGGCCTGGCCGACGACGCCAAGGCCAGGCTCGGCTCCGGCGTCGCCGCATTCGTGGCGGTGGCCGACGGCAAGGCCTCCCTCGTCGTGGGCGTGACCGACGATTTGACCGCCCGCATCAGCGCGGTCGATCTCGTCAAGCTCGGCGCGGAAGCGCTCGGCGGCAAGGGTGGCGGCGGGCGGCCCGACATGGCGCAGGCAGGCGGGCCGGACGGCGCGCGCGCCCAGGCTGCGCTCGATGCCATCGCCGGCCGCCTGGCCGAACTCGCGCCTGCATGACGCGCGTGCTGCCGCGGCGGGAATCCTTGCGGCGGCGCGTCTACATCGCGCTGGAAGGCGGCCATGGCCGCGCCGGCGTCGCGGTGGAGATCCTGCTCATCGGGCTCATCGTGGCCAACGTGGTGGGCTACATCCTGCAGAGCGTGCCCGGGATCGAACGCGGCTATTGGCGCCCGCTTCTGGCGCTCGAGATCGTCTCCGTCGCGGTCTTCGCGGTGGAGTATGCGCTCCGGCTGTGGACGGCGCCGGAGGATCCGGCGGTGGGCGGGCGCGGCGCGGCGCGGGGCCGCATCCATGCCGCCACGCGGCCGATGATGATCATCGATTTCCTCGCCTTCGCGCCCGCCATCGTGCAGTTCTTCGTGCCGTTCATCGATCTGCGGGTGCTGCGGCTGGTCAGGCTCCTCAGACTGCTCAAGATTGCGCGCTATTCGCCCGCGCTGTCGACGCTGGCGCAGGTGATCGTGGACGAGCGGCGCGCGCTCTTCGGCACGCTGCTCCTGATGGTCTGCGCCACGATCCTGGCGGCGGCGGCCATGCATGCCGCCGAAGGCAGCGCGCAGCCCGCCATCTTCGGCACCATCCCGGGCGCCATGTGGTGGGCGATCACCACGCTCACCACGGTGGGTTACGGCGACGCCGTGCCCATCACGCCCATCGGCCGGGTCGTGGCGGGCATCACCATGGTGGTGGGCGTGGGCCTGTTCGCGCTGCCGGTGGGCATCGTGGCCACCGGCTTCGTCAACACCATCCACCGCCGCGACTTCGTGGTCACCTTCGGCATGCTGGCGCGCGTGCCGCTGTTCCGCGATTTCGACGCAAAGACCGTGGGCGAGATCATGAACCTGCTGAGGGCGCAGAGCGTTGGCGCGGGTGCCATCGTCTCGGCGCAGGGCGAACGGGCGGCGGCGATGTATTTCATCGTCTCCGGCGAAGTGGAGGCGGAGATCGCGGGCCGGCGCCTGCGTTTCTCGACCGGCGACTTCTTCGGCGAGCTGGTGCTGCTGCACGAGACCATGCGCGCGGCCAGCATCGTCGCCGTCACCCACACCCGCCTTCTCACCCTGGCGGCGGAGGATTTCGAGCACCTGCTCCACAAGCACCCGGCGCTGGAACGCAGCTTCCGCGAGCGCGCGGCCGACCACGTGCAGGAACTCGCCGACGCCGGCGCGATCAGCCGCGAGGAGGTCGCCGCGGCGCGCCTGGCCCGCGAGAGACAGTAGCCGCGAGGAATGGCGCGCGCGACCGGGTCATGCGTCCGGCGATCGCACCAGGCGCGAGACTTACGGCGTCCAGTAGATCGCGATCTTGTTGCCGGTGGGGTCGCGCAGATAGGCGCCGTACCAGGTTTCCTTTTCCGGCGGCCGGAAGCCGGGCTTGCCTTCGTCGGAGCCGCCGGAAGACAGCCCGGCCCTGTGCGCGGCGTCAACCTCGGCTTTCGAGTTGGCCTTGAAGGCGATCATCATGCCGTTGCCGAAGGTGGCCGGCTCCTTGTTGAAGGGCGGACAGAGATAGACGTCGTGCTTGTCGGAGCCCTTGGGGCCATAGCCGATCCAGCCGCCGTCGGCGAACGCGCGCGCGCAGCCGACCGCGCCCAGCACCGCGTCGTAGAATTTGCCGGAGGCCTCGCTGTCCTTGGCGCCGATGGTCACGTAGCCGATCATGTTCCGCTCCTCTCGAATGGGCGCGGAGCCTATCAAACGGTACGAACAAAGAAAGAACATAAACGCAGACGGGGTCTGCGCCGGACGCATGGGGCCTGCTGACAGATTTTAGCGGCCGCCCCGCCAGATCCTGAGCGGCCCCAGCGTCTCGAAGCCAAGGGCGCGCCATGGCGCCGGATCGGTTTCATAGCCGGCGAGCGGCGCGTCCTCGGCGAAGCGACATGCAAGCTCGACGATCCGCGCGCGGCAGGCCTCGTCCGGCGTGAACACATTGCTCACGCCACAGACCCCGGCGTGGCGATTGAAGACCGCGCCCGCCAGGCAGTCCCGTCCGTGCCATGCGCCCACGAAGCGGATGCCCGGCTGTCCGATCAGCGCCGCATCGAAAACGTCCGGCGCCGCATCGGCCTGCGCGAACCCGCGCCGCCATTGCGCCAGGGCAGTCTCGTCCTCGACCGCTCGCCACATGAGCCTGTCATCGCGAGGCTGCGCGACCCCAACGCGCGACGGCCGGCAGATCCATTGCGCCTCGAACAGCACATGCATGCCGAGGGATGAAAGGTCGAGGTCTGCGAATGAGTCCTTGGCGCTCCACATCATGCCGCCGCGCCCCTCGCCGAGCGCGCGCAACGCTTCGACCCGCGCTGCGGAATCGCGGGCGCAGAGCGTGATGGCGTCGGGATAGAAGCGCGGCGCGGCCTGGAGTGCGCGCCACAGCCGGCGGTCGAACTGCGTCAAGCCGCGATTCGCGCGCACCACCACATCGCACCACAGCGCGTTGTTGAGCACCGCGGCGCCAAGCAAATCCATCTCAGCCGCCGGGATCGGAATCGGTGATGGCGACGATGAGCCCCGCGGCCTGGCCGAGACGGTCGATCTGTTCCGGCTGCAGCCGGCCGATCGCCCTGGTGAGGCGCGCGAGCCTGCGCCTGCGTCCGGCGTCCAGCAACTTGCGCCCCTTGGGGGTAACTGCCACTTCGATGGAGCGGCGGTCGAGGGGCCGGCGGGTGACCAGGCCAAGCCGCTGCAGCTCTCCCACGAGCTGGGACATGGTCGGCGGCTTCACCTGCTCGGCTTTCGCCAGCGCGCCCAGCGTCTGGGGCCCCGCGAAAGCCAGCACCGACAGTGCCGAAAGCTGCGCCGCCGTCACGCCGGATTGCGCATCTTCCTTCCTCACATAGCGGAGGAGGCGGATGGCGGCGCCGTGCAGCATGTCGGCGACCTGTTCGGTGCGGAGCGGGGCTTGACTGGGGCGCATTTGATTGTTAGGCCGCCTAACAGTGTGACGCCCCAAGGTACATCGCCGCCGCCGCCGCGCGCCAGCCTTGGGAGGGAGACGAAGATGAGCGCACCCGATCCGCAGCCCGGCCTTGCCGGCCGCAAGCTGGTGCAGGTCGCCTTCACCTGCCGCGACCTCGGTCGCGCCCGCGCGTTCTACCGCGACACGCTGGGCCTGCCGCTGCTGTTCGAGGCGGGTGGCATGATGTTCTTCCAGCTCGACGGCCTGCGCCTGATGGTCGGCAAGGAGCACGTGCCGGGAAGCCCCATCGGCGGCTCGCTGATCTATTTCGACGCGCCGGACATCGACACGCTGGGCCCCGCGCTGGAGGCGAAGGGCATAAAATTCACCGGCCCCGCCGCCGTCGTGCAGCGCACGGATACCCACGAGCTGAAGCTGCGGGAATTTTTCGACCCCGACGGCAACGCCCTGGCGCTGATGGGCATGGTGCCGAAGGCGGGTTAGCCGCAACGTTTCCGCGCGACGGCGCCGGCGCAATCGTCGATGGTCCCGCGGGGCACGCGAACTGGCTGTCGAGCGGCGCCTTCATCCCGGCGGCGCGGGCGATCCGGGCGTCGATCATGCCGGCCAGGACCGTGCTCGGATTCCGCGAGGCCCGTTGAGGCTCAGCCGCTCGCGGCACAGGGCAGCGTGACGGAGAAGGTGGCGCCGTCCGGGCCGTTGGCGCTCAGCCAGATCTCGCCATTGTGGGCGCGCAGGATCTCGCGGCAGATCGGAAGCCCCAGCCCCATGCCGTGGCTCTTGCTGGTGTGGAACGGCTCGAACACGGCGGCGACGAGGTCTTTCGAGAGGCCGGGTCCGTTGTCGCGCACGTCGATTCGGACGACGCCGTCGGCGCGGCGCACGGCGACATGGGCCCGCCGCGTCGCGCCGCCCCCCATGGCCTCGGCGGCGTTGGTGAGAAGATTGACCAGCACCTGCTCGATCTGCGTGCGGTCGGCGTGGACGGGCGGCAGCTCCCCCGCGATCTCGCAATCGGCCTCGACGTTCAGCCGCCGCGCGGTCGGCTCGAACAGCGACAGGGCGTGGCGCACCATCGCACCCGCGTCCTCGGCGCGCTGGCGGCCTTCGCCGTTGGAAATGAAGCTTCGCAGGCTCGACACGATCTCGCCCGCGCGGCGGATCTGATCCCCGGCCTTGTCGAGCAGCTCGGGGTTGACCGCCGCGGAGGTGCGGTTCACGCGCGAATAGGCCGTGATGTAGCTGGAGGCCGCCACCAGCGGCTGGGACATGTCGTGCGCGATGGCCGAGGTCATCAGCGCGACGGTGTTGAGGCGGCCGAGGCGAGCGGAATCGCCCGCCTTGCGCTCCAGGTCGGCGAGCTCCCGGTTGGCGGCGCGCAGGGCGTCGATCAGGTCTTCGCGCTCCTGCGCCAGCCGGCGCTGGGATTCGATCTCATTGCGCGCCTTGAGCGAGCGGGTGATGTCGCGGACGCGATGAACGAGGTAGTTCACGCTGCCGTCCGCGGCCAGGATCGGCACGTTCGTGACGCTCCAGTAGCGCTCCTCGAGCGCGCCGCTCTCGCCCGGCAGGTCGAAACGCTGCACCGGCATCTCGTCGCGCCGCCGCGTGTCGAGCACGCGGCGGAAGGAATCGCGCAGCGACGCGCTTTCGCCGAAGCCGCGGCGCGCGATCTCCCGCTCCAGGACGGGGAAGTAGGCCTCGCCCTCGAGCGCGCGCCAGTCGAGACCGGTGACCCGGATATAGTTGTCGGTCGCATCGACGATGTTGAACTCCCGGTCGAGCACCAGGAGGAGGCCAGGCGCGCTCTCGAAGAGGGCGCGATAGTCGAAGGGTTCACCCATGAATTCTCCACCCCAAGCCTCCTATGGGCCCGGGATGGCCTCCGTTCCATACGCGCGAACCCGTACCGCCGTGCAACCTCAGGCTTTGAGCCAGTTTTCGGGCAGGGAAATCCAGGCGCAGCGGTCGCCATCCTGGGCGGAGAGATTGGGCGCGGGCAGGGGGTCCTCCACGAAACAGCCACCGGCGATGCCGGTCGCCTCGGGCAGGAAGCCGAAGCTCTTCCACCAGAGCGTGGTGCCGCAGCGGGCGCAGAAGTGCCGGTCGTAACCGGCGGCGCCGTCGCGGTGATAGATGCGGGTCTCGCCCGTCTTCGCCGTCACCGCCGTGTCGGGGAAATACGCCGACCAACCAAATGCCGTGCCGGTGCGCCGCCGGCAGCTCGAGCAATTGCAGATCGCATTGAGCACCGGCTCGCCTTCGACCGTGATCGAACAGGCCTCGCAGCAGCAGCTCGCGGTGCGGGTCATGGAAAGCTCTATGCCATCGCCTTCTTCAAATTCTCATCGACCTTGTCGAGGAAGCCTTCGGTGGTGAGCCATTTCTGGTCGGGGCCGACGAGGAGCGCGAGGTCCTTGGTCATGAAGCCCGCCTCCACCGTATCGACGCAGACCTTCTCGAGCGTGTGGGCGAATCTGTCGAGCGCGGGGTTGTTGTCGAGCTTGGCGCGGTGGGCGAGGCCCCGCGTCCAGGCGAAGATCGAAGCGATGGAATTGGTGGAGGTCGATTTGCCCTTCTGGTGCTCGCGATAGTGCCGCGTCACGGTGCCGTGCGCGGCCTCGGCCTCGACGATCCTGCCGTCGGGCGTGGTCAGCACGCTGGTCATCAATCCGAGCGAGCCGAAGCCCTGGGCCACGGTGTCGGACTGCACGTCGCCGTCGTAGTTCTTGCAGGCCCACACATAGCCGCCTTCCCATTTGAGCGCGGAGGCCACCATGTCGTCGATCAGGCGATGCTCGTAGGTGATGCCGGCGTCCTTGAACTTCGCGGCGAACTCCGCCTCGAACACCTCCTGGAAGATGTCCTTGAAGCGGCCGTCATAGGCCTTGAGGATGGTGTTCTTGGTGGAGAGATAGACGGGATATTTGCGGGCCAGCCCGTAGTTCAGCGAGGCGCGGGCGAAATCGCGGATCGAATCGTCGAGGTTGTACATCGCCATGGCGACGCCCGAGCCCGGCGCCCTGAACACCTCCCTCTCGATGATCGTGCCGTCCTCGCCCGCGAACCTGATGGTGAGCACGCCCTTGCCGGGATAGCGGAAATCGGTGGCACGGTACTGGTCGCCGAAGGCGTGGCGGCCCACCACGATGGGCTTGGTCCAGCCCGGAACCAGCCGTGGCACGTTCCTGCAGATGATCGGCTCGCGGAAGATCACGCCGCCCAGGATGTTGCGGATGGTGCCGTTGGGCGACTTCCACATCTCCTTGAGATGGAACTCCTTCACCCGCGCCTCGTCCGGCGTGATGGTGGCGCATTTGACGCCGACGCCGTGCTTTTTGATCGCCTCGGCGGCGTCCACCGTCACCTTGTCGCCGGTGGCGTCGCGGTGTTCGATGCCGAGGTCGTAATATTCGAGCTTCACGTCCAGGTAGGGCAGGATCAGCTTCTTCTTGATAAGGTCCCAGATAATGCGCGTCATCTCGTCGCCATCGAGCTCGACGACGGTGCCGGTGACCTTGATCTTGTCCATGGGGACCCTCTGGATATTGCGCGGCGGGCGGTATAGCGGGGGGTGGCTGCAAGGTCAAAGCGGTTCCGGAAGCGGTTCATGGGCGCCCCCGCCATCATCCTGTCCCATCCCCAGCTCGGCGAGAACATCGGCGCGGCGGCCCGCGCGATGGCGAATTTCGGGCTCGCGGAGCTCAGGCTGGCGGCGCCGCAATGCCCGTGGCCGAACGAGCGCGCCACCGCGATGGCGGTCACCGCCAAACACATCGTGGAGCAGGCGAAGGTGTTCCCCAGCCTGCGCGAGGCCATGGGCGATCTGCATCTCGTCTATGCGACCTCGGCACGCGAGCGCGGCATCACCAAGGAAGTGCTGACGCCGGGCGAAGCGGCGCGGCGGCTGCGCACGATGGGCGATCGGCGCACCGCCATCCTGTTCGGCAACGAACGCGCCGGGCTCGACAACGAGGAGATCTCGCTGTGCGACGCGGTCATCACCATCCCGACGGCGGGCTTCGCCTCGATCAATCTCGGGCAGGCGGTGCTGATCGCGGCCTATGAATGGTTCCGCGCCGACGATGCGACGCCGCCCGCGCGCATCGAGCATTCTCCGGCTCACCGCAAGCCCACGCGCGGGGAGATGCTGCAGCTTTTCGAGCATCTGGAAACCGAGCTGACGGAGGACGGCTTCCTGTTCCCGCCCAACAAGCGCGGCGCCATGATCCGAGCCATCCGCGCCACGCTGCACCGCGCCCGGCTCACCTACCAGGAAGTGCAGACCATCCGGGGCATGATCGTGGCCATGACGAAGGGCAAGTACCGGGGCGAAAAGTCGGCAATGAAGGATGTAAAGGATACTTGACACATCCCGGCGCCCGGCCTATGTAAAGAACACTTTACAGGAGGCGGTCATGTCCGCGGATGCAGTGCCGGTCAAGGGTGCCGGCAAGACCTACATCATCGAATGCGCAATCGTGTCGGCGCTCTATGCTGGCCTCGCCTGGGCGCGCCACTGGCTGATCGCGCAGGCGCCCAACCACGCGCTCGCCATCGCGGCGTCCATCGTGCCGTCGCTGCCGATCTGGGCGCTGTTCTTCGTGGTGTGGCGCTACTACCGGCGCATCGACGAATTCGAGCAGCAGCGGTTCCTGGAGACCATCGCGCTCTCCTTCGGCATCGGCTCGTGCCTGCTCGTCACCTTCGCCTTCCTCACCGATGCCGGTCTCGCCTGGCTCGACATCACCTGGGCCTGGCCGACGCTGGCGGTGTCGTGGGCGCTCACCAGCGGCATCATGCACGTCGCGCGGCGCTGATGAAGAACGCGCTGCCCCGCCTGCGCGCCGAACGCGGGCTCACCCAGGGCGACCTTGCCGACAAGCTCAACGTCTCCCGCCAGACCGTCAACGCCATCGAGACCGGCCGCTACGACCCCAGCCTCCCGCTCGCCTTCGCCATCGCGCGCCTGTTCAAGTGCCGCATCGAGGAGATATTCGAGCCTTAAGGCCGATTTGCGACCCGCCTTGGCCTGGGCTCGATTGTCTTCCTGTTCGCGAGCGCGTGACGAAGCCTCGACTCGCATTTCCCATCGCAAAGCCCTATATCGCCTCCGGGAGTCCGGCTGCGGACGACGCGCTCGCCAACCCGGTCAGGTCCGGAAGGAAGCAGCCGTAACGAATCCGCGCCGGGTCGCGGCCGGGCTTCCACCTTTCCACAACATTCGGCCGAAACCGCGCGACGGCGCGTCCCGGCTTGCTATAGTCGCGCCATGGACGAAACGGAAACCGCCTTGCCCGGCCTCGAGCCACCCCAGAAGGACGGCGCCTACCGCGTGCTCGCCCGCAAGTACCGCCCGCAGGACTTCACCGGTCTGATCGGGCAGGAGGCGCTGGTCAGGACGCTCTCCAACGCCTTCGCCACGGGGCGCATTGCCCATGCCTTCATGCTGACCGGCGTGCGGGGCGTGGGCAAGACCACGACGGCGCGCATCATCGCGCGCGCGCTCGATTGCATCGGGCCGGACGGCACGCGCACGACGCCCACGATCCATCCCTGCGGCGTCTGCGAGCCCTGCGTGGCCATCGCCGAGAGCCGGCATGTCGACGTGCAGGAGATGGACGCCGCCTCGCGCACCGGCATCGAAGACGTGCGCGAGATCATCGAAGGCGTCCGCTACGCCCCGGCCAGCGCGCGCTACAAGGTCTATATCATCGACGAAGTGCACATGCTGTCGAAACAGGCCTTCAACGGCCTGCTCAAGACGCTGGAAGAGCCGCCGCCGCATGTGAAGTTCATCTTCGCCACCACCGAGATCCGCAAGGTTCCGGTCACCGTGCTGTCGCGCTGCCAGCGCTTCGACCTGCGCCGGGTGGAGACGCCCGAACTGGTGGCGCACCTGAGGGCGATCGCGGCGAAAGAGAAGATCGCCGTCGAGGATGCGGCACTGGCGCTGATCGCGCGGGCGGCGGAGGGCAGCGTGCGCGACGCCCTGTCCTTGCTCGATCAGGCCATCGCGCACGATGAGGGCGGAACGATCTCCGGCGAAAGCGTGCGCGCCATGCTGGGACTGGCCGACCGCGGGCGCATCCTCGATCTCTTCGAGAAGCTGATGGGTGGCGATATCGCGACCGCGCTGGGCGAGCTTGCCGAGCTTTACGACCGCGGTGCCGACCCCCTGGCCGTGATGCAGGACCTGCTGGAGACGGCCCATTTCCTCACCCGCGTGAAGGTGGCGCCCGGCGCGGAAGGCTTTTTCGACGGCGGCAGCGCCGAGGCCGGGCGCGCGGCGGAAATGGCGAAGAAGCTCAGCGTGCCCACGCTCAGCCGCGCCTGGCAGATGCTGCTCAAGGGCCTGTTCGAGGTGCGCGACGCTACCCGCCCCATCCAGGCCGCGGAGATGGCGCTCATCCGGCTGGCCTATGCCGCCGATCTTCCGCCTACGGACAAGCTGGTGCGGGACCTGATGGACGGCCAGGCCGGCCATCGTCCTCAACTCGAGGGCGGGCCGAAGGCCGCAGGCGGCGCCACGAATTTGCAAGGGCGGGGCCCGCAGGCATCGGTTCTTCCGCAAGCCGAAGGTGGCGCAAGCGCGGCCGTCCAGCGCGCGCCGCAGCCCACCATGGCCGCGGAGGATGCGCACCTTCTGCGCACGCTGGAGGACATCGCGGCATTGGCCGCCTCGAAAGGCGCGTCCGTCCTCAAGGTGCATCTGGAGAACGACATCCATCTGGTGCGGCTGGAGCCGGGGCAGATCGAGTTCCGCCCCAGCCCGCGCGCGCCACGCACGCTTTCGGGCGACCTCGCGCAGAAGCTCAAGGAATGGACCGGCGCGCGCTGGGTGGTGACCGTGGCGCGCGAGGGCGGCGCGCCCACTATCGCGGAGAAGAAGCGCGCTGCCGCGGCCGCGAAGATCGAGAGCGTGGCGCAGGAGCCGATGGTGCGCGCGGTGCTCGACCGCTTTCCGGGCGCGGAGATCATGGCCGTGCGCGATCTTTCCGATGGCGACGGCGTGGATGCCGCCTCGCCCGCCGGCGAGGCGCCCCGGGACCCGGCAGAGGATTCCTAGGTGATCGGCCCGGAAATCGAGCGCCTGATCCAGCTCCTGGCGAAGCTGCCCGGTCTTGGCCCGCGCTCGGCGCGGCGCGCGGCGCTGGTGCTGCTCAAGAAGCGCGAGGCCCTGCTCGAGCCGCTGGGCGCGGCCATGCGCGACGCCGCCGCCGCGATCAGGACCTGCGAGACCTGCGGCAACCTCGATACCGCCAGCCCCTGCGCGCTGTGCCGCGATCCCAGGCGCGACACGCACGTGCTCTGCGTGGTGGAGGACGTGGCCGACCTGTGGGCGCTGGAGCGCGCGGGCGTGTTCCGCGGGCGCTACCATGTGCTCGGCGGCGCGCTGTCGGCGCTGGACGGGGTGACGCCGGAGAAGCTCAACCTCGCTGCGCTGACGGCGCGGGTGAAATCCGGCGTCGAGGAAGTGATCCTCGCCATGAACGCCACCGTCGAGGGCCAGACCACCGCGCACTACCTGATGGACGCGCTCGGCCCGCTCGGCGTGAAGGTCACCCGTCTCGCCCACGGCGTCCCCGTCGGCGGCGAGCTCGACTACCTCGACGAGGGCACGCTGAGCGCGGCGTTCAAGGCACGGCGGGCGCTTTAGCCCTCGATCTTCTTCGGCTCGTCGTCGAACGTCACATTGGCGATGCGGTCGGCATGGCGATCGACGCCGCGCATCGAGGCCTCGATGGTCGCGATGTCCTTGCTGGTGAGATCGAAATGGTCGCGCAGCTTGCCCACGCGCTCGCCCAGCCGGCGCACGTCGTCGAGCAGCGCACCTACCTCCTTCTGGATGAGCTGCGCGTTCTCGCGCATCTCCACGTCGCGCAAGACTGCCTGCATGGTGGTGACCGCCAGCCACAGCAGATGCGGCGAGACGATCGCGACCTTGGCTTCGCGCGCCCGCGCCATGATCTCCGGAAAGCCGAAATGCAGCTCCGCGAAGACGGATTCCGACGGCACGAACATGATCACCGGCGTCTGCGTCTCACCCTTGATGATGTATTTCTCCGCGATGTCGCGCACGTGCTTGCGTACGTCCTCGCGCATCTGGGTGAGCGCCTTTTTCTTCTCGTCGTCGTTGGCCGCGGCGCGGATCAGCTCGAACGCCTCAAGCGGGAATTTGGAATCGATCACCACCAGCCCCGCCTCTCGCGACAGGCGGATCACGCAGTCCGGCCGCGTGCCGTTGGAAAGCGTGTACTGGAAATCATACTGCTCGGGCGCCAACTGGTCGGAGACGATTGATTCCATGCGGTCGCCGCCGAAGGCGCCGCGCGCCTGCTTGTCGGAGAGGATTTCCTGAAGGGAAACGACTTGGGTCGAAAGCCCGGCGATGTTCTTCTGCGCCTCGTCGATCGTGGTCAGCCGGGCGCCGATGTCGGCGATGGTGGCGGCTGTTTTGGTCGAGCTGTCGGCGAGGGATGCGTTCATCTGCTGGGTCAGCGCCGCGATCTGCTCACCGACGGTGCGCGAGAGCGCCTCCTGCTGCGCCACGGTCTGGCGGAACTGGCCCGCGATCTCGCCCTGCGCTGCGATCATCGCATCGAGTCGCGTGTCGGGCGCGGGGCCTTGCGGCCTTCGCAGCGCGAGCGCCACGATGGCGGCCGCCAGCACCAGCGCGCCTGCGAGGATGAGGTAGGCAAAATCCATGGTTTTCCCGCGTTTGCCTTGACCGGACAGGCGGGCTCGCCTATCTCCCGGCCATGGCCATACGCCCCATCCTTACCGCGCCCGATCCCAGGCTGAAAGCGGTCTCCGAGCCCGTCGCCCGGGTGGACGAGGAGACGAAGAAGCTCATCGACGACCTGATCGAGAGCATGTACGCCGCCGACGGCATCGGCCTTGCCGCCATCCAGGTGGGCGTGCCCCGGCGCGTGCTGGTGATGGACATCGGCCAGCGCGACGGCAAGAAGACCCCGATGGCCTTCGTCAATCCCGAGATCGCGTGGGCGTCCGAGGAGCTGGCGACCTTCCAGGAGGGCTGCCTGTCGGTGCCCGAGATCTGGGAGGATGTGGAGCGGCCCGCGAAGATCCGCGCCACCTATCTCGACCGCGACGGGAACAAGCAGGAGCTGGAAGCCGACGGGCTGCTCGCCACCTGCCTGCAGCACGAGATCGACCACCTGAACGGCGTCCTCTTCATCGACCATCTTTCAAAACTCAAACGCGACATGATTTTGAAAAAAATCGAAAAAGAACGCAAAGAGGAAGAAGGGCATATTTTGTGACACAGCTTCCCTCTCCCTTGGGGAGAGGGTGGCCGCGAAGCGGCTGGGTGAAGGCCTGTCCGCAAAAGAATCGACGCCTCCGTCTCATCGAAAGCCGCACGCCGATGAACTTGACGCCTTTCCTGATCGCTGGCCTGAGTACGGGCGCGATCTACGTCCTCTCGGGCGTCGGCCTCGTCGTGCTCTATCGCGCCGCCGGGGTGCTGAATTTCGCCCAAGGGGCGATCGGCGCGCTCGCCGCGCTGATCGCCTGGACGGTCGTCGACCGCGGCGCGCCGATCTGGCTCGGCTGGAGCGCCGGCGTGCTGGCCGC
>DATJXR010000040.1:0-70581 GCA_035499995.1 Rhizomicrobium sp. | reverse complement strand
CGAAGGCGGCTTTCACTGCGCGGCTCAAGCCGGCCAGCGCCTGTGTTTGCGGCGCGTAAAGACCAAGGGCAGCGCGTGCGTCTGTTGACGCGCGCAGCAGCATGGCCTGGCCGTTGGCGGCCGCCGCGATAGCGCGAACGCGCGAGGCGTCGGCGGGCGCGGCCGCCAGCCAGATCAGGCCGCCGGCCCAGTCGCCCAGCCAATGCTGCGCGTTCAATTCCTTCGCCACGCGGGGCGCATCGGCCGGCGCCACCATCACCCGCCAGACATGGCCAGGCAGATCGGCGAATTTCTCGCCGCTGGCGATGGCAGGGAACGGATCGTCCTCGATGCGCTGCACGGCTTGACCCAAAAGGCCATGGGCCAGAGCGATCTTCTCTTCCAGCGGCTGGCGCGCGCCCTCCAGCTTGATCAAGGCAGCGCCTTGCCCGACGCCGGGCATCATCGTGGCCGGCAGATAGGCGAGCCCCGCCGGCTCCAGCGCGCTGAGCGCGATCTTGCGCAGGGCGGCAAAACCGGCTTCCGGTTCCACATCGGCCAGGCACAAGGTAACGGCCAGAGGCGGCTTGGGAAAGACGCGGAAGGTGAGTTCGGTCAGCACACAGAGCGTGCCATAGGCGCCGCAGACCAGCTTGGGCAGATCGAAGCCGGTGACGTTCTTCACCACGCGCCCGCCGGCCTTGTAGGCCTCGCCGAATCCGTTGACGGCGCGGAAGCCGAGCACATGGTCGCGGGCGCGGCCGTAACGCAGCGCGCGGCTGCCGCACAGACCGGCCGCGACGGCGCCGCCGACGGTGCCCTCGCCCGCGGGCGCGCCGAACAGGGGTCCCCAGTCCGGCGGATCGAAGCCGAGCTGCTGGCCGCGCGCCGCCAGCGCGTCGCGGATCTCCGTCACCTTCGTTGCGGCCCTGACCGTCAGGACCAGTTCCTCCGGCTCATGGTCCACGATGCCGGACAGGCCGGAGAGATCGAGCACCGTGCCCCATTGCGCGACATGGCGTCCGAGGCCGCGCTTGCTGCGGCGGCCCGCGATGTTGAGCGGCGACTTCCATTGGCGCGCCGCGCGCACGGCATCGGCGACTTCGGCTTCGGTCGTCGCGTGGATGTCCGTCATCTAGAACCGCGGCAGGCTGGGGAACGGCAGGCGGCCGTCGCGGACGCGCATCTGGCCCTGCTCGACGCAGGCCGACAGCGTGGGGAAGACCTTGCCGGGATTGAGCAGGCCCGCGCCGTCGAAGGCGCATTTGAGGCGCTGCTGCTGGGCGAGGTCGGCGTCGGAGAACATCGCGCCCATCAGGTCGCGCTTCTCCACGCCCACGCCGTGCTCGCCCGTGAGCACGCCGCCCACGGCCACGCACAGCTTCAGGATCTCCGCGCCGAACGCCTCGGCGCGCGCGAGCTCGCCCTCCTTCATGACGTCGAAGATGATGAGCGGATGCAGGTTGCCGTCGCCGGCGTGGAACACGTTGCAGAAGCCGAGGCCGTATTCCTCGCTCATCGCCGCCATGCGCGCCAGCACGTCGGGCAGCGCGCGGCGCGGGATCGTGCCGTCCATGCACAGCATGTCGGGCGCCAGCCGCCCCATGGCGGGGAACGCCGCCTTGCGCCCCGCCCACAGCCGCGCGCGCTCCGCCTCGTCCGCCGCCTCGCGCACCTCGTGGGCGCCCTGGGCCCGCGCGATGGCGGTGACGCGCGCGGTGGCCTCGCGCACCTCCGCGGCAATGCCGTCCAGCTCCACGATGAGCACGCCCTCGGCGCCGCGCGGATAGCCGGGCGCGCAATACGCCTCCACCGCCTGGATGCAGCGGCGGTCCATGAACTCCATCGCCGCCGGCACGATGCCGGCCGCGATGACGTCGGCCACGCACTGGCCCGCGGCAGGCACCTCGCGGAAGGCGGCAAGCAGCGTGCGGGTCAGCGGCGGCCTGGGCAGTATCCGCAGCGTCGCCTCCACCACCACGCCGAGCAGGCCCTCCGAGCCCGCGACCACGCCCAGCAGGTCGAGCCCGCCGTCGCTCTGCGACAGGCGCACGCTTGCGCCGCCCGGCAGCACCAGCTCCACGCCGAGCAGGTTGTTGGTCGTCAGCCCGTATTTCAGGCAGTGGATGCCGCCGGAGTTCTCCGCCACGTTGCCGCCCACGGTGCAGGCGATCTGGCTGGAGGGATCGGGCGCGTAATAGAAGCCCTTGCCCTCCACCGCGCGGGTCACGGCGAGGTTGGTCACGCCCGGCTCGGCCACGACGCGGCGGTTGGCGTAGTCGATCCCGAGGATGCGGTTCATGCGGGTGAGCGAAAGCAGGATCGCGTCGCCGCGCGGCAGCGCCCCACCCGACAGCGAAGTGCCGGCGCCGCGCGGCACGACCGGCACCTCCGTTTCGGCCGCGAACGCGAGCACGGCGGCGACCTCCTCCTTCGTCTTCGGCAGCACGCAGACCAGCGGCACCTGGCGATAGGCGGTGAGCGCGTCGCCGTCGAACGCCTTCAGCCCCGCCTCGTCCGCCACCACGCCATCGGGCACGAGACGGCGCAGCGCGGTCACGACCTCCGCGCGGCGGGCGAGAATGGCGGGATCGGAGGCGGCGAGATTCATGGGGGCAGTGTACGCTCACCGCGCCGGAGCATGCACGCGCCCGAAGAGCGTCCGTCCCCGCGAGGGCGGCGGGGAAGGATGACCGCCGCCGGCCGCGCGGGCGCCGGTTGTGACGCCCGTGGGCTTCGGGCATAAGGCGCGCATGCCGCGACTGGAGCTTCGTGCGATCGCGGGCGCGGCGGCGGTCACGGTCCTCCTGACCGCGGCCTGCGCGGCGCGCCCCGTCACCGTGCCGTTCGATTTCTCGCGCGGCGAGATCGGCCTGGAGGTGCGCGTGCATGGCGCGCCGCTCTACATGTTCCTCGACACGGGCGCGAGCCCGTCCGCGATCGACACCGCGCGCGCCAGGGCGGCGGGCCTGAAGATCGACTTCGCCCACCGCGGCGAAGCCTCGGGCTCGGGAAGCGCCGTGCATGTCTACGTCTACCCGGCCCCGATCGACGGCCTGGTCGTCGGCGGGCGCCGCTTCGGCCCCATCGCGGCGCTTGCCGCGGACCAGACGGCGATCAGCCATGCCTATGGCCGCGCGGTCGGCGGAACGCTGGGGCTCAGCTTCCTCGCCGGCCATGTGGTCGTGATCGACTATCCGGCCCGCAGGCTCACGGTCGGCGACAGCAGGGCCGAGGTGGCGGCGCAGATCGCAACCTGCCGCCGCGCCTGGCAGATGCCGCTGAAATCCTTCAAGGGCGACTTCATCCCGATCGTGGATCTGCGGATCGGGTCCGCGCTCATGCCCGCCGGCATCGACACCGGCTCCGACAGCGCGGTGGACCTGTTCCAGAACGCGCTGAAGGAGCCGGCGGTGAAAGCCGCGCTGACGGTGGCGGGCACGCACAGGATCACGGGCAATCGCGGGGAATCGGTCGCGACGATCTACAGGGTGAACGCGCCGGTGGCGCTGGGGCCGTTCGCCGTGCCTGCCGGGGCGCGCGCGGCGGTCAACGGCAATCCCGGCAGCATCGACACCAGGCTCGCGAATGCCGGCAATCCGCTGCTCGCGGCGATGCGCCTCAAGCTCCTGCTCGACTACAGGGACAGGCGGATCGGATTTTTCGGCGATTGCGCGCGGTAGGGCCGCCGCCGGGCACGCGCGCGCAGGCCCGCCACGATCTGCGCGCGGCGGGCGACGATGGCGGGACCGGTGGGGGCGAGATCCATGCGGGCGAACTTGGCGGCATTCCTGGGCCCTGAACCATGGCCCCTCAACAGGACGGGGGCGCGGCGAGCGCCGCGGTTTCCGACACCAGTGCGGCGAGATCGCCGCCGGGCGCGGCGAAGATCTCCGCCACGCGCGCGGCAAAGTCCCGCGGATGAAGCGGGAAGGACTCGACGCGGCGGACGGCGCCCTTCTCGTTCATCAGCCATTGGCGGTTGAGCGCGAACAGCGCATGCGCGAGGCAGGCGACGATGCGGAACGCGACACCCGCCGCGTAGGCCGGATCGCCGGCATGGGCGGCCTTCTCCAACAGGCCGAGCGAGAACCGCGCTTCGCCGAGGAAGCGGCGGGTGGCGTTGCGGGAGAGCGTCTCCGGATAGGGCGCGAGCCGTGCCTTGCGCGCGGCCATGAGCCCCCGCGGATCGTGGAGCGCCGCGCCGACGGCGATCTCGGCCGCATAGAAGGTGGAGACGAAGCCATGCGGATGACCGGCATGATAGGCGATCTGGAATTCGCCGTGCTCGGCCTCGGCGATCGCGCGGTCGACGCGTGCGAGATCGCGATAGATGAGATCGACCGCGACGCCTTCGATCCGGAGCCACGCGCCGCCATCGACCCAGGCGCCCCAGCCGCCGGGGCCGGTGGCGAGGTCCGCGCGATGGCCGTCGTCGAGCGCGGTGGCCGCTTCGTTGAGGGCCGCGACGTCGAGACCGGCGGCGCCGTCGTAGTAGAGCCCGATATCGACGTCGGAATGCGGGTTGTGCCAGCCGCGCGCGCGGCTGCCGCCGAGTGCGACGGCGCGAACGCCCGTCACGGGCGCAAGACGCGCGGCGACGCGGGCGACGATGCCGGCGATGGACGATTGCGATGTCATGATCCTCTCCACGAACCCGCCTGGGCTACGCGGCCGAGGACGGAAGGATCAGCCCTGGCGCGCCTTGAAGCGGGGGTTCTTCTTGTTGATGACGTAGGTGCGGCCGCGGCGGCGGATGACGCGGCAGTCCTTGTCGCGCTTCTTGAGCGAGCGCAGCGAATTGCGGATTTTCATTGTCACGCCTTGGTCTTACGGGGGTCTTACGGGCCATTTGGCGGACCGTGGGGGCCGCCGGAAGGCGCGGAACCTAGTGACGGCGGCGCGCCCTGTCAACGCCGCAATCCGGGCCTTAAAATGGCCCCGGATTCGATCCCGGACCTGACCGTTTGCGCCTTCTAACCGCCTGTTTCTGCTTGACGATGGGGACTGGCGTGGCACTGGCCCAGCCTCCAGGGCCCGTGGGCGTGCCGACGCCCGCGCCCAACCCTTCCGCCGTCGCGCTCACCACCCAGCAGGCCGCCCAGCTGGCGGCGCAGCAGGACGCCAAATTCGCCGCCTTCATCCGCGACTTCCGCGACGTGGCGATCAAGGCCGGCATCGCGCCCGCGATCTACGACGCTTCGATGGCCGGCATCCGCCGCAACGCCGACGTGGAGCAGGCCAATCTGCAGCAGCCGGAATTCGTCAAGCCGATCTGGAGCTACATCGACGGCGCGGTGTCCGCCGATCGCGTCGCCCACGGCCAGCAGATGGCGCAGCTTTATTCCGGTTATCTGTCCAACGACGAGCAGCGCTACGGCGTGCCGCGCGAGATCCTGGTGGCGATCTGGGGGATGGAGTCGAATTACGGCTCCGCCATGGGCCACTACAACATGTTCGAGGCGCTGGCGACGCTCGCCTATGACGGCCCGCGCACCGAGTATGCCCGCAAGGAGCTCATCGACGCGCTGAAGATGGAGCAGCAGGAGAACCTGTCGCCCCAGGCCATGACGTCGTCCTGGGCGGGCGCGTTCGGCAACACCCAGTTCGTGCCCAGCGCCTTCCTGGCGCACGCGGTGGACGGAGACAACGACGGCAAGCGCGACCTGTGGCACTCCGCGCCCGACGCGCTGGCCTCCACCGCCTCGCTGCTGGCCGACGCGGGCTGGGAGCGCGGGCTCCCCTGCGAGACCGAGGTGACGCTGCCCGCCGGTTTCGACTACGCGCTGGCGGACGGCGACACCGCGCGCCCCCTCGCGCAGTGGCGGACGCTCGGCGTGACGCGCGCCGGCGGCACGGCGCTTGCCAAGAGCGAGGAGCCGGGCGCGATCTACCTGCCCGCGGGTGCGCGCGGGCCGGCCTTCCTGGTGTTCGACAATTTCAAGACGGTCCTCACGTACAACAACGCCGCGTCCTATGCCCTGGGCGTGTGCCTGCTTGCCGACCGCGTCGCCGGCGGCGGCGAGCTCGTGGCGCCGTGGCCGCGCGACGAGATCCCGCTCACCCATGACGACCGCATCGCCTTCCAGACCGACCTGAAGGCGCTGGGCTACGACATCGGCGACATCGACGGCATCCTCGGCCGCAAGGCCCGCGCCGCGCTGCGCCTCTATCAGCAGGCCCATGGATTGCCGGCGGACGGATTCCCCACCCAGCAGGTGCTGGGGCAGATATTGCTGGAGGCGCAAAGGAAGGAGCGGTGAGCGTCGCGTCCTCTCCCGCGCGCGCCGGGCAGCACGCTCACCCCTCCGGCACCGGCGTTTCGGCGTGGTCTTCCAGCGTGCCGGCTTCGGGCGGGATGTCGCCGGCGCGGTAGAGCACGGGCGAGAGGAACTGCGCGGCGAGCAGGCCCAGCATCATCATGGCGCCGCCCGCGTAGGGCACGATGGGGGAGAATTCGTAGAGCCAGCCGACCAGGGGCCCGAAGATGAAGCCCGCGGCGCCGGCGGCGTTGATCAGGCCGGCGACGGCGCCCTGCTCGTGCGGCGCCACCGACAGCGAGGCGCCCGAAGTGAAGCCCGGCCGCGCCATGCCGAAGCCCAGTCCCGACATGACCAGCGCGGTGACGACGGTGGAGAAATCGTGCGCCACCACGAACACGCAGTTGGAGAGCGCGGCCAGCGACAGCCCGGCCACGGTCAGGATGCGCGAGGACAGCCGGAAGCGCTGCACGATCACGAACTGCGCGAACAGGGCCGCGAGCGCCGACGCCATCAGCCCGATGCCGGTGAGCCGGGCGGTGGCGTGGGGATCGAGCCGGAGCACGTCCTGCAGGAAGAAGCCCACGGTCTGGATGGGGATCGAGGCGGTCAGGCTCAGCACCAGGCCGAAGGCGACGAAGGGGAACATGCGCGGCTCGTACCAGTGCAGACTCGCGGGCCGCGCGCGATGGGCCGAGGGCGGCGTGCGCTCCGGCAGGTAGAGGAAGATCGCCGCCGCGCTCAGCACCGCCAGCCCGGAGATGAAATAGAACGGCGCCAGGAGGCCCAGATAGGTGAGCGCCGAGCCGATCACCGGGCCGAAGGTCGTGCCCAGCGCGAAGGCCATGGAGATGATGGCGACGCCACGCAGGCGCTCCTGGGGCGTGGTGCGGTCGGCGACATAGGCCTGCGCCGCCGCCGACGTGCCCGAGCCGAAGGTGCCGTAGATGCAGCGCGAGGCGATCATCAGCGGGAACACCAGCGCCGCGGGCAGCACATGATCGAGACCGAACAGCATGGTCGAGGCGAAGGCGGCGAAGGAGACGGCGAAGGCGGCGAGCCCCGTCAGCATCACGGGCTTGCGGCCCCAGATGTCGCTGCGCGCGCCCCAGAAGGCGGACGAGAAGATCCAGATCAGCGCCGAGCAGGCGAAGATGGTGGTGACATGGAACGGCTCGAGCCCGAGCTGGCGGCCGAGCGGCGGCAGGATGGTGTAGATCACCGACTGGCCCGCGCCCATGCAGAGCAGGCTCACGAACAGGATGGCGAAGGCGCGGCTGCGCTCCGCCGGCGTGGTCGCGCTCAGGAACGCGCGCGCCACCGCCCTCTCCTCCGCGATCACATGCAGATGGCGCGCGGGGGATTCGGGTTCGTCGTCTGTGGCGGACATGGGCACAAAATAACCTCCCCCTTGTGGGGAGGTCGAAGAATTTCGCGCGCAGCGAGAAATTCTTCGGGTGAGGGGCGCGATGGTGACAGCACGGCACCACTCCCCTCACCCGAAAAACGCTCGCGCGTTTTTCGACCTCCCCACCAGGGGGAGGTTGAGACGCTACTTCATCCGCTTGAACTTCACTTCGGCGCTGTCGCTGCGGCCCCGGCTGTCCACCACGGTGATGCGGGCGAAGCCTTCGCCGGTGGGGGCGTAGAGCGCGGGCACGAAGCGGTCGAACTGGCCGAGCGGCCTGCCGTCGACCAGCCAGGTGAGCGGGGCCTCGCCGCCGTCGGCCTTCAGCATGATGGTCTTGTCCTTCGCCTTCGCGTCGGGCAGCGGGACGGTGGCGCCGTTGGGCGGGAACGCGATGGTGGGCGGCGGCACCGACGTGGTGCGCGGCGCGGCGGCGGCCTCGGCCTCGCGGCGGAAGACGCGCAGGCCTTGCGGCAGCCGGTCGGTCGAAACGAGCAGCGCGCCGGCGGGCGGCGGCGGATCGGGATTTGCGTCGCGCGGCAGGAGCTCGAAGGTCTTGAGCAGGATGGGGGCCGCGGCCTCGCGCCCGATGCGCCCGGTGCTGGGCGCGCCGTCCGCCCGGCCGACCCACACACCGATCGTGTAGTCGTTGGAGAAGCCCACGCACCAGGCGTCGCGGAAGCCGTAGGACGTGCCGGTCTTGAAGGCGATGGTGCGCGCGCGCTGAAGCCCCTGCCCCATCGCCCAGCCTTCCGGCAGCGTCACGCCCTTCAGGATGTCGCGCAGATACCACGCGGCGACCGGGCCGAAGAGCCGGTGCGCGGGGCCCCGGGGCGCATCCATCGTGTAGCGCAGCGGGCTCGCCTCGCCGCCGTCGGCGATGCCGGAATAGAGCATGGCGATGTCCGCCACGCTGATGCCGAGACCGCCCAGCGCGACGGGAAGGCTGGGCGCGTCCCTGGTCGGAAAGGCGAGGCGGGCGCCGGCGTTGGACAGCGCCAGCGTGAAGCGTAGCGGGCCGACGCGCTCCAGCGCCGCCACCGCGGGGATGTTGAGCGACATGCGCAGCGCGTCCCGCGCCGTCACCGCGCCCTGGAACTCGCCCTCGAAATCGTGCGGCGCATAATCGCCGAACTGGGTGGGCTCGTCCTCCATCATGGTGGAGGGATGCAGCACCAGATCGTCGAAGGCGAGGCCGTAGATGAAGGGCTTGAGCGCGGAGCCGGGCGAGCGGGCGCGGCGCGCCAGGTCGATCTGGCCGGACTTGCCCCAGTAGTCCGTGCCGCCCACATAGGCGAGCACCGCGTGCGTGCGGTTGTCCACCACCACGATGGCGAGGCTGGAGGCGTCGTCGAAATAGGCACGCTCGCGCGCGGCCATGCGCTCCACCGATTGCTGGAGCGACGCATCGAGCGTGGTGACGATGCGGGGCGCGTTCCTGCGCTGCCGCGCCAGGCGCTGGGCCAGATGCGGCGCGACCAGCGGCATGGCGAGGCGGAAGGACGGCACGCCCTCGCGCTCCGCCACCGCGGCGTCGGACTTGGTGACCACGCCCTCCTCCACCATCCGCGCCAGCACCTTGTTGCGGCCGGCGATGGCGGCGAGACCGTGCCGGTCGGGGCGCAGCCGCGTGGGTGATTGCGGCAGCGCCACCAGCAGCGCGGCTTCGGAGAGATCGAGCGCCGAAGGCTCCTTGCCGAAATAGGACAGCGAGGCGGCGCGGATGCCCTCGAGATTGCCGCCCTCCGGCGCCAGCGTGAGATAGATGGAGAGGATGTCGTCCTTGGAATAGCGCTCCTCCAGCTGCACGGCGCGGACCATCTGGAGGAACTTGGTGGCGAGCCCGCGGCCGCGTGCGTTGAAGCGCCCAGGCTCCAGCAGGCGCGCGGCCTGCATGGTGAGCGTGGACGCGCCGGAAACGACGCGGCCCGCGCCGAGATACTGCCCCAGGGCGCGGGCGAGCGCGGCCGGATCGACACCCTGATGCTCGTCGAACCGCTTGTCCTCATAGGCCTTGAGGATGGCGAGATAGCGCGCGTTCACCTGGCGCGGATGGGTGGCGAGCCTCCAGGTCCCGTCCTTCGACAGAAACGCGCGCAGCAGCGTCCCGTCCCGCGCCACCACCTCCGGCGAGACGCTCTCGTAACGCGACATGTCCGGCGGATTGGCCACGTCGGCCGCCGCCAGCGCGCAGGCGAGGCCAAGGAGCGCGAAGGCCAGGACGATCAGGCGGGAAGACCGGTTACCCATGCGCGCTCAGACTAACCTCCCCCTTGTGGGGAGGTCGAAGAATTGCGAGCGCAGCGAGAAATTTTTCGGGTGGGGGGCGCGGTGCGAAATGTCCGGAACCCTCCCCCCGCCCGAAAAATGCGCTCCGCATTTTTCGACCTCCCCACAAGGGAGAGGTTAAACCAAATTACTGCCCCACGCTCACCGCGCCCATGTCGGTGCGGGCGCGGGTGGCGGGGGCGTACATGTCCTCGACCACGGCGGCGGGCATGGCGAAATGGCCGGCGGTGACGGCGCGGGCGACATAGGCCAGCCGGTACGACGGCAGCGGCGGCGGCGGCTTCTTGGGATCGGGCTTCTCCTGGTATTCCGAGCCCACATCGAAGGCGGCGACGAAGCGGTCGTCGCGCGCGTCTTCCATCACCACCGTGTCGAGCGTGCCGAGCCAGGGATAGGCCTTGGCGTCGTCGCCCGAGATCGGCATCTCGATCTCGAGCCCCGATGGCAGCAGATCGATCGCGCCCATGTGGCGGTAGAACGAATCCGTCATCTGGCCCTCGATCACCACCATCACGCGGTCGTTCTGCCTGAGCGTGGCGAGATCGGCGGGCTGGCCCGACATGGTCCACACCGTCTTCTTCACCGTCAGCCCGTAGGCGTAGGCCGGCAGCGGGGCGTTGGGCGTGCCCTGCACCGAGACGTCGCGCCACACGCTGGCGTCGCCCCGGTTCTGGATGTTGAGGCCCGCGTTCAGCGCCGCCAGCGAAGGGGCAAGCCGGACCGCGCCGTCCAGCGGCTTCTGGACCGCGCCGTTCACCGCGATGGCGAGCGTGGAGCGCTCGCGCGTGAGCTCATAGGCGGCGCGCAGCATCCAGGCTTTCTCCTGCGTGGTGGTGTCGTTGATGCGCATGTCGACCTCGTCGACCTTGCGCATCAGCGCGGGCACGATCTCCGGATCGCCGCCCTCGATGGCCAGGCCGGTGGTGGCGGCGAGGTCGCGCAGCAGCGAGCCGTAATTGTCCGTCGTGTAGGTGTCGCGCTTGGCTGAATTCAAGATGGAGAGCGCGCGGTTGAAGGCGTAGTTGGCGCGGCTGCGGTCGCCCGCGTCCGCGGCGGCGGCGCCGGTCAACGCGGCGGCGATGGCGTTGTTCCATTCCGGCCCGCGGGTGTCGGAGAAGTAGCGCAGGTCGGACAGGTTCACCTGGCCCTCGCGCGACAGCACGTAGAAGGCATAGGCGCGGATCTGGTCGTCGTTGGAATCCGTGGTCGCCTGCGTCTTCATCCAGCTGGCGCCGCGCCTCAGCGCCTCGAGCGGCACGACGTAGCCCTTCTGGCGCGCCTGGTAGAGGAAATCGAGCGCGAAGACGCTGATGAAATTGTCCGCGTCGCTGCCCGGGCCCCACATGCCGAAATTTCCGGCGTAGTTCTGCATGTCGAGCACGGTGTCCACCGCGTCCTGGATGCGGTCGTGCAGCGCCTTGTCCTGCGGCAGGCCCGCCTGGCCCGCCATGTCGTTGAAATAGAGCAGCGGCATGGCCGTGCTGGTCTGCTGCTCGATGCAGCCATAGGGATACTTCCACAGCCATTTGAGCAGGCCCGCCACGTCGTTGTAGCCGTGGCTGGAGGAGACGCTGATAGTCGTGGTGGAGGTGGAAGGCACGAGGCCCGCGATCAGCCTGGCATCGGCCCGCCAGCTCTGGCCCGCGCCGAGCACGGCCACGTCCTCGCTCGACTGGTCGAGCTGGGGCGCGCGCACCTCGATGGGCCAGGAGCGGCTGACCTTGAAGCCGCCCGGTCCCGTCACGGTCAGGTGGATGCCCGCGATGCCGAGCCCGGTTCCGTTCAGCGGCACGGGCACCAGGATGCGCTGGCCCTTGGCCAGCGGCCGGGCGATCACGTCCTGCCTGGCGGCGGCGTCGAGGCCGACGGGACCGGAGGTGGTGACGGTGGCGACATAGGCGCCCGAAGCACCTTCGACATTGTTCATGTTGAGCGCGGCCTCGGCGCGGTCGCCGGGCGCCAGGAAGCGCGGCAGCACGATGTCGGCCACCACCGGATCGCGCACGGTGAGCGGGCGCGAGGCGTTGCCGAGCTTGTTGGCGCTGAAGGCCACCGCCATCAGGCGCAATTCGCCGTTGAAGTCCGGCACGTCGAGCGGGATCTGGGCCACGCCGCCCGCGCCGACCTTCACGATGCCGGAGAACAGCGCCACCGTCTGGGTGGGCACCACCGCCAGCGGGCGGCCGCCGAATTCGTCGCCGCCCTCGCGGATGGAGCCGATGGGCGCCTTCACCGGCTTGATGAGGCGGCCGTAATCGTCGTGCATGCCCACGCCGAGCTTGCGCTTGCCGAAGTACCAGCCCACGGCGTCGGGCGATTTGTAGTCGGTGAGCTGCAGGATGCCTTCATCCACCGCGGCCAGCGTGACATAGGCGTCCTCGCCGCCGTCGAGGCCCTTGATCGTCACCGGGATGACGATGTGCTGGCGCGGGGTGATTTTGGCGGGACCGCCGATGGTGGTGGCCAGCGTGCGCGCGGAATTGTCCACGCCCAGCCACGCCACGCCGATGGAGCGCACGGGCTCGCGTCCCGTGGCCTGGTCGAGCGGGCGGTAATCGGTGACGAGCACATAGGCGCCCGCGCCCCAATCCGCCGACACCGGCACGTCGATGCCGGCGCCGGACGCCGGCACGTCGATCACCTGCGAGGAGTAGACGCGGTCGCCCGCGACCACAACCAGCGCCTTGCCGTCCGCGCTGGGCTTGATGGAGACGTGCGCGGTCTCGCCCGGCCTGTAGGCGGGCTTGTTCGCCGCCACCGGGATGCGGTCGGGCCGGTCGCCGGCTTCCGACGCGGCCCAGCCGGAGTAGTAGCGGTAGGACGAGGCGGCGCCGGATTTCGGATCGACGATGGTGAGGCGGTACGTGCCCCAGGGCATCGCCTGGGAGAGCTTGGCGGGCGCGGCCGTTCCGATGTCGAGATGGCCCGACGTGATCAGCCGGTCGCGGGTGACGGACTGGTACTTCCACGCGCCGCTGTCCTGGTACCATTGATAGGTCGTGTCTTCCCGCACCCAGGTGTAGCTCAGGCCCGAGAGCGCGATGCGGTTGCCATTGGCATCGACTGCGATGGCCTCGAAATAGGCCGGCGCGCTTTCCGCCACCGACTGGCCCTGGAACGCGGGCAGGATGCCGATGGCGGCGTCGTGCGTGCGCAGGGGGATGGAGATGCTCTTGTCGGTGGTGCGCCCGCCCGGCTCGTGGATGGAGACGGTCGCGTCCACCTTCAGGGGCAGCGTGGTCGCGGCCACCTCGCCGATGGTGCCGGTGACGTCGGTGACGCCCGCGGCGTCGGTGTCGGGCACCTGCAGGTCGAGCTTCACGTCGGAGAAGGAATCGTCCACCCGCCCGAACTGGTAGCCGGCATATTGCGGGAAGGGATCGGGATCGGCGCTGATGGTGGCCGTGCCGTCGCCCGACAGGCCGGAGGCGGGCGCGCCGTACAGGAAGCGGCTCTCGGCCCTGATGTGGAAATCGGAATTGGCCTGGGCGAATTTCTCTTCCGCCGTCAGCGTCACCTTCAGCCGCTGCGGCACGAAATCGGCCACGTCGAACTGCACGCGCCCGATGGCGTCGCCTTTGGGATCGATATAGGCGGCGACCTGCCAGCGGCCGTGAGGCGAGGTCTTGCGCAGCGGCAGGTTCCAGCTGGCGGCGCCGGCCGCGAGCTGGCTCGCGGGCACCGTGACGCGGGAGAATTCCACGCCGTCCGGCCGCGTGGCGATCAGCGTGAGCGGCGAGGTGGTGACGGCGGTGCCGACATTGTCGCGCATCATGGCGGTCAGGCGCACGGTCTCGCCCGGCCGGTAGACGCCGCGCTCGGTGTAGAGATAGGCGTCCACCGCCCCCGGCACGGCGCGGCCGCCGACGCCGCGGTCGGTGAGGTCGAAGGCGGGGCGGCGCAGATCCAGGAAGCTGAAATCCCCGCCATTGTAGGCCATCACCACCACGGGCTCGTCGCCGCCCTTGCCGTTGAAGAAGCCGGGATCGAAATCGGCGCGGCCGGTGGAATTCGTCGTCGTGGTGGCGAGGATGTTGTTGTCGCGCGCCACCAGGGTGAGCTTCACCCCCGACATCGGCGAGGCGCTGGCGTAGGAGCGGGTGAAGACGGTGAGCCCGCCCGCGCCCTGGAAGGTGGTGAGCGCGATGTCGGAATCGACGATCCACTGCGTGGCCATCTCGTCGTCGCCGGCGTCTTCGTCCCCGTTCGCGTCCGTCTTCGCCTTGGCCGCGTCGGTGGCGATCAGCACATAGGCGCCGGGCTGCTCGTTCTTGAGCATGTCGTGGATGGGGATGTTGGTGACCACCGAGTCGTTCTTGACGTTGGCCACGTCCATCGTGCCCTTCCACACGACGGAGCCCTGCTCGTTCTCGAGCTGGATCTCGTCGTAGGAATAGAGCGTGGTCTCGTCGACGGTGCCGCTCTCGATCTGGGAGAGCAGCCGGTCGCCCACGCGGATCAGCTTGATGTCGAGCCTGTTGATGTTGACGGTCGTCACCGGCACGCCCTCGGCGTTGTCGCGGGGCAGGACGATGCCGCCGGCGAAGCGCACGATGGACGGCTTGTCGGCGAGCTCGACGGGGACGGTCTCGGACTGCGCGAGCTTCTCGCCCGCCGCGTCGGGCAGGCCGGGCTTGAGCGTGACGTTGTAGGTCTGGTTGAAGGTGAAGCCGGCGATGCAGAGCCGCGCGTCGATCGCATGCACGGCGATCCGGGTGGCCGGATCGACGGCGAGATAATCCTCGTAATGGGTGCGGCCGGAGACGTCGAGGTCGCGGGTGAAGACCAGGCAGGCCTCGGGCTGGGCCTTGGAGGTGTCGATCTCCAGGCGGTGGAACGCGAACTCCGGCGCCCCGGCTTCCTCCGCCGGGGTCATCACGTGGGTGACGGAGCTCACGCCCTTGGCCAGCCGCTCGAAGAAGCCGCCGGACGAGCCGTTCTTCCCGCCCATGTAATAGAGCGTGCCGAGCACGAGCACGAACGCACCGACGACACCGGCGCCGATGAGAAATAGCCGCCTGATCATGAAACTCCCCCGACGTCACCCCGGATGAGGCGTGCCGGCGAGCCTACGCCCGCCCGGGGCCGCCCGGCAAATCGCAGACGTCAGCATCGCCGTGGATTCTGGCGGCACCGTGACCATGCTTTTCACGGGCGGAAAAATTTTGCGCACGCGGACGGCGGGGCGAATCCCGGCCGTCTCGCGGACCGCGCGAGGCGGCGGGCGCCGCGCCCGTTTCGGGCCGCCCGCAGGCGCATAGCGCGATCGGCCTATCGGGATGTCGCCCACGGACAATCCGGTCGCGGTCGGACAACGGGGCGGGCGGCTAAGTCCAAGACTTTCCTCGCGAAAATCGACCAAATGTCGCCGGCAGCACAGCGCGCGGCACCCACACCTCCAGGAGCAGGCCATGGCCATCTTCGGCACCAGCGGCAACGACACTCTCACCGGCACCTCCGGCGACGACGTCTTCAACCTCACCCAGGGCGGCAACGACACGGTCAGCGGACTCGGCGGCGACGACATCTTCAATTTCGGCGCCACCTTCGGCGCCGGCGATCACGTCGACGGCGGCGCGGGCAACGACACGCTGAAGCTCGACGGTCCCTATGACGGCGCCGGCGCGCTCACCATCGCTTCCAGCGAGATCGTGAGCGTGGAGAAGCTCCTGGTGCTGGGCGGCGGCACCAACACGATCACGATGGGCGCGGGCACCGTCATGGCGGGACAGACGTTCTCGGTCGGCGACCAGACCGACTCGGTGTCTTCGCACGGGCTGACGTTCGACTTCTCGGCCGACACCGGCGCGCTGCTCGATTACACGGGCGGCAGCGGATACGACTTCGTGCGCATGGGCGCCAACCTCGGTGCCAGCGACCGCATAGACGGCGGCGGCGGGCCCGACGAGATCTTTCTCGACGGCGACTACTCGCAGGGCCTGGCGTTCAAGCCCGGCACGATCTCCAACATCGGCACGATCGAGCTGGCGGCCGGCCACAGCTACAAGCTGACCACCGCGGACGCGAATGTCGCCGCCGGCGCCAGCATGGGCGTCGACGCCAGCGCGCTGGGGGCGTCCGACACGCTCAACTTCAACGGCAGCCACGAGACCGACGGGTATATCTCGATGACCGGCGGCGCGGGGAACGACGTGCTGGTGGGCGGCCAAGCCGGCGGCAGCTTCAATCTCAGCCGGGGCGGCGAGGACACCGTCCGCGGATCCGCAACCGCCGACGACTCGTTCCTGATGGGCGGGTCGTTCGACTCCGGCGACCGAATCAACGGCGCCGGCGGCAACGACGGCATCGATCTCAACGGCGACTATTCCGCCGGGCTGCTCCTGAAGCCGGCAATGATGCAGGACATCCGTGTGCTGTCCGTCGAAGCGGGTCACAGCTACAACCTCACCGTCGCCGCCACCACGTTCAGCGGATTCTACTCGAACGAAATCGACGGATCATCGCTGGGCAGCGGCGACACCCTCATCTTCAACGGCTCGCGCGTGACCAACGCGGGCGTCCGCATGCTCATCTTCGGCGGCGCGGGCAACGATACGCTCACCGGGGGCGCAGGGTCCGACTCGTTCTCCACCACCGGCGGCACGGACGTCATCCAGGGGAAGGGCGGCAATGACACCGTCTTTCTCGCTTCCGCCGCCGAAACCAGCCGGATCGACGGCGGCGACGGCAACGACCTCGTGTTCCTGACGGGAGATTTCTCCGGCGGCTGCACCTTCAAGGGCAACCAGCTGATCAGCGTGGAGACGCTGAAGCTGTTCAACGACGCGGTCTACAGCCTGACCATGAACGACGGCAACGTCGCCGCCGGCGCCACGATGACCGTGGACGCGAGCAGCCACACCGCCGCCAACGGCGTCACCGTGAACGCCAGGCAGGAAACCGACGGCAGCTACGCGTTCCTGGGCGGCGCGGGCGACGACAGCTTCACCGGCGGCCAGCACGCCAATAGCTTCACCGGCGGCGCCGGCCAGGACACGCTGACGGCGGGGATGGGCGCGGACACCTTCATCTACAACGCCGTGGGCGAATCCACGAGCGTGGGCTTCGACATCGTCAAGGGATTCGACGCCGCGCACGACACCTTCGACCTCGCCGGCACGCCCGTGACGGGCATCGACGCGGCGGTGGCGGGCGGGCCGCTCTACGCGCCGCATTTCGACGCCAACCTCGCCGCCGCCATCGGCGCGGGCCAGCTCCAGGCGGGCCACGCGGTGCTGTTCACGCCGTCCGCCGGATACCTCGCCGGCCACACGCTGCTCGTCGTCGATGCCAACGGCACGGCGGGCTACCAGGCCGGCGCCGACTACGTGATCGACGTGACCGGCCTGACCGGCACGCTGAGCACGGCGAATTTCACCCACTGAACCCGCACCCACGCGCGCGAGGAACGACATGCGCACACGCGACACCGGCCGCGATGCCGGCGACACGGACGGCTTCGGAGACGATCGCGACATCGCGGGCGCCGGCGCGCCGGCGGACTTCGTGGACACCGCCATCGTCGTCACCGCGACGACCAATTACACCCATGCCAGCATGGCCAACGTGCCCGCGGTGATCTTCCAGACGGCGACCGCGTCCACGGCGACGTTCCTGTCCACCCAGTTCGATCCCACCGAAGGCCGCATCCACAACGACGCGGAGATCATGGGCGATGCGAACCCCGACACCGTCGCCATCGTGCTTCAGTTCCCCGACCAGGCCTTCGGCGCCTATGGCTTCGACGGCTCCCATCTCGACCTCGAGAACTGGACAAGCGCCGACAAATTCTCGATCACGGTCAAGGGCGCGGACATCCCGGCGCTGAGCCACGTGGGGATCGACGGCACCAGTGGCAACGACGTGATCAATGTCGGTTCCTGGTTCAGCGGCAGCGAATACTCCATCGACGGCGAAGGCGGCACCAACACGCTGATCTTCAACGGCGACTATTCAGCCGGCACCACGCTCACCACCGCGATCGAGGACATCCAGAAAATCGTCGTGACGGCCGGGTTCAACTACAATTTCTTCGAGCAGCATGCGCTGGTGTCCGACGGCCAGACGCTGACCGTGGACGGCAGCGCCCTGGGTAGCGGCAACTGGCTCGATTTTGACGCCATCGGCCAGAACGGCGCGGCGGTCAAGATCACGGGTGGCGCGGGCGACGACACGCTGGTTGGCGGAGCATACCGTTCCACGCTCGCCGGCGGCGCGGGCGACGACCAGCTCGCCCTGGCGGGCGGCGTCAACGTGGCTGAGGGCGGCGACGGCAACGACACGCTCTACGCCTTCGATGCGTTCGCCGCTTCCGATCATTTCGACGGCGGCGCGGGCACCGACACGCTGAACCTCGACGGCGACTATTCGGCCGGCCTCACCTTCAGCGCCGCCATGATCGCAAATGTCGAGCAGATCGTGCTGGGGCCGTTCTTCAGCTACAAGCTCACCACCAGCGACGGCAACGTCGCAGCCGGCCAGACGCTGCGCGTCGACGGCTCGGGGCTTCGCGCGGCGGATGCGCTCTCCTTCAACGGCAGCCACGAGACGGACGGCGCCTTCCACATCATCGGCGGCGCGGGCGATGATTCGCTCACCGGCGGGGCGGGGGCCGACACCTTCGACCTGACCGTCGGCGGCAACGACACCGTCAAGGGCGGCGGAGGCGACGACACGATCGAGGCGGGCGCCACGCTCACCGCCGCCGATCGCATCGACGGCGGCGACGGCTTCGACACCGTCGATCTCGACGGCGACTATTCGGCGGGGCTCACCTTCACCGCATTCACCGTCACCAACGTGGAGGACATCGCGCTGGCCGCGGGCCATTCCTGCAAGCTCGTCACGGCGGACGCGAACGTGGCGGCCGGCCATACGCTCGAGATCGACGGCAGCGCGCTGGGCGCGGGCGACCAGCTCAATTTCAACGGCCATCACGAGACCGACGGCGCCTTCCAGATCCTGGGCGGCGCGGGGGCCGACATCCTCGTGGGCGGAGCGGGCGCCGATTCCATCAGGGGCGGGGGCGGCGCCGACACGCTGACCGGCGGGGCGGGCGCGGATACCTTCGTCTATGACGGCCCCTCGGACTCCAGTGGCACGGCCTATGACCGCATCAAAGACTTCGACGCGGCGCAGGACCGTATCGCCCTGCCCGGCGCCGTTTCCGCGGTCGACGCCGCGGTCGCCTCGGGCCTGCTCAACAGCGGGCATTTCAACGCCAATCTGGCTTCGGCGATCGGCGCCGCGCAGCTCCATGCCGGCGACGCGGTGCTGTTCACGCCCGACAGCGGCAATCTCGCGGGCCACACCTTCCTCGTCATCGACGCCAACGGCGTGGCGGGCTACCAGGCCGGTGCCGACTACGCGATCGAGGTGACCGGCATGACCGGAACGCTCGCCGCGGCGGATTTCATCTGAGCGTTGCGGCGGTCTTGCCGCGAATTTCGTTTGCGCCGATGGCCGCTTCCTCTCCCGCGACAGCGGCGGAGGAAGCTCGGGCGGCGGCGGGGCCGCCCCGCTCAATACGGCCGCGCGTTGGCGCGGGCCTCTTCGAGGGTGACGACGTCGCGGTGGCGGACCTCGCTGGGCGAGGCGCCGTAGCGGCGGCGGAAGGCGCGGTTGAAGTGCGAGATGTCGCCGAAGCCGGCGTCGTAGGCGATGTCGCTGATGCTGCGCTTCGACAACGGATCGATCAGCTCGCCATGCACGCGGCGCAGGCGCTCCTGCTGCACGTATTCGGAGAAGGTCATCCCCTCGCCCTCGAACAGCCGCTGCACCTGGCGCGGCGACAGCCGGTGCTTCTGGGCGGCGTGCTGCACCGAAAGGTCGTGGCGGGTGAGATTGTCGTGCACGAAGGACTTGAGCGCGCTAAGCCGGCCGGCGCGCAGGCCGCGGCCGGCCAGGTCGATCTGCTCGCGCGTGGGGTTCAGCACCAGCGCGATCAGGTCGTAGCAATGCCGGGTCACCAGCTCGCGCAGCTCCGGCGTGGCGAGCGCCTGGTTGTCTTCCAGCACGCGGAAATAGGAGGTGAGCAGGCGCAGCGCCTCGGTGGTGCGGGGGATGGGCCTGGCCACGCGGTCGTAGAGGCCCGGCACCATCGGCGCCAGCGCCCGGTGCGGAAAGCGCGCCAGCATGAGATGGCCGCGCGCCGGGCGGGCATAGACGCCATCCTCCGCGCAGGCCATGAGATAGGCGTCGCCCGCCTCCAGCGCGATCTCGCGGCCGCGCTGGCTGGCCATCAGCGAGCCTTCGAGATTGATGACGATGGAGAAATCGTCGTTGTCGTCGCGCAGGATGGCGCGGCCGCGGCTGTTGACGGAGGCGCCGACATTGCCCGCGCCGAAGCGCAGGCCCGGAAGCAGCCTCAGGCTCGCATGCGCGCGGTAAGGCGCGTCCGACAGCGGCTGGACGTCGACGTGCAGAAGCTTGCGCGCGAGAATGCGCTCCCAGGATTCGCGGCGGTCGCTCTCGGCGTAGCGATCGGACGAAAACCTCAACAGCCGGAAATCTGGCGGCGGACCATCCATACCAAACACCCTTCGATGCGGACGGCGGCGCCCTCCGGACCGAACCCAGGGACAAATATCTATCCGCCATTCTGGCGAGTTCAAGGCGATTCCGCCGGCTGGCTAACGCCGCGGCGCGAAAAGCGGGAAACGCAACCATCCGTTTGGGTTAAGCGCGGGGCCGCGCGCGCCCGCGATGTCGTTTTCGGCCTATCCGGTCGCTATGCGCCAAGAAGCGGGGATTTGGCCGTTCCTAGTTTGCCGCGGAGTCACGCGGGAACGAAGGCGATGAATTTCAAGGGCACGGCGGGCGACGACGATCTGGTGGGCACCACCGGCAACGACCTGTTCAACATGACGCAAGGCGGCGAGGACATTGTCAAGGCCGGCGCGGGCGACGACACGATCCAGATGGGCGCGACGCTGGACGCGGGCGACCAGATCAACGGCCAGGGCGGCAACGACACCGTCACCATCCTGGGCGACTATTCCGCCGGGCTGGTGCTGGGCGCGAACACGCTGATCGGCGTGGAGAAGCTCGTGCTGGGCGCGGGCTTCGACTACGACATCGTCACCAACGACGGCAACGTCGCGCTCAATCGCGTGCTCCAGGTGAACGCGGGCACGCTGGGTTCCTCCGACAGCGTCTTTTTCGACGGCAGCGCGGAAACCGACGGGCGCTTCAGCGTCACCACCGGCAACGGCGTCGATACCGTCCTTGGCGGCGCCGGAAACGATTTCATCAAGACCAATGGCGGGACGGACACCATCGACCCCGGCATCGGCAACGACACCGTCCACGCCGGCGACGGCGACGACACCATCGAATTCAGCCAGACCGGCGCCTTCAACGCCCAGGACCGCATCGACGGCGGCGCGGGCAACGACACCGTCGTCATCGACGAGCACGCCAACGTGGTCTTCCAGTATTCGACCATGGTCGATGTGGAGAATATCCAGCTCGACGGCGACTTCAGCTACGGGCTCACGACGACCAACCCGGTCGTGGCCGCGGGCCAGACGCTGACGGTGGACGCCTCCGGGCTGGCGAGCGCGGCGGACGTGCTGAACTTCAACGGCCATGGCGAGACCGACGGCAGCTTCGACATCACCGGCGGGCCCGGCAACGACCAGATCACCGGCGGCGCCCAGGGCGACACCATCGAAGGCGGAGACGGCAACGACGTCATCACGCCGGGCGGCGGCGCGGACACGGTCAGCGGCGGCGACGGCGACGACACCATCAACATGGGCGCGAGCCTCGGCGCCGGCGATTTCGTCGACGGCGGCAACGGCGCCGACAAGCTGGTGCTCAACGGCGACTACTCCGCTGGGCTGGATTTCTCGACGTTGGACGTCACCGGCGTGGAGACCATCCAGCTGAAGGCCGGACACAGCTACGATCTCGACCTCGGCACCGGAATCGGCTCCGGCGCCTTCACCATCAACGCCAAGCCGCTTGGCGCCGCGGATACGCTGACGCTGGACGCGTCCTACGCCAATTCGGGGAACTTCAGCGTCATCGGCGGCGCGGGCGACGACTCCATCGCGTTGGGCAGCGGCGAGACCGCGGCGAGCCACATCGACGGCGGCGCGGGCAACGACACCGTGTCGCTTTCTGGCGATTACACCGCCGGCCTGCACTTCGGCGCCGGCACCATGATCAATGTCGAGACGCTCGACCTGCTTTTCAGCCCGGGTTACGACATCGTCACCAGCGACGCCACCGTCGCCGCCGGCGCGACGATGCGCGTGGACGCCTCCGGCGTCACTAACCTCTCGTCCGCGTTCACGTTCGACGGCTCGGCGGAGACCGACGGCAGCTTCGTCGTCGTGGGCTGCGCCGCCAACAACGACATCACCACCGGCGCCGGCGACGACGTGATCGACCTGAGCCTTTCCACGCATGGATTCGCCAGCGCCGTCCACGCCGGCGCGGGCGACGACCAGATCACCCTGATCGGCAATTTCAGCGCGCAGTCCGTGATCGACGGCGGCGCGGGCAACGACATCGTGCGCATCGCCGGGAATTTCAACCTCGACCTGAACCCGGCCACGCTCACCAGCGTGGAGACGCTCGACCTCGGCGGCGGCTACAATTACGTGCTGGCCACCGACGACGCCAACGTGGCGGCGGGCCAGACCATGACGGTGGATGCCTCCCAGCTCGGAGCCGCGAACACGCTGAGCCTGGACGGCCGCGCGGAGACGGATGGGACGATCGACGTGACCGGCGGCGCGGGCGCCGACACCATCTCGCTCACCGACGCCTTCTCCGCGACCAGCCACATCGACGGCGGAGGCGGCAACGACCAGCTCAACGTCTACGGCGACTATTCGGCCGGCTTCGTGTTCTCGGCCACGACGTTGACGAACATCCTGTCGCTGACGCTGGACGGGCCCTACAGCTACAATCTCACCACCAACGACGCGACCGTCGCCGCGGGCCAGCAGATGTACGTGACGCTCGGCCCGGCGGCCGGCACCCTGACCTTCGACGCGTCAGCCGAGACGGACGGCTCCCTGTCCATCCAGGGCGGCGCCGGCAACGATGTGATCACCGGCGGCGCGCAGGACGACATCATCGACAGCGGCAGCGGCGGCACCGACACGCTGAGCGGCGGCGGCGGGAACGACACGTTCTACCTGGGCGCGACGCTGGACGCCTTCGACCATATCGACGGCGGCACGGGCAACGACACCATCCAGCTCAATGGCGACTATTCGGGCGGGGTCGACTTCGGAGCCACCACCATCGTCAACGTCGAAAAGATCGAGTTGACGGGCGGGCACAGCTACGTCCTGACCACGGCGGATGCCAATGTGGGCGCCGGCCAGACGCTGGCGGTGGATGCCGGGTCGCTTGGCGCGAGCGACTCGCTCAATTTCGACGGCTCGCTGGAGACGGACGGCTCGTTCAGGCTTTCCGGCGGCGCCGGCAACGATGCCCTGGACGGCGGCGCCCAGGCCGACCAGATCTCCATTTCGGCGGGCGGCAACGATGTCGTGTTCGCGGGCGGCGGGGACGACGCGATCTATGGCGGCGGCGCGTTCACCGCGGCGGACCAGATCAACGGCGGAACCGGCAACGACACGCTGACGCTCTATGGCGATTATTCCGCCGGCGTCACCTTCAACAACTTCACGCTCCAGAGCGTCGAGAAGATCGTCGTGCAGGGAAGCACCGGGGTCGACTATTCCTTCACCACCGCGGACGGCAACGTCGCGTCCGGCGCTTCGCTCGAGATCGATGCCTCCTCGCTCCTCTCTACCGAAACCCTGACGTTCAACGGCTCGGCCGAGACCGATGGCGGGTTCTACATCGTGTCCGGCGCCGGCACCTGCAACGCCACCGGCGGCGCGAAGACCGACATTTTCGACATGACCGACGCCACGGCCGCCCACATTTCCGGGGGCGGCGGCAACGACATCGTCGAATTCGGGAATTTCACCGCCGGCGACTCCGTCGATGGCGGAGCGGGCAACGACGCCGTCCTCATCAGCTCGATACTCAACATGACGTTCGGCGCCACGACCCTGACGAACGTCGAATTCCTCTATCTCGACGCGACGGCCGGCCAATACAGCATCACCACCAACGACGCGAACGTCGCCTCCGGCGCCACGCTGACGGTCGACGCAACCGCGGGCGGCGTGGGCGGCGGGCTCACCTTCAACGGCTCGGCCGAAACCGACGGATCGTTCAGCATCAAGGGCACCGCGGCGAGCGATACGATCACCACCGGCAAGGGCGCGGACACGATCTATGGCGGCGGCGGCGGCGATCTTCTTTCCGGCGGCTCGGGCGCCGACACCTTCGTCTACGACGCCGTGTCGGAATCCACCGGCTACGGCCGCGACACGATCACCGACTTCATCGCCTCGGCGGACAAGTTCGACCTCAATGTCTCCGTCACCGGCATCGATGCCAAGGTCACCGCCGGCACGCTGAACGACGATCTGGGGAATTTCGACACCAACCTTGCCGCGGCGATCGGCAGCTCCAAGCTCGCCGCGCACCACGCGGTCCTGTTCGCCCCGAGCGCGGGCACCGGCCAGGGCGAGACCTTCCTGATCGTCGACGCCAACGGCGTGGCGGGCTACCAGGCCGGCGCCGACTACGTCATGCAGATCAACGACCCGGGGATCATCGGCACGCTGACGACGGCCAACTTCATCTGACGCGCGCGCCTCGCGGCCATGCCGGTCACGGCCGCGACTGGCGCACCGCCGTCGGCGAGGCGCCGTAGTGCCGGCGGAAGGCGCGATTGAAGTGCGAGACGTCGCCGAAGCCGGCGGCGAGCGCGATCTCGCCGATGGCGCGGTGGTCCTGGCGCGGATCGCTGAGCGCGGCATGCACGTGCTGCAGCCGCTTGGCCAGCACGTATTCGGAGAAGGTCAGCCCTTCGGCCTCGAAGAAGCGCTGCACGTGCCGCGGCGACACGCGATGGGCGGCGGCGACGCCGGCGACGGACAGATCCTGGCGCGCCAGGTGATCGGCGATGTAGGCGCGGATCGCGCGCATGCGCGCGGCGGCGCTTCCGCCCGCGTGATGCTCGAGCGGCCCGCGCGAGCTGTTCAGCATGAGCGCCATCATGTCGTATGCCTGCCGGGAGACGAACTTGCGCACCTCCTCGGTTTCCAGGCCCTGGTTCTCGTCCAGCGCGCGCAGCGCGCTCGACAGAAGGCGCACGGCCTCCACCGCACGCCGGATGGGCCGGCCGGCGCAGGACTCCAGCTCCGATACCAGATCGGCGAGCGGCGCGCGGCGGAAGCGCGCCACGAGCAGCCGCCCCGCCACCGGCCGCAGGAAGCTCGCCGGCTGGCGGCACGACAGGAAAATGGCGTCGCCCTCCCCCAGCGGCATGTCGTTGCCCGCCAGGCTCACGGTGAACGGCCCTTCCAGGTTGACGAGGACATAGACATCGTCGTTGTCGGCCTGGACGAGTTCGGCGGTGCGGCGGCTGAGCGAAGGCCCGAACAGCCCCACGCCGAAGCGGAAGTCGGGCAGCGCGCGCAGGCTCGCATCCACCTGGAACGGCTGGTCGGAGAGGGGCTCGATCTCCACGCGCAGCAGCTTGCGCCCCAGCACGGTGCGCCACGCCGCCAGCCGCTGATGCACCGGCAGATCGTCCGACCAGAACCGCAGAAGACGGTAATCAGAGGGTGGCGGGTCCATGATTGTCCGAAACTCCCCGCCCGCTTCTACCGCGCCGCCGGCGGCGCGCAAGACGGCACTTTGCCCCCCGCCGGATGACGAAAAATCCCCGGCGCCGGAGCGCTTTGCCGTGTCGTATCGCGCAAAATCCGGCCGGATTTCGCCAAGCGCCGTCGCTTGGCGACAAGGCTGACGCGGGCGCCCAAGAAATCCGCGCGGCTCGCGGCTAGGGCTCTTCGGTGGTGGGCGCGCGGTTGGCGCGCCGCGAAGGGACGGCGGCGATGAACTTCAAGGGCACCAGCGGAGACGACAACCTGACGGGCACCTCCGGCGACGACGTCTTCAACATGAGCCAGGGCGGCGACGACATCGTCGCCGGCGGCGGGGGCGACGACGTCTTCCAGTTCGGCGCGGCCATGAGCAGCGGCGACGAGGTGAACGGCGGCGCGGGCAACGATACGCTGGTCCTGAAAGGCAATTATGGCGCCAGCTATCTGTCGCTGTCGTCCGTCAATCTCGTCAGCGTCGAGGCCATCGTGCTGGACGCGGGATTCTCCTACGAGCTGTCGCTCGCCAACTCCGTGGTCGCAGCGGGTGCGTCGCTCACCGTCAACGCCGGCACGCTCGGCGCCGGCAACCAGCTCACCTTCGACGACAGCGCCGAAGCCGACGGCTCGCTGGTCGTCAAGGGCGGCGCCGGCGACGACACGATCTATGGCGGACGCTTCCACACCACCATCGACGGCGGCGCGGGCAACGACAGCCTCAATCTCTACGGCGGCACCAACATCGTCCAGGCCGGAGCCGGCAACGACAACGTCGCCATCTACGCCCCGCTTTCAGCCGACACGCGGATCGACGGCGGCACCGGCACCAACCAGCTCTTCATCGACTACGACACCTCGGCCACGGGCCTGGTGCTGAACAGCCATCTGCTCAAGGACTTCGACACGCTTGTCCCGGGTGGCGGCCTCAATCACAGGCTCATCGCCGCCGATTCCGCGGTGCCCGCCGGCCAGACGCTGTTCGTCTACGCCAACGGATTGAGCAGCAGCCACACGCTGAACTTCAACGGCAGCAAGGAGACCGACGGCGCGTTCTATCTTCAGGGCGGCGCCGGCAACGACGTGCTGACCGGCGGACACGGCAATGACGGTTTCGAGGGCCGCGGCGGCGCCGACCGGATGACCGGCGGGGCGGGCGCCGATACCTTCTATTACGACAGCGTGTCGGACTCGACCGGCAAGGCCCACGACGTGATCACCGATTTCGACGCCGCGCACGACATCTTCGGCCTGGCTGTCGACGCCGTCGACGCCACGGTGGCGGCGGGCGCGCTCGACCCGGGAAAGAATTTCGACAGCGAGCTTGCCGCCGCCATCGGCTCCGGCCAGCTCGCCGCGCACGACGCGGTGCTGTTCAAGCCGGACTCCGGCGCGCTGGCGGGCCATACCTTCGTCATCGTCGACGCCAACGGCGTGGCCGGCTACCAGGCGGGGCAGGATTACGTCATCCAGATCGACGGCGTGAATGCGCTGACCGTGGACGCCAACTTCACGTGACGCCCTACTCCGCCGGCGCCCCGCTGGTGCGGAACTTCCGCACCAGATGCGCGCGTATGGTGGTGAACTGGATCAGGAACAGGCAAAACTGCGCCGAGAGCGGGATGAAGGTCGTGTACCAGACCCATGCCGAGTAGCTCATGTTCAGCGCGACATAGAGATTGGCGGCGGCGAGCGCGAATATCAGCGCCGACCAGGCGTAACCCCACAGCGCCAGCGCCCGCGCGCTCAGATTGTCGCGCACGATGGCCGGCGCGTAGCGCGCCTGCCAGCCCGGTATAAGCATGACCGAAGCCACCGCCGCCATGCCGACGCTGGGCTTGAGCATGGCGAAGCGGGCATTGCCGGTTATCAGGCTCGCGGTGCCCAGGACGAGCACCAGACCCAGGCTCATCCACTGCATGGCGTAGATCGGCCGCTTGGTCAGCCTGTAGAAGACGATCTGGCTTACGCCCACTGTCATGCCGAGAAGAATGCCGAGCGTGAGGTTGCCGGTGATGTCGTAAAGCAGCGCGAAGACGATGGTGGAGAGCAAATCCTCCGCCAGCGGGCGAACGGACATCAGGAAGTATTTGAGCGTGACCATGTTCAGATCCCCGCCGCCGGAACCCAGTTGCCGTGGAAGCCGAACGGCACGCGCCGGGGCAGCGAAGCGGTGCCCACCGGGCCCCGGGCGACGTTTCGCGCGTCGAACACCGCCAGGTCGGTCGTGTCGCTCGCGCCCCGATAGACGGTGGCGACGAGCCAGCCGTCGCCCTCCCCGGCGCCGGGCGCGCGCGGCACGAACACCGGCTCGCCCGGGGTGTCGCCCCTGGGGAAGGTGTAGACCTGCCTTGCGCCCGTCGCCCAGTCGATATGGGCGATGGAATCGAAACTGACATCGTTGCAGTCCGGATCGGCGCCGGCGGCGAAATAGCCGTGCCGATAGGGGAGCCCGGCGCGGCGCTCGTCCAGCCGGGGAAATTCGCCGGCGAGATCGTCGACATATTCGCGCTTCAGCGTTGCCGCCTTCAGGTCGAAGGTCCAGCGCGCCAGGCGCGCGCGCGCCGGCTCGCCTGCCGAGCCGTCGGCATTGGGGAAGAGCGGGGCCGTGTCGTACTGCATCACGTCGGCATAGATGTGGTCGCCATCGTCCCACATGTTCATGGGATGGAAGACATAGCAGGCGCCGGTCTCGAACCACTTGATGGAAGAGACCGCGCCGTCGCGCCGCATCACGGCGATGTGCGAACCCTTCTCCGGCTCCCAGGCGAAGGCCGGCCCGCCCCGCATGGCGCGCGCCAGATCGCCCGTCAGCGGCAGGACGGGGAAGGCGACGTAGTTCTTCGTCACGAAGAAATCATGGATCATGGAGCAGTAAGGCGCCTCGAACATGTCGAGCCGCGCGACCTTTCCGGTCCTGTCGGCCACGCCATAGGCGACCGTGCGGGAGAAGAACTGCTCGCCCGCCATGTAGCCGAAGAACACCATCTCCCCGGTCTCGGGATCGAGCTTGGGATGGGCGGTGAAGCGGTGCGCGGCGCCGGCGTAATCGCGATAGCCCCTGGAGGCGAGCGTGCGCGGATCCATCTCGAAGGGCTGGTGGCCTTCCTCCAGCGCCAGCAGCCGGCCCGCGTGCCAGACGATGTTGGTGTTGGCGACGCCGCTGTCCTTGCCGGCCACCGACGGATCGCTCGTCATGGGATTGCCGAAGGTGCCGTAGAGCGCATGGCCCGCCTTGTTCTCCAGCTCCCATTTCGGGGTGCGGACGTAACGGTTGCGGTAGCGCACCTTGCCGGCCTCGACGTAGAAACCGTGGATCATGCCGTCGCCCGCGAACCAGTGATGGAAATCGTCGCGCGGGGCGAACTGCGGGTTGGGCCCGTTGCGGAAATAGGCGCCCGCGAGGTCCCTGGGGATTTCGCCGGTGACGGGCAGATCGGCGAAATCGTCCTCGCTGTGGATGGGGCCGAAATTGCCGCTGAGGAAGGGGTTCTTGCTCTCGATGCGCACAGGTGCGTTCACGGGCTTGTCCTCGAGGAAATTTACGTTGTAAATTTATAATGTAAGAATTAGAGTTTTCAAGACCCGACTCGAAGTTTTTTTTGGTCCCGCATGCCCCGCGCCCTGTCCAAGGCCGAAGTCCAGGATTTCCGCGACCGCCTCTGCGCCGCGGCCTCGCGCATATTCGCGGCCAAGGGGCTTTCGGGCTTCACCATGCGCGAGCTGGCGGCGGCGCTCGGCGTGAGCCCGATGACGCCCTACCGCTACTTCAAGGACAAGGACGAGATCCTGGCCGCCGTCCAGGCGCGGGCCTATGAGAATTTCTCCGCCACGCTGGAGGCCGCGTTCAACGCCCGGCCCAGGCCGCATGACGGCCCCAGCGCCATCGCCGCCGCCAGCGCCGTGGCCGAGGCCTATATCAGGTTCGCGCTCGACGACCCGGATTCCTACCGGCTGATGTTCGACATCCCCCAGCACCATCGCGAACGGTACCCCGGGCTCGCCCGCGCCCAGGACCGCGCCCGCGCCACCCTCACCCGCCACGTCGAACCCCTGATCGCCACCGGCATGGTGCGCGGCGACCCCAACGTCATCGGGCACGTCTACTGGGCCACCATCCACGGCGTGGTGATGCTGCAGATGTCGGGGGGACTGGGCTACCCGATCGAGACGATCCTGGACGCAGCATTCCGGGCGCTGGCGGTGGGCTTCTCCGCGCCAGGCTAGAGCGCAATCGGGCGAAGTATGCAGCGGTTCGCCCGAAAAATTGCGCGTCAATCAGATACCTGGAGCGGGATCGCCATTCGAAGAAGAGCGATCCTGCTCTAGAATCCCATTCGCCGTCCGCCAGCCGACTTCGCGCGCACTTCGCGCTCGAGCATGTCGGCGATGGCGGCGGGCGTGGCGGTGCCCAGGCAGTCGAGCTGCTTCTTCACCACGGCGAAGTCGCCCGGCGTCAGCCCCGTCACTTCGGCCAGCGCGGGCGGCGGCGGCAGGGCAAAATAGGACTGGAAGGCGCGCGACGCCTGCGCCGGCGTCATGGCATCGAGCTTCACCTTGAACGTGAAGCGCCGCAACGCGGCGGGATCGATCCGCTCCAGATGATTGGTGGTGATCGCGACCGGCCAGGCGTGATGTTCCAGCGCCACCAGGAACTCGTTCACCAGCGACACTTCCCAGGAGCGCTCGGCGCCGCCCCGCGCCCAGAACAGGCTTTCCGCCTCGTCGATGACGAGGAAGCGGCCGTCGCGCGCGGCTTCGTCAAAAGCCGCGGCCACACGCTTCTCGCCCTCGCCCACCCATTTGGACAGAAAATCCGAGCCGCGCTTTTCCAGCACCTCCAGGTCGAGCCTGGCGGCAAGCGTGCGCGCGTAGAGCGATTTGCCGGTGCCGCTCGGCCCGTGGAAGCAGAATGAGACGTTGCGGGGCATCGCCGCGGCATTGCGTTCCAGGAGCTGGAGATCGCAATCGGCGTTGAGCAGTGAAACGTCGCAGGAAGACAGCCCCCGCGCGTCAGTCCGCGCCGCGCCGTAGACCGCGCGCGACATCCGGCTCGCGACGAAATCGATCGCCCCACCATCACCATGCGCCAGGGCAACGGCCGCCGACGCGGATTGTGCCAGCGCCGGCACCGCCGGATAGCGCCGCGCCAATGCGTTCGCGCGCGCCTCGTCGAGCACGAGGCCGTGTTCGGACGCCGCCTTCAGCCACAGGCGCGCACGCGCGCTGGCGGGCGGCGCCTTCATCTCGAACGCGAAGCTCATGCGCCGCAGGAATGCGGGATCGAACTCCTCCAGCGCGTTGGCCGTCCAGACGATCGGAACCGCGTTGCCTTCCAGGAAGCGGTTAAAATGCGCCTTGGAGCCCGCGCGCCGGATGCGCCGGCCGGCGCTGAAGCTGACTTCGCCGGACTGCTGGATGTCTTCCATCTCGTCGAACAGCAGCACCGCCGGGCCGCGGCGGGCAAGCAGCCTTTCGCCAAGCTTGAGCGCCGCGAAACGGTCATGGCGGTTCAACTCGTCGCCATAGCTGTCGCTGTCGCGCACCGCGAACAGCCGCGAGCCGGCCTCGCGAGCGAGCACCTTCGCCAGTTCGGTCTTGCCGCCGCCCGGCGGGCCGTAGAGCAGCACGTTGACGCCGCGCGCGCTGCGTGCGACCGCGCCGCGCAGGAGATCGCGCGCAAAATCGCGCTCCGCGCCCACATGGCCGAAATCCGCGAGCGTCAGCGGCGAGGCGGCGGGCGGGCCGAGAAGAGCCGTCTCGATATCCGCGAGGTCGCGCGCGCCGCGAAGCGCGCGCACGATGTCGTACGGCACATAGAGATCGAAATGACCGGGCCGCCCATCGGTGCCGGCGACGAGACCGAGCGACACGAGCGTGCCATGGCCGAGGGCGGCGAGCGCCTCCGCCCGATCCACGCCCGCGCAGGTGGCGACGATCTCCTCCCCGCCCAGCGCGCGCGTCGCGGCGATCTGCTCGCAGAGCTCCTCGAGCGAGCCGTCGTGCGCGATCGCCGCCAGCGCGGCGAACAGGCGGGCCTCCACATCCGTCAGCCGCAGCGCCTCGGCGAGAAGCATGGCGTTTTGCGCAAAACGGCCCGCGCGGGCGTTCTTCACGCGCGCGCCGAGACCGCGGCGCAAGCGCTCCCAGGCGGCGCGCGTGAGCGGCGCCTCGGCGTTCCTGCGCGCGCGCCCGGCGGGCTTCACCAGCTTCTCGTAACGCACGCCCAGCAACGCCTGGCTCGCGCGCGCCCATGCCGACAGCTTGCGGCCCGCTTCGCTTTCAGGCCGCAGCACCGTCATCAATTTCATTACCGCGGCCGCGACTTCGCGGCTGGCGCTTTCTTCGCTCATGACATGACCCTGGCGGCACGCGCGCCACCATGGACGCGCGCGCGTGGACGCGGATGCTCCGCGTGGATTGGGCTTCGGTTTCTGGACAACGCCGGTTCGCAGCACCGGCCGCCGGCGGACTAGCCGCGCGGGTCGATGAAGCGGACAGACGTTGCGCGGATCGCTAGATCGAACAGCAACGGTGTGACTCCTGGCTTCGAGGGCCGCGCGTGTACTCCAATACGGAGCGCAATTCAAGCCGTCAGGCGAGAAATTCCGCGAGCAGCCGGTTGTACGCCCGCGGCGCTTCGGTCATCAGCATGTGGGACGTGCCTTTCATCATCTCGAGTCTGGCGCCCGCGATGCCGTCGCGCAGGGTCTGGTGGCAGTCGATCGCGATCTCGTCGAACTCGCCGGTCACGACGAGCGTGGGCATGGCGATGGCGCGCAGGCCCGCGCGGCGGTCCCAGTCGCGCAGGTTTCCCCCGATCGTGATCCCCTCGCCCACCATCGGGCGCGTGGCGGGCGAGGCGGCGGCGTTCTTCATCGAGGCGTCGAACTCCGGCGGCGTGGCGGCGAGGCGGCAGAAATGCCTCGCGTAGAAGGCGCGCGACAGGCGCCGGTAGTCGCTCCCGTCCGTCTCGCCGTCGCGCTCCATGCCGTAGAGCTCCGCCCCCTCGGGCATCGCCTGGATCAGCCGCATCACGCCGGTGTTGACCTGTTGCGCGCTGGCGGCGGTGTTGGAGAGGATGAGCTTCTCCACGCCCGCGCGCGGGCGCGCGGCGAGATATTCGACGGCGAGGAAGCCGCCCCAGGAATGGCCGTAGAGCACGACGCGGTCGAGCGACAGCGCGGCGCGGAACGCGTCGAGCCGGTCGGCGAATTTCCCGATGGTGTAGAGCGACAGATCCGCGGGCGCATCCGAACGGCCGCAGCCGAGCTGGTCGTAGAAGATCACCGCCCGGTCCGTCGCCAGGGTGGAGAGCGGCAACAAATAGTCGTGCCCCATGCCCGGCCCGCCATGGAGCAGGAGCAGCGGCGGCCTGGCCCCCTCGCCCAGCCTGCGCCACCACACCCGCCCGCCCGGCACGTTCGCATAGCCCGTGCGGTCGGGAATGCGTGGCTCCGCCGCCCGCGCCGCTACCGGCGCGGACAGAAAAGGCGCCGAGGCGAGCGCAGCCAACGCCGCGCGGCGGGAAACTCCCGCAATGGCCCGGGAATGTTGTCGCGGCACGGCGCGCCCTCCCTCCCGTGGCAACAATGCGTCCATGGCGGTGAAAACTCAACAAACGTCTATTGGGGAGGTTGGTGAAGCATTAAGTGAGCTTGCGGAACCTAAAGCCGGGGATCGATCGGCTCGCTTTCCAGCGCCAGCACGGCGAAGACACATTCATGGACGCGGCGTAGCGGCTCGCGCGCCACGAACCGTTTCAGCCCTTCGTGCCCGAGGGCGAACTCCCGGATGGCGAGGTTGCGCTTGCCCGCGAGGCCGCGCTCGCGCAGGCGCACCAGATTGTCCGGCGCGTCATATTCCGGGCCATAGATGATACGCAGATATTCGCGCCCGCGCACCTTCAGCGCCGGCTGCAAAAGCCCCTTTGGACCGCGCGTGACGAATTCGCGCGGCTTGACCACCATGCCCTCGCCGCCGCCCGTCGTGCGGTCTTCCCACCATGCGGCAGCCTCGGCGCAGGCGGCTTCGTCGCCCAGCGCAACCTGTTTCCAATGCGTCTTCGTCACGATCGTGCCGCTATCGCCCGCCAAGCGATCGGCGAACTGCATGTGCCAGACATGGTCGCGGTCGAACCACACGCGGCCTTCGCTGGCGAGAAGATGAAATGGCGCGACGCGTAGATCGTCCACGCCCGATACCGGCCAGACATAAGGTGCCCAGGCGCGCGAATAGGCCTCGGCACGCGCCGCGCGATCGGTGAAGCGCGCTTGCAGCGCCTCGACCGGAACGCCGCGCGCGGCGGCGCGCGCAAGCGCGTCGTTGGCGGCCGTGAGACCGGCGCGCGAGGAGATCGCGACGGGCGCATATTGATTGTCGATCAGCGCGCCAGCCTTGGCCGACCACGGCATGATCTCGGTGTCGAGCAGCAGCCAGTCTGTCGCGAGGTCCTCCCAGCCGCCGATGCGGTCCACCGCCGTGCGCAGCCGCGCCAGAACGGCCTCCCCGGCTGTGGCAAGCGGGCGCGATGGTTCGTAATACATCTTCGCCGCCGGCACGCTGGCGATATCCTTTTCCGGCCAGCGCAGCGCGGTGAGCCTGCCGCCATAGACGCAGCCGGTGTCGATGCACAGCGTGTTGTTGACCCATTGGATTTCGCTGGTCGCGACATGGCCGTAGATCACGGCGGATGCGCGACGCGACACAAAATTCTCTTGTGGTCACGGCGACGAGCGGAATTGACGCGAATCGCCTTCTCGCCTAGCGTAGCCGGGAATCGCATGGGGATGGGGTTCCCCAAAACCGCCCGTTTGGGCTGATGACCCCTCCAGTTCCTCACGAGAGGAGGGAGGGATGTGCCCTGTACCGATTAAGCTCGACACCGGCAATGGTGACACCGCCGCGCGAACGGCTGCAAAAGCGGGGGCAGGCGCATGAGCGCGCGCGACATCGTTCTCCAGGTCGCTCAGGTTTTTGCCGTGCTTGCGCTCTCGCCCTTGATCCAGGGCATCATCCTGCAATTCGAGGAACGGGTTCAACGCGGCCAGGGTCCCGGCATTTTTCAGCCCTATCGCGATCTCTGGAAGCTCTTTCACAAGGGCCTCGTCGTTCCCCGAACCGCTTCGTGGGTTTACTGGGCGGCTCCGGTCGTCGCCTTCACCTGCATGATGACGGTGCCGATCCTGATACCGGTGCTGACCAATTACCCGCTTCCGCTTTCGAACATGGGCGACATTCTGGGCGGCGGGCTGATCCTGACGCTTGGATCGTTCATGATCCTCCTGGCGGGCCTCGACAGCGGCAGCGCCTATGGCGGTATCGGTTCCAGCCGCGCGGTTATGGTCGCAATCCTGGCAGAGCCGACGCTCATTCTTGTGTTCATCGGCATCACGCTGCTTGCCAAGGCGATGCTGCCCTTCGTGGTCAACCATCTGCTCGTCGGCAATATCGCCGTTTATTTCAGCCCGGCGCACATCTTTCTCGTAGCAGCGTTCTTCGTGCTGCTCCTGACCGAGACGGACCGCCTTCCGATCCATTCGAGCACGCATATCGAAGTCTACATGATCGAGGAAGGGCGCATTCTGGAATACTCCGGACCGTTGTTGGCGATCCTGAAATGGGCGTCAATGATGAAGCAATTCATCCTCTTCACGATCTTCTGCAACGTGCTGCTGATTCCATGGGGACTTTCGGCGGAAGGAACGGCGCCCGGCGCATTGGGCGCGGCGGCGGGGCTCGTTCTCAAATTCGGACTGGTCGGCCTTGTGGTCGTGATCGTCGAAACCGCGCAGTCGCGTTTGCGCTTTTATCGCTACCAGGAGCCGCTCGCCGTTTCGTTCCTCTTCGCCGTTCTTGCCATCATCGGCACCCAACTGGGCTGAACCATGTCGATACAAGCGCTGCCGCCCCTCGTCGCATCGGTCTTCAGTCTTCTGGCGATTGCCGCCTTGTTGCTGACATTCGTCATGCTGGGTTCGCGATGGCTCAATCATTATCTGTATGCGTTCGCCGCGGAATCCTGGCTGATCGCCGGACTGTCGGTGACGGTTGGCATTTACGCGCACTATTCTGAACTTCTCCTGATCGCGCTTCTGACCATTTTGTTTCGGGGGCTTCTGCTGCCTTATCTCATCGCGCGCATTATCCGGCGTCAGGCCGTCAGCTACGAAATGCACGTCATTTTGCAACCGTCCAGCAGCCTGGTTGCGGGCGCTGCGTGCGTCGTGTTCGCGCTTGTGATTGCCTACCATGTCGGCAGCCAGCTCGATCTCGTCGGCACCGTGGCCGTCATTGCACTGACCGTCATGCTGGCCATGAAACTCATCGGCTTCCTGATGCTGTCGATACGCCACGAAGCGATCAGCCAGGTACTGGGCCTCCTCATTCTCGAAAACGGCATCTTCCTCGGCGCGCAGGTTCTGGTCCCCGGCATGCCCATGCTGCTGGAAATTGTGATCCTGTTCGACCTCCTCGTGGCTGTGGCGTGCTTCGGCGTTCTCGTGCGCTACCTTTCGAGCGCCGCCGGGACGACCAGCAGTCTCGATCTCAACCGGCTGGTGGGCTAGATGCGCGGCGACCTGCTTCTCGCAATTGCACTGGCTCCTGCAATCGCGGGCCTGCTGAGCCTGGTCATTGAAAGGCCGCGCGCAGCCGAATACCTGAACCTGCTGGCCAGCGTCGTCGTCCTCGCCTGTGCGCTTGCCCTGCCGTTTTTGAGCGCCGGAGGCCCCTACTACTTTCTCAAGAGCTACATCCTGCTGGACGGGCTGGGTGCGTGGGTCGTTCTGTGCACCGCGCTTGTTTATTTTCTCTCCTCGCTGTTCGCCGTCGGCTACATGCGCACGCTCGGCGAGGACGCGAAGCTGCCGGGATTTTATGCGCTATTCGCCGGCTTCGCGCTGACCACGCTGATCGCTCCCCTGATGAACAATATCGGCGTCTACTGGATCGCCATCGAACTTACGACGCTGGTCAGCACCTTTCTCGTCGGTTTCGAACGGACAGCCGAGTGCATGGAGGCCGCGTGGAAATACATCATGATCGTGTCGGCCGGGATCAGCCTCGCCCTGCTCGGGACGGTTCTGCTCTATTGGGCGGGCACGTTCGTGCTGGGCCCCACCTATTCGCTGACCTGGGCCACGCTCGCGACGATTGCGCCCAAATTGAACCCGGCGGTTCTGATCCCGGCGTTTCTTCTGGCACTGGTCGGTTACGGCACGAAAGTCGGGCTGGCGCCGATGCATACCTGGCTCCCCGATGCTCACAGCGAAAGTCCGGCCCCCGTCTCCGCCATGCTGTCGGGCGCGCTGCTGAACGCGGCGATGGTCGGGATCGTGCGCTTTCTCGGCATCACGAACGCCGCCGGACTGAACGGCGTTCCGCACAACGTTGTCGTGATCTTCGGTCTTGCGTCGCTCGGAATTGGCGCGCTGTTCATCGTACGGCAGGAAGGGGTGAAGCGGCTGATGGCCTATTCCAGCGTCGAACATATGGGCGTCATCGCGCTGGGTTTCGGTTTCGGTGGTCCTTTCGGGATCGCGGGCGCGCTGTTCCACATGCTCAATCATTCGCTGAACAAATCGCTGATGTTCTTCGGCGCGGGCAGCGCGATGCGCAGCTACGGCACGAGGGAGATGGCGGGAATCCGCGCGTTCGGGCGGTATTTCCCGCGTGCCGGCGCGTTGTGGCTGGCGGGGGCCGTTTCGATCACGGGCGCGCCGGTCTTTGCATTATTCCTGAGTGAAATCGCGATCATGCATGGCGGTTTTGCGCAGGCCTATGCGTGGGCGGTGTACGCGATGGCCGGGCTGCTCGTCATCGTCTTCATCGGCTTCCTCAATCATTTCCGCGCGATGTATTACGGGCAGGATTATGGGGCGGCTGCCGTTGCACCGAAGCCGATCAGCGCGTGGTGCATCGCGCCGATGGCGCTGGCGCTCATTCCGCTCGTCCTGTTCGGCTTCTGGTGGCCGAATGCGATCTGGTCGTTCCTCGCCGCCATTGCGCATGCTGTCGGGGGGCCGGGTTCATGACCGCTCCCAACCTGATCGCCTGCGACGCCGGCGCGCTTCACGAGAAGGCCCGGCTCCTGCTGCAGGCGGGTGGCCGGATGCAGATGGCCTATGCGTGGCATCCGGCGCCCGGGCGAACGGAGCTTCGCTATCTGGCGAGCCGCAAGGCGGGTGAGCCTTTTGAGATCTGGCGCATTGTTCCCGCCAATGGTTCGGCTCCGAGTCTCGCGCAAGTCAGCCCGCTGCTGGGCTGGTATGAGCGCGAGATTGGCGATCTCTTCGGCATTACGTTCTCGGGCCATCCGGAACCGAAGCGTCTTGTGATCCATGAAGGCGTCGATCTGGGCACGCCGCCGTTCTCGGCAGCATATCCGCCAAACCATCGTCTCGTCGTGCGCGGCCATCCCGATCCCCTGCCCGAAATGGAGGGACCGGATGTGCAGCGCCTGCCCTGGGGGCCGGTGCGTGCCGACGTCGTGGAGTCGGGAGAATTTGTCTTCTATTACATCGGCGAGCACATCATCCATCTCCATACGCAACTGTTTTTCAAGCATCGCGGCATGGAGAAGCGGTTCGAAGGATTGACGGCCGAGGCCGGGGTGACATGGGCGGAGCGCGTCTCGGGGGTCGGCAGTTTTGCCCATGCGCTTGCGTATTGTCAGGCGGTCGAAGCGACAAGCGGGTGCGTGGTGCCCCGGCGCGCAAGGCTGCTGCGCACGCTGCTGGCCGAAATGGAGCGGCTATACAATCATCTGCATTACCTCGGCCATCTTGCCGATACCACGACGCTCAAAGTGGCGGCGGCGGAAGGAAGGTATCTCGAAGAACGCGCAAAGCAGCTCAATGGCAAATTGACGGGAAGCCGGTTCCTGCGGTGTCTTGTGACACCGGGCGGATTTCGTCGCGACATCGAGCCGGGCCCGTGGCTTGCCGGCGCGCTCGAAAAGCTTCGGACGGAAATCGAGGACTACGCCAGGCTTCTGGAGCGCAGCAATTCCCATCTCGACCGGCTGTTGACGACCGGCGTGCTGGAAAGAAAGGTCGCTTTCGACCAGGGCGCGACCGGACCCGTGGAACGGGCCTCCGGCATCGACCGCGACTTGCGCCGCGATCATCCTTATGCGGCGTATGGCGATGCCCCGCCCGTCGTCGCGCATGAAACGGCCGGCGACGCCTACGCCCGCGCCAAAGTCCGCATGGCCGAAATCGACGCCAGTGTCGCGCTGATCCTGGGAATTTTGCCGATGCTGGAAAAGGGACCCGTGCATGCCTCCTGCGCAGCGCGCCCCAATAGCGAAGGTCTCGGATGGGCGGAAACGCCACGCGGCTCACTCTTTTACAGTGTGCACTTCGGCGAAGACGCGCGGCTCAAACGGGTGAAGATCAAGTCGCCGTCGTTTTCCAACTGGCGCGTATTCCCCTTCACGGTGCACGGATCGAACATGATGGACTACGCGATCAACGAGGCCAGTTTCGGCCTGACGATTGCCGGCTGCGACCGATAGGGGGACCGATGGCACTTTGGACGCTCTACGGACTGCTCGAAGGCAAGGCGACGACCGATTGGCCCGACGGAAAGGATGACGGCCAGGAAGGCGTTATCGGCATGCCGCGCTATCGCGCCGGGAAATGCGACAAGGGATGCACCGCTTGCGCCGATGTATGTCCGACGCGCGCGATTGTCTTTTCGGATGGGGAAGCGGGGGCCGCGCCGCGACTGGCCATCGATTACGGGCGCTGCGTCGCATGTCAGCTCTGCATCGAAGCCTGTCCGACCGGCGCGATGGAAACGTCGCACGACTGGGCGTTCGGCGTGCGCGAGCGATGCGATCTGGTGCTTGATGATGCCGGCGAATCTTCAAAAAGAGAACAGCGGCAACCGTCGGCGCCGCGAAGCGGATTTCGTCGCAGCCTTCACATACGTCACGTCGATGCCGGTTCCTGCAACGGTTGCGAGTCCGAGCTGCAGGCGCTGAACAATCCGTTCTACAATCTGCATCGCCTCGGAATTTTCTTCACGCCCTCGCCGCGATTTGCAGACGTCATGCTCGTCACCGGCCCGGTGACTTATGCGATGCGCGAAGTCGTCCTGCGAACCTACGAGGCGATGCCGGATCCCAAATGGGTGGTGGCGACCGGCACCTGTGCGGTGTCGGGAGGCATTGCCGAAGGCGGCTATGCGGGCGGTCACGGCGCAGGCGAGATTGTTCCCGTGGATGTCTACGTTCCCGGATGCCCGCCAAATCCGGCTGCGATCATTCAGGCGCTGCTGATGCTTCTGGATCGTGCCCCGCAACACGTTAACGGGGGTCGCTATGGCAAATGAAGCGCTCGGCGTCGGTGTGGCGCTGTGGCTTGCCGCCGCCATTTGCTCACTCTTCGTCCGTTCGGCTTTCGTCGCACGGGGATTGCTGGCGCTCGGTTGTCTCGCGGCAGGCGCAGGCGCAATCTCGGCGTTGCCCGGCGGCACGGCAGCCGTCCGTCTGCCGCTTGGGATTGCCGGTCGCGGGATGGATTTCCTGCTGACGCCGTCGGCGGCGTGGCTCCTTCTCTTTGGATTGCTGGGAGCGGTGCTGGCGACGTGCCTCGGCACGCCTTCGCCACGCGGAAAAACCGCCTGGTGTTTCGGCGCCGCGAGCGGCCTGATCGGCGCTATCGGCGTGTTCGGCCTGCAGGACGGCATCGGATTTCTCGTGGCGTGGGAGCTGATGAGCCTTGGCGGCGCATGGATGATACTCTCCGAACGACTCGCGCCGGAGAGCGGGCGGCCCGTGATGTTCATGCTGGCGCTGCTCGAATTCGGTTCGGTCGCGCTCATGCTTGCGGTTCTGCTGCTGGCCGGGACTGCGCAGAGCTTTGCGTTCGCCGATTTCACAAAGGCGGCGGCTGCGCTTGCGCCCGGCGCGCAATTTCTGGTCGGCCTGCTTTTCCTTGTCGGCTTCGGCGCAAAGCTCGGCTTGCTGCCTTTTTATGAATGGTTCCCGGAGACCTACGGCGCGGGGAGCGGCGCAAGCGGTGCGCTTCTTTCCGGTGTCATTCTCAATGCGGCATTCTTCGGTCTGGCTCGAGGGATGACCGGCTGGCTGCCGCTTGGCGGCGGAACGGCACCGTCCATTCTCACCGCGCTCGTCGTCGCAGTAGCGGTCATTACGTCGATATTGACCGCGCTTTACGCCTTTCAGGCCGAAGACTGGCGCAAGCTCCTCAGCTTTTCCTCCGCCGAAAACGGCGCGGTTGCTATCGCCCTCCTTGGCTGCTCGCTGGTATTCATGCGCGACGGCCTGACAGACCTTGCGGGCCTCGCGTGGATCGTGGCGCTACTTCATCTCGCCGGACATTCACTCGCGAAGAGCGGAATGTTTCTCACCGCCGATGGGGTATTCCGGACGAGCGGCAGCTATGACATCCGCCAATCCGGCATCCTGCGCAACGGACCGTGGATTTACGGTGCTGGCGCGGTATTCGCCGGCATGAGCCTGGCGGCGATGCCGCCGCAGGCCGGGTTCGTGAGCGAATGGTATCTGTTCCAGACCGTGTTTCAGGGTTTTCATCTGAGCGGTCTTGGCGAACGGCTGTTGCTCGTGATCGCCGGTGCCGGTTTTGCGCTCATGGTGGCCATCGCCCTTGCCACGTTCGTGAAGGTCTTGGGCATCGGCTTGCTGGGTCGGGGTTCGAAGGAAGTGACCGGCGTTGGAACATGGCACGCCGTCGCTGTCGGAGTGCTGGGACTGGCGGTACTGGTGCTCGCCGTCGGCATGCCTCTCTGGCTTTCGGGATTGAACGCGGCGGCCCCTGCCGGTTACGCCAACGTGGCGGAAAAAATGCGCGATGGATGGTTGCTGGTTCCACTGACGTCGACGTTTGCGTTCATCTCGCCCAGCAAGCTTGTGATCGTCATGCCTTTGCTGGCGCTCGTTCCGGTCCTTCTTCTTTTCCTGTCGCGCAAGGGCAGCGCCCGTCAGGCTCCCGTCTGGTATGGCGGCAAGGAGCAGGACCCCGTTCGCGCGGCAACCACGGCGCTGGCTTTCTCCAATGCCTTGCGCACCTTCTATAGCTTCGTCTATCGCCCGACCGCCGAAACGACACGGGAGCAATCCGGCGGCGGCAACGGGTATCCGTATTTCGTGCGGCGCCTGATCTTCTCGCACGATGTCGCCCCGCTGTTCGGAGCGACTCTCTTCGAGCCTGTCGAGCGGTTCGTCGTCGGTGCTGCCGTCCGGTTGCGCTCGCTTCAGTCCGGCCATCTCAATTTCTACCTGGCCGTTATCGGCTTTCTCCTCGTCGCCGTTCTTGCCGTGTCGCTGCTATAGCCGCCGCCTGTCATCCAGGTTTCACCACTCGAAGGGAGCGTAATCATGCACATTCCGAATGACGCTGTTCTGCTCCGCATCTTTATCGGAGAAACCGACAAGTTCCACAGCCACCCGCTCTACGAGGCAATCGTGCTGAAAGCCCGCGAGGTACACCTGGCCGGCGCGACAGTGTTGCGCGGCCCGATGGGCTTCGGTCATTCAAGCCGGCTGCATACGGCCAAGATACTGCGCCTGTCCGAAGACCTGCCGCTCGTCATCGAGATTGTGGATGCGGAAGAGAAGATCAATGGTTTCCTCCCCGTACTCGATTCCATGATGGGCAGCGGCCTCGTGACGATGGAGAAGGTCAAAATCGTGCAATACGGCGAAGACGCGACCGCCCCCCGTTGACCGACAAAACACAGCCGTTAGGCTTTTCGGCTGTCTCACGCGTCCTGTGGCGATCTCGAACGTCCGTTGGTGCGGGCGGCCGGACTCGAACCGGCACAGGGCTTTCGCCCCTACGGATTTTCTTGCCACTTCGGCTTTCGCCGCCGCCCGAAGAGAGCGTTCGTGGTCTGGACTATACCTTCACCGTAATTCTGCGTTCGATGTCGCCCGGCTGGCTTCGACGCCCATGCCATTGGCGACCGATACAATTCATTCCGGATGGTGAAGATCGGGCATCGATTGCGTCTTCGGTCCCGGAACAGGGTAGAGCGCAGCCATTTGGGCAGAAATGAAACGCTCGCTATAACGCGTACCTCAATTGCACAAAAATTGTCCGGGCAGGAAGCAAATAGTAGGACGAGTCTCCGAACTCGCTCTGCGTCACCGGTGGCCGACGGTTCGTGATATTGGCTCCCGCCACCGACAGATCGTAACGGCCAAACCTGTAGCCGACCGTCGCATTAAGCGTGACATAGGAAGCCGCCAACGATTTGTTTTCTTCATCGAGATAGCGGCGGCCAATATAGTTGGCGACGACGTTTCCGTAAAAACCCTGCTGCGGCGAATAAAGTAAGCCGGCGGCCGCGAGAATGTGCGGCGCAAGCGTCAACTGGTTGCCGCTCACGTCTTCGGGCGTTCCGCCTTCATCCAGGATGAAATTCGTGAAGCGGGCGTCGTGATAGGCGAGATTGCCGGCCAGCGAGAGATCCGGCCCGAGCTGATAACGCGCATCGAGCTCGACGCCCTTCAAGCGTTCGCCGCCTGCATTGCGCAGAACCGGTGCGCCGGAGCTGTCGGTCTCCGAGACAACGAGGTTGGAGAAATCGAGCAGGAAGGCTTCGAGTTGATAACTGAAAGCACCTCCCAATAGCGCGCCCTTCAGTCCCGCTTCGTAACCTTGCGCGGTTTCGGGATTGAGAACGTCCGGCGTGTAATCCGGACCGAAGTCGATTGCGGCAGGCTTGAAGGTGTTGCGGTAGTCCGCGTAGAGAACTGCCTCGCCGTCGCTGTCCTTCCATGCCTGATAGCTTACTCCCGCCGAGCCCGAGAGCCGCGTCTGGTTCCCTTTTGCGCGCGCGTTCTCGTCGGCAGTCGGGTCGAAGCCATCAATATGGACCGATGCCTTGTCTTCGTAGGTTTCGTTGAGCCTGAGGCCCGCCGTGATGTCCCAGGCAGAAGTGGGGCGCCAGTCGAACTCTGCGTATTGGCCGCCGAAAAGGCGCTTGTCGCGGATCGTGTTGATCTCGTCGACATGCAGGCTCGTCGTCGGAGGAGCAACCACGAGACCGGAGAGCGGCACGTAGTAGGCGCCATTGATGCTGCGCTGGCGGCCGAGCCCGAAAAGAAGATCGGTACCAAAGACAAGATCGGCATTGTCGGCAAGCGTATGCGTGATGTGCGTGTCGAAATAACCGTCCTGGATCAACCGGTGCTGGTCCTGCGAGTCGGCGTTTTCGCTGCCGTTGTCGACAAGGTCGGGGCGCAGAAAGCCACGGATGTCGCGGGTGTCGGAATTGGCGAAAGAAACGAGCGTTTCCCATAGGCCGAAGCCGGTGGGAAGCGTGTAGCCGAGATCGGCGTGATAGCGGTTCTCGTCGATGCGCGCATTTGCCGGGTTGTAGTTTGCGTTGATGGGCGTGAGATTCGTCAGCGCGTCGCCGCTGCGCACGATCGGGCTGGGCGGGACATCGTGAACGAGCGAAATATCGGCATCGATCCGGAACGTGCCTGGCCCAAGCGCGGCTTCACCTCTGTAAAGCATATGCTGGTCACGGACGGATTCGCGCTTGTCGGCGAATCCGAGCTGCTCGGCATCCAGCGCCAACGACTGCTTGTAGCTGCCCCAACCGGGAAGCGCGAAGGACGTCGCGGCGCGCCATGATCCGTAGCTTCCGTAGGAAGCCTGGATTTCATCGGCTGCTTCACCGGCCGGATAGTGAATAAGGTGAATGACGCCGACAAAGGAGGTCGCGCCATAAACGACAGGCGCGCTGCCCTTCACCACCTCGATGCGCTGGACATCGTTGAAATCGAGACTTGGGATCGCGGGATTGAACGCCCCGCCCCAGGGCACATCGTCCACCACCAGCAGGAACGCATCGAATTCGTGCAGGCCCCAGAACGACGGCACCGCGCTCGACGGTCCCGCGTCGCCGCCGGCCGGTGCTTCCACCCCTGCTGTGAGATCGAGCGCCGTACCGAGGCTGATTGCCTGGCGCGCGCGCAACTCATCGCCCGTGATGATCGAAACATCCGCCGGCACGCTACTCACGGGTTCCGGCAGGCGTGTGGCCGTCACCTCTACCGTCTCGACGGAAGAGGAGCCGGCCTGTGCTTGCGCCGATACCAGCGCAAGCACGCTCAGCGCGGTGACAAGGCTTACTTTTCGCATGGCGCTACCGGATACCCGCTTATTTTCCGCCGCTCTGCGCGTGTGTCCGGAATGCCGCGACCTTTGTATTTTTCAATTCGCTCCAGGCCGCAAGCTGCGTACCAAGTCTTGCATGCATGCCGGCATAGGTTTCGAGCTCCTGCCGGGTGGGGGCCGTATCGGAATCGTCGAGCAATCCGGCGAAGCCATATATCTGCTCGTTCAACATGCCGGGGAAATTGAGGTTGGCCTCCGATCCCTTGATGTTGACTTGCATCAGGACATCTTCGATCTGCGATGCCTGCGCGGCGAGCGCATTGCCTTCGGCCGTAAGCGCAGCGCTGCCGTTGGCCTTCTTCAGAGTGGCGGCAACTTCGCTTTTTACCGCGCGGATGTCGTTGACCGCACGGTGCAGCGCATCCTGGTCGTGATAGACCTCCACCGCCAGCGCAAATTTCTGCTGCAGGCCGGTTAGCGGTCCCTTCACGCGAGGATCGGGAACAATGGTCAGCGGCGCGGGCTGTGTCCGGCCATCATAGGTGAATTTGACCGTGTATTTCCCCGGCAACGCGATGGGGCCGCGTGGCGCCGATCCTGCGTAGAACGCGCCGGGTATTTGCGCCGGATCGTCATAGCGCAAATCCCAGACAAACCGGTTCATGCCTGCCAACGCCGGCAAAGTGTCGGTGGGCTGCACCTGATCGGGCCATTCGGGCGGCTGTTCCACCTTTGTGGATTTCGCGCTGCTGAGGTGGCGCACCACATTGCCCTTGGCATCGACGATATCCATCGTCAGCGCGCCCTTCGGCGCCGACGCGAGATAGTAGTCGATCAGCGCACCGGCCGGCGGGTTCTGGCCCACGGGCGGGTGCATATCCACCGAGTCGGGATAATAGAGGCGGTAAGCGTTTTCGGGGTTGTACAGGAAACCGCCCTGTGCCGCGGCAGCCTCTGCCACCTGACGCAATGGCGTGACATCGTCCAAAATCCAGAATGAGCGGCCATGCGTGGCGACGACCAGATCATCGCCTTTCACCACCAGATCGTGGACCGGCGAACGCGGCAGATTGAGTTGCAGGTCTTGCCAGTGCTGTCCGTCATCGAAGGACACGAACACGCCGGTTTCGGTTGCGGCATAAAGCAACCCGCGCTTGACCGTGTCCTCGCGCACGGCGTGAACGAAGGAACCTTCGGGCAGACCGGAATCGATCCGTGTCCAGGTCTTGCCCGCATCATTGGTCTTGAAGACATACGGCTTGATGTCGTCAAGCTTGTGGCGATCGACCGCGACATAGGCTGTGTTGGCGTCGTAGCGCGACGGCTCGATCATGCTGACCGTGCCCCATTCGGGCATGTCTTTCGGCGTCACATTCGACCAGCTGCCGCCGCCATTCCGCGTGAGCTGGACCAAACCGTCATCAGTGCCGACCCAGATCATTCCCTTCTTGAGCGTCGATTCCGCGATGGCGAAAATCGTGTCGTAATATTCGACGCTGGTGATGTCCTTGGTGATCGGGCCGCCGGAAGCGACCTGCTTGGATTTGTCGTTGCGCGTCAGGTCGGGGCTGATGGCGGTCCAGCTGCTGCCGTCATTCGTCGTCTTGTAGAGACGCTCCATGCCGTAATAGAGCGTGTCGGCATTGTAGGGCGACATTGCGAGCGGCGAGGTCCAGTTAAACCGGTGCTCGAGGTCCTTGGCGGCATGACCGGACGCATCGATAGGCCAAACGGAGATCACGCGGTCCTGCTTGGTGTGCCGGTTGAATCGGACGATCAAATTTTCCGAGGTCGAGTAGATGATCTGCGGGTCGCGCGGATCAGCGATGACAAAGCCGCATTCGCCGCCGCCGGCGTTGAACCAGTCCTTGTCGGTGATCGCGCCTTCATCGTCGCTGCTTGCGATGGCGAGGTTGGAATTATCCTGCTGCGCGCCATAGACGTAGTAAGGAAACTGATTGTCGACGGCAACGTGATAGAACTGCGCCGTCGGCTGGTTATCCTGAGTCGTCCAGCTCTTTCCCGCGTCGAACGAGATCGACGCGCCGCCGTCGCTGGCCTCGATGATGCGGGCCGGATCGGTAGGATCGATCCAGATTCCGTGATGATCGCCATGCCGCGCCGGCAGCAGGTTGAACGTCTTGCCGCCGTCGGTTGAGCGGAACAGCCCCGTGTTCTCGGCATAAACCGTGTCGGCATTTTTGGGATCGGCGAGAATTGTCGAGAAATACCAGGCGCGCTGCGTGAGGCGACCGTCCGCGTTGATCCGGCGCCAATGATTGCCGCCGTCGTCCGAGCGATAAAGGCCGCCGTCCTTGGCTTCGATCATCGCATAGACGCGATTGGAATCCGCCCCCGAAACCGAAACATGGATGCGGCCCAGAATGCCCGCGGGCAATCCGTTGCCCGACAGCTGCGTCCACGTCACCCCACCATCCGTCGAACGGTAGAGCCCGCTGCCAGGGCCTCCGCTCGAAAAATTCCAGGGCAGGCGCCGCGCCTGCCACAACGCGGCATAGACAATGCTCGAATTGTTCGGATCGAAGGAAACATCGATCGCACCCGTATCGGAGTTCCTGTATAGAACCTTCGTCCAGTTCTTGCCGCCGTCGGTGGTGCGGAATACGCCACGTTCGCTATTGGGTCCGAACGCATGCCCCAACGCCGCGACCAGAACGGTGTCAGGATTTTTCGGATCGACGATCAACGCGCCGATCTGCCGAGTGTCCTTGAGGCCGATACTGGTCCATGTCTTTCCGCCATCGACAGACTTGTAGACGCCATCGCCATTCGTCATGTCGCCGCGCGGCGCCGCTTCGCCGGTTCCGACATAAATGATATTGCGGTTCGACGGCGCGACCGCGAGAGCGCCGACGGAGGAGATCGGCGTATGATCGGTCAGTGGCTGCCACGTCGCGCCACCATCGGTTGTCTTCCATACCCCGCCGGCCACGGCGCCGAAGAAGAACGTCTCCGGATCGCCGGCAATGCCGGTGACAGCAAGCGCGCGGCCACCACGATAGGGCCCGATGCCGCGCCACTGGAGCGCCTTGAACAGATGACCATCGACCGGAAACGTGCCCGGGCGCGCCACAACAGCGGTTGCGACGGCTTTTGGCGGCGCAGCGTCGGTGCCGACCGTCGCTGCGGTGGCCAATGCGGCAAAAGCAATTGAACCGATCGCGAATGCGCGACGCGAATTCACCCGATGGATATGCATAGATGTCCCCCTCCGCCGACCGGCAGTCTCCCGCAGACGATAGCCCAGACTGCGGCGGCAATGTATATCAAATTGTCGAAAGAAGCGTATCGCGCCGGCCGAAGTTCTCCATCCGCGCCTTGAGAGCGGCAAGACTGTGCGGGCCGAGGTGAAAGAACATCGAGCGTTCGCGCGCGAAGCCGAGTTGCCGGGTTACATGGAAAACTTTGTAATCCAGGCACCGATCGCGCCGTTTCCGCTTTGGCAGTCCGGACGTTCGAGTCACCGCGAGAAGCCGCGGAAGCATTGACCGACGCCACGGCGAGCAAAAAGGGCGGCATCGGGGAGTAGGGCCGCCAGCCGCGTGGACCGCCCGGCCGCCTGATCCTCGAATTTCCCCGGCGCCCGCTAGCGAGCCATTCGCCAGCGCGCCTTGCGACCGAGCGATCAGGCCATCCATTCAACGCGACTTCGAAGGATTTCCGCCTTGACAGTCCATGACCTCGAGACGGAGCTCCGCGCCGCCGTCCTCCGTGGAGCGCCGTTCGGGGGTTGTTAGCGAACGCGAATAGGCTAGAGTGGCGGCCTCTGCACCGATTGGAGCCGGACCTCCGAAGCGGATGATGGCGCGCCTGCACCCGAGCAAATCCTGCCCCGAAAATGGGCCGCAATATCGGCTTGTGGTCACGTTTGTGGCGGCCATCGCCTTGTTGTTTCAGAGCTACGTCACTCAGACCCATATTCATGTTTCCGGAAACGCGAAACGCGCCGCAGCGCCCGTGGGGGCTGTGGGTGATTTGGAAAGAAACAAGGGCGGACAACCGTCCAAAGGCGACCCGGCGCATTGTCCGTTGTGCCAGGCGATTGCATATTCGGCACACTTCGTGGCGCCCCTTCCGATTGTGGCTCTGTTGCCGACGCAAATGACTTGGATGGCGCGGATTTCCCAAACGCTTCGTGTTCCGATCGCATTTTCCTCCCACAATTGGCGTCAGCGCGCACCGCCCGCGGTGCATCCATAGCCGATCCGCCGCTCCAATCGATTTGGAGCGTGGGTTTGCTTGCACCATTCCGAAGCCGTGCGGCTGACATTCCGCGTCCCTCGATGTTGGGGTGTCCGGCGCCGGAGCGCGCATCCGAGTTCGCGAGCACAAGATGAAAAACGAGATTCGCAACGGCAGCCCCAAGTCGGGGGACGATGGGCTCGGCACGCCCGGTCTTGAGATGGTCCTGGGGTACACCTTTCTCGCTGCGGGATTGTCTTTGCCGATCGCAGCGATCTGGAGTTCGCAGTTTTCCGCCTTGCAGATCCAAATCCTGTTTGAGGCAAGCGCAAGCTGCCTTATCGCAGCGGCGGCATTTCTGTCCTGTGCCTTGCTGGCCCAGGCCCGGCGACGCGGCCCCCGCGAGCGGGTGACCTTTGTGCGCCGCGGGGCGAAGCCGCTCGCTGCGCCCTTGCAATGGCTCAGAAAACAGTCGGACGCGCTTCGCAGCACGATTGCGAACATCGACTGGCGAGCCGACTGGGCGCCTCCCCTGGTTTCCATCCTGCTCGGCGCCTTCGCGGCGTGGCTGGTCCTCGAAGCTTGGCCGGCTGCCGTGGCCGCGGGCAGCCCGCTCTCCTATCAAGTGCTCGGCTGCTCGTTGATCGTGGCTGCGTTCCCGGTGCTCGTGATGGAGCGCCACTATGCAAACCTGACGGCCGCCGAGATGCCCGACGCGGCCCACCTGGCGCGATTGTGCCGGGTGCCGTTGGCGGCGTTTGTCGCTCTGGGCACGGCGGCCGTTCTCTCGTCCCTGGGGCTGGCGTGGCCACGGTACATTGCCGACGCGGTCGCCATCGTGATCGGGCTCGTCGCGGCGGAAATCGTCCTGCGCAGCGCCGTCTATGTTTTCGTTCCGCTGCCGCCACTCGATCAAAGGCGGTCCTCGGCTGACAGCACGATCGCAGGGTTCATCAGGTTCGAGCGGCCGCGTTTCAGCGCGATCACGGTGGCGGTGCGCCAGCGGTTCGGCATCGATCTCTCGCGCAGTTGGGCTCTGGCGTTCGTCCGGCGCGCCGCGCTTTCGGTCGTTCTGGGGACAATCGCCTTTGCCTGGCTTCTCAGCGGTGTTACCGCGCTCGGCCTTGGACAGAGGGCCGTCTATGAGGAGATTGGCGTCCCCAAGGCTGTTTTCCATCCCGGGCTGCACGTCCATCTGCCGTGGCCGTTCGGCATCCTGCGGCCGGTCGAATATGGCGCCGTTCATGAGATTCCGATCGTCTTTGGACGCGAGGGCCCGATCTCCGTCGAAAGCGCGAGCCCGGGGACGCCGGCCGCCGCATCGGGCAACATCGAAGGCGTACCGCCGCCCACGGCCGATCGGCTATGGGACTACGCGCATCCGGCGGAGGTGAGCTATCTGATCGCCAGCAACGCGAACGGCCGGCAGAATTTCCAGATCGTCGATATTGATCTGAGGATCGTATATCGCGTCGGGCTTTCCGATGAAGCCGCGATGGACGCCGTCTATCATGTGGAGGCGCCCGAGGCGCTCATTCGCGTTGCCGCCGGCCGCATGCTGGTCCAGCACTTCGCACGCTATACGCTTGCCGACGTGCTCGGCCAGAACCGGGAAACTTTCGTGGAATCGTTCAAGACGCAGCTTCAGGCCCGGCTGGACGCGCTTTCCACCGGCGTCGAAATCATAGCGATCGTCGTGGAAGCGATTCACCCGCCCGCCGGCGCGGCGCGCGCCTATCACCGCGTTCAGGCCGCGACGATCCACTCGATCGCGGAAATCGCCTTCAGCAAGGCCGATGCGACCCGCGTGCTGAAGGCCGCCGATGCGCTTGCCGAAAAAACGCGAAACGATGCGGCGGCCGAGGCGGCCGAACGGGTCGACGAAGCGCAGGCGGCGGCCACGCTCTTCGCTGGGGACCGGCAGGCTTACGCCCAGGGCGGGCAGGCATTCCTTTTTGAGCGCTGGCTTTCCCACGCGGCGAAGGGCTTGCACGCGCCATCTTTGGTCATCGTCGATCATCGCCTCGGCGGCGCGAACACGCCGACGGTCGATTTGCGCCCACAGAATGGAGCGGGAAGCCCGCCATACATCGATTCGGACAAATGAGCCGCATCCGGCAATGAGAGGCCGGCAACGGGAGGAAAGAGCAATATGGCAGCCCATTCTCACCACCACCACGGCGATTCCGCGAGCGCTCATGATGGGGATGACGGCTCTGCTGTCCGCCCGTGGATCGTCCGCCATGTCCGTTTCTTTGTCGCCGCGATCGTGGTGACGGCGATCGTGCTTTCGGCCTGTCTTGTCCTGGTCAGTCCGGGACAAGCGATTGTCATTACGCGGTTCGGCAATCCCATCCGCGTTCTCACCACACCCGGTCTTGCGCTCAAGCTCCCCGCGCCGATCGATGGCACGATTGCCGTCGACCTCCGGCTGCGGACAACCTCCAGCGGCTTGCACGACGTGGGAACGCGCGACGGATTGCGGATCCTGGTCCAGGCCTATATCGCCTGGCAGATTCCGAGTGACCCGGACCATATCCGCCAGTTCCTGCGCGCCGTTCAAAACCAGCCCGGCGTCGCCGCCGAGCAGTTGCGGAGTTTCACTGGTTCCTCGCTGGAAATCGCTGCGAGCAGTTTCGATCTGGCCAATCTGGTGAACACCAACCCGTCCCAGATAAAGCTCGATCAGTTCGAAGGCGAATTGCGCCGGCGCATCGACGAGCAGGCGCTCAGGGTTTATGGCATCACAATACGCCAGGTCGGCGTCGAGCGGCTGACCTTGCCCACGGAAACGCTCACAGCGACCATCGAGCGGATGGAGGCGGAGCGTGAGACCGTTGCGGCGGAACGGTCCGCGGAGGGCCAGCGGGCGGCCGCCGAGATCACGTCCAACGCCGACCGGGATTCACGTGTCGAGGTGGCGAAGGCGAAGGCCGATGCCGCGGAGCTGGAAGCCAAATCGCGCATCGAGGCCGCGAATATCTACCGGCAGGCCTACGCCGACGATCCGCAGTTGTACACGCTGCTGCGCTCGTTCGATACGCTGGACTCGATATTCAGCAGCAACACGCGGCTGATTCTGCGAACCGACGCGGCGCCGTTCCGGGTCCTCGTGGACGGACCGCTGGGCCGCGCGAACGGTCAGGTTCCAACCATCGCGAAGAAATCCAAATGAGCACCGCCCCGCTACCCGACCGTTCGCGCGCCATGGGCGCGATGACCCAATCCGTCGCGCTGGCGTTCCGGTTCCTGTTCCTGGCGGTGTGCGCGATCGCCGTGTTCTGGAGCGTCTCGAATGTCCGCCGCATTCCACCCGACAGCCAGGCGCTGGTCACGCGCTTCGGAGCGGTGGTTCGCGAACAGGGCCCCGGCTTGCTGCTTGCCTGGCCCAGCCCGGTCGAGGAGGTGTTCGTTCTGCCGTCGTCGGCCCGGCAGATGGAATTCCGCATCGCGCGTTTCGACACGAACGCGGCGTACCAGGAGGGCGGACAATCCACGGACGCCGGCTACGCCAGCTTCGATCTCGACCCGGACCCGCGAAACAACACGGGGTTCCTGCTGACCGGCGATTCCAGCGTCGTCCATCTGCAAGCCGTCGTCTTTTACCAGATCACCGATCCCGTGGCGTACGTGATCTCGTCCCAGCATGTTTTGCCCGCTCTGGAGAGGCTCTTCATCGCCAGCGCCGTGTCGGTGTGCGCCGGGCGGGACCTGGACAGCATCCTGGTGGCGCGGCCGGAAAGCGCGCTGAGGACAAACGACGCCAGCCTGCGCGAGCGCCTTCGCGCCGATATCCTCAACGCCGTCAACCGCAGGCTCGAAGCGCTGGCCGTGCAGGGCTCCGGCCTGGGCATTCAGGTCAGCCGCGTCGACCTCGCCGCGGCCATACCCACGGGCGCCAAGGCGGCCTTCGACAAGGTTCTCACCGTAACCCAGAATGCCGAAACCGACATCGCCGTCGCCCGAACCAGCGCCCAGCTCACCAGCCAGGACGCCGATCGCCAGAAGGATCGGATCGTCACCGATGCGACGGCAAGCGCGGAGGAGCAGGTTACCGGCGCCCAGACGCAGACCGCCTCCATCGCGGCGCTCGCCCATGACGCGCAAGGCCCGTCGCGCGATATGTTGCTGAACCGCGTCTATTTCGAGCGCGCGGGAAATCTGCTTTCGAAAGCCGGCCGGCTCGACGCGGTCGATCCCGAGGGCAAGGTGCACGTCATCCTGCCGGGAGAGTCCCGATGACCGTGGCGCTGGAGATGCCAGAAGTCGGTCTTCTCAGCGGAACCGAGCGCAGCTCGCTGCGGATTCGCCTGACGCTCTCTTTGATCGCCGGAGGGTGCTTGGTCATCTCCTGCGCCATGCAGTTCTGGGAGCCGGCCCAGGACGACGTGGCGCAGCTGGTGGCCGGGATTGCCGCGCTTCTCGTGGGCGTACCGGCGGTTTCCGCGGCGTGGCGCAGCCTGCGCCACCCCGATCTTCACGGCGTCACCGATCAATTGATCGCCCTGGCGCTGATCGCCGCATGGGCCGCCGGCGATCTCATCACCGCGACCCTTCTGCCGCTCGTGATGATGCTGGGCCATATTCTCGAGGAACGCTCCCTTCTCGGCTCTCAGGAGGCGATCCGGACCCTGACGAAGTTGACGGAAACCACCGTTCGGCGGATCGCCGAGGGACAGGAGATCGAGGAAATCCCGGCCCTCAGTCTGCGCCCCGGCGATGTCGTCGAGATCCGGGCCGGCGACCGCATTGCGGCCGATGGCGTGGTGGAATCCGGAACATCGAGCGTGGATACGGCATCGATCAGCGGCGAGACGCTGCCTGTCGAGGTCCATCCCGGCGAAACCGTGCTGAACGGATCGATCAATCTGGATGGGTTGCTGACGGTTCGAGTCACCCGCGTCGGCCGCGAAACGACGCTCGGCCGGGTGATTGCGCTCATGCAAGACGCAGAAAACGCGAAGCCGGCCATCAGCCGCCTGCTGGAGCGCTATGCGCAGCGCTATCTGGCGTTCGTTCTTCTTCTGACGGCAAGCGTCTGGTTCGTCAGCGGCAATGCGTCGGCGATGCTTGCCGTGCTGGTCGCCTCGTGCCCGTGCGCGCTGGTTCTGGCCGCGCCCGCGACGTCCGTCGCCGCGATCGCCGTCGCCGGCCGGCACGGAATTCTGGTCAAGGGCGCCGCATTCCTCGAACAATTGGGAACAGTGAACTCCTTGATACTGGACAAGACCGGCACGCTCACGGCGGGCGAGCTGCGCGTCGTCGGGCGCAAGGACGTCCCACGCGCGGAGCACCAGGAGATCGTCAAGCTGGCCGGCAGCCTGGGCGCCGCGAGCAGCCATCCCGTCAGCCGGGCCGTGAGCCGCCTGGTTCCCGAGGACGAGCGCCTGGCGTTTGAAGACGTGAGGGAGACACGCGGGCTGGGCATCGTCGGGCGCTGCAACGGGGAAACAATCGCGCTTGGAAGACCGGAATTGTTCGCGAGCCTCGGACTCAATATCCCCGCGCCGCCGGACCATGTAGGTCCTATTGTCGGTGTGTCCAAAGGCCCGCGCTTCCTGGGCTGGCTGCTCCTGGCGGACGAATTGCGTCCGGAAGCGAAAGGGGCGATCGGCGAACTGAAACATCTGGGGCTGTCGCGGCAAATGCTGATCACCGGCGACCGATCGGCGGAGGCGCACCGTATCGCGCGCGAGGTCGGTCTCAGCGAGGTCCATGCGGAAGCACTGCCGGCACAGAAGATGCAATTCGTGCTCGCCGAGATCGCCGCGGGCTTTCGGCCGCTTGTGGTGGGAGACGGCATCAACGACGCGCTGGCGCTGAAAGTGGGCGCCGTCGGCATCGCGATGGGCGCGCAGGGCGCCGACGTCGCGCTTGCTTCGGCCGACCTCGTATTGATGACGAACGATCTGCGCCGGCTGGGCACCTGCATCCGCCTCAGCCGACGCTGCCGGCGCACGGTATACACGAATGTCGGGCTGGGGTTGGGCTGGACGGTCATGGTGATCGCGCTCGCGGCCAGCGGAAGCCTGGGCACCGGCGGGGCGCTGATCGCCGCGGTCATGCACAATGTCGGCACGTTTGGCGTGATGGCCAACGCCGGCCGGCTGCTGCGATTTCAGGATGCGCCGCCGCTATCATAAGCCGACTTCACTCGATACCTAACGGGCGCGGCTAGGGCGTTCTCGGGATGGTCGAGCCATAAGGCGCGTCGGGCGCCACCGGCCTTTGCGTGCTGGCGAGCAAAGCCGCAACGTTGAAGTAGACCGAAGCCTCGCGCTGCGCAGGGCCGGATGTTCCACTTATCAGATCGAAAGGCGTCTGCTCGCGAAAGAGCAACCTCTGGCGGGTCGCGGTGATTCCAAGGTGCGACAGGACGTATCTTTCTTCCGCCAGCGTCACGACGACATAAGCCGTTGGCGCGGATTTGCCGTCGCCAGAGTTCAATATGGACTCTGCCAGACCCTTTTCGATCGCGGCTTCGCGGGACGCGTCTTTTCGGTTTCCCAGCCGCAAAAGACACTTGTGTCGCGCTGCGTGAATTTCGATCGACGTGTAATCGTCTCGAAGCAGTTCGTCCGCCTTGCGCAGCACGATGCCACAATCCCCGGCGCCGAGCGCGTTGGTGAGTTCGTTGAAAAGCCCACGCGTGCGAAATCCATAGGGATCGTATTGCCCGCTGAACGCGTACGAATACCGCAGCTTCCTGAAATCCACTTTCGAATGGCCCCACTCGGCGGCCGCAACCAGCTCCGTGTAGAGGGACGACGCGGGGGGCGCAGCCATGGCGCGCGGCGTCTCGGTCAAAACCATCGCAAGAATCGCGATGGATGCAGCAGCGGCAATTGCTTTCACGATGACGGCTCCGGTTATCCGCTAGTTGTTGGACTTCTCGGACGCCGAACCGCTCATCGCCAGGATGTCCGAGGCCCGTTGCCACTCCGGCGATCCGGGCGGAAGGCCGCTCATTGCGCGCTTGGCGAATGTCGTCGCTTGCGGGGTCGCTCCGAGAATGTAATAGCGTTCCGCGGTCGCGAGGTCGGCCATGGGATCGTTGCCTACGTCGCTATAGGCCTGCGCGGCTTCGAACCAGGCGAACGCATCTTCGTCTTCATGGCCTTGTCGTAGCGCGATGTTGAGGTTGTTGATCGCGAGCTTGGCGAATGCAGGCTTCTCCGTCGCAATTTGGGCGGCGGCCAGTTCGACCCGCAATTCCGGAGCATCCGGAAGGATGTCGACGGCCTTCTGATATGCGGCGATGCCCCGTTCCGGCTGGGCCATGCTCACATAAATTTGTCCCAGGACCTCATGGAAATAGGGGTTTGCCGGCTCGTCCTTCAGAAGCCCGCCGATCTCCGCGAGCGCGGCTTTGAGATCGGGCTTTCTGATGTAGGCCATGGCACGGGCATAGCGGGCAACTTCGCTGGTGTCCGACAGCGGATAGCGATTGAACACCTCGTCCACCGGCAGGACATAACCCGCGAGCTTGGCCTGGATCATCTCGAATTCATGCTCGTCCGCCGGATTGTCCTTGATGTCCCTGTAGGGGGAGGCGTCGACAAGCCGCTGTAGAAACTCGATGCGATCCTGGCCGACGGGATGGTTCTGGGCGAACGGCGGAATCTTGTAAGCCGACATCGCTTCTTCGTTGGCGAATCTGCGAAAAACGTTGAGCATCCCCATTCCGGACTGGTGCGTCGCCGTAAGAAGCTTCATGCCGATCTGGTCGGCGGTGCCTTCCTGCACATAGGTGAATTTGACGAGCTGTGCTTGCGCCATCTGCTGACCGGCCATGATGACGGCCATGGCCGCGTCTCCGCGCGCCCCGGCTACCATCGCGGCCACGCCGAGCACCATCGCGGCCAGCATCGGGATCGTCGCTTTCTGCATCGCTTGCGTGTTTCGCGAGAGATGGCCCGCGCGGATATGCCCGGTCTCATGGGCCATCACGCCCACCAGCTCATTGCGGTTGTGCACGTAGAGAACGATGCCCGTTTGAATGAAAATGTTCTGGCCTTCGGCCACGAACGCGTTCACCGAGAGATCGTCCACAATGTAAATTCGCACGGCGGACGGATCGAGACCGGCTGCCTTGGCAAGCGGGGTCTCGTAGCTCTGGAATGCCCGCTCGGTTTCCGTGTCCTGCAGCAGTTGCAGGCTCTGCGCGGATGCGGGAATACCGGTGGCGCAAAGCACGCCGGTGAGGCAGCCCGCAAAGCCAAGGACACGGATCGACTTCTTTGCGGCATGGGTCCAAAAAGACGCCGCGATTTGTCTTTCACGCATGGGTCATCTCCTGCCGCGGATCGCCGTCATCGTACGGCCGATGCGTCGATCTTGAAGAACATGCCCTTCTCGCCATTGTTGATCAGCGCAAGCGGGCCGGTGACGGTTACGAGCTTGTCGGTCCAGTCAATCGCGTGAGGCGAAAGGACCTCCACAACCTCATTGGGTTGGCCGGGTGGGCAAAACATGCAAACCGGGGTGTTCCGGGTCAGAAGAAAATGCTTTGTGCGATCCGAACCGTCCAGCGGCAGCACAAATCCGCTCAGCGTGACGGTGTGACCGGCGATCGCGCGAACGTCGGGCGTCACCGCGATGTTGAAGAGGCCCGACCGGTTGTCGTAACCGATCTTGCATTTTGCGAATTTGAGCCAGAGCGGGTCCTGCGCTCTTGGCAGCGTAAGCTGGATGGCCCGCTCGTCCGCCGGCTGGCCGACGGGCACCTTCAGGATCTTGGTCTGGTGCTGCATTGCGCCGCTTACCAGCAGCAGCAGCGGCGCGATCAGAAATTGCGCATAACGTCGAGTGTTCATGATCGCCGCGATCCTCTCTTTGCCTTCCCGCATTCGCGTCGCGCAAGATGGCGTCATCAAGCAGATTGTGTCGGAAGCTTCGCAATCACGGCGCGAACCGTGGACTCCAAAACGGCATCGCTTGGGCGCAAACCGCGCGCCGGCAATACCGTTGCAAGCCGTTATCGCTACGCTTGTTGGAGGCTGGGAGGGGCCCGGCTGAGCCAGTTATGACGCGGCGTGCCCGCGTGCAGGATCGTGTTGCGCACCTGTGGCTCGAAAGCCGGCAACGATATCGGCTGTGGCACGATGGGGATCACCGGAACGACGGCGGCGCCGCTGGCGGCGACGGCCTGGCAGAACGGACAATGCGCGGGATCGTCTTTATCCGGATGGTTATCGCGATCGCCGGATTGCGAAGATGTACCGCTCCATTCAGGCTGATGCGTGCTGTTGAAGCCCAATGCCTGCGCATCGCCCGATGTAATGTGGATGTGGGTCTGTGTGATGTAGCTCTGCAGACCGAATGCGAGGGCTATCAAAAATACGAACGCGGATCGCCAACCGCCAAAGCTTTGCGGTGTTTGATTCGAAGGCATGCAAGACCGAGCGATCACCGAACCGCGACATTTTGCAAAGCGAGTTGTTATACCATAACAAGTGTCGGGGCGGGCGTATAGCCCGCCGGCGGCAGGGCGTGTTGCGGGCAGGAAGGCCAAGGACGTTGAAGTTAACAACTCTTAATTTCCCAACTGCCCTGTTGGCGGCAGTGCTGGCCATGGCGGCCATGGTCCCGCTGTCGCCGGCGCGCGGACAAGAGCAGACCGCACGTGAATTTCAGGAATGCGTGGACTGTCCGATCATGGTGGGAATTCCCGCCGGTCGGTTCGTCATGGGCAGTCCGGCCAGCGAGCCCGGCCGCTTCGACAACGAGGGGCCGCAACACGTCGTTACCGTGCGCGCCTTCGCGCTTGGAAAATACGACGTGACCAGCGACCAATTCCGCATCTTTCTGCAGGAGACCGGGTATCAGCCCGCGCCGTGCAACAAAATGCTGGGCCTCGGCTGGCGCTCGCCCGGCAATGGCCTGGCCTATCCGCCGGACGAGGTCGAACCGCGGCGATGGCCGGCGGTCTGCCTGGATTGGCGCGACGCCGATGCCTACATCGCCTGGCTCAACGCCAAGGTCAGGGCGGCGCGGCCTTTGGCGAACCGTTCCGGGCCCTATCGTCTGCCCACCGAAGCGGAGTGGGAATACGCCGCGCGCGCCGGCACCTCGACAGCCCGATGGTGGGGAGACGACATCGGCAGCGGAAACGCGAATTGCAACGGATGCGGCAGCCGATGGGACGACAACGTCCTTTCTGACGTCGACAGCTTCAAGCCCAATCCGTTCGGGCTCTACGGCATGCTTGGAAATGCATGGCAGTGGACGGCGGATTGCTGGCACAAGAGCTATGTCGGCGCCCCCACCGACGGCTCGGCATGGACCGAGAGCGGTTGCAGCAAACATGTGCTGCGCGGCGGATCATGGGACAATGTCCCGGTCTTCGTGCGTTCGGCGGCGCGCAGCGGTTCGCCGGCCGACGGCGGCGAATACGACTATTCCAGTCTCGCCGGCTTCCGGGTGGCGCGCGATTTGCCCTGATCGCGATGTCCTCAATGCAAAGCATCCCTGGGATTGAGGCGCAGCGTCATGTCCATGGTGTCCTTGTAGTCCCCGGGCGGAAGCGCGAACGGCGAAGATAGCAGAACCGCATTTCGCGCGCTCAGCGCGATCTCATGGAACGCGAAGTCGGTTCTAAATCGCGCCTGGTCGACGATTTCGGATTTGGTGACAGTTCCGTTGCGGGTGATCTCCACGCGCAGCAGGATCGTCATTTTGCGATTTCCAAGCGTGGCGAGGCTCAGACTCCAGCGCCGCTCTATCTGCGCGCGGATATAGTCGCGCAAACTATAGGTGGCCTCGTCGCCGGGAACGGCGCCTTCGCTTGTCGTATCCGCGTCGGCGGTCTGGTCGTTGTCCAAGGCGCGCAGCGGCGCGTCGGGCTGGCGCAGCTTGGCCAGGCCGCGGAGCTTGGCCTGCAGATCATCGACGGGCGGCGCCGTCTTGCGAGGTGCCGTGCCGACCGGCGGCTTCGGGCTCGAAGATTCCGGAACCGGTATACGCGCGGCCCGCTGCTGCGGAACTGCCGTTTTCTGCGAAGCCGGCGGCGCCACCGTTTCCGCGCCGAGCCTGACGACTTCCACCGGGACGAAGTGCACGACGGTCTGCTGAGGCAGTGTGCCGGTTCTCGTCATGAAGAACAGGATCAGGAACAGGATGAGCCCATGCAAGAGCGCCGAACCAACGAGCCCCGATCCGTTTTCCTGCACGAACCTTTTGGCCGCCGGAACCGCGCCGGCCTTGAGCCAAGCTTCCTGCAGCCAGATCATTGCTTCACGGACCCGCATCTACCGCCGCCCTGGAATTACCACGCGCCCCGCAAAAGTGCGATGACACGCAGCCGCGGCCGCCCACTCCCCCGGCTGTCCACGACCCGAACAGCCTTGTGTGTCCCGCGCCAATCGGCTGGGCCTCTAATTTGGCGCGGGACCCTGGCTTACCCGCGCCAGGTCGGCGGGACGCAACCATTTCGCGAACGCCGCTTTCACGTCCACGGGACTGAGCTCGATGTAGTGGCGCGCCGCAATATCCGGTTCGTCGAGCGGAAGGTTCAGCTCGCGCAGCTGCAACAAATTATCCGCGATCTCGTCGATGCTGGCCTCTTCCAGCGGGATCTGCCTCAGCAGCAGCGCCTTCGCACGCGTCAGTTCGTCCTGGGACACCAATGTGGTCTGCATGGCGCCGATTTCCCGGGCGACGATTTCGCTCGCCTTCGACACGTTTTGAGGATCCGTTGCGTATTGCACCAGGTAAACGCCGCGCGTGCGTCCGGCGTGGATCTCCGAGCCGACCGAATAGACCAGGCCGGAGTTCTTGCGCAGGTCGATGCTCATCCGTGAGGCATAGAACCCTCCGCCCAACACGTTGTTTCCGAGCTCCAGCGCATAGTAGTCCGGATTGGAACGGGTCAGGCCCAGAGTCTGGCCCAGCAAGACGCTGTCCTGGACGCGGCTGCTGTTCGGAACCGCGATTGTTGCCGGGCGGTTTGGCGGCGCCGGGGGCAGGTCGGTGTGCGGGACCGGCCCGGCGGCAATCCATTGCCCGAAATATTTCTCGATGACCGCGCGCGCCCGCTCCGGCTTTATGTCGCCGATCACGACGATCGTCGTGAGATCGGGCCGGAAGGTGGAATGGAAATAATCCCGCACATCCTCCAGGGTGAGCGCCCGAATGCTTTGCGGCGTGGATTCGCGCAGACTGGGATCGCCGGCCGGAAAAAGCGAACTGCGCAGAGCCTGCTGCGCCAAAAAGGCCGGGCTGCTGTTGCGCGCGGCGGTCGTTTGGGCAGTCTGTTCCTTGACGATGTCGAAAGCCTCGAGCGGCAACGCGGGGTGCAATTCATTGTCGGCGAGAAGTGCTACTCCGCGGTCGAAATCGCTCGCCAGGACCTTGATCGAGAAATCGGTGCCGGCCTGCTCGTTGGCGCCGATCGCGTCAAGCGCCCGCTGAAATGAAACGCGGTCCAGCGTCTGCGTGCCGAAGTCGAACAATGGGCTCAGCACGTCGGCCACGCCCTCCTGCCCCGTTGGCTCTTCGGTCTCCGGGCGGTTGCGGATATGTCCATAGACGCTGACCATGTCGCTGACGTCTTCGGGCTGCACGATCAATGTCATGCCGTTGGAAAGCGTACTGACCACGGGATGCAGTGTCGATCGCGGAACCTCCAGCCGGCTGAGCGACATCTGTGCCCAGGCCGGCAGAGCAATCGCCTTCGGCTCACCCAGGGATATGGTCTCCTGGCCACCATACCCGGCGCCCGCCATGCTCGGTCTGCCCGAGCCGTGCGGCAGCATCAGGGCGGAAACGGCATGATCGGGATCGAGATATTTGCGAGCCACGCGATCGACGTCCGCGACGGTGACTTTCTTTATCCTTACGAGATCGTCATCGGGAGAGCGCAGCCCATACAAGGTCAGCGCGTCCGACCAGATGGCGGCCAGATCGGGAATGGAGTCCTTCTGCAGTTCGGCGAGACGGATTTCCTGGTTCTTCGCCGCCTGGACGAGATCGGCCGAAACGCCATTGCGTGCGATCCCGCCGAGGATGGCGCGAACGTCCCTTTCGATCGCCTTGGCGTCGCCACCTGGCGAAAACGACACGACCGCGTAGCCAAGGCCCGCTTGCGGAAGCGGGTCGAGCACGAATTCTGCATCGGTTGCCTTGCCCGAAGGGACGAGACCATAAAGCGCGGCGCGGTGATTGTTGAGAATGTCGGAAAGGACTTCGAGCGCCGGGAAATCCGCGCTGTCCATGCCGGCCATGCGCATCGCGACCACCTGTATCGCGCTGGGGCTGTCCGTTTCCATCGTGAGCGAAGCCGCCCGCAACGGCTGCAGAACGATCCGTGGCCGGGCCGGTAACGGCTTGGGCTTGATGGTGCCGAACAGTTTGCCGACTTCCGCCAGCGTCGTGCGCGGGTCGACATCGCCGACGACAACCAGGACGGCGTTGTTGGGCGCGTACCATATGTCGTGAAAGTGTCTGAGCATCGCCGCGGTGGTCTTGTCGAAGGACGGCCGGGTTCCGAGCGCGTCATGCTCATAGGGTGTGCCGGCGAACATTTGGGCGCGCAGACGGGCATAAAGAACATAGAAGGGGCTCGACAGATCGCGCGCGACCTCCTGCTCGATGGCGCCGCGTTCCTGATTCCAGCCCTCGTCGGTATCCAGCACGCCCCGCATGCGCGCCGCCTCGACGTGAAGCGCGACGTCGAGGTCTTCCGCCGGCACCGTGAACAGATATTGGGTCACGCTCTCGCGCGTGTTGGCGTTGAAATTGCCGCCCATGAAGCTGCCGATCGTCGCGAGCTGATCCGCCGAAAGCCCGGGGCTGCCGCGAAACATCATGTGTTCCTGGGCATGCGCCAATCCCGGAAAGCCGGCCGGCGCCTCATCGGATCCGACGAGATAGTTGACCGACGTGGTGACGACGGGCGCCAGCGTGTTGCGCACCACGACGACGCGCAGGCCATTGGGAAGAGTCGCGCGCGCAATCGCCTGCTGCTGCCTGGGGGCGGACGTCGCGTGGGCCGCCCCCGGCAGGGAAAACACGGCTGCGACGACCGCCGTCAACAACAGGTGCCAAGCGGCTCTGGGCGCCGGGAACTGATGAAGTCTCAATTTTACTTCCTTTCTTCCATTCCGTCGTTCCGTCAGCGGTTGGTCAGGACGGGTCGCCATTGCGGCAGGCCGGCGCGCCAGAATATGAAGCTGCACACATCGGCGAAGAGCTGGTCGTTCTGCGTCTTGGTCGAGCCGATGCCGTGGCCGGCCTCGGCGTCGATGCGCAGCAGGATCGGCCTGGCCGTGCCCGAGGCCTGCAGCGCCGCGGTGAGCTTGGCCGGCTCCCAGGGCGAGACGCGCGGATCGTTCAAGCCCGTGGTGATCAGCACGGCCGGATACTGCACCCCCGCCTTGATGTGCTGGAGCGTGTCCATATCATAAAGGTTCTTGAAGCCCTGCCGGGTGGTGACGGTGCCGAATTCGGGGATGTTCGGCGGACCGTTGGGCGAGAATTCGGCGCGCAGCGTGTTGGCGGCGGGCACCGCGTCGATCACGCCGGCGAACAGGTCCGGGCGCTCGGTCAGCGCGCGGCCCATGGTGATGCCGCCGGCCGAGCCGCCGAAAATGAAGAGCTTTTTCTTCGTGGTAATGCCGCGCGCGATCATATCCTCGCCGCAGGCGATCAGGTCTTGCCAGGTGTTGTGCTTGTCGGCGTCCTTGCCGCCGAGTCGCCAGGCCTCGCCCAATTCACCACCGCCGCGCACGTGGCAGGAGGCATAAGTGCCGCCGGCGATCAGAAAGCTGACGGCGCGGGGCGAGAAATCGGCGAGCTGCGAAATGCCGTAGGAGCCGTAGGCCTGGATCAGCACGACCTGGGTGCCCGTGGCACCTTTGTGCTGGACCAGCGTCTCGGGGACCATGACGCCGTCATGCGCCCTGGCTTGGAGATCGCTGACGGTGAATTGCGCGGAATCGAACGCAGGTTTTACGCCAAGCTTGAGGTCGGTAAATGTGCCCTTCGCCGGATCGTAGAAGAAATCGGTGGGTGGAACAGCGAAGCTTTCCAGTTCGATCATGACGCCCGGCGCGCGCGGATCGGTGAAGGACTCCGTGATGTGTCCGTTAAACGGCAACGCGATCTCCTGTGCCGCGGTCTGGCCCGCGGGAATGCGCAAAAGCCGCGAATAGGCGCCCTCGCGCTCCAGCACATAGAGCGCGTCGGACGCTGCACGCACCGCCTCGATCACACGCGTGGGCGAGGCGGGCACCAGTGTCTGCGCCGTGGAGAGCGGCTGCCCCGCCTTGACCATCAGCACCTTGAAGGTCGGCGCGTCCTTGTGGCTGAGCAGGAAAATCTCGTCGCCACGCAAATCCGCTCCGGTCACGCCGTCGGCGCGCGTCACCAATGGAGTCCATGTGACTTTCGGATCGCGCACCTGGGACTCGGGCGCAATCCAGGCCTGCAACTCGTTCTGCACGCCGTTGATGGACAGCGCGACCGCCATCGGCGCGCCCGGATTGATCGCGAGCGCGGGGAACTCGTTCGGGTCGAAGGCGGGACCGTGGCCGACAGTCGCGCCCAGGATCGGCACGGGATCGGATTTCAGATCCCAGGCGTCGAGCATTCCGTCCTTGTAGCGATCGACCGCCGGCTCGCCCGGCGCGAGCTTTTTCAGACGGTCGAAATACAGATACTTCGAGTCGTTGCTCCAGGCCGTGGCGCCGAATTGGGCGCGATCGACGGGGCCGGCGATTTGCGCACCGTTCGCGGCGTCATACACGTAGAGCGAGGCGTCTTCCGAGCCGCCTTGCGAAATGCCGACGGCGACCTTGCTGCCGTCGGGCGAGGCGAGGAAATAATTGATTGCGTAGGGCTTGCCGCCATTGGCCGCGCGCAGGGCTGCCACGTCAACGATCTTGCGCTCACCCTTGGCGTCGCGCACGACGAGATCGAAATTGTCCGAGCCCGGAGCGCGATACTCGTAGAATTCGCGCCCGCCAAAGGTCACGTAACCCTGCACAAAGCCAAAGCTGCCGGTGAAATCGGCGATCTTCTTTTCCAGCGCCGCGCGCGGAGCGATGGCATCGAGGATCGAGCGCGTATAGGCGCCTTGCGCCTTCATCCAGTCGATTGTGGAGGGATCGAGCGCTTCCATGTAGCGGTAATTGTCTGTGACCTTCTGGCCCCACAGCGTTTCCGTCACCGGCTTGACGGGCGCCGCCGGTGGCTTGGCGATCTCGCCTTTCGGCGCAAGCGGATCGCCGGAGGCAGCCCAGGCTACGGTTCCCGATAGCAGCGCTGCCGCCAGGAGCATCATGTTACCAGTGCGCATGCAATTTCCTCTCATTCATTCGGTTGGTCCGACTGTCAAGAAGTTCCGAAGAATCGCGCGCAGCCGTTGTTTCGCTTGCGATTCCGTGGGAGCCTGAATTCGTAGCCCGCGAACAGGTTGACAATGGCCGCCGCCGCCCCGCCTGTGCTGGAAGTCTATTATTCTCCAACATGCGCGCCCTGCCGGCTGGAGCTTCCCGTATTGGCGGAGTTCGTGGATCGCGACGGCACGCAGGTGCGCATCGTGATCCTCGACCAGGAGATACGCGCGCGAAACGATATTCGCGCGGTGTCCGTCAAGCTTGAGCGCGCCGCCGTGTCGCCGCCACGTGCAAGCCCCCGCGCCGTGCTGGCCACAGCGGGAGACACCGACCGCATTCTTCCGTTCGCACGGACGCTCACGGCCGCGGGCCGCATCTGCGCGACGTGGCGGGGCCGGCTGACGGCTGAGACCGGGCGGTCGCTGCTCAAGGCCTGCCTCATTTCACCGAATAGGCATCGATCCTGAAGAACATGCCTTTCTCGCCATTGTTGATGAGGCTCAGCAGCCCGATAACGGTCACTTGCTTGTCGGTCCAGGCCACTGGACGCAGTGTGACGACTTCCGCAACCTCGTTCGGCTCTCCCGGCGGACAGAACATGCAAACGGGCGTGCGGCGCGTCAGCAGGAAATGCTTGGTTTGATCCGAACCGTCGAGCGGCATCACCCAGCCGCTCGCGACGACGGGCTGGCCGGCCATTGCTTTCAGCTCGGGGGTCACGGTGATGCTGTACATGCCGCTCTTTTCATTATAGCCGACCTTGCATTTCAGGAATTTCGCCCACAACGCGTCGTGCGCCATCGGCAGATGCTCCTGGGCGGCGCGCTCGTCCGCAGGCTGGCCATGAGGTATCGCACCGTCTTTCGCTTGCGCCTGCGCTGCGGCCAGCAACAGAAGCGCGGCGGCCAGTCGACGAAAGGTGTGACCGGTTTTCATGACTGCAGCAGCTCCTCTATTGGCGTGCGCGCGGCGCGGATGGCGGGGAACAGCGCCGCGAGCGCGGCGACGGCGAAAGCACCCAAAACAAGATAGCTCAGCGACTCGGGATCGACTTGCGGCTCGAGCAAAAGCCCGGTCTGCTCGGCGAGCAGGGAAGTTCCCCACGCAATGACCGCGGCGGACAGCGCCAGGCCCACGATCAGGGCGGCCAGGGCGATCATGGCGGCTTCGGCGAAGGCGACCGACGCGATCGCCAGCGGCCCGGCGCCCAGGGCCCGCAACAACGCAAGATCGCGCGTGCGCGCGTTCATGGTTGCCGTGAGGCTCGCCGCGGCCGCCGCCGCCGCAATCACGACGAGAAGAATGCCCAGCGCCGTCGCTGCGAGCGACAGTGGCCGCAAATAGCTCATGACGCGGGCGACCTCGAAGGAAGGGGTCGCCGCGCTCAAGGTCGGATTGGCTTCGATCAGGCGCGGCACCAGCAACGCGGCGACGGGCGTTTTGTATGACGCGACGACCGCCGTTGCGGCGTCGGGCAGATTCACATAGGTCGCCGTCACGCCGGTCTCGGCGGCTTCGTCCTCGGCGTGCTTGCGATGGATGTAACGCACGGTTTCGATGTCGGTGAGGACCAGCCGGTCGAGCACCGAGCCGGTGGGCGCCAGCACTCCGACCACTTTATAGGGGAACTGCGAGTGCATTTCGCCGCCCGGCTCGAGACCATGAGCGCCGATGAAGGAGTCGCCCAGCTTGAAACCCAGCGTACGGGCCGCCTGCGCGCCGAGCACCGCTTCCAGTGGTTTGTTCCAGACACGCCCGGACGCGATTTGCGCGCGATAGACGGACAGAATCGCCGGCGTCGTGCCCATGATTCGTATCCCGTTGACGTTGTCGCCCAGCGCGATCGGGGCGGCGACGCGCACAAGGGGATGACTGGCCGCGCGCATCGCGGCCTTTTCGGAGATCAGTCCCCTGGGGTCGGAAATATGCAGCGCACAGCACAGAACCAGATCGAGCACGGAGCCCTTCGGACCGATGACGAGATCGACTCCGCCCCAGGAACGCTCGGCGGCGTCCGGCAGCGCGTCGAGGCCGACAAACGCGACAGAGACGGCCGCCACACCCAGAGCGGCCACGAGAATGGACAAAAGAGCCTGGCCCCAGCGGCGGCGGAGATAGGCGAAAGCAAGCTCGACGACGTTCATTGGAGCTTCTCCATCTCGACCACCTGATCGACCGTATCGAGAACCCGGCGATCATGGGTGGCGACCACCAGCGCCGCGCGTTCCGCAACGGCGCATTCCGCGAGCAGCGCCATGATCGTCCTCGTATTGGCATCGTCGAGTGCCGATGTGGGTTCGTCCGCGAGGACGACCGCCGGCCGGTTCAGGAGCGCCCGCGCGATCGCGGTACGTTGCGCCTGGCCGTGGCTGATCCGGTCGGCGCGCCTGGTTTTGACCGGGGCGAGTCCCAGGCGCGCAAGCAAATCATCGAGGCGGTGGGGCTCGTGCAGCGGATATTTCGCGCACTGCGCCGCCAGCCAGATATTGGCGCGGACGCTCAGCGCATCGACCAGGTGGAACGACTGGAAGACCAGCCCGATGCGCCGGCCGCGAAACCGGTCGCGCGCGCTGCGTCCCAGCGCCCAGGGGTCGGTTCCATCGACCGAGATCGAGCCTTCCATCGGCGCGCGAATGCCGGCCAGCGCCATCAGCGCGGTCGTCTTGCCGCAGCCGGAAGGCCCGATCACGGCAACGGATCGCCCGGCGGCGATGTCGAGGTCGGGCAGCCGCGCGAAGCGGTTGCCGTCGCGGGCGAGGACGACATTCCGCGTCGTCAAGACGTTGTTTGAAGCGTTCGCTGTTTCCATGACCAGATCCGTCGCGCGCGGAAAGCTTCCGCAACGCAGACAAAGGCGTGGTTGTTTGCATGAGCGGGTCCGGCCGCGGCATGCGCCGCCCGGTTCAACCGCTCAAAGCGCTTGCGGAGCCCAGGGCGAACGGAGGCGCTCGTCCGCGCCAATCGTGCGAGACGCTTGTGATGCCCAATGAAACAGGGACGGGACTGACGGGCTGCGGATTGCTCTCGACGGGCGCCAATACCATCGGCGCAGCCGGCATCGCATAGGTGCCGGCATAGAGCATTTCCTGGCAGAACGGACAATGCGCGGGGTCATCCTTCAGCGGGCCGCGCTGGTGATCAACATCGTGTGAGCGCGTGACCGCCGGCGAAACCTCGTGACCCGATGAGTCCGAAGCGATTTGTTCGAATGCGGGAATATGGACGTGGGTCTGAACGACGTAACTTTGCGCTGCGAACGCGAAAACCGCAAAAAGGGCAATCGTGCGGCGCCAGCGAAGGAATTTCCCCGGCTTCGCCGTCGAACGGTTACGTGTACTCCGGGTCATCGAACCTCGAATGGCGCGGCCGAAACGAGCGTATCTTGTAACATCCCAAATCGGTCCTGCACAGTCCACGCAAGCCGGCCGGAGGGCTTTTTCGCCTCCAGGATCATGCCGGTCGATGCAGCAACGGGCCGTGAAACGCATCTCTAGCCCATAAGGGAGACGGTTGCGTAGATCACGGCGGCGCCGAGAAGCGTGGTAAACATCGTGAGCGGCTTTGGATGGCGGGCGTGACTTTCCGGCACGAGATCGCTTGCGCCCAGATAGAGAAAGAAGCCGCAAAACAGGGCCAGGACGAGTCCGAACAACGACGCCGGCAGCTTGACCAGGAACGTCAGCGCGATGCCCACGACCGGCGCGGTGGCATCGGCCAGCAACCAGCGCAAGCCCTCCCATCGGGTTCCGCGGTTCTTCAACACGATATTCATCGTGTTGATGCCGTCCGAGAAATCGTGGGTGAAGACCGCGGCGGCGACCAAGATGCCGATCGCATTGGAAACCTGGAACGCGAATCCAATGGCGATGCCGTCGAACATGCTGTGCGTGACGAGACTTGTCGCGCCAAGGACGCCGCGATGGGTGACATGCGAATGGTGCCCCTCGTCCCCGAGCGCGTCCGTCGCATGCAACAAGGCAAAACGGTCCAGCAACAGGTAGAACAGGAAACCGACGCCCACCACGCTGGCGGTAAGTTGTGGCGCGTGATGGCCAGCGCTCAAGGAGAACGCTTCCGGCATCAGATCGAAGAAGGCGACGCCGACCACGGCTCCGGCGCTGAATCCGAGAATCAGATGTAGCTGCTTGCGAAGGCGCAATGCGAACAGCCCGCCCACCAGCGTGGCGAGAAATACAGCCGGCGCAATGGCAAGGGCGTACATCTCAACGATCCCCCTTGGAGCGAACGGTCCGGCGTCGGCAAGACCCGCGGCCGGACATTGCGTTCTTGCCCGCGCCAACGGCAGCCCGGGATGTGCTGCCGCTTGCTCCCCATTTCGCCGGACGTTATAATATAACATCACAGTGCGATCGCGCCGGCAAGCGGTCAATTTGAATGACTCGCTCCATGGCGATATGTTGCTGGTCGGACAGCGTATTGAGGCTCGGCGTGCGAAGAGCAATCAAGCGAGCGGACTCGCGCCGGCGCGCCGCTGCGAACCATGAGTTGGTGATCACGGCGCTGCGCAAGACCGAGAGGCCCTTGACAGCCTACGAATTGCTCGCTCGCCTGCGGCCGCTTGGGGTTTCGGCGCCACCTACCGTGTATCGGGCGCTGCAGCGTCTGATCGACGACGGCCTGGCGCATCGCCTCGAATCGCTCAACGCCTTCGTGGCCTGCGCCCATCCGCATCATGGCAACTCGGCCATGTTTTCAATTTGCCACGATTGCGGAACCGCTGAGGAATTCTCGGATCGGGATATTGAGACTCGCATTGCGGGCTGGGCAAAAAGCGCGGGCTTTCGGGCTGATCGGGCGGTGCTTGAAGTTCGTGGCGCGTGTCAGGACTGTGGACACCGCAAAACGCTGGAGCGACCTGGCAGGCTGTAGCCGGATCAAGTCGACCGGGCCGCATGGTCGCCGGCTCGCATGGCCGGGTCACCGGTTTGATCGGACAAAGGAATGCCGGAGAAGCCTCACAAAGCCCCACTTGGACAAGTGCACGTGCGCAGCAAGGCGGATAGTGGCAGCGATAATGGTACCACGAGAAGGTACCCAGATATTGGAGGACCGCACCTCGCCCTCCCTCATGGGATATCTGCCGGAAATGACCCGTGGGCGGGATTGAGTTTAGCAGGCTGTTGAAGAAGTTTTCCAGGGTTTGGCGATGAAGTCGGCTTCGTCGCCATTGTGGAAGCAGATTTGGCCTTTGAGGGTTCCGTTAGGCTGAAGTTGGGCCCAGCCGTCGCCGGAAGCTTCGTCCATCTCGTC
>DATJXR010000039.1:0-133800 GCA_035499995.1 Rhizomicrobium sp. | reverse complement strand
GCATCAACTGGATCGGGCTTGGCACCATCATCCGCCGCGAATGGTCGCGCGTATGGCGCGTGCCGGTGCAGGCCTTCATCGCGCCGTGGATTTCGGCGCTGATGTTCATCTTCATCTTCGGCTTCGTGGTCGGCGGCAACATCCGGCACATCGCGGGCCATCGCTATGTGGAGTTCGTGCTGCCCGGCGTGTTGATGCTGAACATCGTCAACGCCGCGTTCCTGCAATCGACCTCGCAGATCTATTTCCAGCGCTTCCTGCGCTACATCGAGGAGACGCTGGTCTCGCCGCTCTCCTATGTCGAGATGATCGTGGGTTCGCTCGCCATGACCATCGTGCGCTCGATGGTGACGGCGCTGGGCATCCTCATCATCGGCGCGGCGTTCGGCGCGACTTCGCTTTCCAACATCCCCGAATTCCTGTTCTGGGTGTTCGGCGTGGCGGTGATCTTCGGGCTGCTCGGCATCATCGTGGGGCTGTGGGCCAACAATTTCGAGCAGCTCACCATGCTCAACGTGTTCTTCATCACGCCCCTGTCGATGGTGGGCGGGGTGTTCAACACGGTGGAGATGCTGCCGGGCTGGCTCAAATGGATCGCCTGGGGCAATCCGTTCTTCTACTTCGTCAACGGGCTCAGGCATTCCATGATCGGCTATTCCGACGGCGCCCACGTGGTCCTGATCGGCGCCGCCGTCACCCTGTCGCTGATGACGGTCATGGGCCTCATCGTCTGGCGCCTGTTCGCGGTGGGATACGGGCTGAGGGAGTAGCGGGAGCGGCTCGATACCGTCGTGGAGACGGTTGGGTTGAGCGAGGACTCTTGACCTACCGCAAAGCTGTCCGGCGCCCGCCAGGCAAAATTGCGACATGCCCGGTTCAAAATCGATTGCCGCCCTTGTCGGCCCGACGCTGATTGCCGTCACGGCATCCGAAGCGCTCAACCTGAAAATCTGGTCAGGAGTCGCAGCACCCGTCGTCTATCTGAATGGGTGCCTTCTCTTCGTCGCGGGTTTGTCGATCGTTCGCGCGCACAATATCTGGCCCCCGCGCTGGCCAGTGGCGATCACGCTTGTCGGCTGGCTCGCTCTGGCGGCCGGGCTTTACCGCATGTTCTTTCCGAACGCGCCGCAGGGCGGCGAGAACATTGCGACCTACGTCGTTATAGCGGCCCTGTTCGCGGTCGGCTGCCTGTTGACGGTCATGAGCCGGCTGGCCCGCGACTGATGATGACCGGTCACGCGGGCTTCTTCGCACCCGGTCCCGCGTGCACGGTCACCTCGTGCGCACGCACGGGTTCTCCGCATTCCGAGCAGGTCAGGACGGAGCGGAAGTCGCGGCCGCAGGCCTTGTGCGTATGGAGCAAGGGCGGGCCCCTTTTCCGGTCATAGTATTTGTCGCCCCAGTGTACGAGCGACAGGATCACCGGATAAAGCTCCAACCCCTTTTCCGTCAGGCGGTATTCATGGCGCGGCGGATTGTCCTGATAGGCGACCTTTCTCAGGATGCCTTCCTCGACCAGCAGCGCCAGCCGCTCGGCCAGCACGCGGCGCGCAATGCCGAGGCTCGCTTCGAACGCTTCGAACCGGCGCACGCGCAGGAACGCGTCGCGCAGGATCATCAGCGTCCAGCGGTCGCCCAGTACCGCCAGCGCGCGGGCGAGCGAGCAGTTCTCCTTCGCGAGTTCCGGCCAGCGCACCGTCGTCCACTCCACACTGTCATCCCGGCCGAGCGCAGCGAGAGCGGGGACCCATCGAGATGATGTCGCGATGGATCCCGGCTCTCCGCGATGCTTGCGCATCGCTCCGCCGGGATGACAAGTGTAGAGTTGACTCAGTCTTAAAACAAGACTTACTATGGCACTTCCGCAAGGAGAGCCTTCCATGCCTCCACGCAACGCCACCTGCGCGGTGATCGGCGCGGGCGATTTCATCGGCTCGGCGATCGCAAAGCGCTTCGCGCGCGAGGGCTACACGGTGTTCGCCGGGCGGCGCACGGCGGAGAAGCTGGCGAAGCTCAAGAGCGAGATCGAGGCCGAAGGCGGCGCCTGCGTCGCCCGCGGGCTCGACGCCCGCAAGGAAGAGGACATCACCGCCTTCCTCGCCGAGGCCGACGCGCAGGCGCCGCTGGAAGTCTGCATCTTCAATCCCGGTGCCAACGTGAACTTCCCCATCCTGGAGACCACCGAACGCGTGTTCCGCAAGGTCTGGGAGATGGCGTGCTATGGCGGCTTCCTCACCGGGCGCGAAGCGGCGCGGCTGATGCTGCCGCACGGCAAGGGCACGATCCTCTTCACCGGCGCAACGGCGAGCTTGCGCGGTGGCATCGGCTATGCGGCCTTCGCCTCCGCCAAGTTCGGGCTGCGCGCGGTGGCGCAGAGCATGGCGCGCGAGCTGGGACCGAAGAACATCCACGTCGCCCATCTCATCATCGACGCCGGCGTCGACACCGAATTCGTGCGCGAGCGCATCCGCAGCCGCGGCGGCGACGCGGCTTCGCTGCCGCCGGACACGCTGATGGAGCCGCAGTCGGTCGCCGACGCGTACTGGTATCTCCATACCCAGCCGCGCGACGGCTGGACGCACGAGCTGGACCTCAGGCCCTTCGCGGAGAAATGGTGATGAACCCGGAATTCCTCTTCGACTTCGGAAGTCCCAACGCCTATCTCGCGCACAAGGTGATCCCCGAGATCGAGGCGCGCACCGGCGCGACGTTCGATTACGTGCCGGTTCTGCTTGGCGGCATTTTCAAGCTGACCAACAACAAGCCGCCCATGGTTGCCTTCGGCGGCATCCGCAACAAGATGGACTACGAGATGCTGGAGACGCGCCGCTTCATCGCGCGCCACAGGCTCGACCGGTTCCAGTTCAACCCGCACTTCCCGGTCAACACGCTGGCGCTGATGCGCATGGCGACGGCGGCGAAGCGGATGGGCGTGCTGCCCGCCTATGCCGACGCGGCGTTCCATCACATGTGGGAAGCGCCGAAGAAGATGGACGATCCGGACGTGATCCGCGCCGCGCTTGTGGAGTCCGGCCTCGCTGCCGATGCGCTGATCGCCGCCGCGCAGACACCGGAGATCAAGCAGGCGCTGATGAACGCCACCGAGGACGCCGTCGCCCGCGGCGCCTTCGGCAGCCCGACCTTCTTCGTCGGCCCCGAAATCTACTTCGGCAAGAACACGCTCCCGGAGGTCGAGGCGGAGATCTTCCGGACGAAGTAGAGGATTCACGCGCAGGAGCGGCACCTTCGCGCGCCGTCCGCCGGTGGCCAAAGGTTAACTGCCGGCGCAGATTCCGCCTTGCTAAGGCCCGAATTCTCTTGCAGAAATTGCCCGCCCGCCGAACCCATGAAGGAAGCCCCATGCGCCTGCGCCGCCTCAGCCTCGCTATTGTCATCGCCACCGCCGCGCCCGCGCTTGCCGCCGCCGACCAGCCGCAGAGCCTGGGCACGTTCAGGGACTGGTCGGCCTACATGTCGGGATCGGGCGACCAGAAGGTGTGCTACGCGCTGGCGCAGCCGAAATCGTCCGTGCCGAAGAAGAAGCGCGACAAGATCTATTTCCTGATCTCCGACTGGCCGGGCCGCCATCCCGCGGCGCGGGGCGAGGTCGAGATCGTGCCCGGCTTCAAGTACAAGGACGGCAGCGACGTGACGCTGAAGGTGGGCGCGCAGACCTACAAGCTCTTCACCAAGAACGACGGCGACGACGGCAGCGCCTGGGTGCAGGAACTCTCCGACGAGAAGCCGATGGTCGAGGCCCTGAGGAGCGGCTCCTCCGCCACCGTGACCGGCATCTCCTCGCGCGGCTCCACGATCCGGGATACCTACTCCCTCTCCGGCCTCGCCGACGCCCTCGACAAGGCCCACGACGCCTGCGGGATGTGAGGCGTCATGCAGCCCCTCCTCGGTCTCTCTCCCGACGCGCTCCGCGACGCCCTCATCGGCGCCGGCGTGCCCGAGAAGGCCGTGGGCATGCGCGCGCGCCAGCTGTGGAACTGGATCTACGTCCATGGCGCGCGCGATTTCGCCAGCATGACGAATCTGGCCAAGGACGTGCGCGCTCTGCTCGCCGAGCGCTTCACGCTGGCGCGGCCGGAGATCGTCGCCGAGCAGATCTCGACGGACGGAACCCGCAAATGGCTGCTGCGCAGCGGCCCGGGCGTGGAATTCGAGACCGTCTTCATCCCCGAGCCGGGGCGCGGCACGCTGTGCGTCTCCAGCCAGGTCGGCTGCACGCTCAATTGCCGCTTCTGCCACACCGGCACGCAGAAGCTGGTGCGCAACCTGACGCCAGCCGAGATCGTGGGCCAGGTGATGATCGCCCGCGACGCGCTGAACGACTGGCCGAGCACGGCCGAGGGGCGCCGCCTCACCAATGTGGTGATGATGGGCATGGGCGAGCCGCTCTACAATTTCGACAACGTCAAGGCCGCGATCGCCATCGTCGCCGACGGCGACGGGCTGGCGCTGTCGAAGCGCCGCGTGACGCTGTCGACCGCCGGCGTGGTGCCGATGATCCGGCGCGCGGGCGAGGAGATCGGCTCCGCGCTCGCCATCTCGCTGCATTCCGCGCGCGACGAGGTGCGCGACGTGATCGTGCCGCTGAACAGGAAGTACAGGCTCGCCGAGCTGTTACAGGCCTGCCGCGACTATCCCGGCGTCTCCAACGCGCGGCGCATCACCTTCGAATACGTGATGCTGAAGGGCGTCAACGACAGCCTGGCCGATGCGCGCGAGCTGGTGAAGGCGATCCGCGGCATCCCCGCCAAGATCAACCTCATCCCCTTCAACCCATGGCCCGGCGCGCCCTACGAATGCTCGGATTGGGAGCAGATCGAGAAGTTCGCCGAGATCGTCAACCGCGCCGGCTACGCCAGCCCCGTCCGCACCCCCCGCGGCCGCGACATCATGGCCGCCTGCGGCCAGCTCAGGAGCGAAAGCGTGAAGGCCCGCGCGCGGGAGCGGATGGGGGAGCTGGAGAGCGCGGCGCTGCAGCGGATTCCAGGATAGGCTGCGCATATCATAGAATTGACAGAAAGTCAGAATTGGCTTCAAGTCATAAGCGGTTAACCAATTTTTCGGGTGACCGATTTGGACTTCACCAGTTCTGACCGCCTGTTCCATTACACAAACAGTGCTGGCCTCTACGGGATTCTGACATCCGGTACGGTCTGGGCGACGCATTTCCGCTTCTTGAACGACCGAAAGGAGTTCGTCGCCGCCAACAACATGCTCAACGCCATTCTGCGCGGTACGCTTTCGCGCGAGATCGATGCACTGTACCAAAGCGGCCATGTAGCCAAGCCGCCGCAAGCCGTCATCGATCAAAAGATCGACGACGCCTTGGCGTATCTCCTGAAGATCATTGTCGATCCGGCCCACGAAGTCGCCGATCCGTTCGTCTTCTCGATGCTGTCCTGCAATCCGTCCGAAGGCAGCCGATTCACCGATGGCACGCTTCAGCATTGGCACAGCTATGCGAGCACGGGCGGCTACGCGATCCAGCTCAATCCGGAGAAGCTGCTCGCGATTTTGGACAGAGCGCCCGGCCACTCGAAGGACTTCGCGGTGCTCAGAAAGGTCTCCTATATGGGCGACCCGCGAACGGCGGCGCTCGAGCATGCCCTCAATTCGGTAGTCGAACTTGCTTCAAAGGTATTTCATTGCGCCGTTTTCGGAAGGGACAAATTGGATCTCGGAAAATACTATGAGCCCATCCTGAATATTCTTGGGTGCATCAAATCGGAGTTCTTCCGCGATGAACGCGAGGCACGCATCGTCCTGTTTCGCGGCGTCGCGGGCAGCCTGTATCCACTGCGGTTTCGCGAAGCCGCCGGGCTGCACATCCCCTATATCGAGATCCTCGGCGGGGGATTGTTGACGAAAGAATGTGCCATCGAGCGCATCATCGTCGGCCCTCATGCGCGCAATATCGAGCGGATCTTCGCGCTCAAGCTGTTTCTCAGGACCAACGGCCTGACGGCGATCGACGTTCACGAAGCCGATATTCCTCTGCAATAGCCGCGACACCCTCGATGGTTGGATATTGTTCCCGATATGTGCTATAGGCCAATCCGACGCCAAACCGCCGCGGCGGGCCGAAGCGCCTTGCGGGAGCGGTGGGGTTTTGCCGAAGGTGGACGGGGAGACATCGCGCCGGACACGAAATGAATGAAATCGAAATTCAACGGCCCAGGGTTTGCCTGGGTTTGAAGATACCCCCTCCCCCCTCGCGATTCCGGAGGTTCAAGTCGATGTGGCCGACAGGGTAGGGGACACAAGATATGGGAGCGCTTTCCGGCAAGATCGCCCTCGTCACGGGCGGCTCGCGCGGGCTCGGGCGGGAGATGGTGCTGGGCTTCGCCCGCGAAGGGGCGGACGTGGTCATCGCGTCGCGCAAGCTCGAAGCCTGCGAGGCGGTGGCGCGCGAGGTGGAGGGGCTTGGCCGCCGGGCGCTGCCCGTCGCCGCCCATGTCGGCAGGTGGGAGGACAACGACGCGCTCGCCGCCCGCGCGCTGGCCGAATTCGGCCGCGTCGATGTCCTGGTCAACAACGCCGGCATGTCGCCGCTGGCGCCGTCGCTCGCCGAGGCCTCCGAGGCCTTGTTCGACAAGGTGATGGACGTGAACTTCAAGGGCCCGTTCCGGCTCTCCGTCCTGATCGGCGAGGCGATGATGGCGGGCGCGGGCGGGGCGATCATCAATCTCTCCTCCACCGCGGCGTTCAAGCCGGAGCCGCATACCGTCCCGTACTCCGGCGCCAAGGCGGCGGTGAACGCGATGACGGTGGCGCTGGCCAAGGCCTTCGCGCCCAGGGTGCGGGTGAACTGCATCGCGCCCGGCCCGTTCCTGACCGACGTCTCCACCGTGTGGCGCGAGAACAGGGCCTATGAGCAGTCGCTGGGCCTGAAGCGCTTTGGCGAGCCGAACGAGATCGTCGGCACCGCGCTCTATCTTGCCAGCGACGCCTCGTCCTATGTTACGGGACAGGTCATCCGCGTGGATGGAGGGACATGGTGACGGTCGCGAATAGCGAATGGCGAATGGCGAACAGGGGATTTGGCGGGCATTTGGCGCGAGTGGCGCCGGCGGTCGGCTTTTGCTATTCGCTACTCGCCATTCGCCATTCGCGCCTTGACAGGAGCATCGCTTGCCCGCGCCCGTGAAAAAAGTCGTGCTCGCCTATTCGGGCGGACTGGACACGTCCGTGATCCTGAAATGGCTGCAGACCGCCTATGGCGCCGAGGTGGTGACCTTCACCGCCGATCTGGGGCAGGGCGGGGAGATCGAGCCGGCGCGCCGGAAGGCGGAACTGCTCGGCATCAAGCCGCAGAACATCTTCATCGAGGATGTGCGCGAGGAATTCGTCCGCGACTACGTCTTCCCCATGTTCCGCGCCAACGCGCTCTACGAGGGCGTCTACCTGCTCGGCACCTCCATCGCGCGGCCCCTGATCGCCAGGAAGCAGATCGAGATCGCCGAGCAGGTCGGCGCCGATGCCGTCGCCCACGGCGCCACCGGCAAGGGCAACGACCAGGTGCGTTTCGAGCTCGGCTACTACGCGCTCAAGCCCGACATCAGGATCATCGCGCCCTGGCGGGAATGGGACCTGGCCAGCCGCACGAAGCTGATCGAATTCGCGCAAGCCCACCAGATTCCCATCCCGCACGACAAGCGCGGCGAGGCGCCGTTCTCGGTGGACGCGAACCTCCTGCACTCCTCGTCGGAGGGCAAGGTGCTGGAAGATCCGGCGGTCGAGCCCGAAAGCATCGTCTATCAGCGCACCATCGATCCGCAGGACGCGCCCGACAGGGCGACGGTCGTGGAGATCGGCTTCGAGAAGGGCGATGCCGTGTCGATTGACGGCAAGCCGCTGTCGCCCGCCGCGTTGCTCACCGCGCTCAACGAACTGGGTCGCGCCAACGGCATCGGCCGCATCGACCTGGTGGAGAACCGTTTCGTCGGCATGAAATCCCGCGGCGTGTACGAGACGCCGGGCGGCACCATCCTGCTCGCCGCCCACCGCGCCATGGAGTCGATCACGCTCGACCGCGGCGCCGCGCACCTGAAGGACGAGTGGATGCCGCGCTATGCCGAGCTGATCTACAACGGCTTCTGGTTCTCGCCCGAGCGCGAGATGATGCAGGCCGCCATCGACAAGAGCCAGGAATTCGTCGTCGGCACGGTGCGGCTGAAGCTCTACAAGGGCAACGTCATCGTCATCGGCCGCTCGTCGCCCTGGTCGCTCTATTCGCAGGATTTGGTGACCTTCGAGGACGACAAGGGCGCCTACGACCAGAAGGATGCCCAGGGCTTCATCAAGCTGAACGCCCTGCGGCTGAGAACATTGGCGATGCGGAAGAGGCGGACGCGGCCTTGACGATGGTGCCATATGTGTTACCAGTATGACACTCGAAATCCGCCTCTACCGGGACGCGGAAGGCCCGCATTCCTTTCCGCGCCTGGTTCGACGACCTGGACGCGGCGGCGGCGGCCAGGGTCACCCGGGCTTTGTCGCGCTTCGCCAGTGGCAATATCGCGCATGTGCGCTCCGTCGGCGGCGGCGTGAGCGAAGTGAAAGTGGATTTCGGTCCCGGCTAACCGGATCTATTTTGGCCGGGAGGGAGACGAGATTGTGGTCGTGCTCGGTGGCGGAAGCAAGAAGCGCCAGCAACGCGACATCGCGCAGGCCCATGAACGCTGGAATGACTACAAGCGGCGTAAATAGGAGAAGCGTTTGGCATTGACGGTGTCCTTCAAGGAAGCGATCGTCGACCGGATCAGGCGCGACCCCGCGTTCGGGCAAGCGTTGCTGCGTGAAGGCGTGGATGCGCTCCTGAGCCAGGAATTCGACACCGCGAAGGACATGCTTCGGGACTATGTCAACGCAACCCTGGGGTTCGAGGAATTGTCCCGCCTTGCCGGCATTCCCGTGAAAAGCCTGATGCGCATGCTGGGTCCGCGTGGAAACCCCCAGGCTGGCAATCTGTTGTCGGTCGTTGCGGCGCTCCAGCGATATGCGGGCGTTCAGTTTCATGTGGTGGGTCGGGCGGCAGGCGGGGCGGAGCGAAGCGGGCCAAAGCGCGCGACACGCAAGACGGCGCGAGATATCGAGCCGGACGCGCGATACGGCTCGCAAGCGCGCGAACCGGGGGCCGCATTCGGAGAATCTGGCGGAAGGTTTCGGAAATGAGCGGCAACGGCGAGCAGATCGAGTACTGGAACGGCAGCGTCGGCGAGCGCTGGGCGAAGCTGCAGGAGACCATCGACGCAAGTCTCGCGGAGATCGGCAAGGCGGCGCTGGCGTTCGCGGGCGCCAGGCCCGGCGAGCGCGTGCTGGACATCGGCTGCGGCTGCGGCACGACCACCCTGGCGCTGTCGAAGGCGGTGGGCGCGGGCGGCAGCATCACGGGCGTGGACATCTCGGCGCCGATGCTGGCGGTGGCGCGGGCGCGCGGCGCGGCCACGGGCGTGAACTTCCTCGAAGCCGACGCGTCGGCGCACATCTTCCATCCCACGCACGATCTCGTCTTCTCGCGCTTCGGCGTGATGTTCTTCTCCGATCCGCCTTCGGCTTTCGCCAATATCCGCAAGGCGCTGAAGCCCGGGGGGCGGCTCGCCTTCGTGTGCTGGCGGTCGGCGGCGGAAAACCTCTGGGCTTCGGCGCCCTTCGCCGCGGCGCGCGAGCTGTTGCCGCCGCAGCCGGCCCCCGATCCGCTTGCGCCCGGACCGTTCGCGTTCGCCGACGGCGAAAGGCTGAAGGGTATCCTCGAAACGGCGGGCTATCGCGGCATCCGCGTCGAGGTGCTCGACACCACCATGTACATGGGTGCCGACGCGGATGAGGCGGCGGCGCAGGCCCTCAACATCGGCCCGCTCGCCCGCGCGGCGCTCGAGCTCGACGACGCCACGCGCGCGAAAATCCGCGGCGTGGTCAAGGCCACGCTGGGCAAGTTCGCGGGCCCGAAAGGCGTGACGCCGCCCGCCGCATGCTGGCTGGTGGGGGCGGTGAATTAGTCTCCGTCCGCCGCGGCCTTCTTCTTGCGGGAATGGCCGGAGGCGTCGGGCGGGTCGTCCTTGAGCACGCTGGCGCGCATCCAGCCCTCGATGTCGCCGTCCTTCACCTCCGCCCATTTGTCGGAGAGCGCGACGACCTGGAGCCTGGCGCCCTTGGGCTCCTTCTTGATCGTCTCCGCGGCGTAGGACGGCGCCTTGCGCAGGTCGGAATTGTTGCGGTGGACGTATTTGGTGCCGCTGACCTTGGTCGCCGCCGCGATGATCGCGGCGCCCGCCGCGTCCCCGCGATGGCCGTGGGTCCGGGCCGGCGGGGCAGCGGCCGGCGCGGGATAGCCGGCCGCGTCCGGCACGGGCGTGTCGTCGTCGTCGCCGTCCACGCTGGTGGAGGCGAGATGGGAGGGTGAAATGGCGGGCACGGGCGCTGTCGCCCGCCCGGCCCAGAAGCCGCCGCCGGCGAGCACTGCCGCCGCCAGCGCGGCGCCCAGGGCAAGGCCGGTCCTGCTGCGGGAGAACGCAAACAAACGGTCGAGAGACAGGTCCATTATTGCCCCCACTATTGGAGCAATATTGCGCGGTCACTTGCTGAAGTAAAGTCGGCCGGCGCCGACAAAACCGCAGGTCACACGTCCAGCGCGGCGTTCAGCGCGTTGTCCTGGATGAATTCGCGCCGCGGCTCGACGACTTCGCCCATTAGCTTGGCGAACAGGTCGTCGGCCTCGTCGGCGTGCTCGACCTTGACCTTGAGCAGCGTGCGCGCGTTCTCGTCCAGCGTGGTCTCGAACAGCTGCTCGGCGTTCATCTCGCCCAGCCCCTTGTAGCGCTGAAGCGTCAGGCCCTTGCGGCCCCACTCGAAGATGGCGTCGAGCAGCTGCGTGGGCGAGCGCACCTCGCGCTCCTCGTCCTTGCGGCGGATCCTGCCGGCCTGGAGATAGACGGCCTGAAGGCCCGCGGCCATGCGGTCAAGCTTGCGCGCGTCGGCCGAGGCGATGAGCGCGCCGTCGATGGCCACGGCCTCGCGCACGCCGCGCACCTCGCGCCAGAACTTGAGCCCGCCATCGGAGGTCGGCTCGCCGTGCCAGCCGCGCTCGGTCTCGTCCGAAAGCTGGTCCAGGCGGTGGGCGATGTAGGTCGCGGCCTCCGCGGCCTTGGCGGCGTCGTTCAGGACGTCGGGATTGAGCGCGCCGGCGATCGCGGCCTGCTCGAGCACGAAGCGCGGATAGTGTGGCGGGAAGCCGTCCAGCGCCGCGCGGGCCGCGCGCGCCTTCTCGATCAGCGCATCGAGGTCGGCGCCCGAGATGCTTTCCCCGTCGTGCTGGGTGAACACCGCGCCGGAGGAGCCCTCGCTCACGAGATAGTCCTGGAGCTCGCGCTCGTCCTTCAGGTAGCGCTCGCTCTTGCCGCGCGCCGCCTTGTAGAGCGGCGGCTGGGCGATGAAGATGTGCCCGCGCTCGATCAGCGCGGGCATCTGCCGGAAGAAGAAGGTGAGCAGGAGCGTGCGGATATGGGCGCCGTCCACGTCCGCGTCCGTCATGATGATGATCTTGTGGTAGCGCAGCTTGTCGGGATTGAACTCCTCCGCGCCGATACCGGTGCCGAGCGCGGTGATCAGCGTCACGATCTCGCCCGACGACAGCATCTTGTCGAAGCGGGCGCGCTCCACGTTGAGCACCTTGCCGCGCAGCGGCAGCACCGCCTGGTTGTCGCGGTTGCGGCCCTGCTTGGCCGAGCCGCCGGCCGAGTTGCCCTCGACCAGGAAGAGCTCGCATTTGGCCGGGTCGCGCTCCTGGCAATCCGCCAGCTTGCCGGGCAGCGAGGCGCCGTCGAGGGCGCCCTTGCGCCGCGTCAGCTCGCGGGCCTTGCGCGCGGCCTCGCGCGCGGCCGCGGCCTCGACGACCTTGCCGACGACGGCTTTGGCCTCGGCGGGATGCTGCTCGAACCAGTGCCCGAGCTGATCGAGCACCACGCCCTCGACGGCGGGACGCACCTCGGAAGAGACAAGCTTGTCCTTGGTCTGGGAGGAGAATTTCGGATCCGGAAGCTTGACGGACAGCACGCAGGTCAAGCCTTCCCTGCAATCGTCGCCGGTAAGCGCGACCTTGTCCTTCTTCGTCGCCGGCATCTCCTCGGCGTATTTCGTCACCACGCGCGTCAGGGCGGCGCGAAAGCCGGCCAGATGCGTGCCGCCGTCGCGCTGGGGGATGTTGTTGGTGAAGCAGAGCATGCTCTCGTGATAGCTGTCGTTCCACGTCAGCGCCGCCTCGACGGCGATGCCTTCGCGCTCGGCGGAGAGCATGACGGGCGCGGCGATCAGCGCGTTCTTGGCGCGGTCGAGATACTTCACGAAGGCCTCGAGGCCGCCTTCGTAATGGAGCGTGGTCTCCTTCTTCTCCACGCCGCGCTTGTCGGCCAGCACGATGGTCACGCCGGAATTCAGGAAGGCGAGCTCGCGCAGCCGGTGCTCCAGCGTGGCGTAGTCGAACTCGGTCTTGGTGAAGGTGGCGGACGAGGGCAGGAAGGTGACTTCCGTGCCGCGCTGGCCCCCGGCTTCGCCCACGGCCCTGAGCGGCGCCTCGGCCTCGCCGTGGCGGAACCGCATGTAGTGTTCCTTGCCGTCGCGCCAGATGCGCAAATCGAGCCACTCCGACAGCGCGTTGACGACCGACACCCCCACGCCGTGCAGCCCGCCGGAGACCTTGTAGGCGTTCTGCTCGAACTTCCCGCCCGCGTGGAGCTGGGTCATGATCACCTCGGCGGCGGAGACGCCTTCGGTGGCGTGGATATCGGTGGGAATGCCGCGGCCGTTGTCGCGCACGGTGCAGGAGCCGTCGGCGTTGAGCGCCACGTCGACGCGCGTGGCATAGCCCGCCAGCGCCTCGTCGATGGCGTTGTCGACCACCTCGTGCACCATGTGGTGCAGGCCCGAACCGTCGTCGGTATCGCCAATATACATGCCCGGCCGCTTGCGCACGGCGTCGAGGCCCTTGAGGACCTTGATCGAATCGGCGCGGTATTCGCGCTCGCCGTTGTTGCTGCCGTCGTTATTGCTGCCGATGCTGGCCATTGCTCACTCTGGAATGGGTGCGGGCCGCGAATCCACGACCGAGAAGAGGTCGGCCCGGCCTTTCAGCGGCGCGAAGATTTCGATGTCGGTGCCCGTCATCCAGGCCTGTGCGCCGAGCGCCAGTATTTCCTCGAACAGGGCGGAGCGGCGGGCGGCGTCGAGATGGGCCGCGATCTCGTCCAGCAAAAGGATGGGCGCGCGGCCTTCCCTCATATGGGAAAGCTCCCACGCATGTGCAAGGACGATGGAGATGAGCAGCGCCTTCTGCTCGCCGGTGGAGCATCCCCCGGCATCGGCACGCCTGACGGTGTGGCGGACGTTGAGGTCGGCGGTGTGCGGTCCGAAGGTCGTGCGCCCGGCCTCGGCGTCGCGGACGCGCGCGCGCGCGAAGCGTTCGCGGAAGGCGGCGGCGGGGTCGGCCTCCGCCAGGAGCGCGTCGGCCTCTCCGGCGAGCGCGAGCTGGGCGCAGGGGAACGCGCCGGCATCGCCGCGCTCCGCCAGCGCGCGATTGAGGCGCTCGACGGTCCGCGCGCGCGAGGCCGCCAGCGCGAGGCCCGCTTCGGTCATCCCGGTTTCCAGCCCGTCGAGCCAGGCCGGGTCGCGGGGACCGTATTTCAGCAGCCGCGCCCGCTCGCGCATGGCGGTCTCGTAGCGCGTGGCGACGCGGGCGTGGCCGGGCTCGAAACCGAATACCAGGCGGTCGAGGAAGCGGCGGCGCCCGCCGGCGCCTTCGATGAAGAGCCGGTCCATGGCGGGCGTGAGCCATGCCATCTGGACGATCTCGGCGAGCTCGGCCGTGCCGGGGGCGGGCGCGTTGTTCAGCCGGACCTGCCGGCGCTCGCCGCCATTGGGGCCGAGCGTCAGCCCCGTGCCGATCTCGTAGGCCTGCTCGCCCTGCGCCACGGTAGCCGCCACGGCCCACAGCGCCTCGCCTTGCGCGGCCGGGCCATGGCGGGTGTGCTCGCCGAGCCTGGCGCCGCGCAGCCCGCGGCCGGGCGAAAGCAGCGAGAGCGCGTCCAGCACGTTGGTCTTGCCCGCGCCGTTCGGTCCCGCCAGCACCACCGGGCGGCCGCTTACGGCGATCTCGCCGCGGGCGTAGGAGCGGAAATTGGTGAGCAGCAGGCGGGTGACGGCGAGCCGCGCGTGCCCAAGGGCCCGCGCTGCGGCATGACGAGAATCCACGATCTCGTCATCCCGGAATGCGCCGCCTTGTGGCGCACCGAAGGAAGAGGAAGGACTCGTCAAACTCACACCCGCATCGGCATGAGGACATAGAGCGTGTGCGTGTCGCCCTCGTCCTCGATGATGGTGGGCGAGCCGGCATCCGACAGCAGGAAGCGGACCTGCTTGCCCTCGATCTGCCCGGTGATGTCCAGCAGGTAGCGCGCGTTGAAGCCGATCTCGAGCGGGGCCGCGCTATAGGTGGCCGCCAGTTCCTCGACCGCCGTGCCGGAATCCGGATTGACAACCGTCAGCGTCAGCTTGTCCTTGGCGAGGTTGAGCTTCACCGCGCGCGTCTTGTCCGCCGAAATCGTCGACACGCGATCGACGGACTGCGCGAATTCCTTGCTCTCCAGCGACAGCGACTTGTCGTTGCCGGAGGGAATGACGCGCTGGTAGTCCGGGAAGGTGCCGTCGATCAGCTTGGAGGTCAGCTCCACCCCGTCGGACGTGAACTGGATCTTGGTGTCGGACAGCGAAACGTCGATGGCGCCTTCCGCGTCGTCCAGCAGCCGGCGCAGCTCGCCGATGGTCTTGCGCGGCACGATCACGCCGGGCATGTCGCCCGCCCCGTCCGGCAGATCGATCTCGAAGCGCGCCAGCCGGTGGCCGTCCGTCGACACCGCGCGGAGCACCCTGGTTTTGCCTTCCTTGGCGGCGTGCAGGTAGATGCCGTTGAGGTAGAAGCGCGTCTCCTCGGTGGAGATGGCAAAGCGCGTCTTGTCGACGAGCCGCTTGAGGTCCCCCGTTTCCATGCGGAATTTGTGGGGCAGCGCGCCCGCCGCCATCTGGGGGAAGTCTTCCTTCGGCAGGCAGGCCAGCTCGAAGCGCACCGACCCGGCCGAGACGGACAGCCTTCCGCCTTCCTGAGTCAGCAGCTCTGCCTGCACCTGCGCGCCTTCGGGCAGCTTGCGCACGATGTCGTAGAGCATGTGGGCCGGGGCGGTGGCGGCGCCGTTGCGGATCACGTCGGCCGGGATGGCCTCGACCACCTCGATGTCGAGGTCGGTGGCGGTGAGCTTCAGCTTGCCCTTCGCCGCCTCGATCATCACGTTGGACAGGATCGGGATCGTGTTGCGGCGTTCGACGACGCTTTGGACATGGCTCAGCGCCTTCAGGAAGGCGCCACGTTCGACGGTGATTTTCATCGGTTCTGCACTGGTCCCTATCGCCTGAAAACCGGCCCCGGAACGCCGCCCCGAGGGAGCCAATAAATCATTGATTTACCTGAGTTTTCGAGGGGGCTCAGACTCAGGGTGCCGAGTATATCAAGCGGGGGGGAAAGTGAACAGCGAAATGGCGGCCAAAAGCCCTCAGGGGGTCACGCCATAGCCCGCATATTCGCCGGCCACATCGGGGTCCAGGACCTTGGCCGCATCGATGTCGGCCTGGCCCTCGGCCGTCCGCCCGAGCCGGAGCTTGGTCACGCCGCGCATGAAGAGCGAGCTGGCCTGCTTGGGCGCGAGCGCCAGCGCGGCCTCATAGTCCGCCAGCGCCGCCGCGTAATCCCCCTGGCGGAAGTGCACGAAGCCCCGGCTGTCGATGTAGCCCGGCGCGCCGGACAGGAGCTGGAGGACCTTGTTGCAGGCCTCCAGCGCCGCGCCCAGGTCGCGATTGGCGACCGCCCGGGCCCAGCACTGGCCGTTGAGCGCCACGGCGTAATCGGGCCGCAGCGCAGCCGACCTGTCGTAGTCCGCGATGGCGTCCGCCCAGTCGCGCCGGCGGAGCTGGGCCAGGGCGCGCAGCGAAAGGGTCACATAGGGCGTCTTGCTGAGCGAAATCGCGCTGGTGAAGTCCGCGATCGCGCGATCGAAATCGTGCTTGCCCATATAGGCTCGGCCGCGGTCCGTGTAGGAAAGATAATCGGTCCGGTCGATCGCGATGGCCTGGTTTTCGTCGGCGATGGCGCCGTCGAAATCGTGCTTTTCGAGGCGGGAAAGCCCGCGGTCGGTGAAAGCCTTCGGGTCGTTCGGGGCGAGGGCGATCGCCTGGGTGAATGACGCGATGGCGTCGTCGTAGGCGTTGAGCAGGAATTGCGCCTCGCCGAGACTGTAGGCCGCGGCTTCGCTTTTCGGATCGAGCTTCGCGGCGCGAGCCAGATCCTCGGCGGCGCCGGCAGGGTCGTTGTTGCCCAGTCGCGCAATGCCCCGGTTCAGGGTTGCGTTGACGTCGTCGGGCTCCAGTCTCAGCGCCGCATCGAAGTCCGCGATGGCCGGGCCGAGCTGGCCCTTGTCCATCCTGTAGAGGCCGCGATTGTTGTAGGCGGCGGAATTCTGCGGGTTGATGGCGATGGCCGCGCTGGTGTCGCGCTCGGCCGCGTCCAGGTCGCCACGCTTGTAATAGATGCGGGCGCGCTCGAGATAGGCGCCGTCGGCCTTGGGTTCCAGCTGGATCGCGAGCGCGAAATCGGCGAGCGCGAGGTCGTCCTTGCCGGCGAGCGCGTAGGCGCGCGCGCGATTGTAGGCGGCGTCGGTGTAGTCCTTCTTCAGGGAAAGCGTCTTTGTAAAGTCCGCGATGGCGGCATCGGTGTCCTTTTCGTTGTACTCCACCAGGCCGCGTTCGTAATAGGTGTCCGCGTCGTCCGGCTGCTTTGCGAGGAGCTTGTCGTATTCCGCGATCGCGAGCGCGGGCTGGCCCTTGCGCTCATAGGCGATGCCGCGCTGGAAATACGCGTTCACGGCAGTCGGATCGACGACGAGCGTCTGGTTGAAATCGGCCAGTGCGTCGTCGTAGCGGCCGGTCTCGATATAGGCACGGCCGCGGCCATAGAGCGCGTCGGTGTTCTTGGGATCGAGCGTCAGCGCGCGGTTGAAGTCCTGGATGGCGTCGCTGTTCTTGCCCTTCGCGATCTCCGCCACGCCCCGGTCGGCGTAGAAATCGGCGTCGTCGGCCTTGAGCGAGATCGCCTTGCCGTAGTCGGCGATGGCGGCATCGTCGTCGCCGCTCTGGTGATGCGCGATACCGCGATCGTACCAGGCGGCCCAGTCCGACGCATCGAGCGCGACGGCGCGGTCGTAGCAGGGGATCGCCGCCGCCCATTCGCTCTTGTCGGCGTGCGCGAGGCCCAGCTCGACCTCGAAGGCTTCCCTTGATGGGTCCATCTTCAGCGCGGTCTGGAGATCGGCGATCGCCGCATCGGGCTCGTCTTTTTTGCGGTGGCTCCTGCCGCGCTCGCCGTAATAGTCGGCCTCCTTCGGATCGAGCGCGATCGCCTGGGTGTAATCGGCGATGGCCAGGTCGTATTTCTGCATGTCGTCATAGGTGAGGCCACGGTCGAAGTAGGGCGCCGAGTCGGTCTTGTCGGCCGCGATTTCGGCGGTGAAGTCCGCGAGCGCGAGCGTATCCTTGTCGCTGCGGTAGTAGGCGAGGCCGCGTCCGTTCAGCGCGTCGATGTCGCCGGGCTTGATCTTGAGCGCGGCGGTGTAGTCCGCGATGGCCGCGTCGTACTGCTCGAGATCGAGCTCGGCCTCGCCCCGCCTGCGCAGGGTCCAGGCATCCGCCGGATCGAGCGACAGCGCGACGTCGAGATCCTTCTTCGCGGTGGCATAGTCCTTCTTCGCGATGTAGGCGTTGCCGCGGTCGGCATAGTTCGCCGGCTCGTTGGGATCCTTCTCGATCGCGATGTTGTAGTCGGCGATGGCGCCGTCGAAATCGCCCTTGTCCGCCTTGGCGAGGCCGCGCACGGTGTAGACATCGGCCAGTTCGGGTCTCAGCGCGATGGCGTGGTTGGCGTCGTCGATGGCGTGATCGTCGTCGCCCTTGTCCACGTAGGCGAGCGCGCGCTGGTAGAAGGACGTCGCGTCCGAATTGTCGATCGCAATTGCGGCGGTCATCTCGGAGATCGCCGCGTCGTATTTCTGCAGCTGGATCTCCGTGAGGCCAAGATCGTAGTGGGCGTAGGCGGCGCCGGGTATCAGCAGCACCGCCGCGCTGAAATCCTTCTCGGCTGCCTGATAGTCCGCCAGCGCATAGTCGGCCTGGCCGCGGAGGATCTGCCCTTCGCCCCCGCCGCCGTTCCTGATGCACTGATCGGCCAGGTCGCGCAGCCTGAGCGGAATGGTCCTGGGATCGCTGGGTGGCACCTCCTGGTTGGAGAGCGTCGCAGCCTCGGTGCAGAAGTGCGACGGCGGCGCGGCGTCGTTCGCCGCATTGGGAGGCGCGCTCGCAGGCGCCATGGCGCCGAGCGCGAGAATGAAGATCAGCGAATTCACCGGACACCCCCCGAAGCCCATGCTAGGGCTTCGGGCGCGCTCCAGGCAAGCAAGCCCGGCTGGTTAACAGCGCGGCCCTTATGCGTTTCGCGACAGGACCGTGCGCAGGAACTCGACTTCCTCCTTGAACTCCTGGCTCTCCTGGCAAAGCGCGGCGATGCGCCGGCAGGCATGGAGCACGGTCGTATGGTCGCGGCCGCCGAAGCGCTTGCCGATCTCGGGCAGCGAACGCATGGTCAGTTCGCGCGCCAGGTACATGGCGACCTGCCGCGGGCGGGCGATGCGCCGCGCGCGCCCCGCCGACTGGAAGTCGCGAAGCTCGAGCTTGTAGAACTCCGCCGTCTTGCGCTGGATGTCCTCGATGGAGGTCTTGCGGGTGCCGGCCGTGCGGCTGCCCAGCGTCTGCTCGGCGACTTCCATCGTCACGGGCTGCTTGGTGAGGTCGGCATAGGTCGCGAGCTTGGTGAAGACGCCGATCAGGTCGCGCGGGCTCGCGTCCTCCATGTCGGCGATGCGCTCGAGCACTTCCTCGGGCAGCGCGCCGTCGGGCCGTTGGCGCTGGTACTCCGCCGCGCGCGCCTTCAGGATGGCGAGCCGCGTCGCGCGGTCGGGCTTGTCGAGCGCGATGACGAGTCCGCCGGTGAGCCGCGAGCGCACGTCCTCGGTGAGGTTTTCCAGCATCGCGGGCGTGCGGTCGCAGGCGATGACCAGCTTGCGGTGCAGGTCCGCGAAGGCGTTCAGCGTGTGCAGGAATTCCGCCACCGTGTAGGTCGAGCGGCAGAGGTGCTGCAGGTCGTCGATCAGCAGGATGTCGGCGGCGCGAAGCTCTTCCTTGAAGTTCAGCGTGTCCTTGCGGTTCAGCGCGCCCAGGAACTGGCGCATGAAGTCCTCGGCGCCCAGGAACAGCGCGCGGCGGCCGCGCTTGCGGGCCTCCAGCGCGATGCCGTTGAGCAGGTGCGACTTGCCGTAGCCGAAGCCGCCATGGATGTAGAGCAGCGACAAATCCTCGGCCTCTCCCGCGGCCAGCGCCCGCGCGGCGCGGTAGCCGAAATCGTTGGCCGGACCGGTCACGAAGCTTTCGAAGCTCTGCGAGGGATTGACGATGCGGTGCGACAGGCCGCGGCGCGCCTCCGCCCGTTCGCCCGGCATCGCGTCGCCCAGATAGGAGACCGTGGCGGGCTCGCGCGCGGCCTCCGGCTGCGGCTCCTTGGCAATCCGGGCGCCGATGGCGGGCGAGGGCGCGTTCACGGCGATGGACAGCGCAGCAGGATCGCCCCCTTCGGCGCGCAGCGCGCGCTCGATGCGGGACATGTACTGGTTGGCCACCCAGTTGCGGTGGAAGGGCTTGGGTGCGCCGAGGAGGATCTCGTCCCTGTCGAAACTCAGGAGCACCAGCGGCGAAATCCAGGCGTCGAACACCGCCTCGCCCAGCTCCCGGCGCAACCGCTCGCGCGCCGCCGCCCACACCGTTTCCCACTCCATCTTCGACGCCATGGCCTGTGTCATGTCCCTTGCCTCTTTTTCTTGTCCGGCTTTGCCGCCGGTTTCCCCTTGTCGAGATCTTCCGTCCGGCCGTTCGTGCGGCGGCCTTAAGCGCGGTGGTTCATTCCGTGCGCCTCCTCAGCTCTGCCGCCAGGGCAGGTTCGCGGCCTTCCAGCCATTGGTCCGGCCACGATGGCCGGACGCGTCGACATCGCCCTCGAAACCGCCCGCGATGTTGTAGGCGCGGCTGAAGCCCGCCTTGGTCATGGCGACCGCCGCCGCGCGCGAGCGTGCGCCCGAGCGGCAGAGGAACAGGACCGGCGTGTCCTTGCCGGCGCCCGCGGCGGCCAGATGCCGCGCCACCATGTCCACGAAATTCGGATTCACCGCCATTGCCGGATAGGTCTGCCACTCGACCAGGTGGGCATGCCGGCCGCCGAGACTCGAAACGTCTGGCTGGCCGACGAAGCTCCACTCCGGCGCCGTGCGCACGTCGACGATCTGGGCCTTGGCGTCGCTCTTCATGAGGTCCCAGGCATCCTGAACTTGCAGGTCTCCCGCGTAGTCGGCGCCGGTGGTGGTCGTCGTCACGTCTCGCACTCCAGCAAAAGCGAAGGCACCGGCGCGTCTGGCGACGCTCCGCGTCCGCTTCCTGCAGAACTCGTTTAGATGTTAGACTTGCGGTTAAGGCCCACGAGACGCGCAATATTTGCCAATACTTTCATATTATTATCATTGTTCTTTGGCATTGTTGCCACGTCCCCGCAACCGCGACGGGGAAGATAGGCCGCTGGTGCTCTCCGTTGCAAGCGAAATCGCGAATCAGAAGGTTAAAAAATGCACTTCGTGCGCAAAGCGACAATGGGATGACGTGCATTAAAACGTTGTACCGTATGCTGAAAATGTCTTTCATCGCCGAATCAAAGCGTTAACAACAGTCCGGTGAGAGTTTCGTGACAACGCGCACGTTGCTCCGTGTGCGGACAAATAAAAAGGGGCCGGAATCCGGCCCCAAACGCACCAAAAAGCGTTTCCGCAAGAATTCGCGCAGCTTAGCCCTTCAGTTGTGCCACGCGCTTGGAAAGGCGCGAGACTTTGCGGCTGCCCGTATTCTTGTGGATAACGCCCCTGGAAACGCCGCGCATGATCTCCGGCTCGGCGGCCTTGAGCGCCGCGGCCGCGGCCTTTTTGTCACCCGACGCAATGGCTTCCTCGACCTTGCGCGTGAAGGAGCGGATCCGGGTCTTCCTGGCGTGGTTGACGGCGGTCTTCTTGGCCGTGACGCGGGTGCGCTTCTTGGCGGAGGCGATATTGGGCATGGGTCGTCCTTGGTTCCTCAAGCAGGCGGAAAGAGGCGCGGCGTATAGCCCGGTGGCGGGTAGGGGTCAATGCAGAGGGAATCTAGAGGCACGCCGCCCCATAACGGCCCCGAATGGCACGGAGCCGATGGCTCTTGTCCGCCTCCCAATCGACCATGACGCTCTCGACGCAGGGCATGCCGCCCCACCGGTAGATCAGTTCTCCGTTCGTGGCCGTCATCTCGCCCAAGACCCGGCCTTGGTTCTGGCATTCCGCCGCCGTCGTGCCGTCATGCGCGTCAGGATTGCCGCAATTTGCCTGATGCGCGGTCAGGAAGCCTTCGGTTTGCAATGCCACGAACATGTCCGGCACGGGCGACCCAATCGGAAATCGCTGGCGCAGTTTGGCTGTGAGCTTGGCGCCGCCGCGCTCCCAGTGGTTCCAGTCGCTGGCATCGATCACGCCGTCCGCCAGCGCGGGCGCGGAGAGATGGTTGTTGGGCCAGCCGCCGGCCGACATCAATCCGCATCCAGCCGGCACCAGCAGCACGAGCGCCAGCGCGGCCAGGATGGTTGAGATCCAGAGCTTAGGGGAACCGAATAGAGCCATGGACTATCTGTCCCGGAAACCCGGCTTTCGCTTCTCGCTGAACGCGGCCATGCCTTCCTTCTGGTCGTCGGTGGCGAACATGGAGTGGAACACGCGGCGCTCGAAGCGCACACCCTCGGTCAGCGTGGTCTCATAGGCCACGTTCACGGTCTCCTTGGTCATCATGACGATGGGGACGGACTTCTCGGCGATGGCCTGGGCCGCCTTCATGGCCTCCGCCATGAGATCGGCCGCCGGCACGACGCGGGAGACCAGTCCCGCCCGCTCGGCCTCCGCCGCGTCCATGTTGCGGCCGGTCAGGCACATTTCCATGGCCTTGGACTTGCCGACGAAGCGGGTGAGGCGCTGGGTGCCGCCGATCCCCGGCATGACGCCCAGATTGATCTCCGGCTGGCCGAACTTGGCGGTATCGGCGGCGATGATGAAGTCGCACAGCATGGCGAGCTCGCAGCCGCCCCCCAGCGCGTAGCCCGCAACCGCCGCGACGATGGGCTTGCGGATGGCGGCGATGCGGTCGTTCACATGGGCGAAGAAGTTGGACTTGTACATGTCCATGTAGGATTGCGGCGCCATCTCCTTGATGTCGGCGCCGGCGGCGAAGGCACGGTCGGAGCCGGTGAGCACGATGCAGCGCACCTCGGTGCCGCGGTCCCATTCCTCCAGCACGCTGATCAGCTCCGCCAGGAGTTCCGAATTGAGCGCGTTCAGCGCCTTGGGCCGGTTGAGCGTGATGACGCCCACGGCGCCTTCGGTCGTCACGAGGATGTTCTGGTAGGTCATGGGATCTCCGCTCAGTCCTCGAACCTGGAGCGGTTCCGCTTCAGGCGCGAATGGATCTTTTTCGATTGCAACCGCTTTTCCTTGCTGGCCTTGCTTGGCCTGGTCGGGCGGCGCTTCTTGGGCACATGCGCGGCCCGGCGCAAGAGGTCGATCAGCCGCGCCCGCGCGTCCTCGCGGTTCCTCTGCTGGTCGCGGAACTGGCGCGCGGCGATGACGATCACGCCGTCCTTGGTCAGCCGCGAGCCGGCCAGGGCTTCGAGCCGCGCATGGACGTCGAAGGGCAGGCCCGCGCGCCGCGCATCGAAACGCAACTGCACCGCGCTTGCCACCTTGTTGACGTTCTGTCCGCCGGGACCGGAGGCGTGGATGAAGCTCTCATCGAGTGTCGCCTCGTCGATCGAAAGTCGCGGCGTGATCTGAATCGCTGCCATGGCGGGGTTCTAGGGCTTTTTTCGGGCGCGCGCGATGTCGGGGACTTGACAGGCAACCAAATAGTTGCATATTAGAGGCATGAGCATGGATGCTGTGTTCCGGGCGTTGGCGGACGATAGCCGCCGCCAGTTGCTGGACCGGCTCCGCGACAAGAACGGCCAGACGTTGGGCGAATTGTGTGAGGGTCTCGACATGTCCCGCCAGGCGGTGACGAAGCATCTGGGCATATTGGAAGCGGCAAATCTCGTCGCCACGCAGCGGCGCGGGCGCGAGAAGCTCCACTTCCTCAATCCGGTCCCGATCTTCGACATCGCGGATCGCTGGATCGGCAAGTTCGAGCGCGGACGCCTGCGCGCGCTCTCCGACCTCAAGAAGTCGCTGGAGGCGGATTGATGCCCAGGCGCACCACCGGCAAGTGCGAGAACATCTGGCTTGCCAAGAAGAAGGAAGGGTAACAGCCATGACTGGCAGTTCGTTCGTCTACGTGACCTATATCCGCGCGCCCCGGCAGAAGGTGTGGGATGCGCTGACCAGGCCGGAATTCCAGAAGATCTACTGGTTCGGCGGCCACCAGGAGAGCGACTGGAAGACGGGTTCGTCCTGGAAGATGTTCATGCCGCAGCACGGGCTGACCGACAGCGGCGAGATCCTGGAAAGCGATCCGCCGAATCGCGTCGTCATCAAGTGGCGCAACGAGTTCCGGCCCAAGCTGAAGGAAGAGGGCTATTCGCGCTGCGTGATGGAGCTGGCGACCGAGGGCGACCTCACCAGGCTGACGATCTCGCATACCATTGAGAAGGAGAACGCGCAGTTCATCGAGGCCGTCTCCGGCGGCTGGCCGCGCATCCTGTCGAGCCTCAAATCGCTGCTGGAAACAGGTGCCGCGCACGGCGACACCCGCACGACGGCGCAACAGGCGCACGACGGCACATAAGTCCGGCTGGCGCGACGACGGCTTCGAAGTTCGTGCCAGCGCGACCCGAGCTGTCCGCTATCTCTGGCACACCGGGCAATAGAAGCTCGAGCGGCCGCTTTGCACGATGCGGCGGATGGCGCCCCCGTCGTTGCGCTGGCAGCGCTTGTGCGCCCGGTCGTAGACGGCGAAACGGTGCTGGAAATAGCCCAGTTCGCCGTCGACGCGCTTGTGGTCGCGCAAGGACGAGCCGCCGGCCTGCACCGCCTCGCGCAGCACGGCCTTGATTGCCGTAACCAGGTTCGCGATCTCGTCCGGCTTGACGCGGGCGGCCCGCCGTCGCGGCGAAATCCGCGCCCGCCACAGCGCTTCGCAGACATAGATGTTGCCCAGCCCGGCGATGATGCGCTGGTCGAGCAGAGCGGCCTTGATGGAGGTTTTCTTGCCCTTGAGCGCGCCGGCCAGGAAGCCGGCATCGAACGCGCCCGACAGCGGCTCGACGCCGATGTCCTTGAAGAGCTTGTGGTGTTCGATCTCGTTCGTGGGGATCAGGGTCATCAGGCCGAAGCGGCGATGGTCATTGAACACGACCCGGGCCGGCGCATCGGTGTCGAACACGACGTGGTCGTGCTTTCCCAGGCCCGTCCCGTCCGCCGCGCGCTCATAGTAGAATTGTCCGAGCTTGCGGCTCTCATTCTTGGCGTAGACCCTCATGCTGCCGCTCATGCCCAGATGGATGACCAGCGTCTCCCCGCCGTCCAGGTCGGCCAGGATGTACTTCGCCCGCCGCCGCAGCCGCTTTACCGTTCGTCCGGTGAGGCGTTTGGCGAAATCCTTCGGGAAAGGGATGCGCAAATCGCCGCGCCTGGTCTCGACATGGGTGAACCCGCGGCCTTCCAGCGCCGGTTTCAGGCCCATCATCACGGTTTCGACTTCGGGGAGTTCGGGCATCGGCCATCAGGTATCAGGAATCGGAAGGACGGACTATGCTGATACCCGATGCCCGATCCCCGATCCCTGACCAGCTTCGGCTACCGCGACGTCCCGGAGGACCAGAAGGAGCGCCTCGTGCGCGAGGTGTTTTCGTCGGTCGCGAGCCGCTACGACCTGATGAACGACCTCATGTCCGGCGGCATTCACCGGCTGTGGAAGGACGTGATGGTGGAGTGGCTCAACCCGCGGCCGGGCTGGCGCGTGCTCGACGTGGCCGGCGGCACGGGCGACATCGCGTTCCGGATCGCCGAGGCTGTGCGCGTGCGCGGCGGCGAGGCGGAGATCACCGTCTGCGACATCAATGCGGACATGCTGGGCGAGGGCGTGCGCCGGGCGGAGGCCAAGGGCGAGGACGCGATCCGCTGGATTTGCGGCGACGCCGAGAAGCTGCCGGTTCCGGACTCCGCGATGGACGCCTACACCATCGCCTTCGGCATCCGCAACGTCACGCATATCGACCGGGCGCTCGCCGAGGCCCACCGCGTGCTCAAGCCGGGCGGCCGGTTCCTGTGCCTGGAATTCAGCCGCGTCGAGGCGCCGGTGCTGGACGAGCTCTATGAGCGCTTCTCCTTCAATGTGCTGCCCAGGCTCGGCGAGATCGTGGCGAAGGACGCGGAATCCTACCGCTACCTCGCCGAAAGCATCCGCCGCTTCCCGCCACAGGCGAGGTTCGCGAAGATGATCGAGCAGGCGGGGCTGTCGCGGGTCAAGGTGCGCAATCTCACCGGCGGCATCGCCGCGCTGCATTCGGCGTGGAAGATATGATCCGCACGCTTTCCAGCCTGCGCCGCCTGCATCATGCCGCCCACGTGCTGGCACGGCACGACGCGCTGGTGCCGCGCGAATATCTGGCGGCCATGCCGTTCTCCGCCCGCGTCGCAAGGCGCCTTCTCGGCACGCGCGAGCGCGGCGACGCCACGAGCCCGCCCGGCAAGCGTCTGGCGCTGGCGCTGGAGAGCCTCGGCCCCGCCTATGTGAAGCTCGGCCAGGTGCTGGCCACGCGCCCCGATCTCGTCGGCGCCGATGTCGCGAACGCGCTGGAGGCGCTTCAGGACCGGCTGCCGCCCTTCGCCATGGACGAGGCGTGGCATTCCGTCGAGGCGGGTCTTGGCAAGCCGCTGGAAGAGTCTTTTGCGCATTTCGGCGGCGCCGTCGCCGCCGCCTCGATCGCGCAGGTGCACAAGGCCGCGACGGCGGACGTGCCGCCGCGCGATGTGGCCGTGAAGGTATTGCGCCCCGGCATCGAGGCACAGTTCGCGCGCGACCTGTCCGCGTTCGCTCTTGCGGCGCGACTGGCCGAGCGCGCGTCCGCCGAAGCACGGCGGCTCCGGTTCATGGCGGTGGTCGACACGCTCGCCGCTTCCGTCGCGCTGGAGCTCGACCTGCGCATGGAGGCCGCCGCGGCATCGGAGCTGGCGGAAAACACCGCTTCGGACCGGGATTTTCGCGTCCCCGCCATCGACTGGACGCGCACAGCCGCGCGCGTGCTCACCACCGAATGGGTGGACGGCACGCCCATCCGCGACGCCGCGGCGCTCGAGCGCGCCGGGCACGATCCGAAGAAGATCGCCGTCGCCGTGGTGCAGAGCTTCCTGCGCCAGGCGTTGCGCGACGGGTTCTTCCACGCCGACATGCACCAGGGAAACCTCTTCGTCGACGCGGAAGGCCGCCTCGTCGCCGTCGATTTCGGGATCATGGGCAGGCTCGATCCCGCCATGCGCCGCTTCCTCGCCGAGACGCTGGGCGGGTTCCTGGCGCGGGACTACATGCGCGTCGCGCAGGTGCATTACGACGCGGGTTTCGTGCCCGCCGTGCATCCGATCGAGACCTTCGCGCAGGCCCTGCGCGCCATCGGCGAGCCCATCTTCGGGCGCACCGCGCGCGACGTCTCCATGGCCAGGCTCCTGCAGCAGCTGTTCGACACCACCTACCGCTTCGACATGCCGCTGCAGCCGCAATTGGTGCTGCTGCAGAAGACGATGGTGGTGGTCGAGGGCGTGGCGCGCTCGCTGGATCCGGATTTCGACATCTGGGAGGCGGCGCGGCCCGTCATCGAGCACTGGATGGTCGAGCACATGGGCCCCGAGGCGCGGCTGAGGGACGTGGGCGAGGGCGTCAACGCGCTGGGCAAGCTCGCGCGCGACCTGCCGCAGCTGCTGCGCAACGCCGAAGTGGTCTCCGCCATGCTCGCCCAGGGCGGCATGCGGCTTCACCCCGATACCGTCCGCCAGATCGCCGAAGCCCAGGCCGCCCGCACGCGCAATGCGCGCGCGGCGATATGGATCGTCGCCGGCGCGGCGCTCGGCCTGCTGGGCGTTTTCCTGTTCTAGCTAGAGCTTTTTCTTCTTCTGCGCGGCCGATTCGTCGGCGATCTTCACCGCGCCCGCGTCGCAGGACTGCGAGCCCTTCTCGTCGACCACGTAGACGTTGAGGTTCACCGTCCGGTCGTCGAGTTCCGATACCGTCGGCACGCGCACGCGCACCGCGCCCTTGGTGATCTCTTCGTTGGTCGCCATCACGCGCTTGATGCCGGGCTTGTTGCTGTCCGTCGGCAGGGCCGAGATGGTCAGCACCACGCGCACGTCGGAATTGGCGTTGCTCTTGGACAGCGCGTCGCAGGCGATCGCGATGTCGTCGCCGGGAAGCACGGTAGGCACCGCTTCGCCGCCCGCGTCGGCGGGAACGGCATCGACCATCGGCGAATGCACGGCCTTCGCCATTCCCGCGAAAGCGGGTCCTGCGATGACCAACGCTGCCGTGCCTGCGAGGCAGGTCAGAAGATTGCGCATCCTGTGCTCCTCCCGCATGAAGCGGGCCTCCCGAAGCGACTCTAGTTTACCTGTCTGTCGCGCCCTTCCCAATAGGGCTTGCGAAGTTCCCTTCTCAGAACCTTACCGCTGGGGTTGCGGGGTATGGCCTCAACGAAATCCACGGATTTCGGCAGCTTGTAGCCGGCAATCCGCTCCCGCGCCCAGGCGACGATCTCAGCGGCGGAGGGGCTAGTTCCCTCTTTCTTAACGACAATCGCCTTGACGGCCTCGCCCCATTTCTCGTCGGGGACGCCGATCACCGCCGCATCCGCCACCCCGGGATGGCCGAAAAGGGCGTTTTCGACCTCGGCCGGGTAGATGTTCTCGCCGCCGGAGACGATCATGTCCTTCACACGGTCGTGAATATATAGGTAGCCGTCCTCGTCAAAAAAGCCAGCATCGCCGGTGTGGAACCAATTGTCCCGGATGGACCCCGCCGTGGCCTCGGCCCTGTTCCAGTAGCCTTTCATGACGTTGGGCGCCTTGATGAGGATTTCGCCCACCTCGCGCGGCCCAAGCGTGCGGCCCTCGCCGTCGACGACGCGGATCTGGTGCCCCGGCGCGGGCCGGCCGCAGGAGCGCAGCTTGCCGCGCGCGGGTTCGTGGTCTTCCGGCGCCAGATAGGTGCCGCCGCCGGTCGTCTCCGTGAGCCCGTAGAGCTGCATGAACTCGCAGCCGAACGATTTTTGCGCGCGCAGCAGCACGTCATCGGAGATCGGCGAGGCGCCGTAGGAGATGTTCTTGAGCGAGGAGAAATCGGTGGCCACCGCCCGGGGATGCTGCAGCAGGAACAGGATCACCGCCGGCACCAGGAAGGCGTAGCTGATCTTCTTGGTCTCGATCAGCCGCAGGATCTCGCCCGCATCGATGTCGCGCAGGATGACCGCGTGCGCGCCCTGCGCCAGCGTCAGCAAGCCGATGTTCACGCCCGCCACGTGGAAGATCGGCATTGCCACCAGCACCACGTCGTCCGGCTCGTAATTGCCGATGGGCATGGAGGAGAGGCAGCCGAAGATCGCGAGGTAGTTCGCATTGGTGAGCTGCACCCCCTTGGGATGGCCCGTCGTGCCCGAGGTGTAGAGCTGGATCACGTCATCGTCGGCGCGGATCGGCAGCATCGGGTCGGCGCCGGCCTGCGCGTCGCGCCACTCCGCGTAGTCGGGCCACGCGCGATGCCCGCTATCCATCGCCACGACGGTCTTCAGGCCCGGGCATTGCGGCAGCACCTGCTCCATCGCGGCGTAGTAGTCGCGGCCCACGAACAGGGTCTCGCAACCCGCGTCGTTCAGCACATAGGCGATCTCCGGCGCCGCCAGCCGCCAGTTCACGCCCACGATCACCGCCCGCGCCTTGAACGCGCCCAGCAGCACCTCGAAATAGCGGTCGCAATTCTTGCCGAGATAGCCCACCCGAGCGCCCGGCCTCGCACCCGCCGCGATCAGCCCCTGCGCCACCCGGCTGGAGTGGATGTCGAGCTCGCCATAGGTGGTCGTGCGCCCGTCGAAATCGAGCGCGACATGGCCGGGCCGCTCCCGCCCATGGATGCGCGGCACGTCGGCGACGGACTCCAGCCGCGAGAAATCGAACATCAGCGTCCTCCCGGGATATTTTTGGGGGAACTTTAGCCCGTTGATCTCCTTCGGCAATGGGCTAGGCGCACAACCCCAGCGGCTTGTCGCCGAAGACGTCGATGCCGAGCGCGATGTTCAGGTCGGCCAGCGCGCCCAGCAGGTAGGGCGGGAATTCCTCCCCGGTGTTGCCGGGCGAATACCAGTAGACCACCAGGTCGAAGCGGCCGCCCGTGTTGCTGAGCCGGTCCACCACCGCCCGCCGCGGCCGCAGGTGCTCGAGGACATCCTCGATCGCCTCCATCAGCGTGCTGTCCGGCGCGTGCGCGATGCTGAGCCCGCAATAGGAGCAGTGGTAGACGCCGGTGAGCGGGATGCCCGCCGGCGTCATCCGCGGCGTGCCCGCCTTCCAGATGCGGGCGGCCTCAAGCCCGAGCGCGCCGGGCAGGTCCGACAGGTCGGCATCGGGATGCTTCACCATCAGGAGGAGGGAGAATTCCTGGACGCGCATGGCTCATCGCTCCCGGCTGAGGAACCAGAACCGCGCCGTCATCGCGGCCGCGGCCACCAGGAGGCCGAAGGCGAGCCCGATCCAGATCCCGAGCCCCTTCATGTGCAGCCCGAAAGCCAGCCACGCGCACATCGGCGCGCCCGCGAGCCAGTAGGAGCCGCCCGCGATCCACATCGGCGCGTTGGCGTCCTTCAGCCCGCGCAACGAGAGCGCGCTGACGACCTGCAGCCCGTCGAAGATCTGGAACGCCGCCACCACGTGCAGGAACACCACCGCCATGCCGACGACGACCGCATCCTGCGCGCCGCCGTCGACGTAGAGCCGCGCGATGGTCTCCGGGAACGACCAGATGAGCACCGACATCGCCGCCATGAAGCAGGCCCCGGCCAGCATCGCGCCGTAACCCGCCCGGCGCACGGCCTCGCCGTCGCGCGCGCCGGCCGCCAGGCCCACGCGCACCGTCGCCGCCATGCCGATGCCGAGCGGCACCATGAAGGTGATGGACGGCACGTTGAGCGCGATGGTGTGCGCCACGGCATAGACCGTGCCGAACGCGCCCATGACCAGCATGGAGACGTTGAACAGCATCGCCTCGAACATCATGGTGAAGCCGATGGGCGCGCCCAGCCGGAACACCTCGCCCAGTTTCTCCCAATGCACGCGGAAGAAGCGCCGCAGGATGCGGTATTTCGACAGGCCCGGCATCAGGTGCACCACCGCCAGCATCGAGAGGAAGCTGAAGGCATAGGAGCAGGTGCTCGCCAGCGCCGAGCCCAATATGCCCAGCCTCGGCGCGCCGAAATGACCGAAGATCAGCGCGTAGTCGCCGAACAGGTTGAAGAGGATGGCGGCCAGCATCACCCACAGCGACGCCTTCGGGCGCGACAGCGCGGTCGAATAGTTCCGCAGCACCTGATAGCCCAGCGAGAAGGGCAGGCCGAAGCAGAGCACGCCGGTGAACGTCGCCGCGCCCCGCGCCAGCTCCGGCGCCTCGTGGAAGGCCAGCATGGCCGGCTTCACGAAGAAGCTGAGCAGCACGATCAGCGGGATGGAGGTGATGATCACCGACCAGAAGCCCATGCGCACCACCGCGCGCACGCCGGCGCGGTCGCTCGGCCGCGCGCCCAGGATGTGCGCGATCATCGGCGACACCGCCGCCACCGGGCCGCATCCCAGGATCCAGCAGAAGAAGAAGGCCGTGTTGCCCATCTGCGCGCTGGCCAGCGCGGTGTTGCTGTAATGGCCCAGCATCAGGACGTCGGTCGTCATGATCGCCATCTGGGCGAGCTGGGTGACGACCAGCGGCCCCGCGAGCTTCAACAGCTCGCGGATCTCCGCCATCCACGCGTCCAGGCCATGCCCGGTGACGCGGGCGCCCGCATGGGTGAGGTCCAGTTCTGCGATGTCTGTCATGACACGGGCTTTGTCTGTTCTATGCCCGGGCCCGGCGCGGCGGAGGAAAGCCGGATACGAAAAACCCCTCCGGAGCCGGGCTCGGGAGGGGTGAAACTCATGCGGGTCAGGTCAACCTAACGCGCGCGTTCCTCGCGAGCCGATACGGCATCGAAGCCGTCCGAGAGTCCGGACGGCGCGGCCGTGCAAACCTTCACGCTTCGACTGGTCATCATCGGCCTTCGCGAATCGCCCGCCGGGCGCTATGCCCGACGATGCGCGCCGTGGGTACGCCCGCGCCGCGGACAAGTCAACCCGCGCAGGGCGAAGGCGCCGTGCCTGTGGCGCGGCTCCCACATGCCGCATCGCACAAGCGAAAAAGCGCCGGCAGCTTTCGCCGCCGGCGCTCTCCGCATGCTCAGCCCTTCACGCACACGAGCTGGCGGAGCGTGTGCGCGATCTCCACGAGGTCGGCCTGCGCCGCCATCACGGCATCGATGTCCTTGTAGGCCATGGGCGTCTCGTCGATGACGCCCTTGTCCTTGCGGCACTCGATGCCGGCCGTCGCCTTCTCGTGGTCGGCGACGGAGAAGCGGCGCTTGGCCTCGCTGCGCGACATGGCGCGCCCGGCCCCGTGGCTGCAGGTGCAGAACGAGTCCGGATTGCCCTTGCCGCGCACGATGAACGACTTTGCGCCCATCGAGCCCGGGATGATCCCGAGATCGCCCTCGCGGGCGCGCACGGCGCCCTTGCGGGTGATCCAGACATCGGCGCCGAAGTGGTGTTCCTTCGCCACGTAGTTGTGGTGGCAGTTCACCGCCTGCTTCTCCGTCGTGAACGGCCGCAGCGCCGCGCGCAGCACGGCGAGGGTCCGCGCCATCATGGCCTCGCGGTTCTCGCGCGCGAAGTCCTGCGCCCAGCCGACGGCCTCGACGTAGTCGTCGAAGACCGTTTCGCCCTCCTCGAACCAGGCGAGATCCCTGTCGGGCACGTGGACGCCGCGCCGGACCAGCATCTCCCGCGCCGTCTCGATGAAGGCGCGGCCGATGGCGTTGCCGATGCCGCGCGAACCGGAGTGCAGCATCACCCAGACCCGATCTTCCTCGTCGAGGCAGATCTCGATGAAGTGGTTGCCTCCGCCCAGCGAGCCGAGATGGATCGCCGAGTTCTCCTTCGCGAAGCCCGGGCACTTTTCGCAGATCGCCTTGAAGCGGCCTTCCAGCCCGCGCCAGCGCGCGGCGATGGAGGAAGGCGTGCCGCCCGGCTTGCCCTGCCAGCCGCCCGCCGCGCCATGGCCGCCATGCGGCACCGCGCGCTCGATGTCCGAACGGACGCCGGCCAGGCTGTCCGGCAGGTCGCCCGCCGTCAGGGACGTGCGCACCGCCATCATGCCGCAACCGATGTCGACGCCGACGGCGGCCGGAACGATGGCGCCCTTCGTCGGGATGACCGAACCCACCGTCGCGCCCTTGCCCAGATGCACGTCGGGCATCACCGCGACGTGGTCGTGGATGAAGGGCAGGGACGCGATGTTCATCAGCTGGCGCCGCGCCGCATCCTCGACCGGGACGCCATGCGTCCACGCGAACACCGGCGCGCCGCCTTCCTGCATGATCTCGAACATGTCGCTCTACCGGCGCGTTGCCGCGCGCGGCCTCCGTTGCAATCTTCAGGCGAGCCACGCGCGGAGAATGAAAAACCCTCCGGAGCGCGGGCTCGGGAGGGTCCGGATTCGCGGACGTTTCGCACGCCGCTTATGCGGAATTGCTCCCATGAGCCGACCGAATGACGGCGGTCAGGCTGTCGCCTGCCGGCCGCATGTTCTGGAATTCGCGATACGATTTCATCGCCTGTCTCAGCGTCGACTCATGCTTGCCCGCGAACACCATGTCCGCGAGGGCGCGGCTTCTAGGCGCGCCTATCGTCAAAGTCAAGCGCCGCGGCGCGCGCCCCCGGACAGCGAAAGCGCGGCAGGCTCGGCGTCGCGGCCGGAAAATCCCGCGTGCGCTGCCGCTCTCCGGCCGCCTTCGGTCCGTCACGCGCAATTGGCGCCCCGTCGCGCCCGTGATTAGACTTGGACAAACGCTATCGGAGGAATGCCATGGACTTCTCGATCCCCAAGGAGATTACCGAACTGCTCGGCCGCATCGATGCCTTCATCGATGCCGAGATCGTTCCGCTGCAGAAGCAGGACGACAACGACCGCTTCTTCGATCACCGCCGCGAATGGGCGCGCACCGATTTCGAGCATGGCGGGCTGCCGCGCAAGGACTGGGAGGCGCTGCTGGGCGAGATGCGCCGGCGCGCCGACAAGGCCGGGTTCCTGCGGCTGGCGCTGCCGGAGGAATATGGCGGCAAGAACATCGGCAATCTCGCCATGGCCATCATCCGCGAGCATCTCGCGGCCAAGGGGCTTGGCCTTCACAACGACCTGCAGAACGAGACCTCCGTGGTCGGGAATTTTCCGCAGGTGCTGATGATGCGCGACTTCGGCACCGAGGAGCAGAAGAAGACGGTCCTGCCGGGCATGCTCAACGGCACGGTGCGCCTCGCCTTCGGCTTGACCGAGCCCAAGCACGGCTCGGACGCGACCTGGATGGAAACGCGCGCGGTCAAGGACGGCAATGGCTGGCGCATCAACGGCGAGAAGATGTGGAACACCGGCGTCCACGTCGCCAGCCACGACATGGTGTTCTGCCGCACCTCCGGCAACGACGGCGACGCCCGCGGGCTGACCTGCATCATCGTGCCGATGAACGCCGAAGGTGTGAAGATCGAAGAATACATGTGGACCTTCAACATGCCGACGGACCATGCGCGCGTGTCCTTCAAGCACGTGTGGGTGCCGGACACGGCGGTGTTCGGCCCCGTCGACAACGGCCTGGTGCTGGCGCGGCACTTCGTGCACGAGAACCGCATCCGCCAGGCGGCATCGGGCCTGGGCGCGGCGCAATACTGCATCAACGAGAGCATCGACTACGCCAACACCAGGAAACCCTTCGGCAAGCCCCTGTCCCGCAACCAGGCGATCCAGTTCCCGCTCGTGGAGCTGCAGACGGAGGCGGAGATGCTGCGCTGGCTGATCTACCGCACCGCCTGGGAGATGGACCGCATGACCGGCCCGGAGATCCAGCTCTACCTCTCCGACAAGGTCTCCATGTGCAACTACAAGGGCAACAACCTCGTCTGCAACGCGGCGGACTGGGCGATGCAGGTGCATGGCGGCTGGGGCTATTCGCGCCACAAGCAGTTCGAGCACATCTACCGCCACCACCGCCGCTACCGCATCACCGAGGGCTCCGACCAGATCCAGATGCGCAACGTCGCCGGCCACATGTTTGGCTTCATCGGCAAGAACCGCCGGCCGGAGGGCACGTGACGCCGAAGCGCCCGCTCTGGGCGTGCCCGAAATGCGGCCAGACTTTCGTCACGGCGAATGTCTGGCATTCCTGCGTGAACGTGCCGGTCGAAGCGCATTTCGGGGGCCGTCCGGCGGCCTTGCGCAAGGCGTTCGACGCGTTCGTGAAGGCGGCGAGGGCGAACGGCCCGGTGACGCTGCGCCCCGTCAGGACGCGGATCGCGCTCCAGGCCAACACGCGCTTTGCGGCGGTCACGGTACGCAAGGCGGATCTGCATTGCCACGTGGTGCTCGACCACGGCGCGGCGCGGCCGCCGGTGAAGCGGGTCGACAAGGTGGGCAACTCCTATGTCCATGTCTTCCTGGTTGCCGGGCCGAAGGACGTCGATGCCCGCGTGGCCGGCCTGCTGCGCGAGGCCTACGCGGTGGACGCGAACCGCCACGGCGCGCGGGACCGATAGGCGCAATTTTAGTCGAATGCGGATGTTGCGGTTTACCCCCCGCTAGCGGAGGCGCGCGTGCGCAGTCGCAAAGGTTGTGGAACGGTGTCTATAAAACGCGCGCAAATTTCGGAAAAATGCGATGCAAGCCCTTGGCCTTGTATGGCGTGGAGTCGACGCCGCCGCGCCCGACACCCGGGAAATCCGCAGCGAAACCTCCGAGCCGGCCCATTTCGGCGCGCGGCTCCTGTTCGATCACTGGGGCCGGCGCCGCGCTGAGGGCGGCTTCGTCGTGCATCGCGACGTGCCTTCGCGGGCGCTGGCGCCCATCCTTCGCAACCTCGTCGTGTATCAGCCGATGGGCGGCGGGCGGGACTTCCGCGTTCGCCTGGCGGGCTCCGGCCTCATCCGCCGCTTCGACTGCGACATCACTGGGCTCAAGCTCTCCGAGCTGTTCGACCGCGAGGGCTTCGACTTCCATTGCACGCGGCTGCGCGAGGTCGTCAGCAACGACGCGCCCGCCATCCTCGACATCCGCCTGCCCGCCGCGCGCGATGCCGGGCTCCACTACGAGATGGTGAGCCTGCCCGTGCGCGCGCCGGAAACCGCCACGACATGGGTGCTGGGCGGGTTCTTCTACCACGACTGGGCGCGCTGACGCGGCCGGAATACGGAACACGGAAAATGGAAAACAGGGATCGGATGACGGATACCTCCGCATCTGCTATCTGATCCCTGTAATCTGTATTCTGTCTTCCGATGTGGAACATCGCGCATCGCGGCGGAGCGGGCCTTCGCCCGGAGAACACGCTGGCGGCCTTTGCCGACGCGGTGGCGCGCGGCTGCGACGGCGCGGAACTCGACGTACAGCTCACCGCCGACGGCAAGCTGGTCGTGTTTCACGACTTCCGCCTCAAGCCGGAACTCTGCCGCGGCCCGGACGGCGCCTATGTGAAGAAGCCCGCGGCGAAGATCGTGGAGCTGACGCTGGCGCAGCTCGAGACCTACACCATCGGCGAGCCGGATCCCGCCAGCGCCTACGCGAAGGCGCATCCCGGCCTGGTCCCGGCGGAGAGCGAGCGCGTGCCGCTCCTGGCCGAGGTGATCGAACTGGCGAAGCTCTCGCCCAAGCCGTTCTGGCTGTTCGTCGAGCTCAAGACCTCCTTCGCCGACCGCTCGCAATCCGCGGCGCCTGAGGCGGTGGCGGAAGAAACCATCCGTGTACTGAAGGATTCCGGCTACCTCGACCGCGCCATCCTGGTCGGCTTCGACTGGCCGGGCCTGTTGCACGCCAGGAAGATCGCGCCCGCGGCGCGGTGCTGGTTCACCACCCTGGCGCAGAGCTGGTTCCGCGACGGCGATCCGCCGCCCGAGGACGATCCGCCGGCCGCGCCCGCGCTTCAGGCCCTGCGCCACTGGGCGGCGACGGGCACCTCGCCCTGGGCGGGCGGTTTCGACGCGGTGAACCATGGCGGCTCGATCCTGAAGGCCATCAAGGATGCCGGCGGCGACGGCTGGTTCCCCATGTATCGTGATGCGACCCAGGAGGCCGTGGCTGCCGCCCGCGCGCTGGGCCTCAAGGTGGGAGCCTGGACGGTCAACGGCGCGGCGGACATGCGCGCGCTCGCGGGCCTCGACGCGCTGTGCACCGACCGGCCGGACATCCTGGCCGGCGTGCTCAGGGACGCTGCGCGCCCGAGCTGAACGGCCGGAAATAGCGGTGGACAACCGCAAGTAATCGCCCGCGCGTTTTCCGCGATGCTTAACGATTGTCGCAATCTTTATTATAGTTCCTCTTTGGGCAGGGGATTCGTGCAAGCGAATCCGGGAGGAGGCCAATCATGCGCAAATCGGCATTTGGAATGATCGCGCTGGCGGCGGCCGCGGCCGCGCTGGCATCCTGGCCGGCGGACGGCGCCGGAGCCAGGCACGCCATGGCGGCGAAGCCGGCGGCCAAGGCCAGCCCGCAGACCCAATGCACCGGCGCCTTCTCCAACGGCAACGCGATCGACATCGCCTCGCCCGTCAATCAGGTCGATGTCGGATTCATCCCGGGCTCGGGCTACGGGCAGAAGCCCCCATTCCCGCCGATCGGCCAGGCGCAGCAGACCGGTTGCGACGTCGAGACCTTCGCCTGGAACCAGTTCCTCTATCTCACGAGCTCGGATGCCGGCGTGCCGGGACCGCGGTTCATGCACATGGCGCCCTGGTACAACGCGCTGAAGGTCGACGGCTCGCCGCAGCCCGGTCCCTATCCCGGCGGTTCGACGGCGCTCGAAACGGCGATGCTCGACCAGGGCCAGGCGGGCAACGACAACCACCTGCTCGACGTCAACGGCAACACCGTCCGCTACGACATCCGCTTCGACAAGGTGATGTACAACGCGATCGTGGAGGGCCAGATCTACACCCAGAAGCTCTTCATGGCGGCGTGCGGCGTGACCCAGCCGACGGCGGGCGCCTGCCCGAACGAGAACACCACCAAGGTCTGGCTGCCGCCGACGGGCGCGAACGAGCTGCCGGAGCAGGGCGCCGTCGAGGTCAAGACCGCGTGGCGCGATTTCGGGCCCAACGGCGTGTGCCCGCCGAGCTATTACTGCCAGGGTCGCTTCGGCCTCGTCGGCTTCCACTACGTGAATAAGATGAACAGCCACGGCGAGTGGGTGTGGGCGACCTTCGAGCACGTCGCCAACGATCCGGACTGCACGCCCGGCGGCGACCAGCCGATCTCCGGCACGGGGCCGAACAACATGCCATGGGCGTTCTTCAATCCCAAGACCGTGCCGCAGGGCGTGATGTCGAGCCGGACCTGCAAGGTCAGCACCACCCCGCCCCAGTGCAACACCAATCCGAAGCAGGGCAATACGTGGGTGCCGATCAATGTCTGCCGCACGATTTCCGCGGCGGCCGGCGGGGCCAGCACGGCCAATTGCGCCGTCAGCGGCACTGCCAACGTGGCGGGCAACATCTCCTGCCTGAACGCGACGATCCTGCCGAAGCGGAGCGGGCCGTGGGCGAATTACAAGCTCGTGGGCGCGGTGTGGGCGCATGGGCAGACGGCGTTCATGACGAACTTCTACGTCGTGGGCTTCCAGCAGCCGATCCCGGGTTTCCAGCCGGCCGCGCCGGTCGGCATCCCGTTCCTCGCGAACACCACGATGGAGACCTGGTTCCAGCATGCCTCCAGCGGCTATCGCCAGCTGGGCGCGACGGTGGGCAATGGCGGCGCGGATGCGGGCTGCTTCCTCTGCCACAATCTGCCGTCGAGTTTCTCGCCGCACAACAGGCAGATGGACCTGAGCCACTTCCCGGGCAAGCTGCCGTCGTCGACGCTGACGGCGCTCAAGGCCTCGCTGATACCGGCCAACTCCAGGGCGGTGGCGCCGAAGTGATGTCTCCGGGCATGTGAAGCGTCACGGGCGCCCGCAGGGGCGCCCGTTTCGTCCGCATTCGAAGGGGGCGCCTGTCGTGGCGCCTCTCAGGGGATCTCCGCGAAACCCCGGCGCGACTTGAACATGCGCGTGATGGTCGGCAGCACGTCCATGCGGATGAACATGGTGCGCCACAGATCGTCGAACGGCGCGATCTTGTCCGGCTTCACGCCGTAGCGATAGAATCCGAGCTTGCCGTTTCGCAGATAGTCCGCGAAATCCACCAGCGGCCGCGCTTCGAAGCGGCCTTCGGAGCCTTCGCGCGGCTGGGTGGACGACACGAGCAGGCAATCGTAGATCTTGTTGTCGTCCAGGTCCTTGAGCTTCGCGACGCCGGCCACGACCTCGATGTGCCCGCCCCACACCCCCGGGCGCAGCAGGAGGATGGGGCCGTTCGCCCGCAGATACTCTTCGACGGCGTTCAATTGCGCGCCCGTGTCCGGACTGGGCCCCAGCACCGTGGCCGCCGCGGCGGGCACCATCCACATCTTCTCGTAGAGGGCCTGGATGGTCAGGGGCTTTTCGCGTTCGTCGTCCGTGGACCACAGCGCGCCGTTCTTCACCAGCGTCACCTGCTGTTCGCCTGTGAGATCGCCCTGGACCATGTTCCAGAAGGCGGTCATGCGGTCCAGCGTGCCCCACGAGCGCTGCGGGTCCGTCTCGCTGAGGCCGAGATAGATCTCGCCGATCGATTCCGAGGAGGCGATGGACGGCGCCAGCAGCCAGCAATAATTCGTCCCGCCGGGATCGGAACCGTCGGCCACGATCTGGTCGGCGATCACGCCAGGCAGGCGGTCGTAAAACCGCACGCATCGCCCCAGCCCGAACTGGTGCAGGCGCGCGACGTTGTAAAGCAGGTGCATGGACGACTCCGGACCGGTCCCGGCCTATGACGCGCGGCCGCGCGTCATGTGATCGGCGCGCGCGGGCCGCCTACTTCACCAATCCCTCTTCCTTCATCGCCCGCTGCACGGCCGGGCGCCGGGAAACGCGCTGGAAGAAGGCTTCCAGATGGGCGGGCAGGGCGATCTTCATGTGGTGCGCCCAGGTGAGCATGACGAAGAGATAGGCATCCGCCACCGTGAACTGCCCGCCCATCAGGAACGGATTGTCCGCCAGCTCGCCGTCCACATAGTCGAAGCGCTTGCCGATCTTCGCTCGCGCGTCCGCCTTCACCTCGTCGGAGGCATTGCCGAACAGCGGCCCAAAGCTCTTGTGAATCTCCGAATTGATGAAGGTGAGCCACTCGTTGAGCTTGTAGCGCTCGAAGGTGCCGTTTGGCGGCGCGAGCTTTGCGTCCGGCCTGAGGTCGGCGAGGTACTGCACAATGGCCGGGCCTTCGGTGAGCATCCGCCCATCGTCGAGCTGCAAGGCGGGGACATAACCCTTCGGATTGATCCGGTAATAATCGTCCCCGGTCCCGGTCTTGTGCGTCTTCAGGTCCACCCGGACCGGCTCGATCGCAATGCCGGATTCGCTTGCCACGATATGGGGGGACAACGAGCAGGCGCCGGGCGCGAAATACAGCTTCATGGCGGACTCCGTGGGGGTGGGTGCTCAGCGCAACGCGCGAAAACGCGGTTCAATTCCGAAATAATATTGCGAAAGCGGCCGCGCGTCGCAAAACGCGGTTCAATTCCGCAATAAAGTTTCACAGCCCCTCGAACAAAGCCGTGGACAGGTAGCGCTCGGCGAACGAGGGGATGATGGCCACGATGGTCTTGCCCTCCATCCCCGGCCGCGCGCCCACCTCCAACGCCCCCGCGATGGCGGCGCCGGAGGAGATGCCGACCGGGATGCCCTCGAGCCGCGCTGCCTTGCGGGCGGTGTCGAAAGCGGTCTCGTTGCCGATGGTGATGACCTCGTCGATGATCTTGCGGTCGAGGATGGCCGGCACGAAGCCCGCGCCGATGCCCTGGATCGGATGCGGTCCCGGCTGGCCGCCGGAGAGCACCGGCGAGTCTTCCGGCTCCAGCGCGATGATGCGCACCGAAGGCTTGCGCTGCTTGAGCACCTGCCCCACGCCGGTGATGGTGCCGCCCGTGCCCACGCCGGAGATGACGACGTCCACCTTGCCTTCGGTGTCGTTCCAGATCTCCTCGGCCGTGGTGCGGCGGTGGATGTCCGGGTTGGCGGGGTTTTCGAACTGCTGGGGAATGACCGCGCCGGGGGTGCCGCGCACGATCTCCTGGGCGCGGGCGATGGCGCCCTTCATGCCCTTGCTCGCCTCGGTGAGCTCGATCTGCGCGCCCATCAGCGCCAGCATCTTGCGCCGCTCGATCGACATCGACTCCGGCATCACCAGGATGAGCCTGTAGCCCTTGGCGGCGGCGACGAAGGCGAGCGCGATGCCGGTGTTGCCGCTGGTCGGCTCCACCAGCGTGGATTTGCCGGGCGTGATCGCACCCTGCTTCTCCAGCGCTTCGATCATGGCCACGCCGATGCGGTCCTTCACGCTGGCGATGGGATTGAAGAATTCGAGCTTGAGCAGGATGTCGGCCTTGGCGCCCGCCTCCTTCGGCAGCCGCGCCAGCCGCACCAGCGGGGTGTCGCCGATGGTCTCGGTGATCGAATTGAAGATGCGCCCGCGGCCGGGCTTGTGTTCGCTTGGCACTATCGGTCTCCCATAACATTGTCGTCGTCAGATCGTGAAATCCGCGGTCGAACCGGCGCCGCAGTCGACCCCGGCGGTGCGGGCACGCTGGCAGAGATCCTCGATGGAGATGGCGTCTAGCTTGGCCATGACCTCGTTCTGCAGCGTGTGGATCAGCGGCGTGACGACCATGGTGCCGAGCGCGGAGGTGGGGGCCGCGCTCTCGCTTTCCTCGTCGTCGATCGCCTCGGCCACGCGCACGACGTCGCCGATGGAGATGCGCCGGCGCTCGCGGGCCAGCCGGTAGCCGCCGCGCGGCCCGCGCACGCCCTTGAGCACGCCGGCGCGCACGAGCTGCTGCATCACCTGCTCGAGGTAGCGCTGCGGCACGCCCTGGCGTGCGGTGATCTCCTTGGCCTGCACGGGCTCGGGCCGGGCGTTGAAGGCGATGTCGATCACCGCTTCGAGGGCCAAAAGGGTCTTTCGGGAGAGCTTCAGCATGGCGTCACGCACGTTTCTGGGTCATTCCGGTCGAGCCGAAGCCGCCCGCGCCGCGCGCGGTGTCTTCGAGCCCGGAAACTTCGACGGGTTCCGCGCGCTCGCAGCGGGCGATCACGAGCTGGGCGATCTTCATCCCGCGCCGGACCGTGAACGCCGCCTCGCCGTGGTTGATGAGGATCGCCTTCACTTCGCCGCGATAGTCGCAATCGACGGTGCCGGGCGCATTGAGCACGGTCACGCCATGATGCAGCGCAAGCCCCGAGCGCGGGCGCACCTGCGCCTCGTAGCCCGCGGGCAGGGCAATGGCGATGCCGCAGGCGACGGCCGCGCGCGCGGCGGGGAGAAGCTCGCGGTCCTCTGCCGCCAGCAGGTCGAGCCCCGCCGCGCCGTCCGTCGCGTAGGACGGGAGCGGAAGGTCCGCCCCGTGGGGCAGCCGCCTTATGGGAAGCTTCATGCCGCCTTGCCCTTCAGCGTCTGGGCAATGCGCGCCACCAGCCGCTTGCCCACCTCGCGCTTGTCGAGTTCCGGCCAGTCCTCCACGCCGCCCGCAGTGACGAGATGAACGGTGTTGCGCTGGCCGCCCATCACGCCGGTGGACGGCGACACGTCGTTGGCCACGATCCAGTCAGCGGCCTTCTTCGAAAGCTTCTGGCGCGCGTGCGCGATCACATCGTCGGTCTCGGCCGCGAAGCCGATGACGAGCCGCGGGCGCCGCGCGCCGTGGGCAATGGTCGAGAGGATGTCGGGATTCTGCGCCAGCTTGATATCCGGCGCGCTGGCGTTGTCGCGCTTCTTGAGCTTGCGGTTGGCGACACTTTCCGGGCGCCAGTCGGCGACAGCGGCGGTGAAGACGGCCACCTCGGCGGGCAGGGCGGCCTCGCACGCGGCCAGCATCTCGCGCGCGGTCTCGACCTTCACCAGCTTGACGCGCGAAGGCGGCGCGAGCGAGACGGGCCCGGACACCAGCGTGGTCGCGGCGCCGGCCGCGGCCAGCGCGTCCGCGATGGCGTATCCCTGCCTGCCGGAAGAATGGTTGGAGAGGAAGCGCACCGGATCGAGCGGCTCGCGCGTCGGCCCTGCCGTCACCAGCGCGGTGGTGCCGGCGAGCGGCCCCGCCAGATTCGAATTGGGCGCGGCCAGCGCGCGCTCGATGGCGGCGGCGATCTCTTCGGGCTCCGCCATGCGGCCGGGACCGAATTCGCCACAGGCCATCTCGCCGTCGTTGGGCCCCACGAAGATCACGCCGTCGCCCGCGAGCGTCTTCAGGTTCCGCTGGGTGGCGGGGTGGTTCCACATGCGCAGGTTCATGGCCGGCGCCATCAGCACCGGCTTGTCGGTGGCGAGCAGCGCGGTGGAGGCGAGGTCGTTGGCATGGCCGCTGGCCAGCTTCGCCATCAGGTCGGCCGTGGCGGGCGCGACGACGACGAGGTCGGCGGAGCGCGAAAGCTGGATGTGCCCCATCTCCGCCTCGTCGGTGAGGCTGAAGAGATCCTGGAACACCTTCTCGCCGGTGAGCGCGGAGACCGAGAGCGGCGTAACGAATTCCGCGCCGGCTCTCGTCAGGATCGCGCGCGTGGCGATGCCGCGTTCCTTCAGCCTGCGGACGAGTTCAAGGGACTTGTAGGCGGCGATGCCGCCGCCGATGATGAGCAGAACACTATTGCCGCGCATCGTGCGCCAACCCCTGGGAGGCGGGATAATCCCGCTTTTCGCGGGACTTTATACAGAACAACGGGTGCGAAGTGTAGTTCTTTGCGCCCAAGGGAGCCAAGCCCATGAATATACAGGTGAAAGGCGATCTTCCGCCCTTCAAGCCGTTGGCCCAGAAGGCTCCGTCGATCACCGTAGACCGGCGGCCGGACGGCACGGTCTATCTGCGCTCCAACCACCCGCTCGGCCCGATGCATCGCTCCATCGCGCATCTGCTGGAGGAACGCGCCTCGCAGCACCCCGAACGCAATTATATCGGCGAACGAACGCCCTTACCCGACGGAAAGCTCGGCGACTGGCGTTACATCACCTACGGCGAAGCCAATGCCCAGGCCAGCGCCATCGCGCAGGCCTTGATCGAGCGCGGGCTGGGGCCCGATGCGCCGCTGATGGTGCTCTCCGGCAATTCGATCCCGCACGCAGTGATGATGCTGGGCGCGATGAAGGCGCGTGTGCCGGTGGCGCCGGTCTCCGTCGCCTATTCGCTGATGAGCGGCGACCACGGCAAGCTGCGCCACGTCTTCGAGACCACCAGACCGAAGATGATCTTCGCCCAGCAGGGCTCGATGTACGCTCGCGCGCTGGCTGCACTTCCGCTCGATGGCGTGGAGATCGTGACGGTGATCCCGCTCCCCGATCGCCCCACCACCGCGTTCGAAGATCTGCTGAAGACCAACGCCGGGCCCGCCGTCGCCGGCGAGATGGAGAAGATCGACCATGCCACAGTGGCGAAATATCTGTTCACCTCCGGCTCGACGGGCATGCCCAAGGGCGTGATCCAGACCCACGGAATGATGTGCGCCGTGATCGCCGCGACCGAGGCGCTGCGCACCGAGGAGAGCGACCCGGACGAGATCCCGCAGAGCCTGGAATGGATGCCCTGGAATCACATCTCCGCCGGCAATATCGGCTTCAACGGCAACCTCAATGCCGGCGGCACGGTGCATCTGGACGCCGGCAAGCCGCTCCCGGGCATGTTCGAGGAGACGATCCGGAATCTTCGCGAGGTCTCGCCGCTGGTCTTCGGCTCGGCGCCCATCGCCTTCGGCTGGCTGGCCGATGCCATGGAGCGCGACAGCGGGCTGCGCGACCGCTTCTTCTCCAAGATGCGCTATGTCGGCTATGGCGGCGCAACCTTGAGCCAGGACATCTATGAGCGCTTCCAGGCGCTCTCCATCGCATCCACCGGCTGCCGCATCCCGCTGACCACCATGTACGGCGCGACCGAGACACAGGGCATCACGGTGGTGCATTGGGTGACGGAGCGCGTGGGCCTCATCGGACTGCCGCTGCCGGGCATCACGCTCAAGCTCGTGCCCAACGGCACCAAGCTGGAAGTGCGCGTGAAGGGGCCGACCGTCACGCCCGGCTATCACCGCCGCCCCGATCTCACGAAAGCCGCGTTCGATGCAGAAGGCTATTACAGCCTCGGCGACGCCGCGAAGTTCGTGGACGAGAGCGATCCCGAGAAGGGTCTGGTCTTCGACGGCCGCGTGACGGAGGACTTCAAGCTCGACAGCGGCACCTGGGTGTCGGTCGGCACGCTGCGCGCGCAAGCCGTCGCCGCCGCCTCTCCCCTCATCCAGGACTGCGTGGTGTGCGGGCAGGACAAGCCCTATGTCGCGCTGCTCGCCTGGCCGAGCATCCTCGCGCTCAAGCCCCTCGCGGACGGGGAAGGCGATCCCGCCAAGCTCGTGGCGAATCCCAGGGTGCGCGAGGCGGTGCGCGAGAAGTTCGCCGCGCACAACAAGGCGGCGCCCGGCTCCTCCACGCGTGTCAAGCGCGTGCTGCTCATGACCGAGCCGCCGTCTGTGGATGGTCACGAGATCACCGACAAGGGCTATATCAACCAGCGCGCCACCATGGAGCGGCGCAAGGCGCTCGTGGATCTGCTCTACACGAACCCCGCGCCGCCGGAGGCGATCGAGATATGACGGGAAAGCTGATCGGCATCGCTCGCGCGCACGAACTGAAGGCGCCGCTTGAGGAATTGCGTGACGCCGAGGTGAGCGTCGAGCGCGGCATAGCGGGCGACGCGCGCGGGATCAAGCCGAAGCGTCAGGTCACCGTCCTCTTCCGCGAAGGCTGGGAGGATGCCTGCCGCGACCTCGGCGTGACGCTGCCCTGGGTGACACGGCGCGCCAATCTCTACGTCGAAGGCGTAGCGCGTCCGCAAGCGGCCGGCGGACGGATGACGATCGGCGGAGTCGAGCTCGAAATCATGCTTGAAACCGATCCCTGCATGCTGATGGAGCGCGCGCATGCGGGCCTCAAGGCCGCGCTGACGCCACAGTGGCGCGGCGGGGTGTGCTGCAACGTGCTGTCGGGCGGCTCGATCCGCATCGGCGATCCGGTCGAAATCTCCGCCTGAAAGCCGGCGGAATCCGGCGTCTGGAATTAACCGCTCGTGAACGAAGTCTTAAGCCTGCCCTAACCATGCCGCGCATAAGTTCGCACGCATGAGAGCAGGAGACCTTTGTCATCTCGCGGCCGAACTGGCGTCGGAACACGGCGCGGCGGCGCTCGACTATGCGCGCCGCGCGGTCGCCGAATTCGAGCAATGCGGCGCCCACGACCGCGCCGCCTTCTGGACCCTGCTCGGCGCTTTCCTCGACGACATCATGTCTCAACGTCTCGACCCCGAGGCGCCGATAGTTCTGAATTGATCCGCATCTCCGTGCCGTGACTCAAGAAACACTCACGCCGAGCCACGAAGACACGGAAGGGAATGTCTATTCGCAATACGGCGGATGCCGTTCTTCGTCGCGGGTGCGCCAAAGTTTGTATGCAGACCTGCAGGAAGCCTGGTAAGCCGAAGATAGGTCGGGCGCTGCGGCACTTGCGCCACAACACGCGCCATGCAAACTCGTCTGGCTTCGAGCAGGGGAAAGCCGTGCCGCTGGATCCGTTGGTGAAGGGTTTTCTCGACCAGATGGGCGCCGTACCGGGGCCGAAGATGTGGGAGCTTCCCGCCGCGGCCGCGCGCGAGATGTTCGCGGCCATGATGCTGCTCGTCGGCCCCAAGGACGTCCCCATCGGCAAGGTGCAGAACCTCGTCATGCCCGGACCCGGCGGCGACATCGCGCTGCGCTCCTACGCGCCCGTGGCCGCGAAAGGCGAGCCGCTGCCGACGCTGGTGTTCTTCCATGGCGGCGGCTTCGTCATCGGCAATCTCGACACGCATGACGGGCTTTGCCGGCTGATCGCCAACGAGTCCGGCGTGCGCGTCATCGCGGTGGACTACCGGCTGGCCCCCGAGCACAAATATCCGGCGGCGATCGACGACGCCTTCGCCGCCGTCAACTGGGTGGAAGATAACGCCGCCGAGCTTGGCGTGGACGCCAACCGCATCGCCGTCGGCGGCGATTCCGCCGGCGGCGGGCTCGCGGCCACCGTTGCGCAGATGGCCAGGGCCAAGGGCGATCCCAAGCTCGCCTTCCAGATGCTGCTCTTCCCGGTGACGCAGATCGGCGGAGAGACGACATCCTACCGCGAATTCGGCCAGGGCTATTTCCTGGAGGCGCAATCGCTGCGCTGGTTCTTCGATCACTATGCGGGCAAGAGCTTCGATGCCAACGACCCGAAAATCTCTCCGCTCCATGCCGCCGACGTTTCGGGTCTGCCGCCCGCTTACGTGATGCTGGGCGGTTTCGATCCGCTGCACGACGAAGGCCTCGCCTATGCCGACAAGTTGCGCGCGGCAGGCGTGAAAGTGACGGTCGCCGACTATCCGGACATGGTGCACGACTTCATCTATCTGCAGGCGGTGCTGCCGCAGGCGCTCGAAGCCGTGAAATCCGCGGCTGCGGCGCTCAAGGGCGCGCTGGCGGGATGAGCTTTCCCGGATTGAGGATGCCCTTTGGATCGAGCGCGGTCTTGATCGCGCGCAGCACCGCGATACCGAGCTCGCCCTTCTCCTGCGCGATCCACGGCAGGTGGTCCTCGCCCACGCCGTGATGATGGCTGATCGTGCCGCCATGCGCGGCGATGGCGTCCGATGCTGCCGCCTTGATCGTGCGCCACTGCGCGATCTCGCTGTCCAGCGCGCGTGGGAAGATATAGGTGAAATAGAGGCTTGCGCCGTCCTGATAGGAATGGCTGATGTGGCACATCACGACGCCCCTTGCGCCCGGCCGGGGCGCGGTCACGCTCAATGCGCGCTCCAGCGCGGAGTGCACGGCGGCATAGAGATCGCCGATCTTCGACCAGCTCGCCGCCGTCTCCAGCGTGTCCACGCCCACGCCGCGATCCATCATCGGATCGCGCAGGTAAGGCCCATGGAAACGGCCTTCGTACCAGCGCCGGCCCGGCCCCGCGCCCGCGCCGACGGCGCCGAGCTTCCCGGCGATGCGGCCGAAATGCCGCGCGCCCTCGGCCACTTCATGTGTCGAGCCCTCGAAGCCCGCGATGAGAAGCGAGGCGGCGTCTCCGATCTTGCGCGCTGCGAGATAGGCCGCGGCGAGGCGGCTCCCGACGCCATGCCGGCGCCCCACTTCGCCGAAGCCGCGGTAGAAGCGCGTCTCTTCGGCGTCCGACAGCCGCAGCATCGCCGCGGGAACGCCGTCCTGCACCGCCTGCCCGATGGCGGCGGTGCCGCTTGCGAAGTCGCGGAACAGCCAGGTGCGATAGCTCTTCGCTTCCGGCGCGCGCCGCACGCGCACGGTCGCTTCCGTGACGACGCCGAACGCGCCCTCCGATCCGATGACGAGATCGGTCAGCCGCGGCCCGGCCGCGGAGGCGGGACAGGGCTCCGTCGTCAGCAATCCGCGCGGCGTCGCGAGCTTCGCGGACACGAGCCAGTCCTGCGGCCGTCCGTAGCGGCCCGATTGCTGGCCCGCGCCGCGATGGGCGATCCAGCCGCCGAGGGTTGAGAACTCGAAGGATTGTGGATAGTGGCCGAGCGTCAGCCCCGCCGCCTGCAGCTTCTTCTCCAGCGCGGGTCCATAGATCCCGGCCTCCGCGGTCGCCGTCAGCGATACGGCGTCGATATTCGTCACCTGTTCCATGCCGGAAAGATCGAGCGCCGCCGCGGCGGCGAACGGCCCGCGCGCGCCGGTCACGCCGCCGACCACGCTGGTGCCGCCGCCATAAGGCACGATGGCAATCTCCGCCTCGTTGGCGAAATCGAGAACGGCTTGAACCTCTTCGGTCCCGCGCGGATAGAGCACGACATCCGGAGATGTTTTCAGGTCGCCGGCGCGAAGCCGCAGGAGGTCGTGGTAGGAGCGGCCCAGCGCATGGAACGCGCGTTCGTACTTGTCGTCGCGCACGCGATCCTCGCCCAGCATCGCGACCAGGCGCGCGCGCAGTTGCGGCGCCAGCGTCGAGGCGGGAAGCTCGACCTCCTCGAGCGGGCGCGCGGGCGTGGCCAGGAGGCTCGGCATGCCGAGTTCGCCGGCGAGCCAGGTCCATACATCCTCACGGGCGGCGACCGGATTGGCGAATCCCGCGGCTCCCCAGCCGTTCCAGCGGATTTTCGTGCGGTCGGCGCTCATCCCGGCGAGCCTAGCAGCTTCTCCCGTCAGCAGCGCAGATTGATGGCGCGTGGGTAAATTTCGAATGTCGCGGGCAGCCGTCCGGCGCTCTCGCCGTCCACTTCGATGAGCACGGGCCGGCCCCGCGTTTCCGCCACCGGCACGGCCACGACCCGCGTGCCGCGCAGCGCGGTGACGGCGGGGTTCTTGAGATGCTCGCCCGTGTAGATCTGCTTGAAGTCCGCCGCCGCCTGGCCCCTGGAGGTGCCCGCCATGATGATGACGTCGAACTGCCCGTCGTCCGGCCGCGCATTCGGCGCCACGCGCATCCCGCCGCCGAAATATTGCCCGTTGGCGACGGCGACGGTGGAAACGTTCGCGATCTCGTCGAACTCTCCGTCGACGCGGATGCGCACGGTGCGGTTGCCGTAGGTCAGCATTGCGGCGAGGCTGTGGAACGCGAACACGAAGGTACCGCCGAACAGCTTGGCGATGCGCGCGCGGTTCACCTTGTCCACGATCACGCCCGAGAGGCCGAACGAACCGATGTTGACGAAGTGCCGCGTCATCGGCTCGCCGCGGAGCGAGAGGCAGCTGACCCGGCCCACATCCATCTTGCGCACGCGCGAGTCCTTCAGTCGCGCGATGGCCGCGGCCGGGCCGGGCGCGATGTCGAAGGTCTTGCGGAAATCTCCACCGGTGCCGCTGGTGACGAAGGCGAAGACGGCATCGGGCGAAACGGTCCGGCCGCTCGCGTCGAAGAATCCGTTGACCGCCTCGTTGATTGTGCCGTCGCCGCCGATGGCCACGATCTCCGGCACGCCCTCGCGCAGCGCCGCGCGCACGAGTTCCGCCGCCTCGCCGCGATGGCGGGTGAAGGCATAGGACATGTTGGGATAGACGGCGTTGAGCCGGTCCTCGATCAGCGGCCATTCGCGCCGCGTGCGCCCGCCGCCCGAGCGCGGATTGACGACAACGAACGCGCTCATGCGGCCTCGCTGAGCCTGAAGCTGCCCGAGACAGCCGCGACCTCGCGCGCGATGCGGGCTTCGTTCCAGCCGAGCTCGCCCGCCATCAGCGCCGCCGCGGCTTTCAGCGTGTCCGGCGAGGGATCGCCGAGCTGGCCGATGCCCGTGCGCCGCATCACGACGTCGGAGAGCGTCATCGCCATCTCCTCGCGGATGGCGAAGATCACCTGCGCGCCGATATCGCCGGTGGCGCCGAGCGGGTCGAGCAGCTCCGGCCGGTTGCCCGCCGCTGCCACGACGTCGCGCAGCCGCGTGCCGTAGAGCCGCGCCAGATGTTCCGTCGCGAGCTTCGGATAGAGGCCTGCCTGTTCGGCGAAGAATTCCTGGCGCCGCGCGATATGGCCGCCGGGCAGGCGCGCGGTTGCGGTCGAGCAGGGGGCCACCCGCCGGCCGGCGCGCGCCGCGATCGTATCCGTCACGCTCTCTGCCAGATCGCGCGAGGTCGTCCACTTGCCGCCGATGGCGGAGAGCAGGCCTTCAAGCCCGTCGTCCTTGCCGTAATCGATCAGTTCGGCACGGCGGCTGGCGTCATAGGTATCACCCGATCCATCGTCCACCAGCGGACGCAATCCCGCATAGAAGTGCCGCACGTCGCCGCGCCTGAGATGCGCGGCGGGAAGGTGGCCGTTGATGAAGCCGAGGAAGCCCGCGATATCCGCCTCCGTCACGCCCACCTCGTCCGGCGCACCGCGATATTCGGTATCGGTGGTGCCGAGCAGCGAATATCCACGCCACGGCAGCACGAAGAAGTGCCCGCCGCCGGCGGCGACCGTCAGGGCGTCATGCCGCGTCATCGCGGGCACCAGAAGATGGATGCCCTTGGAGCGCAGCAGCTTGTGGGTCGCGGGCTTGTGCAGCGCCTGCGCCAGGAACAGATCGGCCCATGGCCCGGCAGCGATCAGCGTGACCTTCGCCCGAATGTCGAAGACTCCGCCGCCGAACGCCTCGCGCGCCGACGCGCCCTCGACGCGGCCGCCGCGAACCAGCAGTTGCTCCGCCGCGACATAATTCGCGACCGCCGCGCCATGGGCGTCGGCGTCCAGCAGATTCTCCAGCGCCAGCCGCTCCGGCGCATACATCTGCGCGTCATAGTAGCGGAACGCACCCTCGAAGCCGGGCCCGGCCAGCATCGGCTCCTCATCCAGCGCGCGTTCGCGCCCGAGCCATTCGTGGCCGGGCAGCCGCTCGCCCGGATCGCCGAGCCAGCCGCGGTCGTAGGAAAGAACGTCGTAGAGGTCGAGTCCCAGGCTCAGCGTGGCGCGCCCGCGAAAGCCCGCGCCGTAGAGCGGCACGAGGAAGGGCAGGGGCTGGACGAGATGCGGCGCGATGCGCTGCCAGATGCGCCGCTCGCGCAGCGACTCGCGCACCAGCCCGAGTTCGAAATTGCGCAGGTAGCGCAGCCCGCCATGGATCAGCTTGGAATTGTGCGCGCTGGTGGCGCCCGCGAAATCGTTCTTCTCGATCAGGGCCACGGCAAGTCCGCGCCGCGCCGCGTCGCGTGCCACGCAGGCGCCCGTCACGCCGCCGCCGACGATGAGGAGGTCGAAGGTCTGGTTGGCGAGGCGGGAAATGTCGCGGAGCATGGCGCCTTCTACGCGGCCCGGTAGCGGAAGTCGATCAGATAGACCCGCTCTCCGGGGCCGTGCTTGGCGACCTTGAGCAGCTCGACGACGCCGAGGAAGCCGGAGCGCCGCGCCAGCTCGGGCGTGATGTCGCGCATGCCGATCTCGCGCATCGCTGTGACCTCGACATGCCCCGGCCCCAGCGGATAGCGCCCGCCCACCTTCACATGCGGCCGCTGCCAGATGCGCACGCTGCAGGTGATCTCGCCCCGCATGATCGGTTCGCGAAGGCGCTTGGTGAAAGTCATCGCTTTGGCAGCCGGCCGGTGGCTGCTAAGCTTGGCCGAAACGCCATCGCGAGGGAAGGGCATGCCACGCATCCGGGCCAATGGAATCGACATCGAATACGAGACGTTCGGACGGGAGACCGATCCCGCCATGCTCTTGATCATGGGCTTCGCCGCCCAGCTCACCATGTGGCCGCTCGAGCTGTGCGAGGACCTCGCGGCGAGGGGATTCCGCGTCATCCGCTTCGACAACCGCGACATCGGCAAATCGACGCATCTGGCACATCTGGGCCAGCCCGACATGCAGGAGCTGGTGGCGACGCTGATGAGCGGCAAGCCCGCCTCGGCGCCGTATGCTCTGGACGACATGGCGGCGGACGCCGCCGCGCTGCTCGAAGCGCTCGACATCTCCAAGGCGCATATCGTGGGCGCCTCGATGGGAGGAATGATCGCGCAGCTGGTGGCCGCGAACTTCCCGGCGCGGACGAAGAGCCTCGTCTCGATCATGTCGACGACCGGCCGACGCGACCTTCCCATGGGCAAGCCCGAGGCCATGGCCGCGCTCACCACGCCGCCGGCCAGCGACAGTCTCGCCGACCGCATCGAAGCCGGCATCCGCGTCGGCCGCGCGCTGATGAGCCCCGGCTATCCCACGCCGGATGAGGAATTGCGCACGATGGTCACCGAGGCTGCCACGCGCGCGGCCTACGATCCCGCCGGCGTCGCGCGCCAGATGGCCGCGATCGTGGCCGCGCCGCCGCGCAACGACATCCTCAAGGGCGTCGCCGCGCCCACGCTCGTCATCCACGGCGCGGACGATCCCATCCTCACCGTCGAAGGCGGGAAGGACACGGCGGCCAGCGTGCCCGGTGCCCGGCTCGAGATCGTGCCCGGCATGGCGCACGATTTCCCCAAAGGGCTGATCCCCACCTATGTGACGCTCATCGCCGATTTCGCCAGCGGCGTCGAAGCCAGAAAGGCCGCTTGACATGCAGATCCGCGCCAACGGCATATCGCTGGAATACGACGAGACCGGCCCGAAGGACGGCATACCCTTTCTCACCATCCAGGGTTTCGGCACGCAAATGACGGGCTGGCCGGAGGAGTATCGCCGAGCGCTCGCCGATGCGGGACTGCGCGTCATCCGCTTCGACAACCGCGACGTCGGCCTCACCCAGAAATGGGATGGCGTGCTGCCCGACATGCGCGAAGTGGCCAAAGCCATGGCCGAAGGCCGCAAGCCCGACGTGCCCTACACGCTCGCGAACATGGCGGCGGATGCCGCGGGGCTGCTCGACGCGCTGGGCATCGAAAGCGCTCACATCTCGGGCGCCTCGATGGGCGGCATGATCGCGCAACTCGTGGCGCTCGATCATCCCGGGAAGGTGCGCTCGCTGGTCTGCATCTTCTCGACCACAAGCGATCCCTCGCTGCCGCGTTCCTCGCCGGCGGCCCAGGAAGCGCTGATGACCCGCCCGCCGTCGAGCGACCGCGAAACGGTGATTGCGCATTCGCTCAAGGGCCGGCGCACCTATGCATCGACCCGCTGGCCGTTCGACGAGGCGAGGCTGTCGAAGCTGATCGGCGCGGCCTACGACCGCTCGTTCTATCCGGAAGGCACTGCGCGACAATGGGCGGCCATCATGGCGAGCCCGCCGCGCACGGAGCGGCTGAAGTCGCTGCATGTCCCATCGCTGGTGTTGCACGGCACGGCGGATACGCTGATCCCCTGCGCGGCCGGCCGTCACACCGCGTCGTGCATCCCGGGCGCGGAGTATCATGAGATCGAAGGCTGGGGCCACGACATCCCGCTCGAGGTCATCCCCATGCTGCGGGACCTGATCGTGCCGTTCGTGCGCAAGGCGGAGGCCGGACGCGGCGCCCGCATCGCGGCGCAATGAAAAAGGGCCCCGGTTCGCGGGGCCCTTTTCGAATTCGCGCGGGAGGAGGATCTATTTGATCTTGCCTTCCTTGAACTCCACATGCTTGCGCAGCACCGGATCGTATTTCCGGATGGTGAACTTCTCCGTCATGGTGCGGGTGTTCTTCTTGGTGACATAGAAAAAGCCCGAGTCGCCGGAGCTGTTGAGCCGGATCTTGGAGGTGGTCGGCTTCGCCATGACGCGTCGTCCCTTGGTATTCGGAGGCCGGGCAACCTAGCCATCGCGTCCCATAAGTCAAGGCCCGGCAACCGTCCGAAATCCCCGTTTTCCGCGGCTTTCGGGCAGCGGCGGGCGGCTCGGGCGGCTATCCCGCCCACACCGCGGCGTGCTTGCCCGCCCAGGGCTGTGCCTGTTCGAGTTCGTAGGCGAGGGCGTAGAGCACGTCTTCACCGCCCCTTGAGGCGGCGAAGTGGCTGCCGATGGGCAGGCCGTCCTTGCTCATGCCGAGTGGCACCGACATCGCGGGCGTGCCGGCCACATTATGGGTAGGCGTATAGGTCACGTAGCGCGTGACGCGGTCGTAGAGCGTCTGGAACGGCACCGTCGGCGCCTGCTCGCCCAGCTTTGGCGGCGGCGCGGTGAGAACCGGCGTCAGCCACGCGTCGTATTGCGACAGGAACGCCTTGACCTGCGCCTCGACCACGTGGAAATAGGACAGGCTGCGCGATAGCGCGTCCTTCGGCTTCTTCGAGAACCAGTCCGCGAGCCCCAGCGTCCAGGGCTCGAGCATGTCTTCTGGCTTGAGCTTCAGGCTCCTCGCCAGGGCGACCAGCTGCGCCGGGCCGGAAGCCCAGACGGTCAGGAAGGCATCCAGGAATGCCTCGCCCTGCACCGGATCCTTCACCGGCACGATGGCGTGGCCGAGGCTTTGGCAGAGATTGGCCGTGGCCTCCACGCTCGCCTTCACGTCGGGATGCGGCTCGAAGCCGAGATAGTTCAGCGTATTGAACGCGATCTTCAGCCGCTTCTTCGACGGACCGGCAACGAAGCCGGCCGGCTTGAGCGCCGCATGCGGCGACACGTCCTCCGACAGCGCGAATACCATGGCGCTGTCGCGCACCGTGCGGCTGACGCAGTTCCCGACCGCGATGTCGCCCGGCATCTTCTCCCTGGCGCCGAAGTTCATGCGCCCGCGCGACGGCTTCATGCCGAAAACGCCGCAGCACGAGGCGGGAATGCGGATCGATCCGCCGCCGTCGGATGCGTGTGCGACCGGCAACATGCCCGACGCGACGGCCGACGCCGCCCCTCCGGAGGAGCCGCCGGTCGAATAGTCGAGGCTCCAGGGATTGTGCGCCGCCTTGAGCAGCAGGCTCTCCGTCGTCGCCAGGAGGCCGAATTCCGGGGTGTTGGTCTTGCCCAGCACGATCATCCCGGCGTCGACGGCCTTCTGAGTCATCGCGCCGTTTTCGGTGGCGACGTGCCTGGCCATCATGCGGCAGCCCGAAGTCGTGATCTCGCCTTTGACGTCGTCGAGGTCCTTGATGAGGTACGGCATGCCGGAGAGCGGTCCGCCCAGTTTCGCGTTCTTGGCCTGCGCGCGTGCCTTGTCGAAAAATTCGGCGACGACGGAATTGACCCTGGGGTTGACGGCCTCGATGCGCGCGATGGCGGCGTCGACCAATTCCAGCGACGTGGTCTGCTTGCTCCGCACAAGCGCCGCCTGGCCCATGGCGTCGAGCCCGGAATAGGCATCCCTCGCGAAGGCCGGCACGGCGGCCGCCAGAGCGCCCGCGGCAGCCGTGCCCATGAAGGCGCGGCGATTGAGTTCGATGGACATGGCTTCCCCCGGCATTGTCTTTTGATGGGAGCCTAGCGCAAAGCGGCCGGGCTGTCAGAGGTGCGAAATCTCGGTCTTTCCGCCGCGGAAGCGGAAAAACGGCACCGGGCGGCCGCCGTCCCCGTCATCGCCGAGCCGGGCCTCGACCTCGTCCAGCACGGCTCGGGTAATGGAGGGCAGGTCGAGCCCACGGGCTTCCGCCAGAGTCAGCCAGTGTGGCGTGAGCAATTCGTCGGTGTGCCCGCCGTCGAGATGGTGGGCGATGGCGCGCGCGTCCGCCATGAAGAAGCGGGCATCGAAGCGGCGCGTGCGGTTGGGCGGCGTGACGGCGCGCGCGATGAACTCCAGCGCATCCAGGCGGGGCGCGATGCCGTGCGAGAAGAACTTCGCCCAGGCCGGGTTGCGCGTGCGGGGCAATTTTCCCGTGCGTTCGCCGAGCAGCACGCCCGCCTCCTCGAACGTTTCGCGGATCGCCGCCAGCGCGAAGCCGCGCGCGCGCTCCGGCGTCGCGTGCAGGGCGAGCCGGCGCTCGACGTGCGGGCGGAGCTTCCCGCCCGCGCCGATCCGGTAGTCGGCGCGGTCCACGCGCCCGCCCGGGAACACGAACTTGTTCGCCATGAATGCCATGCCGCCATGGCGCTGGCCCATCAGCACGCGTGCGCCGTCCCGGTCACGCCGCACCAGCACCAATGTCGCCGCATCCTTCGGCCTCAGCCGGTTTCGCACGACGACTTCATCCCTGTCGAACGCGGCGGGAAGTCTTGTCATCGGCGCCCGCGCTTCCGCTCGGCCCTGAAGGGACGCCCGCCGGGATGGGGCCGCCGCGCCGGGGCTTTCGCGTCGGTCAGTTCGAAGCGCAGCCCGCCGGTCAGGGGAGCGGCTTCCATCAGGCGGACTTCGAGCTTGTCGCCGAGCTTGTACATCGTGCCGCTCCGGTCGCCGATGAGTGCGTGCTTGCGCTCGTCGTGCCGGAAGTATTCGAAGCCCAGCATGCGGGCGGGCACAAGGCCCTCGGCACCGCTGTCCGGCAGGCGCACGAACAGCCCGAAACGCGTCACGCCGGTGACGCGGGCCTGGAACGTCGCGCCGACGCGATTCTCCATGTAGGCGGCGACGTAGCGGTCGTTGGAGTCGCGCTCCGCCGCCATGGCGCGGCGCTCGGTCATGGAGATATGGTCGGCGATCTCGCCCAGCCGGGCCGTCTCGCCATCCGTCAACCCGCTTTCGCCGAGCCTGAGGCCGCGAATCAGCGCGCGATGCACGATGAGGTCGGCATAGCGGCGGATCGGCGACGTGAAGTGGGCGTATTTCTGCAGGTTGAGCCCGAAATGCCCGATGTTCTCCGGCGCATAGACCGCTTGGCTCTGCGTGCGCAGCACCACGTCGTTCATCACCTCCGCGTTCGGCCCACCCTTGGCCTGCGCGAGAATTCGATTGAAAACGCCCGGTTTCACGACCTGCCCCTTGGCGAAGTTCATGCCGATGGTGCGCAGATAGTCGGAGAAGGCGAACAGTTTTTCCTTCGAGGGATGTTCATGGATGCGGTAGATCAGTGGCGAGCGCGCTTTCTCCAGACTCTCCGCCGCCGCCACATTGGCCATGATCATCATCTCCTCGATGAGGCGCATGGATTCCAGGCGGTCATTGAAGGCGATGCTCTCGACCTTGCCGTTCCTGCCGAGCACGATCCGCCGCTCCGGCAGGTCGAGATTGAGCGGATCGCGCCGGTCGCGCGCCTTCGCCATTGCCTGATAGGCCCGCCACAGCGGCATCAGCGCGTTGCGCGCAAGTTCGCTCTTGTCGTTGCCGTCGAAGGCATCCTGCGCCTGCCGGTAGGTGAGGCTCGCGGCCGAGCGCATGATGCCGCGGAGGAATTCGTGGCGCTTCTTGTTGCCCTCGGCGTCGAAGTGCATGCGCACGGCCAGGCAAGGCCGCTCGACATTGTCCATCAGCGAGCACAGATCGGCCGACAGCCGTTCCGGCAGCATCGGCACCACGCGGTCGGGGAAGTAGGCGGAGTTGCCGCGCTTCAGCGCTTCGCGGTCCAGTGCCGAACCGGGCGTGACGTAGTGTGCGACGTCGGCGATGGCGACGACGACCACATGGCCCCCATTCTCGTCGGGCCCCGCCCACACGGCGTCGTCGTGATCGCGCGCATCAGGTGGATCGATGGTCACGAACGGAAATTTGCGAAGATCGGCGCGCCCGCGCGCGTCGACACCCTTTGACCGCTCCGCCTCGTCCAGTACCTCCTTGGGAAATTCCGTCGGAATGCCGTGGGCGTGGATGGCGATCAGGCTCACCGACCTGGGCTCGTTCATGTCGCCCAGCCGCTCGATCACCCGCGCGCGGGGCAGGCCGGAGGCGCGGCCCGACAGCGGCTCGCACAGCACCAGTTCGTTCGGTTTCGCACCGCTGCGATCTTTCGGATCGACGACGAATTCGGATCTGGTCTTGCGGTCGATCGGTTCGACCCGGCCCCCACGCTCCGTCTCGCGATAGACACCGAGCACCTTGTGGGCGCTCGCGCCGAGCCGCTTGATGATGCGCGCCTCGTAGCCATTGTGTGTCTCGGTGAGCCGCGCCAGCACGCGCTCGCCGGCGCGCAGCGCGGTTTCCTTTTCCTCCCGCCCCGGCACCACGACGATCTGGGGCGGCGGCTTGTCGTGCGTCCAGGCTTGCGGCCGCGCGAGCAGCTCGCCGTCCGGGTCCTGGCCCGCGATCTCGAGCACGGCGACTTCGGGCAGGTTCCCCGGCTTCTCGAAGGTCCGATGCGGCCCGCGCTTCAGCAGGCCTTCGCCCTCGAGTTCCTTAAGGATGCGCTTGAGCGCGATGCGCTCGTTGCCCTTCACGCCCAGCGCATGGGCGATGTCGCGTTTGGTGGCTTTCGGGTTTTTGGACAGCGCTTCGAGAACGCGCGCCTTGTCGAGGGAAGGGGTGATCTTGTCGTTACGTTTCGTCTTCAATTCAGGTTTCTACTTCTTCCGGTTCGGCCTTCGCCTTGGGCGCGGCCTTTTTGGGTTTCTTCTTGCCCTTGGCCTTGACGACGTTCTTCGTCGTCGCCTTGGGCGCTTTGGGTTTCTTCGTCTTCTTGCCGCCGCCCGCCGCCTCGCGCGCCGCGATCAGTTCGAGCGCCTGCTCGAGCGTGACGGCGAGCGGATCGGCGTCCTTGGGCAGCGTGGCGTTGGTCTCGCCGTCGGTGACGTAGGGACCGTAGCGGCCGCGCATCAGCTTCACGGGCTTTCCGGCATTGTTGACGCCCAGTTCCTTGAGCGCCTCGGGCCCGCCGCGCGGGCGCGACCTGGCTTTCTTCTCGGCGAGCAGCGTCACCGCGCGGTTGATGCCAACGGTGAACACTTCTTCCGGCGAATCGAGAGAGGCGTACTGCTTGTTGTGCGCCACATAGGGTCCGTAGCGCCCGAAATTGGCGACGATCGGCTCGCCGGTCTCCGGATGCTTTCCGATCTCGCGCGGCAGCGACAGCATCTTCAGCGCCAGTTCGAGGTCGGCCCGCTGAAGATCGGTATCCTTGGGCACAGAGGCGCGCGCCGGCTTCTCGCCTTCGCCGCGCTGGAAGTAGGGCCCGAAGCGGCCGGAGCGCAGGGTGATCGGCTCGCCAGTGTTCGGGTCTTCGCCCAAAATGCGCGTGCCGCCGACGGCGTCGCCGGGCTTCTGGTTGAGCTGGCGGGTGTAACGGCATTCCGGATAGTTCGAGCAGCCCACGAAGGCGCCGAAGCGGCCCAGCTTCAGGCTCAGCCGGCCATTGCCGCAATTGGGGCACACCCGTGGATCGGTTCCGTCCGCACTGGGTCGGAAGATGTGCGGTCCCAGTATCTCGTCGAGGTGGTCGATCACCTCGGAGATGCGCAGATCCTTCGCTTCGCCGATGGCGGCGGAGAAGTCGCGCCAGAAATCGCGCAGGAGCTGCTTCCAGTCGAGGTCGCCGGCGGAGACCTCGTCCAGCTTCTCCTCGAGGTCGGCGGTGAAGCCGTATTCGACATAGCGCTTGAAGAAGTTGGTGAGGAAGGTGGTGACGATGCGGCCCTTGTCGTCCGGGATGAACCGGTTGCGGTCCATGTGGACGTAGCTGCGGTCTCTCAGGGTCGAGAGGATCGAGGCGTAGGTGGACGGCCGGCCGATCCCCAGCTCCTCGAGCTTGCGCACCAGGCTTGCTTCCGAATAGCGCGGTGGCGGCTCGGTGAAATGCTGCTCGGGCTTCAACTGCTGGACGGCCGCGGCATCGCCTTCCTTGACCCGCGGCAGGCGTGCGCCGTCCTCGTCGGATTCGTCGTCCTTGCCCTCCTGGTAGAGGGTGAGGAAGCCGTCGAACAGCGTGACCGAGCCGGTGGCGCGCAGCGTGATCCTGCCGTCGGCCGAGACCGCATCGACGGTGGTGCGTTCGAGTTCCGCGCTTTCCATCTGGCTGGCGAGCGCGCGCTTCCAGATCAGCTCGTAGAGCTTCTGCTGGTCGGCATCGAGGTGGCGCGCGATGCGCCCGGGCCGGCGCGAAAAGCTGGTCGGCCGGATCGCCTCATGCGCCTCCTGGGCGTTCTTGGCCTTGCTGGAATAGGCGCGCGGCACGCCCGGCACATAGCGGGCGCCGTAGTCCTCGCCGATCACATGGCGCGCCTCGCCGACCGCTTCGCCCGCCATGGTCACGCCGTCTGTCCGCATATAGGTGATGAGGCCGACCGTCTCGCCACCGATATCGACGCCCTCATAGAGCCCTTGCGCGATCTGCATGGTGCGCTTGGCCGCGAAGCCGAGCTTGCGCGCGGCCTCCTGCTGCAGCGTCGAGGTGATGAAGGGCGGCGAGGGATGTCGCTTGACGGGCTTCGACTCGACGCTGCCGATCCTGAACGACTGCGCCTTGATCGCATCGACGGCGCGCTTGGCCTCCGCCTCGTTGGCGATACCGAGCTTGTCGAGTTTCTTGCCGTCGAGGTGGGTGAGGTGCGCGGTGAAGGTACCGGGCTCGGTCCGCAGGTCGGCGTCGACGCTCCAGTATTCCTGCGGGCGGAATGCCTCGATCTCCGCCTCGCGCTCCACGATCAGCCGCAGCGCCACCGACTGCACGCGGCCGGCCGAGCGCGCGCCTGGCAACTTGCGCCACAGGACGGGCGAAAGCGTGAAGCCGACAAGGTAGTCGAGAGCCCGGCGGGCGAGGTAGGCGTCGACCAGTTCCTCGTTGATCTCGCGCGGGTTGGCGATGGCATCGAGCACGGCCGATTTGGTGATGGCGTTGAACGCCACCCGCTCGACCTTCACCTTGCCCAGCGCCTTCCTCTGGCGGAGCACTTCCAGCACGTGCCAGGAAATGGCCTCGCCCTCGCGGTCGGGGTCGGTGGCCAGGATCAGCTTGTCCGCGCCCTTCACGGCGTCGACGATGTCCTTGACCCGCTTCTGGGCCCTGGCGTCGACCTCCCAGAGCATGGCGAAGTCTTCGTCAGGCTTGACCGAGCCGTCCTTGGGGGGGAGATCGCGGATATGCCCGAAGCTGGCCAGCACCTTGTAGCCGGGGCCAAGGTACTTGTTGATCGACTTCACCTTGCCGGGGGATTCGACGACGAGAACATTCATTTGATGCTGGGCGGCCTTCGGAAGCGGCCTCGGCCGCAACATTGTTGCAAAATCGTCAGTTCAGGGCGGGCGGACACTTGCCGGACCGGCTCCCCCCTGTCAACGGCAGGCACGGAACGATCCAACTTCAGGTAGATTTCTGACCATTTTCCTCTGGATAAGGCTCGTCGGGAATCTGACTAATACAATGAATATAAATCAGAAAATACATCAACCGCAAATCAATCACTACTCATGATAGAAATTCTGCAAAGATTCAGATAAAGCCTCGCAAGATCAACCCAGGTTGAGATTCGACCACATGGCCTCCCGGTCGTCCCACATCCCGACGCCCCAGCTGAGCGGACCGGAGACGTTTCTCTATATCAAAGAGATTTGCGAATCCTTGCTGGAGATGGCCCACAAGCTTGGCCAAGCGCGGCTCGCCGACCTCCTGGCCGCGGCGGCGGTCGAAGCGGATCAAGCCGCCAGGGACGTCGAGGAACTCTAGGCTTTCAGGCAATCGATACCTTGTTTCCCGAATGGCGGGCCAGCTTGCCAGCCAGCTCCAGCTCGAGCAGCACGGTCAGCACGGCCGCCGTCGAAGCCCCGGTCATCCGGATCAGCTCGTCGATGTCGACCGGGGCCGGTCCAAGGAGCTCGGCGATCTGCGGACGAATCCTGTCCGCCTCCGCGTCCGTTCCGCCGGCATCTGGCGGTCCGCCGGACCGGTCGTGCGGCGGCTCACGGAAGTCCTGGCCCAGCATGGGCCGAAGCACGGCGAGAACATCGGCTGCGCCTTCCGTCAGCGTCGCGCCCTCGCGGATGAGCCGGTTGGTGCCTTTCGCGCGCGGATCGAGTGGAGATCCGGGGACGGCGAATATCTCGCGCCCCTGCTCGAGGGCGTAATTCGCGGTGATGAGCGAGCCGGATCCTTCCGCCGCCTCGACGATCACCACGCCGCGCGACAGGCCCGAAATGATGCGGTTGCGCCGCGGGAAGTGCCGCGCCTGGGGCGCCTGCCCCGGCGGCATCTCCGACACGATCACGCCCTCGGCGCGGATGCGATCGTAGAGCGCGGCGTTCTCGGGCGGATAGACGATGTCGAGCCCGCCCGCGAGCACCGCGCAGGTCCCGGTCGCCAGCGATCCCTCGTGTGCCGCTGCATCGATCCCGCGCGCAAGACCGGACGCCACCGCGAGTCCGGCCGCGCCCATGTCCGCCGCGATGCGCTCGGCCAGTTTTCGTCCCAGCGCCGATGCGTTCCGTGCGCCCACGACGGCCACCGTGTCCCGGCGCAGAAGCGTCGCGTGGCCGAGCGCCATGATCAGCGGCGGCGGCGCGTCCAGCGCGGCAAGGCCCTGCGGGAATTCCGCCTCGCCGGAGGCGATCATCCGCCCGCCGAGCTTGTCGAGCGCATCGAGTTCCCGCCGCGCGTCCGCGTCTGTGGGAATGCGCGCGTCTCCGCCGCCGCGGCGCGCCAGCCGCGGCAGTTCCGCCAGCGCCGCGCTGGCGCTGCCGAAGCGCGACAGGAGCTGGGCAAACGTCACCGGCCCCACGTTCTGGGTACGCGCCAGCCTGAGCCAGGCGCGGCGCTCGCTGTCGGACAGCATCACGATTCGGCGCCGATGCGCGGTTCCTGCCCGGCGAGCAGGCGCGCGATGTTTTCGCGGTGGGTGGCGAAGATGATGAGCATCAGGATCAGCATCAGCGTCGCATAAAGCGGCTGGCCGATGAGCATCATGCCGATGGGCGCGGCGACCGACGCGACCAGCGCCGAGAGCGAGGAGATGCGCCAGATGGCGGCGGTGCCTGCCCAGATCAGCGCCACGGCGATGCCCACGGGCCAGGCCAGCGCCAGCGTCACCCCAAGGAACGTCGCCACGCCCTTGCCGCCCTTGAAGCCGAGCCAGACGGGGAAGATGTGGCCGAGGAACGCGCCGAGGCCCGCGAACGCCGCCATGCTGCCGTTGTAATGCATGGCCACCAGCAGCACGGCGAGGGCGCCTTTGCCGGCGTCGCAGGCCAGCGTCGCCGCTGCCGCCCACCTGTTGCCGGTGCGCAGCACGTTGGTGGCGCCGATATTGCCCGACCCTATCTTGCGCACGTCGCCCGCGCCCGAGAGCAGCGAGAAGATCAGCCCGAACGGCACCGAGCCGAGCATGTAGCCGAATAGCGTGACGCCGATGAGATAGGGCCAGACATTCGCCCAGTCGACGGTGTCGAAGAAATCGAACATCAGCGGCCCCTCCTGCGTGCCCAGACGCATGCGCCGCCCACGAAGGTCATGTGGGCGCGTCCCTGGAATTTGCGGCCCTCGAACGGCGTATTGCGCGCGCGCGAATGGAGTTTAGCCGGATCGACCACGAACGGCTCGTCCGGATCGAACAGCACCAGATCGGCGGGCGCGCCCTTGGCCAGCCGTCCGCCCGGAATGTCGAGCAGGCGCGCGGGCGTCCACGTCATCGTGTCCAGCACCCGCGGAAGGCCGGCGCGGCCTTCGTGGTAGAGGCTGAGCGCGGCGGGCAGGAGCGTCTCTAGTCCCGCTGCGCCAAACGCGGACTGCGCGAAGGGCAAGCGCTTGGTGTCCGCGGCTTGCGGATCGTGGCTGGAGACGATCACATCGATCTGCCCCGACGCCACACCTTCCACCATGGCCGCGCGGTCGGCTTCCGACCGTAGCGGCGGCTTCACCTTGCGGAAGGTGAGGTAGGAGCCGACGTCGAGTTCGTTGAGAATCAGGTGATGGGCGGAGACCCCGCAGGTGACCGGAAGCCCGCGCCGCTTGGCCTCGACGATGGCCTCCAGCGATGCGCGCGCCGAAATCTGCCCGAAGTGATAGCGCGCGCCAGTCATTTCCACGAGCCGCAGGTCGCGCTCCACCGCGATGGTCTCGGCCATCGCGGGCGCCGCGGGGATACCGAGCCGCATGGCAAACTCGCCCTCGTTCATCGCCGCGCCGGCGGAAAGTTCCGGATCCTCCGCATGGCCGACGACGAGGGCGTTGAATGTCGATGCATAGGCGAGCGCCCGGCGCATCACGCGGGCATTGGGGACGGCACGGTCGCCATCCGTAAACGCCACCGCGCCGGACTCCTTGAGGAGCCCGATTTCCGTCATGGTTTCGCCGGAGAGGCCGCGCGTCAGCGCCGCCATGGGCAGGACGCGCACCTTGGCAGTCGCATCGGCGCGGCGCTTGATGAAATCGACCAGCGAGGGCTCGTCGATCACCGGATCGGTGTTGGGCATGACGACCATGGTGGTCACGCCGCCCGCAGCCGCAGCCTCGCTGGCGGACGCCAGCGTCTCGCGATGCTCGCTGCCGGGCTCGCCCGTGAACACCCGCATGTCGATCAGGCCCGGCGCCAGCACCATGCCCTTGCAGTCGATGACTTCGGGGTCGTCCCGGTCCATGCCGCTCCCCAGCCGCGGGCCGAGATCGGCGATCTTGCCGTCTTCCACGACGAGGCCGCCATTGGCGTCCAATTCCGTCGCCGGATCGATCAGGCGGGCGTTGACGAAGGTGATGCGGGCTTTCATGGCGCGTTGCGCCCCTCGCGTGCCAGGCCCCGCGCCAGCGCGTCCAGCACCGCCATGCGGATGGCCACGCCCATCTCCACCTGCTCGTGGATGACGCTGACCTCCACGTCGTCGGCGACGTCGGAATCGATCTCCACGCCGCGGTTCATCGGCCCGGGATGCATTACCAGCGCGCCGGGCCTTGCATAGGCGAGCTTTTCGCGATCGAGGCCGTAGAAATGGAAGTACTCCCGCGTCGACGGGATGAAGGCGCCGGCCATGCGCTCGATCTGCAGGCGCAGCATCATCACGATATCCGCGCCGGCCAATCCCTTCTTCATGTCGTGGAACACCTCCACGCCGAAGCGCTCCGCGTCGCCGGGCAGCAGCGTGCGCGGCGCAACCAGCCGCACGCGCGCGCCGAGCTTGGCAAGAAGCTGGATGTTGGACCGCGCCACGCGGCTGTGCAGCACGTCGCCGCAGATCGCCACGACCAATCCTTCGAAGCTGCCGCGCCTGCGGCGGATCGTCAGCGCGTCGAGCAGGGCCTGGGTGGGATGCTCATGGCTGCCGTCGCCCGCGTTGACCACGCAGCAGTCGAGCTTGCGCGAAAGCAGCTCGGCCGCGCCGGAGTCCTGGTGGCGCACCACCAGAATGTCCGGCCGCATGGCGTTCAGCGTGGTCGCGGTGTCGATGAGCGTCTCGCCCTTGGTGACGGAGGAGGTTTTCACGCTCATGTTGAGGACGTCGGCGCCCAGCCGCTTGCCGGCGAGCTCGAAGGAACTCTGCGTGCGCGTGGAAGGCTCGAAGAAAAGGTTGATCAGCGTGCGGCCCTTGAGCACCGCTGCCTTTTTGTCCGCGGCGCGGTTCAGGGCGACGTAATGCTCCGCCAGATCGAGCAGCCCTGCGATCTCTTCGGCCGAAAGGCCTTCGATTCCAAGCAGATGGCTTGTCCTGAGGATCGGATCGGCGCTTGCCGTGGTCATCAAAGCGGGCCTTATAGGGCTGTAACGGGGCAGGGGCAAGTCAGGCGTTGCTGATGTCTTCGAGCTTCTTCCTCGCCGCCTCCGGAAGGAAGAGGATCGCCGCCAGCGCCAGCGGGATCGCCGCAAGCGACACGGCGATGGCGGGGCCATGGGCGTGGAAGAGGTCATACCACAGGCCTTCCAGCCCCAGCCCGATGGCGCCGCCCAGCGTCGAGGTGAAGTAGCGGATGCCGGACATGGTGGCGCGGTATTTCGTCGGGAAGATCTCCACCGCGAAGCCAGCCATGAGCGCGTCGGCCGAGAGGTAGCCGAACAGCGCCACAATCCAGGCAGCGGGCAAAACCCAGCCTTCGATTCCGCTGAAGAACAGGGCGAACCCTCCCCCGCAGCACAACGCGCAGAAGAAGATGACCGGCTTGCGCCCCAGCGGATCGGAAAGGCGGCCGGACAGCACGTTGCCTGCCACCGAGATCAGCCCGCCGCAGAGATAGAGGAGCGTCACCTGATGCGGCGCGTAGTGGTGCGTCTGCTGCAGGTATTTCGACATCAGCACCGTCGCCGGTCCGGCCGCGAAGCCGAAGGCGAACAGCATGGTCACCAGCGCCGCCAGCCGCCCGGGATAGTCGCGCGCCAGATGACGCAGCGCGTCGAGCGCGGCACTCGCGCGCGATCCCAGCGCGGCCAGTTCCCGCCTTCGTTCTTCGAAACGCCTGGTCTCCGGCAGCCGGCGCCGGAAATAAGCGAGCACCAGCAGCGCCGCGCCGCCGATGGCGTAAAGCGCGCGCCAGCCGTAGGGCAGGATGTTCACCGCCGCGAAGACGATGGAAGCGAGGCCGGCGCCCACCGCGCCCATCGCGCCCAGCACCCCGATCGACCAGCCCCGCGCCGCGGCATCTATCTCCTCGGCGATGACCACGAAGCAGAGCAGCTCCTCGCAATAGCCGAAGACGCGCGTGAGCACCTGGAGGATGACGAACTCTTCGTAGCTCCGCGCGAAGGACGTCGCGATCGTGAAGAACGTCTCGCCGAAAATGGTGAGCAGCAGCACCCGCCGCCGCCCGAGCACGTCCGCCGAAAGCGCAATCAGCAGCGCGGGTAGGGCGGCGATGCGGAAGAGCGAAACGGTCAGCCCCGCCATGTCCTCGGGGATGAAGAGGTCCTTCTGGATCTGCGGCAGGGCAAGCCCGAAGATGTTGAGGTCGTAGCCGGAGAAGATCAGCACCGTCCCCGCCAGCAGGAACACGAGCTCCTGCCTCTGAGGCAGCGGCACGGGCGGGCGTGTGCCGGGCGGCAGCCACCGGAATCGGGCCATGCGTTCGGTGGGGGTGCCGGTCATGAGGGCCCCAGCATGCGCAGCCGGTCCAGCGCGCCCTGGAGGATGTACGCCGCCGCCATCTTGTCCACCACCTGGCTGCGGCGCCTCCGGGATGCGTCTGCCTCCAGCAGGGTGCGGGTGACCGCGGTGGTCGAGAGCCGCTCGTCCCAGAACGCGATCGGAAGCTCGGCGCGCGCCGCGAAATTGCGCCCGAAGGCCCGGGCGGACTGGGCGGCCGGGCCTTCGCTGCCGTCCATGTTGAGCGGAAGGCCGACGACCATCCCGCCGACGTTCTGCCGGGCGATCAACTGGCCCAGCTTTTCGGCATCGGCCATGAACTTGACCCGCTTCAGCGTCTCCATTGGGGTCGCGACGGTGAGCAGGGTGTCCGACAGGGCGAGGCCGATGGTCTTCTCGCCCAGATCGAGGCCGAGAAGCCGCCGCCCCGTGCCCGCGAGCGGCCTGAGCCCCGAGATTTCGACAATTCCCATGCGTCCCCGGTTCGCTTGCCAGCCCCTTGGGCGGTTGCTAGCTAAGCCGTTCGAACCCTTAGCATAGCTGCACGCCCATGTCCGTCGACAAGGACACTGTCTGCCGCATCGCCAGGCTGGCCCGCATCGCGCTCCCGGAAGACCGGGTGGCGCCGATGGAGGGCGAACTCAACGGTATCCTCAAATGGGTGGAGCAACTGAACGAGGTCGACGTGACCGGCGTGGAGCCCATGACCAGCGTGGTCGCCCAGTCGTTGCGCATGCGCGAGGACGTGGTGACGGCGGGCGCAGACGCCCCGGCCATCGTGGCCAATGCGCCGGAGAGCGAGGACAATTTCTTCCTGGTGCCGAAGGTGGTCGAATGAGCGTCGCGATCACCGTCGAAAACCCGTTGCAGGCCGACGTCCGCGCGCTCATCGCGGAGCTGAACGAGCACCTGCTGGCGCTCACGCCGCCGGAATTCTCCTTCCATATGACGGTGGAGGAAATGGCGCTACCCGACACCACCGTATGGGTCGCGCGCGATGGCGGCCGCGCGATCGGCTGCGGCGCGCTCAAGCGCCACGAGGGCGGCGTGGCCGAGGTCAAGCGAATGTACACGCGGCCCGAGTGCCAGGGCCGCGGCATCGGCGGTCAGATCCTCGCCGAGATAGAGAAGCAGGCGCGCGCCGAGGGTTTTGCGCGGCTGGTGCTGGAGACGGGCGATCGCCATCCCGCCGCCTGGCGCATCTATGAGCGCGGCGGCTTCACGCGCTGCGGCGTGGTGCTGGATTATCCGGATTCGGAGTGGTCGGTGTTCTACGAGAAGCCGCTCAGGGCGGTCGCGGCATGAGCGAACTCACCGATTTCACCCTGGCCGGCGCGCGCGATGCGCTGCGGGCGAAGAAGGTTTCCTCCACCGAGCTGACCGGCGCCTTCGTCAAGGCGGTGGAAGGTGCGCGGCTCCTGAACGCCTTCGTTACCGAGACGCCGGACAAGGCGATGGCGATGGCGAAGGATTCCGACGCCCGTATCGCCAGGGGCGATGCGCGGCCGCTGGACGGTATCCCGCTCGCCATCAAGGACCTGTTTTGCACCAGGGGCGTGCGCACCACCGCCGGCTCGAACATCCTGAACAATTTCGTGCCCCCCTATGAGTCCACTGTCTCGCAGAATCTGTGGGACGCGGGCGCCGTGATGCTCGGCAAGACGAACATGGACGAGTTCGCCATGGGCTCGTCCAACGAGACCTCCCATTACAAGCCGGTGCTGAGCCCGTGGCGCGCGCAGAACTCCAACGAGGCACTGGTTCCCGGCGGATCGTCGGGCGGCTCGGCTGCCGCGGTCGCGGCCAATCTCTGCCTCGGCGCCACCGGCACCGACACCGGCGGCTCGATCCGCCAGCCGGCCGCCGTCACCGGCACGGTCGGCCTGAAGCCGACTTATGGCCGCTGCTCGCGCTGGGGCATCGTGGCGTTCGCCTCCTCGCTCGACCAGGCGGGCCCCATGGCGCGCAGCGTGCGGGACTGCGCGATCATGCTGCGCCACATGGCGAGCGTCGATCCGAAGGACTCCACTAGCGTCGATATTCCCGTGCCGGACTACGAGGCGACGCTCGATGCCGGCGTCAGGGGCCTCAGGATCGGCATCCCGAAGGAGTACCGTATCGACGGCGCACCGCCTGAGATCGATACGCTCTGGCAGAAGGGCGCGCAGTGGCTGAAGGCGCAGGGCGCCGAGATCGTCGATGTCTCTCTGCCGCATACAAAATACGCGCTGCCCGCCTATTACATCGTCGCGCCGGCCGAAGCCTCGTCCAACCTCGCGCGCTACGACGGCGTGCGCTTCGGCCACCGGGCGCAGGGCGCCAGGGACATCATGGATCTTTACGAGAAGAGCCGCGCCGAGGGCTTCGGGCCGGAAGTGCGCCGCCGCATCCTGATCGGCACTTATGTGCTCTCCGCCGGCTATTACGACGCCTACTACACCCGCGCCCAGAAGATACGGGCGCTGATCCTGCGCGATTTCGAGCAGGCCTTCGAGAAATGCGACGTGCTGCTGACGCCGGCGACGCCGGGCCCGGCCTTCGCCTTGGGCGCCAAGTCGAACGATCCCGTCTCGATGTACCTGAACGACGTCTTCACGGTCACGGTGAACCTTGCCGGTCTGCCGGGCCTGGCGGTTCCGGCCGGCCTGACGGCGGAAGGCTTGCCGCTCGGCCTCCAGATCATCGGCAAGGCGTTCGACGAGGCGACCGTGCTTCGCGCTGGCCGGTCCATCGAGACCGCCGCGAACTTCACCGCCAAGCCCGGCGCCTGGTGGAGGGCCGCATGAGCAAGCTCATCAAGGGCGGTACGGGCCAGTGGGAGATCGTCATCGGCATGGAGGTCCATGCCCAGGTGCTCTCCAGCGCCAAGCTGTTCTCCGGCGCCTGCGCCGAATTCGGCGGCGAGCCGAACAGCCATGTCAGCTTCGTGGACGCGGGCATGCCCGGCATGCTGCCGGTGATCAACCGCCATTGCGTCGAGCAGGCCATCAAGACCGGACTCGGGCTGAAGGCTCAGATCAACAAGCGCTCGGTCTTCGACCGGAAGAACTACTTCTATCCCGATCTGCCGCAGGGCTATCAGATCAGCCAGTACAAGAACCCCATCGTGGGCGAGGGCGAGGTGTTCATCGACCTCGCGGGCGGGGAGACCGTGCGCGTGGGCATTGAGCGCCTGCATCTGGAGCAGGACGCCGGCAAGATGCTCCACGACCAGCATGCCGACTATTCCTTCGTGGACCTCAACCGATCCGGCGTGGCCCTGATGGAGATCGTGACCAAGCCGCACATGCGCTCCAGCGAGGAGGCGGCGGCCTTCCTCCGTAAGCTTCGGGCAATCGTGCGCTATCTCGGCACCTGCGACGGCAACATGGACGAAGGCTCGATGCGGGCCGACGTCAACGTCTCGGTCTGCCGCGAGGGCGGCTACGAAAAGTTCCGCCAGACGGGAGAGTTCAAGCACCTCGGCACGCGCTGTGAAATCAAGAACGTGAACTCCATGCGCTTCATCGCCCAGGCGGTGGAGTACGAGGCGCGCCGCCAGATCGAGATCATCGAGGGCGGCGGCACGATCCGGCAGGAGACCCGGCTTTTCGACAGCCGCAGGGGCGAGACCCGGTCCATGCGGTCCAAGGAAGAAGCCCACGATTACCGCTATTTCCCCGACCCGGATCTGCTGCCGCTGGTCATCGGACAGGGCTGGATCGACGAAATCGCGGCCTCGCTGCCGGAGCTGCCGGACGAGAAGCGCGCGCGCTTCGTCCGGGATTACGGCATCTCCGCCTATGACGCGGGCGTGTTGGTGGCCGAGCGGGAACTCGCCGACTATTACGAGGAACTCGCCAGGGGCGTGGACCCGAAGGTGGCAGCCAACTGGCTGAACAACGAGATTCTCGGCCGGCTCAACCGCGACGGCAAGTCGATCGCCGACGTTCCGGTCAGCGCGGCCGCGAACAACGCCATTATCGCCATGATCGCCGACAACACGATCTCGGGGAAGATCGCCAAGGATCTGCTCGACATTGTGTGGAGCGAAGGCGGCGATCCGCGCGAGGTGGTGGAGGCGCGCGGCCTCAAGCAGGTGACCGACACCTCGGCCATCGAGAAGGCGGTCGACGCGGTGATCGCCGCGAACCCCGGCAAGGTCGAGGAGGTGAAGGCGAAACCGAAACTCGCGGGCTGGTTCGTCGGCCAGGTGATGAAACAGACGGGCGGAAAAGCGAACCCCGTGGCGGTGAACGCGATCCTGAAGGCGCGACTCAATCTTCCCGACGAGGGGTGATTCGCACATTTGCAAGGCGGCGCGCAACCTCAGCGGCCATTTGCGCGATTTTTGTCCGTATAAAGATGAACACAAAAAAAGCCTGTAAAATCGGGCGTCAGATGAAATTCACTTGACAGGCGAAAATCGCCGTTACGCCGCGCTATTGCGCGTTTCGCCGGAATTACTCCATATTCTTCAATGTTTTGGGGCTGCGATTCGCACGCACTCGAAACCACAGAGGAGTCGTTTCACATGCCAATGACTGGAAAGAGAAAGAAGAAGCGGACCGTGAAGAAGGCGGCCGCGAAGGGCGCCGCGAAGAAGACGAAGCGCCGCAAGAAGAAGAAATAACCGTCTGAGCTGATCAGTACGGCTATTTTTTTTGGCCGTGGCCCCGCCTTGCGCTACGCTGGTGGGGTCGCGGCCAAACTGTTTCTGGAGGGATCGATGGCGAAGGCGAAGCGGGCGAAGGGCAGGGCGGCGAGGCGCGGCAGGCCTGCGAGGAAGGCGCCGCGCCCTATCGAGCTCTATTACTGGCCCACGCCCAATGGCTGGAAGATATCCATCATGCTGGAGGAATGCCGGCTGCCCTACACGCTGGTGCCGGTGAATATCGGCAAGGGCGAGCAGTTCACGGAGTCCTTCCTCAGGATCGCGCCCAACAACCGGATGCCCGCCATCGTCGATCCCGGCGGGCCGGGAGGGCGGCCGATCTCGATTTTCGAATCCGGCGCGATCCTCCAGTATCTCGGCCGCAAGACCGGAAAGTTCTATCCCGCCGACGAGCGCAAGCGCGTGCAGGTGGACGAGTGGCTGTTTTGGCAGATGGCGGGGCTGGGCCCCATGGCGGGGCAGGCCAACCATTTCCGCACCTATGCCAAGGACAACGGGTACGGCATCAAGCGCTACACCGACGAGGTCCACCGCCTGATGGGCGTGATGAACAAGCGGCTGGCCACCCGCAAATTCCTCGCCGGCGCCTACTCGATCGCGGACATGGCCTGCTGGGGCTGGGTAATCGGCATCTCCCGCATCGACAACATGCTGGAGGAGTTCCCCAACGTGAAAGCCTGGCGCGACCGCGTCGGCGCGCGGCCCGCCGTCAAGAAGGGCTTCGCGCTCGGCCGGGAGTTGCGCGAGCAGGCGGCCAGCGATCCAAAGGCGCAGGAAGAAGCGCGAAAGATCCTGTTCGGCCAGCGCGCCCGGATATGAAGGTCGGAGCCCGACCCGTACGCAGTTAACCGGACTTAACGATTGATGAATATCAAAGTTAAGCGCGTTAACCGGCCTTTAGCATTCCCGACGCAGCATTTCACCGTTGCGGCATCCAGAGGGGAATGCGATGGCGTGCATCGATGTGGATTCACTGGCGCAGTACGAAACCGACGCCCGGCAGGGGCGCGCCGACGCGCTCTACAATCTCGGCCTCGCCTACTCGACCGGCCAGGGCGTGGACGTCGACTACGTCGCCGCCCACAAATGGTTCAACCTCGCGGCCATGAAGGGCAGCGAGATCGCCAAGAGCTGGCGCGCCCAGATCTCCGCCGAGATGAACTCCGGCCAGATCGCAGAGGCCCAGAAGCTCGCCCGCGAGTGGCTGTCGATCTTCCACTGAGGCTCAGGTGAATTTGCGCACCAGCGCCGCCAGATCCGCCGGGAATACCGGCTGAGCGGCGCGCGCGATCTCGTCGGCCGTCCACCACCGCATTTCCCGCAACGCCGCGCGCTCCGTCTCGTCGATCCCGCCGAGACCGAATTTTTCCCCGCCGGCCCGGCCCACGAAAAACACATCGGTCTGCTCCATCATCTCCCCGCCGAATTCGAAGACTGCCGTCACCTCGTGAACCGGTCCCTCGACCGGCACGACGAGGCCGAGTTCCTCACGCAGCTCGCGATCCGCGGTTTCGAGATCCGTTTCGCCGGGCTCCTGCCCGCCGCCCGGAGTCGCCCAGAAGAGAAACGGACCGTCGGAGCGCGGGATCACGAAGCGGAGGAGCAGGGCGCGGCCTAACCGGTCGAGAAGGAGAATGCGGGCGGCGCGGCGGGGCCGCGGGGTGGCGTCCGTCAATGCGCTGGCCTCGGATCTGGCACCGGCACCGCGGCCGGCGCCTCGGGCGCCGCGGCTTCGATATTCGCCGGCCGCGCCAGAACCTTCACGTCCGGATCGCGGGGGCGGTAGATGTCGGCCTGGATGCGAAGCATCTGGCCGGGGCCGTTGAGGCGGGCGCGATAGATCTCCATGTTCTCGATCACGCGCTGGACGTAGTTGCGGGTCTCCTCGAACGGGATGCGCTCGATCCAGTCGATGGGGTCGGTGGTGGAGCGGGGATCGCCGAATGTGTCGATCCACCTGCGCGCGTTGTTCGGCCCGGCGTTGTAGGCCGCCGCCGCGACGATCAGCGAGCCGCCCCAGTCGGATGCATCGCCGGCAAGCTCGGTCATCCCGAGCTGCATGTTGTAGGTGGGATCGCTCAGGAGATCGCCGAAGCGGTAGGCCATGCCGTTCTGCGCGGCGGCCTTGCGCGCGCTCTCCGGCATCATCTGCATCAGGCCGCGCGCGCCCGCGCCGCTCACCGCGTCGGGATCGAATTCCGTCTCCTGCCGGATGATGCCCAGGACATAGGCGGGATCGGGCGGCGTGTTCGGGCCGGCATATTGGGGAAGCGCGATCACGGGATAGGAATAGGCCAGAAGCAGTGGCCCGCCATAGGAAAGCTGCTTGGCCACGCGCACCGCGATCTCGCGGAAGCCCATCCTGGTCAGGTCCTCGCACAGGATCTTCACGTGCTGCGGCTCGGGATAAACGCTCTCGTCCTGCAGCGCGAAGGTCCGCAGCAGGCTCTCGAGCCCGAGATCGGCCAGCACGCGCACCGCGCGGGTGAGGTCTTCCTTCTCGTATTCGGTGCGCATCGCATCGTCGACCGCGATGCCGGGATCGGCGAAGTGCAGGTGCGGCGTGGAGTCGATCCGCGTCAACGCAAGCTGTCCGTAGAAGGTCTCCGGGAACTTCGAGGCCTGGTAATAGGCGCGCCAGGCCGACGCATCGTCGCCCATCGCCTCATAGGCGCGGCCCTGCCAGTAGCGCGCGCGGCCCTTGCTGATGGGCCGGGTCGTGGCGGCGTCGAGGTTCTGGAAATGCGGCAGCGCGGACTTGGCATCGCGCAGATAGCGCAGGGCGATGAAGCCCGCGAGGAATTGCGAATCCGCGTAGTCCTGCCCCTCGGCCGGGAGGCCGTTCTTCGCGGTCAGCCAGTAGGCCGCGCCGTAATTGCCGTCCGTCAGCGCCTGCCGGGCCGCGAGATTCATCTCCGCCCACCACCGCGAGGGCGCGGAGGCCGCGATCTCGCGCACCGGCGCGTTCGCCAGCATGTCGGGGATATCCTCCACCTTGCCGGACTGGCGCATGGCGCGGGTGCGGTCGAAAAGCAGGCCCGGATCGTTCTGAAGGGAGGCGGGCAGGCTCGCGACCATCTTGCGCCCGGCGTCTGGGCTCGCCCGCAGCGCCAGCCGCACCTGCCCGACGCGCTGGGCATCCGCCGTCACACGCGAGATCTGCCGCCGCGCATCGGTCACCTGGTTGGCGGCGAGAAGCCGGTTCAGCCGTTTGGCGTCGTCTTCCGCCGTGAAATAGGCGCCGTCCTTCTGGATGATTCCGGCCTCGATGTTGGGATCGAAGGTTCCCTCGATCCAGCCCTGGCGCACCATTTCCCGGCCGCGGGTGCCGGAGTTGGTGGCGACCAGCGCCTCGCCATAGCGCACGCGGCCGAGGCCAGTCGCCGGCGGATTGACGCTGAACCATGAGACCATCGCGTGCGGGTCCATCGTCGGGTCCATGGCCGCCTCGGCGCGGGCCTGCAGCGTGTCGCGTGCCGGCCAGTCGGGGTTCGACTTGATGAAAGCCGCGATCTCGCCGAACGAAGCGCCGGAATTGCGGTCGAGCAGATAGCGGAACTGAATCAGGCGCTTGGCCGTCGGATCGTGCCCCTGGTCGGCGAGGCCCTTGGCTGCCGTCCAGTCGCCGCGGTCCGCCGCCGCGGAGGCCTGCTCGAAGGTGTCGTGATCGGTGGACGATAGCACGTGGACCAGCCCCACGCGCCGTTCGCCGGTGATGCTCGGCCCCTGCGGGCCGGTGTCCTGGATGGGCTGCATCATCACCACGCCGCCCTGCTGCACCAGCCCGGGGGGCAGGTTGGACGGCGCCTGCGCCAGCGAGGCCGCCGCGCCAATGGCAAGCGCAGCCCCAGCCAGGAACACGGCGCGGAGCGTGGTCATGAAGGCGATCCTTCGGAGTCGGGTTCACCATACCGGCGCGGGTTAGCCATGACCAGCGTTCGCCTTGCCGCGCCCGCGTGCCGGACGCTATTTTGACAATGTTTTTTCCTAGGATCGTTGCATGCGCGACGCGCGCCACCGCATCAGGGGGTCCATTCCCGCCCTCATCACGCCCTTCCGGAACGGGAAGGTGGACGAGGCCGCGTTCCGCCGGCTTGTGTCATGGCAGATCGCCGAGGGCAGCCATGGGCTCGTGCCGTGCGGCACCACGGGCGAATCGCCCACGCTGAGCCACGAAGAGCACCGGCGCGTGGTGGAACTCTGCGTCGAGGAGGCGAACGGGCGCGTGCCCGTGATCGCGGGCGCGGGCTCCAACTCCACCGAGGAAGCATTGTCGCTCACCCGCCATGCGAAAGAGATGGGCGCCGACGCCGTCCTCTCCGTCACCGGCTACTACAACAAGCCCTCGCAGGAAGGCCTCTATCGTCACTACGCCACCATTGCCGGCGCGGTCGATATCCCGATCGTGATCTACAATATCCCCGGCCGCGCGATCGTGGAGATCTCGATGGAGACAATGGCGCGGTTGTCGAAGATCGCCAATGTCATCGGCGTGAAGGACGCGACCGCCAACCTTGCGCGGCCCAGCCGCGAGCGGCTGGCCTGTGGCAAGGACTGGCGCATGCTCTCCGGCGAGGACGGCACGGCGCTGGGCTACATGGCCCACGGCGGGCATGGCTGCATTTCGGTGACCGCGAACGTCGCGCCCAGGCTGTGCGCGCAGTTCCAGGAAGCCTGCATGCAAGGTGCCTTCGACGCTGCGCTGCAGGTCCAGGACCGGCTCATGCCGCTGCACGACGCGCTGTTCTGCGAGCCGAGTCCGGCACCCGTGAAGTATGCGGCCTCGCTCCTCGGCATGAGCAGCGACGAGGTGCGGCTTCCCATGATGCCGGCAAGCGACGCCGCGCGCGCCCGCGTGCGCGACGCGATGGACAAGGCGGGCCTCAAGGCCTAGTTACTCCGCCGCTTCGCGCCGGGGCGGCGGGCGGCATCGCAGAGCGGCGGACATGGCCAGGAAGAAAGACGATGAGCGCAAGGTCGTCGCGGACAATCGCAGGGCGCGCTTTTCCTACGCCATCGAGGACACGCTCGAGGCCGGCATCGTCCTGCTTGGCTCGGAGGTGAAGGCGCTGCGTGCCGGCAAGGCGACCATCGCGGAAGCCTACGCCCAGGCGAAGGACGGCGAGATCACGCTCGTCAACTCCTATATCCCCGAATACAAGATGGCCAACCGCTTCAACCACGAGCCGCGCCGTCCGCGGAAGCTCCTGGTCCACAAGCGCGAGGCGGCCAGGCTCTCCGCCGCCGTGCAGCGCGAGGGCATGACGCTGGTGCCGCTGCGGGTCTATTTCACGCCCAAGGGCGTCGCCAAGATCGAGCTCGGCATCGCCAAGGGCAAGAAGCTCCACGACAAGCGCGAAACCGAAAAGAAGCGCGACTGGCAACGCGACAAGGCCCGGCTCATGCGGGAGAAGGGCTGATCGTTGCCGGCGCACGGTTTCGGCCGCGGGGGCGAATGACGTAGGCTGAGCCATCATGAGCGAACGGGACGACGCGCCGACCCTGATCGGCAAGATCAAGGACAAGCTCATCCGCTCCAAGGAGAAATGGGCGGAGGAGGGCAGGCTGCTCACGGAGCGGCCCGACCTGGGGCATGTCAATCGTCTGCCGCCCGGGCAGAAGCGCGTCACCAACTGGCCGGTGCTCGATCTGGGCGCCCAGCCGGACGTGAAGCCGGACAAATGGCGGCTGCAGATCGGGGGGCTGGTGGAAAATCCGGTCGCGCTGACGCTGGACCGGTTCCTGGCGCTGCCGCAGGAGGACGTTGTCAGCGACATCCATTGCGTGACCGCCTGGAGCCGCTTCGACAACCGCTGGCGCGGCGTCTTGAGCCGCACGATCCTCGATCTGGTGAAGCCGAAGCCCGGGGCGCGGCACGTGCTGTTCCACTCTTACGACGGCTACGACACCAACGTGAAGCTCGAGGTGTTCGCCGCGCCCAATGCGCTGCTCGCGCACCGCTGGAACGGCGAGCCCCTGCCGCGCGAGCATGGCGGCCCCGTGCGCGTGGTGATTCCGGACTGGTATTTCTGGAAGAGCGCCAAATGGGTGACGCGGATCGCATTCGCGGCCGACGATCGCCCCGGCTTCTGGGAAACCCGCGGCTATCACAACGAGGCCGATCCGTGGAAAGAGGAGCGGTACGGCTAACCGTCATCCTCGACGCATTTCACGCCGCTCGGAACGATCACCCAGGGCAGCTTGCGCTTGGTCCAGTAGTGCGCGCTGGGGGTGAGGCCGGTCGCGTCGTCCAGTGTGCCCGCCTTGACGCTCAGGGCCTGGGGCCGCGTCTGGTGGGTGAGGCGCGAGCCGCAATCGGGACAAAATGTGCAGGTCTTGAGCCGCCCGCTGTCGGCGGTGACCGTGAAGGATTTCGGTTGCCCCGTGATGAAGGCGAAATTCCTCGTCAGCACGAACAGGCTCATCCCGAAGGCGCTGCTCGACTGCTTCTTGCAGTCGTTGCAGTGGCAAACCACAAGACCGGCCGGCTCCCCGGCAATGCGGTAGCGCACGTTCCCGCACTGGCAGCCGCCTTGCAGGTGCTTGTCGCTCATGCATCGCCCTTTCGCGCGACGGCCCACAGGAAGTCCAGCCCTTCTTCGCCCGGAAGGTCCTGGAGGATACGTTCCGCGGATTCGACTCGAAAGCCCGAGCGCTCCAGGAGCCGAACGTTTGTCTCCGCATCGAAATGGCTGAAGAAATTGGGCGCGCCGAGCCAATCTCCGGTTTCGCCGTCCGGATGGTCCAGCGCCCCCAGCGTGGCGAAGAAGAGGCCGCCGGGCCTCAGCCAGCGGGCGATGCGCCGAAACAGCGCGGCATGCGTATCGCGCGGAATGTGCGTGAGGGCGTAGAAGCTGCAGACCGCGTCGAAAGCGCCCTCGGCAAACGTCAGCGCCGCGATATCCGCGCAGACGACATTGGCGCCGGGAGCATTCGTCGCCGCGAGCGCCGTCTGCGCGGGCGAAATGTCGACAGCCGTCACGGGCCCCCGCGCCGCCAGCGCCACCGTCACCGGCGCGCCCGCGCCGCAGCCGAGCTCGAGCACTTCCGCGCCCGGCGACAGAAGGCCGAGCAGCGCCTCGAGTTGCCGTTGGCGCACCCGCGAGTGCAGCGACCATTCCAGGTAGCGCCCGCCGATCCTGTCGTACGCATCGCGGACTATCTGTTTGCGCCGGTCCATCGCCGTCTCACAGCTGCGGCGTGGCCGCGAGCCTGGCCTCCTTCACGACAGCATCGAACATCTCCGCCGTCAGCACGCCCGTGTTCGTGTTGTACCGCGAGCAATGGTAGCTCGACACCAGCGAGATTTCGCCGATCCTGGTGCGCGCGCCGTGCCCGAATGGATGGGCGGCGAGCTTTCCGCCGAGCGCCCTGACCGCGCTGTCGTGGGCGACCTTGCCCAGCGCCAGGATCGCGCGCAGGCGCGGGAGCGAGGCGATGTGCGCCGCAAGAAACTGACGGCAGGTGTTGATCTCCGCCGGCAGCGGCTTGTTCTTCGGCGGCACGCAGCGCACCGCGTTGCCGATGGCGCAGTCGACGAGCTCCAGCCCGTCATCCGCTGCCTTGCGGTACTCTCCGCGCGCCAGATTGTGCCGCAGCAGCGTTTCGTAGAGCAGGTCGCCCGCGTAGTCGCCCGTGAACGGCCGTCCCGTCCGGTTGGCGCCGTGCAGGCCGGGCGCCAGGCCGACGATGAGCAGGCGCGCATTGGCCGCCCCGAAGGCGGGCACCGGCGCGTTGAAATAATCCGGAAATTTCGCGCGATTGGCGGCGCGAAATTCGGCGAGCCGCGGGCAGAGCCGGCAATCGTGCGGCGGCTCAACCCGACCCGGATGGCGGCGGGACCTGGACGGAGGCGAAGATCTTCTCGACGGTGTCGGCATAGTGACCGAAATAATACTCATCAGGGGCAATGAACAGGATCATGTCGAGCTTGCCGCCGCGCTGGGCCGCGAGCGCCGTCCCGCGCATGTTGAGCCCGTCCTTTGTCGAAAAGGTGAGGTCGAAACGGAAGCCGGTGGCGGATCCGAAGGGCGCGGGCCGCAGATTCGACGTCCGTATCTGCTGGAACGACAGCTTGCTGAAATTCGTGGCCAGCAGGTCCATCACGTCATTGGGCAGCATGCCGGCCTGGTAGGTCCGCAATTCGTCCTTCGAGACGCCGTTCGCGTTGATCAGCGGCTCGCCCGGCTTGATGCCGGTGAAGAACATGAGCGAGTCGAGCGCCGCGCCATCTTCCGTCCACAGCGTTCCGGCAAAGCCGGGAAACGGCGCCTGGCCCCACTGGATCTGCGGCAGGACGCTGACATTGTCGCCCACCTGGACGGGCGCGTTCGCGCCGACCGATGAGTAATTGGCGCAACCGGCTGCCGCCAGAAGGGCGGCAAGCGTTGCAAAGCGCGCGTATCTCATGCCGGTTCTCCCAATTGCGTAAGGTAGTACTGGATCATCGCGTGATCGTCCGCCGCGGGCGCGAGCGCGAGGTAGTGCCTGAAGTCGGTGGACGCGTCCGTCTTGTCGCCCGATTTCATCTCGGTGAGTCCGAGGCCGCGATAGACCTCCGGCGGCGCGTTGCCGTCCGCCACGGCGGCGCGATAGGCGGTCAGGGCGCGTGCAGGATCGTCCGGCGCATTGCGCTCGCGGTAGACCTCGCCGAGATAGAACTGCAGCAGCCCCGAATTGGGTTCGTCGGCCTGAAGGTTCTGGATGACGGCCAGGCTCTGCGCGAAGTGCGAGCGGGCGATCTCTTCCCTCAGCCATTCGCCGCGGAACGGCGCGGTGGCGGCGTGAAGGATATCCGCGCCGACCTGCAGCCTGCCGTTCGCCGCGGCGACCATCTGCGCGGCGCGCTGCTGCATCGTGTCGAGGCGCTCCTGGGACGCGGGGTGCGACTTCAGGAACTGGAACGTGTCGGCGTGCTCTGGCTCGGCGTTCTCCTCCGTCATCTGCGCCCGCCAGAGAGCCGCGCACTGGGAAGGATCGTAGCCCGCCTTGTAGACGAGGTCCTGGCCGTTCGCGTCGGCCGCACGTTCTTCATCCCGCGAATAGGAGAGCAGGGAATTGAGCGCGACGAGATTGGCCAGGCTGCCCACGATCCCGACGCCGGCTCCCGCGGTGAGAATGGCGACGACGGCCATTGCGCCCGTCGTGTCCCTCGCGCGCCGCCACTCGGCAACGGTGTGCCGCAGCATGTAGTGCGACATCTCATGACCGAGGATACAGGCAAGCTGTGCTTCGTTGTGGACGCGCAGCAGCAAGCCCGTCCACACCTGCATGGAGCCGTTGGGCGCCATCGCCGCGTTGAAATAGGGGATGTCGAGGATATAGATGCGCATGTCCGCGCAATATTCGCTCGCGATCTTGCAGGCGACGCCTTTTACATAGGCGTTCAGGCCGGGGTCCTTCACGAGCAGAGGCGACGATTTCATCGTCGCCTCCGCCTGGTCGGACATCATCCAGAGCCCGGCTTCGTCGGTGTCGACCGCGGGCCTGTATCCGGGCGTTACCGGCGCGACGTCGTCCGCTATCGCCTGCGCGCACAGAAGCGGCAGCGCGCACGCCAGGGCGGCGAGCCGGCGGATCACAGGGGGCTGTCCTTCAGCAGCGAAGCAACGAAGGTGCCGGTGTCGGCCTCGTTGCGCAGGTCGCCGGACTGGCTGAACAGGGTGTTGAACCAGACGACGTTGCCGGTGCGCAGATCCACCAGCGACACGAAAGCGGTCTGGCTGCCGCCTTGCAGGCCGATGCCTAACAGCGCGGCGCCCACCATGACCAGCGCCCGCCCGCCCGAGGTATAGCTGTCGCGGACATACACGAACATGGCGTAGTCCGCGTTGTAGTGATCGTGGAGCACCTTCGCGCCGGGCCCCAGCGTCCAGTCGAGCGCGGAACCCTTCGTGGGGAGCTTTGCGCCGCCGAGACCATGCAGGATTATCTCGGCACCGACGGCCGAATGCAGTTTGGCCAGCTGGATCTCGTGCTCGTCGGCAAGATTGTTGACGGCGACGACGTCGATTGCCCGCTGGCCCAGCGCGGACGAAAGCTGCTTGGCGAGAAGAGCCTGCGCGGTGGCGGTCCAGTCCGCGCGCGGCTCGACCAATCCGCCGGCCTGCATCTCGCCCAGCACGACGTCAGGCTGGATCAGGATGACGCGCTTCTGCGCGTCCGCCGACCATGTGAACGAGCTTTCGGCCTTGATGTCCCGCGTGACCGTGCATCCGGCAAGGCACACCGCCGCAAGCGGCAGCAGCAGCCGCGCCAGAGTTGCAAATCTGGGCATGAGTCAATCTCCCCTCGACCGGAGGTAGATTAGCCCAAGGCTGGCCCGGAGGGGAGTGGCGTTTATCGTATTACGTTGAATCGCCCTGTCAGGCCGAGTGCGCGAGGTTCGCGGCCGCCTGTTGCGCCTGCACGGAGCGGGGACCGCCTTCGCGCATGATCATCGGCTTCAACTCGTCCAGCTCGATGAAGTTGTCGCACTGGCGGCGCAGCTCGTCCGCCACCATCGGCGGCTGCGTGCGGATCGTCGATACGATGCTGACGCGCCGGCCCTTCTTCTGGGCGGCCTCGACCAGGCGGCGGAAGTCGCCGTCACCGGAGAAGATGACGATATGATCGACCTGCTCGGCCATCTCCATCACGTCGATGGCGAGCTCGATGTCCATGTTGCCCTTGATGCGGCGGCGGCCCTGGCTGTCGGTGAACTCCTTCGCCGGCTTCGTCACCACCGCGAATCCGTTGTAGTCAAGCCAGTCGACCAGCGGCCGCAGCGGCGAAAACTCTTCGTTCTCCACGACGGCGGTGTAGTAAAAGGCGCGGACGAGAATGCCTTTGCGCGCAAACAGCTCAAGCAGGCGCTTGTAGTCGATATCGAACATCAGTCCCTTGGCGGCGCCATAAAGGTTCGCGCCATCGATGAAAATCGCCAGTTTTTCCTGGGGGTAGAAGAGCATCCGTGTTCCTCGCAGTTATTGTCCAAATTATGAACAGGCAGTCGGCCAACCCATCCCGAAGCCTCTGGAACTGTTCTAAGATGCTGCGGGTCTAATGCAAAGGTTTGCGGACGGCAACGCGAATTTTGGGATTCCGGTAAACTTTTCGATTGCGGACGCGTGACACGATGATTCTGCTCGCTCTGGGTGCTAACATGGCGTTCAATAATACGCGACCTGAGCAGACTCTGCACGCCACGATTGCGGCGATGAAGGGCCCGGAGGTCCATATACTGTCCATATCGCCGTTCTACGAAACGCCGGCCTGGCCGGATCCGAACGATCCGCCGTTCGTAAACGCGGTATGCCGCGTGGCTTGCTCACTTAACCCAAAGCAATTGCTGTCGCGGTTGCATGGCATCGAAGATCGCTTCGGGCGCATGCGTCTTGCCAGGAATTCCCCCCGCACGATCGACATCGACATAATCGACTTCGATGGACGCGTCGAAGCAGGTCCGCCGACGCTTCCTCATCCCCGCCTGGTGTCGAGGGGCTTTGTACTGATCCCGTTGAGGGACGTAGCGCCCGATTGGCGTCATCCGGCGACCGGGCAATCGGTGGATGAACTTGTCGCCGCGCTTCCACCGGAAGCGCGCATCGCCCGCCGCCTCGATTAGTTCTTCAATTCGTGAATGAGAGCGAGCGCCTTATGCTGTCGAACGCGGCCATCAGCGCCTTGCGGTCGAATTCCTTCACGCTGCCGGGATCGAAATTCTCGATTGCCGCATAGTGGATGAAATAGCGAACGCCATAGCAGTCCTTGCCGTGGGCAATCGCGTAGACGGTCTGCTCATACCGGTTGCCGGCGGCCGCGTCTCCGGCTGTCGCGACGGACCAGTCCCGGCCCGCATCGGTTACGCTTTTCTCATCCTGCGCGTCGTCGAGGAAGCGCGCCGCGCTGCACGCACCCAACATGTGCTCGACGCTCAATTTCGAATCGGATGACAGGTTTGTCCCGGATGTCAGAGTCGCGGAAATCGTGAAGGCGACGCCCGGGATGGGAGGCGAGCCGAGATCGTAGGTGTAGTTCCTGTCCAGGGTCCAATCCCGCGGATAGGCGATCGTGAAGGCGGCGTCATGGTAAAGAACCGTGCCCGGGCCGCCGGCCTGCGCTTGCGCGAATGCGGCCAGGCCCGAAACCAGAAGCGTCGCGGCGACGACGAATGGACGCATGACCTGAACTCCCGCGCGCGATCTGCTAGAGGATAGCACCGGCTGGCCGCCGGCTTAAGAGATCATCGGGACAAGACATGGATCCGCAGCACATCGACTGGCATCGTCTGTCGCCCTATCTGGTGCCGATCCTCGTGGTGGCGCTGGTGGCGCGGCGTCTGATCCGCAACGCGCCCACCAAGGTGAAGCCGGGACGGCTTTTCATCGCGCCGGCCATCGCTGCGTCGGGTACCGTCGCGACGCTGAGCCTTACGCCCATCCCCCCGTTCTTCTGGATGGTCGGCTACGCGCTGGCGCTCGCGGCGGGCGTGACCATCGGCTACCTCACCGCGCATCACCAGGAGTATACGCTCGATCCGGAAACCGGCACGATCTCCAGCCGCGCCACGCCGATCGGCACGATGCTGATCGCGGGGCTGTTCGTCGTGCGCTACGGGCTGAAATTCGCCTTCCCGCAGCTTGGCGCCCAGCCGGGCGCGCATCCCGGCGCCGACGTGCTGGCCTGGACCGACGCCGGCCTGATTTTCTCCACGGGGCTGGTGACGGCGCGTGCCGCGATCATGTGGATGCGGGCACGCCCGCTGATGCTCGAGCATCGCGCCGGCAAGCTCACCCCGCCGGGCTGATCCCAGCCCTCAAGCTTCGCCGGGACGCCAGGAGCGTCCAGGCGCCAAGCACGATGCAGCTCGCATTGATGAATATTTCGAATTTCATCGCGTCGCTCGTGCGAGCCATGGCGTACATGCCGTTTTCGACGTCGAAGGTGATGTCCATCGCGGCCAGATAGAGGATCGCGGACGCCGCAAGCAGGCCGAAGAACGGCGCAAACGGCCGCCCCAGGATGAATCCGAGCCCGGCGATGGCGGCGCACAACGCCATCCAGCCGTCCGCGACGGGGAAGCTCGATTCGAAGGCGGTGTACCAGCGGTCATGCACGACCATCACGTCGCCGCCGGTGAAATAGCTCCACCAGTAGAAGGCGGTCACGATGGCCGCGAACACCAGCAGGGCGCCCAGGATCCGGTCGGCGAGTCTCATGCCGCGAGCATAGCCGCCGCGTGCGCGGGCCGCACCCTGCCGCGCGGGCCGTCAATGCCGGTTATGCCGCCGCGTCGCGCGCAGGCCGGTCATCCCATGGGCCTCGATCGCGCGCTGCCAGCTCGCGTACTCCTCCACGGAGAGCCGGTAGCGCACGCAGGCCTCGTCCAGCGACAGCATGCCGCCGCGCACCGCCGCCACGACTTCCGCCTTGCGCCGCGCCACCCATCGCGTCGTTTCGGATGGAGGCAGATCGGCGAAAGTGAGGGGGAGCCCGTTGGGGCCCCGGACGGATTGGATGAACAGCGGCTCGCCCATGTCGGTCTCCAGCGCGGATACGACGTGGCAATTGCGGGGCGGGCGGGCGGTTCCGGGGTTCCCCCGCGAAAGCTTAAGCGCCGGTCACCGGGACCGCTAAACCTCCGAAGATGCAGGAACAATTCCGGTCCGGCCCCGTCCCGCAGCGTGAAAATATCGTGAGCGCGAAACCGAGCATTTGAATCCTGCGCACCTATCGCGCAAAATCGGGCCCAGTGGGGCACGAGAGAGCCAAGAGGGTAGGTATGCGTTATTGGACGATTGCTTTGGGTTTGACGGTCGCGTTGGGAGCCGGGGGTTCCGCGCTGGCGGATGCGCCGATCGGCGTGGGTATGAGCCTGGGATTCCCCACGCCCATCCAGATGTTCGCGGGCGGCGATCCCGAGCCGGGCCGCACCCAGGATGTGACGGCGGAATATCTGCTGACCGACCTCGCCAACGAAGTCATCAACCTGAAGGCCGACAACGATTGCGATGCCCATAGCTGGACCGTCACCGATCCGTCGGGAACGGTGGTCGATCAGTCGGCCGCCTGTGCTGCGGGCGGCCAGCCGGTGACGCTGGCGGTGCCGCCCGGCAAGCCGGTGGACCAGACGCAGACCGTGTCGCTCCACGTCTTCGACTACCAGGAAGGCGTCACCTACACGATCCACTACAAGGCGTATGGCGTCGAAGGCACCGCCAATTTCACGGTCTCGCTGCTGAAGTGACCGCCGAAACCGCGGAAAACCGGCGAAAAGGCGAGCGCGCATTCCCGCTTGCCTCGCTGGTGCGTTTTCTATAGGTTCCGCCGCCTCCCGGAACCGCCCCGCAAGGACCGTCCATGGCTCGCGTCACCGTTGAAGATTGCGTCGACAAGGTGCCCAACCGCTTCGATCTCGTGCTGCTTTCCGCGCACCGCGCGCGGCAGCTCTCGGGCGGCGCCGATACGCTGGTCGAGCGCGACCGCGACAAGAACCCGGTCGTGGCGCTGCGCGAGATCGCGGCCAAGGAGCTCAAGCCGGACGACATCAAGGAGGACTACATCAAGTCCCTCCAGAAGCACGCCGAGGTCGATGAGCCGGAGGCACAGCCCGACGAGGATGTGCGCGAGGATGTGCACCAGCGCCAGGTGACCGAAGAGGAACTCCTGCGCGCCCTCACCTCCGAAGCCCAGCGCCGTGCCGAGCCCCAGCCCGAGCCGGAAGGCGATTACGATTCCGACATGTAAGGCGGGTTTTTCATCCGATTCGCGAACAGGCGGCGTCCCAGGCGCCGCCTGCTTCGCTTGCCGTCTCCGGCGACAAGCGCGGGAGTTTTCCGCTATATTGTCGTGACAATGAGCGCTCCAACGCGGCCCGGCGACCCCTCAGCCGGGGCACAGGGTTCGATTCGCCCTGCCGTCCCCGCGTCCGAACGCGTGCCTGCACCGCCCCAGCCCAAAGCCAAATCCAGCCGCAAGCTGATGCGGCAAACCGAGCTGATCGAGCGGGTGAAGGCGTACGATCCGAATGCCGACGAGGCGCTGCTCAACAAGGCCTATGTCTACGCCATGAATGCCCACGGCAAGCAGTTCCGCGCCTCGGGCGATCCCTATTTCACCCATCCCCTGGAAGTCGCCGCGATCCTGACCGAGCTCAAGCTCGACGTGCCCACCATCGCGACCGCGCTGCTCCATGACACGGTGGAGGACACCTACGTCACCATAGAGGACGTGAAGAAGAATTTCGGCGAGGAGATCGCCGGACTCGTCGACGGCGTCACCAAGCTGTCCCAGCTCGAGCTGTTCAGCGAGAGCACCAAGCAGGCGGAGAATTTCCGCAAGCTGATGCTGGCGATGTCCAACGACATCCGCGTGCTTCTGGTCAAGCTCGCGGATCGCCTGCACAACATGCGCACGCTCTCCTACATCGAGAAGCCGGACAAGCGCCGGCGCATCGCGCAGGAAACGCTCGACATCTACGCCCCGCTGGCCGGCCGCATCGGCATGCAGAACATGCGCGAGGAGCTGGAGGATCTGGCGTTCGCGGAGCTCGATCCGGAGGCGCGCAACTCCATCCTCACGCGCCTCAACCGCCTGGAGACGTCCACCGGCAACCGCGTCGGGCGCATTGCCGACGAGATCAAGCGCAAGCTTGCGGAGCACGGCATCGACGCCTGGGTCTATGGCCGCGCCAAGCGCGCCTATTCGATCTGGCGCAAGCTGAAGGACAAGCAGCTCAATTTCGAGCAGCTGTCGGACATACTGGGCTTCCGCGTCATCGTGAAGACGCCGGAGGACTGCTACCGCGCGCTCGGCGTGCTGCACCAGAGCTGGCGCATGATCCCGGACCGCTTCAAGGACTTCATCTCCAACCCCAAGACCAACGGCTACCGTTCCATCCACACCACCGTGATCGGGCCGGAGCAGCAGCGCGTCGAGGTGCAGATCCGCACCGCCGAGATGCACGAAGTCGCCGAGCGGGGCGTGGCCGCGCATTGGCGCTACCGCGAGCGGCTCGAGGGCGAGACCATGGATTCGGCCCTGCGCTGGCTGCGCGACATGGTGGAACTGCTGGAGCGCGGCGATTCCGTCGAGGAATTCCTGGAGCATTCCCGGCTCAACATGTACCAGGACCAGGTCTTCTGCTTCACGCCGAAGGGCGACCTGATCAGCCTGCCGCGCGGCGCCACGCCGATCGATTTCGCCTACATGGTCCATACTGATCTGGGCAATCAGACGGTCGGCGCCAAGGTCAACGGCGTGCATGTACCCTTGCACACGCCGCTGCGCAACGGCGATCAGGTCGAGATCATCAGGCAGAAGGGCTCGACGCCGTCACCCCTTTGGGAACAGATCGCCGTCACCGGCCGCGCGCGCTCGGAGATCCGCCGCTTCATCAAGCATGCGCAGCACGATGAGCACGTCCGCTTCGGCCGCAAGATACTGGAGAAGGAATTCGCCGATGCCGGGCAGGAGCTGACCGAGAAGGCAATGCAGGCGGTGGCGAAGAAGCTGCGCCATTCCAGGCCGGAGGACGTCTACGCCGATGTCGGGCGCGGCGCGTTGCGCTCCCACGACGTGCTGGTCTCGGTGTTTCCGGAACTCAAGAAATCGAAGGGCCGCAGCGCCCCAAAGCCCGGCGGCGCCATCTCGATCGAAGGCCTCACCGAGGGCATATCCTACCACCTCGGCCAGTGCTGCCATCCGCTCCCCGGCGACCGCATCGTGGGCGTGCGCAAGCCCGGCGAGGTCGTGGTCATCCACACCATCGACTGCGAGGAGCTGGAAAAAGCCGATATGGAGGACTGGATCGACGTCTCCTGGGGCACCAGCGCCGACGAGCTCGGCCCGACGCTGGCGCGCGTCAGCGTGCGGGTGAAGAACGTGCCCGGCGCGCTCGGCGCGGTGATGACGGTGATCGGCGCCAACGGCGGCAACATCTTCAACGTCAAGGTGACCAACCGCAATCCGCTGTTCTTCGAATTCCATGTCGACATCGAGGTGCGCGACGTGGCGCATTTGCAGAACATCCTGGGCGCGCTACGGGTGAACGCCGTGGTCGAATCGGTCGACCGCGTGCGCGGCCCCGGTGTGGCCGAGGGGGATTCCGTCACGTGACGCCCGATCAGGTGCTGAACGAATTCGAGAAAGCCGGCGCCCTGTTCCGGGGCCACTTCATCCTGTCGAGCGGGCTGCATTCGGACATTTTTCTGCAGAAGGCGCTGGTGTTCCAGGACGCGAAGCGCACGGCAAAGCTGTGCAAGGCGCTGGCGGAGAAGGTGCGTGCCGAGGTGAAGCAGGCATTCACGGCCATCGTGTCGCCCGCCGTGGGCGGCATTGTTCCGGGGTACGAGATGGGCCGTCAGCTCGGCCTGCCGGCGATGTATGTCGAGCGGCAGGATGGCAAGTTCCAGCTCCGTCGCGGCTTCGCGCTCGCGAAGAATCAGCCGGTGCTGATGGTCGAGGACATCGTCACTACCGGCCTGTCCTCACGCGAATGTCTGGACGCCATCCGCGAGGCCGGGGGAAAGCCGGTGGCCGCCGCCTGCCTGATCGACCGCTCCGGCGGCAAAGCCAGGCTCGGGGTGAAGTTCGTGGCGCTGGCCACGGTCAAATTCCCGGCATGGGAGGGGCACAAGCTGCCCGCCCATCTTCGCGACACCAAGGCCGTGAAGCCCGGGAGCAGGGGATTGGCGTGACGGCCGGCCGTGCGATACCCAAACTGATCGTGTTCGCGCTTCTGTGCCTGGCATTGTCGTTCGCGTGCGGGTTGCTGCTCGAATGGGCCGCGCGAGGTCATGGTGCCGTGCCGGATCTGTTGCGGACCACGCCCGCCCGGTTCCCCTATTTCGTCTCCGTGGTCCTGTGCGGCCTTCTCGGCCTCTGGATCGGGATGTGGTCGCGGCGGGAGCCGCTGGTGAGCGCCCTGGCCACGGCCGCCTGCCTGTTCGCCCCCCTCGGCGTGGACTATTTCGGCAATGGCGTATCCTGTCTGCGCTGGTGGGAGTGTCTGAGGTGAAGCGGGAGCCGCGTCTGGGCAATTTCGTGCTGGTGTGCTTCCTGATAGCCGGGGCGGTCGAGGGTGGCGCCGCGCTGGCGGCGCGTTTCGAGCCGGACAAGGTTGCGCAATTCGCCGCGGCCAAGGGTCTCGTTTTCTATGCGCTTCCGGTGGTGCTGTGCGGCATTGCGGCGGCGTTCATGGGCATGTGGACGCGGCGCTCGCTGATGCGCAACGTGCTCGCGTCGCTGGTATGCCTGTTCGTGCCTTTCGTGACGGCGGTGCTGGGTGTCTACATCTCCTGCATGATCATGCCGGAGTGCCTGATATGAACCGCATCCGTCTGGGCGTGAATATCGATCACGTGGCGACGTTGCGCAACGCGCGCGGCACGCCCTATCCCGATCCGCTGCGCGCCGCCGAAATGGCCAAGGCGGCCGGCGCGGACGGCATCACCGCCCATCTGCGCGAGGACCGCCGCCACATCGCCGACGCCGACATCGATGCGCTGGCCGCCTGGAACGGCCTTCCGCTCAACATGGAGATGGCCGCGACGGAGGAGATGCTCGACATTGCGCTGCGCGTGAAGCCGCATGCGGTTTGCCTGGTGCCGGAGAAACGCGAGGAAGTGACCACCGAGGGCGGCCTCGATGCCGCCGGCCTGCACAATCATCTCGCGCCTGCCGTGCGCAAGCTCGCCGGCGCCGGCATCCGCGTGTCTTTGTTCATCGACGCGATCGATGCGCAGGTGGACGCCGCGAAATCGCTCGCCGCGCCTGTGATCGAGCTCTGCACCGGCGCCTATTGCGAGGCCTTTCTGGCGCGCGACGAAAGGGCCATCGCCGAGCATCTCGCTCACGCCCGCGACAGCGCGGCGCGCGCGGTGCGGCTCGGCCTCGAGGTCCATGCCGGACACGGCCTGACCTACGACAACGTCAAGCCCATCGCCGCCATCTCCGGGATCCGTGAACTGAACATCGGCCACTTCCTCGTCGGCGAGGCGGTCTTCGAGGGGCTGCATGCTTCCGTGCGCCGCATGCGCGCGCTGATGGACGAGGCGCGCGCGGCGGCATGATCATCGGCCTCGGCAACGACCTGATCGACATCCGCCGCGTGGAGAAATCCATCGAGCGGTTCGGTGGCCGCTTCCTCGACCGCGTATTCACCGAGGTCGAGCGTGCGAAGTCGGACCGCCGCGCCAATCGTGCCGCGAGCTACGCCAAGCGCTTCGCCGCCAAGGAAGCATGCGCCAAGGCGCTGGGCACCGGCCTGCGCAAGGGTGTGTTCTGGCGGGACATGGGGGTGGTGAACCTGCCGGGCGGCAAGCCCACCATGAAGCTCACAGGCGGGGCGCTCGCGCGACTCGATCAGATCACGCCCCCGGGTTACGAGGCTGTCATCGAGCTGACCATCACCGACGATTTCCCGCTGGCGCAGGCCATCGTGATCATTCAGGCGTTGCGGTCGCCCGTGGCCTCCGGCCCACGCCTCCCGGAGAAATAGGCGAGGCCCGGCCTGCACTTGGCATTCGACGGGCGAATTGTGCTAGCAGGGGCATGTTTGCGAGTTGATGGTTTCATGGAAGACGTGAACGAAAATCCGGAACTTCCGGCCTCGGGCGAGACGCCGGAAGCGACACCGGCCGCCGGCCCCATGGCCGCACCGTCTCTCGGAGCGGCCGCGCAACCGGGCCAGCCGCCGGTGGAGGGCGAAGCCGTGCGCCGGGCGATGGATTCCGAACAGCACGAGATGAACGAAGAGACGCCCGCGGCCGCCCCGCGGCCGGACGAAGAGGCGGCACCCGCGCCGGCGGCGTCTTCCAAGAAGACGAGAGAACCGGAATCCTGGCTCGAGACGGTGAAGACCGTCGTCTACGCGCTTCTCATTGCGCTGGTGATTCGCACCTTCCTGTTCCAGCCCTTCAACATCCCGTCGGGCTCGATGGAAGGCACGCTCCTGATCGGCGACTACCTGTTCGTGGAGAAATACGCCTACGGCTACAGCCGCCACTCCTTCCCCTTCAGCTTCATGCCATTCTCCGGGCGCATCTTCGGCTCGGCGCCGAACCGCGGCGACGTGGTGGTGTTCAAGATGCCCAACCAGAACAGCCCCGACTACATGAAGGACTACATCAAGCGCGTCATCGGCCTGCCGGGCGACCGCATCCAGGTGCTGGACGGGCGCGTCTACATCAACGGCAAGATCGTGCCGCGCGTTCAGGTGCAGGATTACATCGAGACCGTGGACGGCATCACCCAGCACGTGAAGCAGTACCGGGAGACGCTGCCGAACGGGAAAAGCTATCTCACGCTGGACCGCACGCCCACGGGCATGCTCGACAACACCGGCATTTACGTCGTGCCGGCCGGCCATTACTTCATGATGGGCGACAACCGGGACAATTCCGACGATAGCCGCCAGGACGTGGGCTACGTTCCCGCCGAGGACCTCGTCGGCAAGGCGGAGCTGATCTTTTTCTCCATCGATGTCGACGACAACTGGTGGCAGTTCTGGCGCTGGCCGTTCGAGATCCGCTACGGCCGCATGTTCACCGTGATCGACTGACGCGTTGAGCGACCTTGGCGAAAAACTCGGGCACGTATTCTCGAACACGGAGCTCATCAGGCGCGCGCTGACGCACGCCAGCGCCGACGCCCGCGCCTCCAACGAGCGGCTGGAGTTCCTCGGCGACCGTGTGCTGGGCCTGGTCGTCGCCGAGAAGCTCTACGCGCTCTATCCGGACGACAGCGAAGGCGCGCTGGCGCTGAAGCTCAACGCGCTGGTGCGGCAGGAAGCTTGCGCCGCGGCGGCGGAAGCCGCCGGCCTCGCCGCGCATCTCATCCTCGCCAATTCGGAGGCCGGCAGCGGCGGGCGGAAGAAGGGCGCGATCCTGGCGGGCGCCTGCGAGGCCGTGATCGCCGCGCTCTATCTCGACGGCGGCTTGGCGTCCGCGCGCACCTTCATCGAGCGCTACTGGACCCCCCAGATCGAGAACCTCAGCGACGACATGCGCGACGCCAAGACCGCCCTGCAGGAATGGGCGCAGGCGCGCAAGGGCGGCGCCGGGCCGAGCTACCGCCTTGTCAGCCGCGAGGGCCCCGACCACGCCCCGTGCTTCGAGATCGAGGTGAAGGTGTCGGGCGCGGAAGCGGCGTTGGGGCGGGGCGGCTCCAAGCGCGAGGCCGAGCAGGCCGCGGCGCGGGCGCTCCTGGAAAGCCTGGGCGTATGGAAGCCGTGAGCAGCACGCGCTGCGGCTTCGCCGCCGTCATCGGCGCGCCCAACGCGGGCAAATCCACGCTGGTCAACGCGCTGGTCGGCGCCAAGGTCTCCATCGTCTCGCCCAAGGTGCAAACCACGCGCATGGCCGTGCGCGGCGTGGCGATCCGCGGCCAGACCCAGATCGTGTTCGTGGACACGCCGGGCATCTTCAAGCCGCGGCGACGCCTCGACCGCGCCATGGTCAAGGCCGCGTGGACGGGCGCCGGCGATGCGGACGCGGTTCTGCTCATCGTGGATGCGCCGGATCTCATCGCGCATCCGGACGGTCTGGCGGCGCGCGACACGCGGGCCATCGTGGAAGGGCTGAAGGCGAACAGCACGCGCGCGGCGCTGCTGCTGAACAAGATCGACGCGGTGAAGCGCGCCGATCTGCTGCCGCTGGTGGACCGCCTGAATGCCGGGGGCGTGTTCGACGCGGTGTTCATGATCTCCGCCCTCAAGGGCGATCATATCGCCGACGTTGCGGACTGGACCGCGGCGCGGATGCCCCAGGGCCCGTGGCTCTATCCCGAAGACCAGGCCGCCGACATTCCCTCCCGCCTGCTGGCGGCGGAGATCACCCGCGAGAAGATCTACCTGCGCCTCCATGATGAATTGCCCTATGCCATCGCCGTCGAGACCGAAAAGTGGGAAGAGCGCAAGGACGGCTCGGTCAGGATCGACCAGGTGATCTGCGTCCAGCGCAAGGGACAGAAGGCAATCGTGCTGGGCAAGGCCGGCGCGGCCATCAAGAAGATCGGCGAACTCGCCCGCGCCGAGATGGAGCAACTCTTCGTCCGCCGCGTGCATCTGTTCCTGTTCGTCAAGGTGCGCGAAAACTGGGCGGATGAGCGGGAGCATTACGCATCCATCGGGTTGGAATATCCGGACGGGTAACGCGGGTGTCACGGCCCTCGAATGCCCGCCACCCAGGCGACACGGAGACGTATATGGTGGGGCTTGCCTCAACTGGACGGCCCGCGTTCGCGAGCCGTGACGCGTGGTTTTGAATGGACTGGTCCGACGACGCCATCGTGCTTTCCGTGCGCCCGCACGGCGAAACCGCGCGCATCCTCGACGTGCTCTCCCGCGCGCATGGCCGGCACGCGGGGCTGGTGCGCGGGGGGGCGTCGCGCAAGGCCGCGGCCGTGCTCCAGCCGGGCAACAGCGTGCAGGTGCATTGGCGCGCGCGGCTGTCCGAGCATCTGGGCAACTTCACCATCGAACCCTTGAAGGCGCGCTCCGGTGCGCTGATGGACCACCGCGCCGCTCTCGCCGGCCTCAACGCCTTCACCGCCATCAGCATCGCCGCGCTGCCCGAGCGTGAGCCGCACGAACCCGTCTTCGCCGCTGCGGAAATCCTGCTCGACGCCATGATGGCCGGCGATTTCGCGCTATGGGCGCCGCTCTATGTCCGCTGGGAGGCGGGCCTGCTGGAGAACCTCGGCTTCGGGCTCGACCTCTCGCGCTGCGCCTCTACCGGCACGACGGACGATCTGCGCTACGTCTCGCCAAAATCCGGCCGCGCCGTCTCGGGTGCGGCAGGCGCGCCCTACCGGGACAAGCTCTTCGCGCTCCCGGGTTTCCTGCTCGGCTCGCAGAATGCCGATCCGTCACCCGCCGAGATCGCGGCCGGCCTCAAGCTCGCCGGCCATTTCCTCCTGGAGCGCGTGCTTCTGCCGCATGGCCGCGACATGCCCGGCGCGCGTATCCGCCTCGACGAACTCGCCCGCGAATCGCGTTAGAGAGCATCCATGGGTTCATTGCCGATCAAGGACGACATCAGGCCGGAACCGCTGGCCGAAGCGTTGTCGCAGCGCTACCTGGCGTATGCGCTCTCCACGATCACCCAGCGTGCGCTGCCTGACGCGCGCGACGGGCTGAAGCCGGTCCACCGCCGCGTGCTGTGGGCAATGCGCATGTTGGGGCTCAATCCCGCGGCCGGCTTCAAGAAATGCGCGCGCGTGGTGGGCGACGTCATCGGCAAATACCACCCCCACGGCGACCTCGCGATCTACGACGCGCTGGTGAGGCTGGCGCAGGAATTCTCGCTGCGTTACCCGCTGATCGAGGGGCAGGGCAATTTCGGCAATGTCGACGGCGATAACCCCGCCGCCATGCGGTATACCGAAAGCCGCCTGACCGAGGTGGCCGCGGCCCTGATGGAGGGGCTGGACGAGAACGCCGTGGATTTCCGCGCCACCTATGACGGCGAGGACGAAGAACCGGTCGTCATGCCGGCGGCGTTCCCCAATCTTCTCGCCAACGGCTCTTCCGGCATAGCCGTGGGCATGGCGACGTCGATCCCGCCGCACAATCTCGGCGAATTGTGCGCGGCGCTGAAGGCACTGATCGAGAACCCCAACACGCGCGACTCCACGCTGCTCAAATTCGTGAAAGGGCCCGACTTCCCGACCGGCGGCGTGATCGTGGACGATCCCGCCACCATCGAGGAGGCCTACAAGACCGGACGCGGCGGATTTCGCCTGCGCGCGCGGTGGAGGAAGGAAGAGGGCGCGCGCGGGGTCTTCCAGATCGTCGTCACCGAGATCCCCTACCAGGTCCAGAAATCCAGGCTGATCGAGTCCATCGCCGCGCTGATCGAGGCGAAGAAGCTTCCGCTGCTGGAAGACGTGCGCGACGAGAGCGCGGAGGACATCCGGGTCGTCCTCATCCCCAAGAGCCGCACCGTCGATGCCGAGATCCTGATGGAGCAGCTGTTCCGCCAGAGCGAGCTGGAGTCCCGCATCGGCCTCAACATGAACGTGCTGGACGGCGGCCTCATCCCCCGGGTGATGAGCCTGAAGGAGGCGCTCCAGGCCTTCATCGACCATCGCCGCGAGGTGCTCACCCGGCGCTCCACCCACCGCCTGGCGAAGATCGCCGCGCGGCTGGAGGTGCTGGACGGCTACCTCATCGTCTATCTCGATCTCGACAAGGTCATCCGGATCATCCGCACCGAGGACGAGCCGAAGCCGAAGCTGATCGGAGCGTTCAAGCTCACCGACGTGCAGGCGGAAGCCATCCTCAACATGCGGCTGCGCTCCTTGCGCAGGCTCGAGGAGATGGAGATCCGCCGCGAGCATGAATCGCTGACGAAGGAGCAGAAGGAGCTCAAGAAGCTTCTCGGCTCCGACAAGCTCAAGGACCAGCGGCTGATCGGCGAGGTCAGGGCGATCGACGCGAAATTCGGGCTCGGGACCGTACTCGGCCGCCGGCGTACCGATTTCGTCGCCGGCAAGGCGCTGGAGAAAATCCAGGCCGTCGCCGAGGAGGCGGTCGCGCTGGAAAGCCTTGTCGAGCGCGAGCCGATCACCATCGTCTGCTCCGAGAAGGGCTGGCTGCGCAGCTTCAAGGGCCACATCGCGGAGAACGACAGCGTCAAATACCGCGAGGGCGACCGCGGCCGCTTCTGGGTCCAAGCCGAGACGACCGACAAGCTCATGGTGTTCGCCACCGACGGCCGCTTCTTCACGCTGGATTGCGCGAAGCTTCCGGGCGGCCGCGGCAACGGCGAGGCGATCCGCAGCTTCGTCGACCTGCCGCCCGACGCCGGCATGATCGCCATGTTCCCGCACAAGCCGGGTCGCAAGCTCCTGCTGGCCGCCGACACCGGCCACGGCTTCGTCACCAGCGAAGACGACGCGGTGGCGATGACCAAGTCCGGCAAGCGCGTGATGAACCCGAAGAAGGAGGCGCAGGTGTGCGCCTTCGTGGAGGGCGACAGCGTCGCGGTCATAGGCGAGAACCGCAAAATGATCGTCTTCCCGCTCGCCGAGGTGCCGGAGCTTGCGCGCGGGCAGGGCGTCTATCTCCAGCGCTACAAGGACGGCGGCCTGCTGGATGCCACCACTTTCACCTGGAAAGACGGCCTCAAGGACGAAAACAACCGCCTCTGGGGCCCCGAGGAGTTGAAGGACTGGCGCGGCGCGCGCGCACAGGCCGGACGTCTCGTGCCGAGAGGTTGGGCGAAGTCCGGCAAGTTCGCGAGCTGAGCGCACCTGAGCTGACGTCTATTCGCATTGGGGAGTGCAGGATGACCTACAAGGACATTCTTTTCGCCGTGGATGGTCCGCTCGGCGTCATTACCCTCAACGCGCCGCAATACCGCAACGCCCAGTCCTATCGCATGCTGGACGAGATCGACGCGGCGTTCGACCGGGCGGGGCGTGATGCGAATGTGCGCGTGGTGATCGTGCGCGGCGCCGGCGGGAATTTCTCGACAGGGCACGATCTCGGCACGCCGGAGGCGCTGGAATACCGCAAGGCGCTCGGCGCTCGCCCCGGCATCGAGACCTACGACCAGTTCCGCAAATACAATCTCGACCTGCTGCTCAAATGGCGGAATTTCGCCAAGCCCACCGTCGCCATGGTGCAGGGCTATTGCATCTACGCCGGCTGGATGCTGGCCGCCGCGTGCGACATCGTCTTCGCGGCGGAGGACGCGCAGTTTCTCGCGGGCTTCGTGGAATACATGTCGATCCCGTGGGACATCGGCATCCGCCGCGCCAAGGAGCTCTGCTTCGAGAGCCGGTTCATCACCACGGCCGAGGCCGCGCAATACGGCTTCGTCAACCGCGTGCTGCCGCCGGCCGATCTCGAGCGGGAGACTTATGCCTTCGCCCGCCGCGTGGCGGAGAACACGCCCGGCGCGCTGCGCTTCGCCAAGATCCAGATGAACAAGGCGCAAGACGCCCAGGGCTTCACCCGCGCGATCGAGGACTCCTTCGGCGACTACGTGGCGATGATGCAGGCGCTCGAAAGCGAGATGCGCGTGGAAGGCCAGCGCCGCCTGACCACTGTCGACCTGGCGGTGAAGGGCCGCAAGGGGCAACGGTCCGGGCAGTGATCCCGGCGGCGGCCAGTAGGCAATACCGAAAATTCTGATACGGTCGGCCACAGAGGAAACGCCCGAAGAGGCCGCAGGATGATGGATGAGCCCTCCGCCGCCGAGGCGGCGGAAGCCGGGTTGCCGGACGGACCGATCCTGACCGGCCCGGCCCACGCGCCCGGTATGCGCGGCAGGACCTACATCCTCGTCATCCTGACGCTGGTCTATGTCGTGAACTATCTGGACCGCCAGATCCTCGCGATCCTGATGCCGCAGATTCAGACCGAATTTCATCTGACATACCAGCAGGTGGGCGATCTGATCGGCCCTGCCTTTGCGTTCGTCTATGCCGTGCTGGGCGTGCCGCTGGCGGTCATCGCGGACCGCGCAAACCGCCGCAACATCATCGCCGCGTCGCTGGCGGTGTTCAGCCTGATGACGCTCGTGTCCAGCTACACGCGCGGATTCTGGTCCATGGCGGCGGCGCGCTTCGGGACGGGCATCGGCGAAGCCGGAACCGGCCCTTCAATCAATTCCGTCATCGCGGACCTCTACGCGCCGGCCGAGCGGGCCAGCGCGCTTTCGTTCTACACCGCGGGCCTCAATATCGGGCTGCTCATCGCGTTCTTCGGCGGCGGGTGGCTGTCGGATCACTATGGCTGGCGTGTCGCCATCATGACGGCGGGCGTGCCGGGGCTTATCCTCACACTGCTCCTGCTCCTTACCGTGCGCGAACCTAGGCGCGGACTTGTCGAGGCGCTGCCCGACAGCAATCCGCCCAGCTTCGTATCGGTGGTGAAATATCTCTGGAGCCAGCGCTCGTTCCGCTGGATGGCGATCGGCACATCGTTCAGCTCGTTCGGCGGCTATGCGGGCATCGCGTTCATTCCCACCTTTCTCAAGGTCTCCCATCACATGACGCAGGCGCAGGTGGGCGTCGCGCTCGCCTTGCTCACCGGCGTCGCGGGCGCCATCGGCACCTACCTCGCCGGCGTGTTCGCCGACCGCTTCGGCGCGCGGGACGTCCGCTGGAACATGTACGTGCCTATCGTGGGCGGGTTCATCGCCCTGCCGTTCGCGCCGGTGTTCTACCTGAGCTCGAGCACCGCCGTGGCGCTCGCCGCGGCGGTCGTTCCGGCGACCATGGGCGCGATCTATGTCGGGCCGGCCTATTCCATCGCGCAGGGGCTGGTTCCGCTGCGCATGCGGGCGCGGTCCGTGGCGATCCTGCTGCTCATACTGAACGTGATCGGTCTCGGATTTGGACCTCCGGTTGTGGGGCTTGTCGCCGACCTGTTGAAACCCGCGTTCGGGGTGGACGCGTTGCGCTATGCGATGCTGACCACCATTCTGACCGGGCTCACGGGCGCATTCTGCTATTGGCGCGCGTCGGCCACACTGAAGGCCGATCTTGCCCGTCCGGCGCAGGCGGCGGCTTGAGCGGCCGGCGAATCCACCTGTAATCTCCATGCCATGTTGCGGGTGCGGGAACTGGCGTTTCTGACCGCGGTCGCCATGGCCGCGATGACGGGCGCGTCCGTTTGGCAGGCGTTCGTCCCGCCGGTTCGTCACGCAGCTGTCGCGGTCGTGGCGACGCCGCCAAAGGCTGTTCCGGTGAAAGCGCCGCCGCTCAGGGCGGCAAAGGCCGATCCGCTTCCCACCAAGCCCGCACCGGCCGCCAAGCTCGCGGATGAGCCGGCGCGCGAACTCGATGAGGACGATCCCAAGCCGGAATCCAGCACTCTCACGGCCGCCGAGGTCGAAGCTTTGGACGCAAAGCTGGATGCGCTGGCGCCGGACGTGGCGCAACGCGTCCGCGACCAGGTGCCCGTCGATCTCATGCGCTATTTCGACGTCGTGCTCTATGTCAGCAAGGCGGGCGAGGGGCCGTGGTCGCAGCACATGTTCGTCTTCCATCGCGCGGGCGACGGCGGTCTGGTCTACGAGAAGAATTTCCCGGTCTCCACCGGCCGCGAGCAGCACGAGAAATATTTCACCGACACGCCCGCGGGCATCTTCGAGCTCGATCCCAACCGCTTCGAGCCCATGCACTATTCCCACACCTGGCACGGCGCGCCGATGCAGTGGTCGATGTTCCTGAACTTCGAGCTGCACAACCGCATGGTGGGAATCGCCCTGCACTCCGCGGGCGGGCACGCGCCCGATCTCGGCCATCGCGCGTCGGGCGGCTGCGTGCGCCTGCCCCCGCAGGAAGCGGACGAGCTCTTCCACCGCTTCGAGCGCGAGGAGCGGGGCATGGTCCCGGTCATGGCGTTCGACAACGCGTCGGGAACGACCAGCCGGACGGGTGAGACCATGCAGACCCCGGGCGGCCTGCCGCTGATGGCCGAGGGCTACAAGGTGCTCCTGGTCATCGAGGATTACCCTGGCGGGCCTGCGGCCATCGCCGTTTTGTCGTGATTCCCCGGCTTTTCGGGCTTGCCCCCAACGGTTAAGCCCGCCATCCTGTTAACCGCCCGCTGACCCGGATTGGGACAGCGGCCGGCGGACCCGGTAGCGTGGCGGAATGTCAAGGATGTTGAGGCAGTTAAGCGTCCTCTACCTCGTCGCGGCATCGAGCTTCGGCGTGGCCATAGTCCTGTCCCAGCATCCCACGCTCAACGCCGCCGCGAAGACCACCGCCCATGCCGTCGGCCATGCGACCGCTGTCGCGGCCGTCGCGCTCAACGATCGCGTCGTCCAGCCCTCGTGGAAATGGACCAGGGCTGAAACGGCCGATATCGCACACCGCATCGCGGTCGCGATGAATCCGCCGAAGCCCGCTGCGCCGCCGCGGAAACGCGTCGTCGTCGGGAGACGGGCGCCGGTGAAGCCTGCGCCGCCAGAGCCCGCGATGCGCAAGGTCGCAAGGATCGCGCCACCGCGGTTGCGGCCCGGGATCGTGGAGGCGCCGAAGCCCGTTGAAAACGCGCCGTCTCCCGTCGCGGAGAACACGCCGCCCAAGGTGACGCTGCTGCCGCGGGCGCCGCGCGAAGCCGCGCCGCTTCCGTCCATCGCCGCCCAGCCGCTTCCGCCGCCGCCTGCAGCCAGCCTTCCCGCGCCGTGCCCCGCCGAGCTCGCCCGTGTCACGCAGCGCCTGAAGGACAGCCTGACCGATGAGATGCTCCAGCATTTCGACCTGTTCCTCTATGTGAGCAAAGCCGACCATGGCCCGCTGGCGCAGCGCATGTATGTCTTCCGCAAGGCGGACGGCGGCAACCTCGCGCTGCTCTACAACTGGCCGGTCTCGACCGGGCGGGAGAAGGTCGAGTTCGCGCCGACGGGGCAGAAGGAGCCGAGCTTCACGCCGCAGGGCTACTACGAGATCGATCCGGACCGGATGTACACGCATTACACCTCGATGCAGTGGCACCAGTCGATGCCCTACGCCATGTTCTTCAACTGGGAAGATCACGGTTATCAGACGGGGCTGGCGATCCACGCCGCCAGCGGCGAGGACATCAGCCTGCTCGGCACGCGCTCCAGCGCCGGCTGCGTCAGGCTCGCGCCGGAGAACGCGCGGCTCCTGTTCGCGCTGGTGCGCGAGAACTATCGCGGCCTGGTGCCCAAATTCGCCTACGACAAGCGTACCGCCACCATGTCCAACAACGGCATGCTGCTGCACGACCGCACCGGCGCGCTGGAGATGCAGCCCGGCTACAAGGTCCTCATCTTCATCGAAGATTACGGCGGCGACCAGGTGGTCGCGGCGCTGTTCTAGCCCCAGCGGCTGGCGACGCTTTTGTGACGCCATCGCCGATGCGTCGCATTTTCGGAAAACTCTCGACACGCCGTCAGCGCTTCATTGCGCGAATGCGCGATCGATGCGCGATCCGCTCGACGGCAACGGAGACTCGTAATATCGTCGCCTGCGTTGTTCCGTTTTCCGACAGGGGATTCGACATGCGCGCTTCCCGCTCTGCACTCGCCGCTCTTGTTGCCGCGGCCGCCCTGGTTTCCGGCGCCGCCATGGCCACCGACGTCACCACCTATCACTACGACAACCAGCGCACGGGCTGGGACCAGTCGGAGACCGCTCTCACCCCCGCCACCGTGCTGCACGGCTCGGGCGGACAGACCTTCAAGCTCACCTCCATGACCACGCTCGACGACCAGGTGGACGCGCAGCCGCTCCTGATGAGCGGCCAGCACATCCAAGGCCACGGCACGCACGACGTGGTCTATGTCGCCACGGAAAACAACACGCTCTACGCCATCGATTCCGCCAACGGGCACATCCTGCTGCAGCGGCATTTCGGCCCGCCAGTCCCGATCGACGCATTGCCCGGCGGCTGCAACAACAACGCCGACAATGTCGGCATCGGCGGCACGCCCGTGATCGACGCCCAGAACGGCGTCATGTACGTGATCACCTACACTTATATGAACAACATCCAGAACTACTACCTGCACAAGATCGCGCTGGACACGCTGCAGGACGTGGTCCCCAAGCTCCGGATCCAGGCCTCGGGCCTTCTCACCAATGGCCACGCCTATCATTTCACGCCGTCCGTCAGCCGCCAGCGCGCGGGCATGCTGCTGAACAACGGCAAGGTCTATGCCGGCTTCGCCAGCTTCTGCGACGTGTCCGCCGACCAGTCGCGCGGCTGGGTGCTGGGCTGGGACGCGGGCACGCTCGCGCCGCTTTCTTCCAACGAGCTTGCCAACAAGCTGCCGCAGGCGCCGGACGATTTCTTCCTGACCTCGATCTGGATGTCGGGCTACGGAGTCGCCGCCAACGCCAACGGCGACGTCTATTTCGTCACCGGCAACTCCGACTACAGCGGCACCACCATCGACGCGGTGAACAACGTCGCCGAGAGCGCAGTGAAGCTGTCGGGCGACCTGAGCTCGCTCGAAGGCGTGTTCACGCCGGGCAACGCCGTGGATCTCGAGCAGGGCGACGTGGATTATGGCTCCGGCGGCCTGATGCTGCTGCCCGCGCAGCCGAACCAGCAGTTCAACCTCGCCGTCGCCGCGGGCAAGGACGGCAACATGTACCTCCTGAACGCCGACAGCATGGCGATGGTCAATAGCTACGGCATCGGCGGCTGCTGGTGCGGCCAGTCCTACTTCACCGGCGCTGACGGGCGCGGCCGTGTGGTCTCCAGCGGCGGCAACAATGTGGGGCTGTGGACGGTCAACATCGGTTCGGCGCCCTCGCTCCACAACAACTACTTCACCGACGGGCTGGTTGGCGACCAGGATGGCGGCTTCTTTACCGCCGTGTCCTCCAACGGCACCACCGCCGGCACGGCCGTGATCTGGGCGGTGAGCCGCCCGGACGGGGGCAACGGGGACGCCGTCTCGCTCTATGCCTTCAACGCCAATAGCGGCGCCACCATCTTCCAGGACGTGGCGGGTGACTGGCCGAACACCGGCGGCAATTCCAACATCGTTCCGGTGGTGGCCAACGGAAAGGTCTTCGTGGCCGCGTTCCAGAGTCTGGCGATTTACGGCCTCTCCAGCACGCCGGCGGCGCCGCGCGCGCTGCCGCCGCTGCCCGTGGTGAGGCGCGTGGCGCTGGCGCCCGGGCAGCACGAGGTGTTCGGCTTGGTCAAGGCGATGGCGGGCTACACCGCCACGGTCCAGCGCCGCGACGGCTCGCTCCTGGCGGTCGACATGCTCGCCGCCGCGCAGAGCAAGATGTTCGCCGAGCCCCGCGTGGGCCACGGCATCCTTGTGCGCGGGACATACACGTCATCCGGCAGCATGAAGGCCGACGTGGTGCTCCACGCCAAGGACCATCCGAAAGCTTGGCAGCCGGATAGATAGGGCGCCCCCGACGGTCATCCCGGCTCTTCGCGATGCCGTCGCATCGCTCCGGCCGGGGGCGGCAGACCAGGCTGATCCGGTCGCGCCGCCGGAAATTCAACGAATTTCCCGGAAAAAAAGACCCCGGCGGTACATCCGCGCCGGGGTCGAGGTGCCAGTCGGAGGGTCAAGCAGAAATCAGGAACAGGTTCTCACCGTGAGGCCCTGCGGAGCCTTGGTCTCGGCGTCGCCGCAGGCATGGTCCAGCTGAAGCTGCGTGAGGCCGCGAGCGTGACTGAGATCGGTGCCCTTGATCGAGGTGATCGAGAGGTCGGCACCGGTGAAATCGGCGTCGTCCACGTCGGCATGGGCGAGGTTGGCGCCTGCCAGGTCCGTCTTGCGGAACGAGGCGCCCTTGAAGTCGGCGTAGGACATGCACATCAGCACCGCGCGGGCGCCGTCGAACTTCGCGCCTTCGAGGTTGCCGCCCTTGACGCAGGTGTTGGTGAGATCCGCGCCCGCCAGGTCGCAATGCGGGCAGTCGTGATTGCCGGCCTTGATCCAGTCCACGGCCTTGCGGTCGGGCGAGACGTATTCCACCGGCACGAGCCGCACAGGCATGGCGGCGGAGGAGGCGCCGAGGCCGACGATGAGGGCGAGGGAAGCAAACATGGGGCGATGTTCCATTCCGGTACGCGTGCGCCTTGCGTCGCAATCGCCATGCCGTTTGCGCAAGAACCGGGTCGCGGCCCGGGTGGACGGGTGCGAGAAGCCCGGCGTCCGCCACGGATATCCGCCATGTTCCGCTTCAAAGGCCTGCCCGCCGCGCCGTTCGCCCGCTACGCCGCCCTGTCCGATTCCGAACTCGCGGCAATGGGGGCCCGCCGCGTGGTGGCCGATGCCAGGCCCGGCTTCCCTTGCCGTGTCTCGCTGGAGGACGCCGAGCGGGGCGAGCGGCTGATTCTTGTCAATTTCGAGCACCAGCCGGCATGCTCGCCCTACCGCGCCTGCGGCCCCATCTTCGTGCGCGAGGCGGCGGCCACGACGTTCGACGGCACGGATGTTCCGCCCGTTCTCCGCCCGCGGCTTCTGTCGCTACGGGCCTACGACAGGGCGGGCCTCATGGTGGACGCGGACGTGATCGAGGGCGCGTCCGTCGAAACCCTGCTCGACAGGCTCTTCGCCAACGAAGAAACCGACGAGATCCATGTCCATTACGCCCGGCGCGGCTGCTTTGCCTGCAGCGTCGTGCGGGCATGAAACCCGACTTTTTCTTCATCGATTCCCGTTCTGCTTGAACTGCGTGTCCTCCAGCCGCTAGGAAGGCCGGTCGCGTGTTCGGAGACGGTAACCATGATGCGGATCGGCCTGTGGGTCTTTGCGGCGGCGCTGGCGTTTTCGGCGCAGGGCTTCGCGGCGGCGCCCCAGGCGGTGCCGCAATCGATGGGGCAGGCGCAGCTCAGCTTCGCGCCCGTCGTCAGGCGCGTGGCGCCCGCCGTGGTCAACGTCTATTCCCGCACGATCGTGCGCCAGCAGGTCAATCCGCTGTTCAACGATCCCCTGTTCCAGCAGTTCTTCGGCGTTTCGCCGCAGTTCCGCCAGCGCGTGCAGCAGTCGCTGGGCTCCGGCGTCATCGTGCGCGCGGACGGCGTGATCCTCACCAACAACCACGTGGTCGAGGGCGGGCAGGACATCGTGGTGGCGCTGGCCGACAAGCGCGAGTTCAAGGCGAAGGTGCTGCTCGCCGATTCCAAGACCGACCTCGCCGTGCTCAAGATCGACACCCATGGCGAGAAGCTGCCCACCGTGGAGTTCGGCGACAGCGACCGGCTGGAGGTCGGCGACCTCGTGCTCGCGATCGGCGACCCCTTCGGCGTCGGCCAGACCGTGACGATGGGCATCGTGTCGGCGCTCGCCCGCACGCAGGTCTCGGCCTCCGACTATCAGTTCTTCATCCAGACCGACGCCGCCATCAATCCCGGCAATTCCGGCGGCGCGCTGGTCACGGAAGACGGAAAGCTTGCCGGCATCAACACCGCGATCTATTCGCGCACCGGCCAGTACGCGGGCATCGGTTTCGCCATCCCGGCCAATCTCGCCCGGCGCGTGGTCGATGGCGCGCTGGGCGGCGGCGGGGCGCTGCATTTCGCCTGGATCGGCGCCAGCGGCCAGCCGGTGACCACGGACATCGCCCGCGCCATGGGCCTGCCGCGCCCCACCGGCGTGCTTCTCAAGAACATTTATCCCGGCGGCCCGGCCGCCGCCGCGGGAATCCATACCGGCGACGTGATCGAGTCCGTCGACGGCGTGGAGGTCGACGACATGCAGGGTCTCAACTACCGTATCGCGACCCACAAGCCGGGCGACACGGTGAAGGTGCATCTGCTCTCGTCGGGTGGAAAGGCGCGCGACGCTGGGGTGAGGCTCGCGCTGCCGCCGGAGAACCCGCCGCGGCAGCTTTCCCTCATCGCCGGCCGCAATCCGCTCACCGGCGCCAAGATCGAGAACCTCTCGCCCGCGGTGGCGACGGATCTTCAGCTCGACGCCATGGCCCATGGCGTGGTCGTGGCAGCGGTGGCGAACAACTCCATCGCGGCGGAGCAGGGCTTCCAGCCGGGCGACATCGTCAAGTCGCTGAACGGCGCATCGATCACAAGCGTCGGCCAGCTCAAGAACGCGCTGGAAACCTCCGGCGGCCGCTGGGACATGGTGGTCGACCGCGGCGGCCAGCGGCTGACGCTGTCGGTCGGCCAGTAGCGCGCCGGGCCGATCCGCCGATTGGGTACGGCGGCGCAATGCTCTAGATTGCGCGGCATGAGCGATCTCTTCGAAACCGGCGGACTGGCGGAGGACGCGCCGCGGCCTCTGGCCGACCGGCTGCGGCCCAAAACGCTCGCCGAAGTCGTGGGCCAGGATCACCTGATCGGACCGGAGGGGCCGATCGGGCGCATGGTGGCGCAGGGCCGCGCGCACGCGATCATCCTTTGGGGGCCGCCCGGCACCGGCAAGACGACCATCGCGCGGCTGCTCTCCACCGCGTTCAAGCTTCATTTCGAGCAGCTGTCGGCCGTGTTCTCCGGCGTCGCCGATCTCAAGAAGACGTTCGATGCGGCGCGGGCGCGCCGGCGCACGGGGCAGGGCACGCTGCTCTTCGTCGACGAGATCCACCGCTTCAACCGGAGCCAGCAGGACTCGTTCCTTCCTGTGGTCGAGGACGGAACCGTCATCCTCGTCGGCGCGACCACCGAGAATCCCTCCTTCGAGCTCAACGGCGCGCTGCTCTCGCGCTGTCAGGTGCTGGTGCTGCGCCGGCTCGACGACGCGGCGCTGGAGACTCTGCTCGAGCGCGCCGAGGCCCATTACGGCGAAGCATTCAAGCTCACGGACGACGCGCGGGCGAGCCTGCGCGCCATGGCGGATGGCGACGGCCGCTACCTGCTCAATCTCGCCGAGGAGGTCGCGGCGCTGAAGGCGGTGAAGCCGCTCGATTCCGCGGCACTGGTCGCCGCGGTGCAGCGGCGCGCGCCGCTCTACGACAAGAGCCGCGAGGAGCACTACAACCTCATCTCCGCGCTGCACAAATCCATCCGCGGCAGCGATCCCGATGCGGCGCTCTACTGGCTGGCGCGGATGCTGGCGGGCGGCGAGCAGCCGCTCTACATCGCCCGCCGGCTGGTGCGCGCCAGCGTCGAGGATATCGGGCTGGCCGATCCGCAGGCCGTGGTGCAGGCGCTGGCGGCGAAGGACGTCTACGATTTCCTGGGCTCGCCGGAGGGCGAGATCGCGCTGGCGCAGTGCGTGCTCTACCTCGCCAGCGCGCCCAAATCCAACGCCGTCTATAAGGCGCATGGTGCCGCCCGGCGCGCGGCGCAGGAGCACGGTTCGCTGATGCCGCCCGCGCATATCCTGAATGCGCCGACGAAGCTGATGAAGACCCTCGGCTACGGCAAGGGCTACGAATACGACCACGAGGCCGAGGAAGGCTTCTCCGGCCAGAACTATTTTCCCGACGCCTTGGAACGCCAGCGCTTCTACACACCCAGGGACACCGGCTTCGAGCGCGAGATCGCCAAGCGGCTGGACTACTGGGCGAAGCTCAGGGCGAAGAAGAGCGGCGGCGGCTGACGGCGCCGCTCAGGCGTCGATCTCCGCCTGCCGGGCCTGGAACCACTTCAACACGTCGCGGCGGTCGCCCTGTGCGAGATGCACCCAATGGGCGTTGCGGATGGCCTTGCCGCGGTCGATGCCCCACCAGATCTCGTGCACGAATACGAGCCGCCAGCGCGGGCGCACGGCGTGCTCCAGCTCGTGCGTCTCGATCTGGAAGGAGAGGGTGCTCCATTCGACGTGGCGGCGCCGGCGCCAGCGCACCGCGCCCGCCTGCCACTCGTCGCGGTCGCGATCGGGATTGGTCGCGGTCACCAGCCGCGAGAACAGGTTGAAGAAATTGCCGTCGCCCAGCCGCACGGCGTCACGCGGGCCGGTCGCTTCCGTACTGCAGCACCTGGACCTTCTCGAGCGTGACGAGCCCGCTCCCCATCATCTTGTCCAGCAGCGGCAGGAAGGCGTCGATCTTGTCCTCGCTGTCCACGATCTCGATCACCAGCGGCAGGTCCTCCGAAAGCCGCAGGATCTTGGCGGTGTGCAGGCGGCTGGAATGGCCGTAGCCCATGGGGCCGCGCAGCACGGTGGCGCCGGCGAGATGGACCTCGCGGGCCCTGAGCACGATCGCCTCGTAGAGCGGGCGTCCCTCGAACTTGTCGTTCTCGCCGAAGAAGATGCGCAACAGGACCGCGTCCTTGGGAAGCTGCATGGTCATGCTCCCTTGAGCTGGTTGAGCGTGGCGCCGGCGGTCGCGCCGAGCCAGACGAAGAACAGGCACAGCACGATCGAGCCCAAGACGTTGCCGCCCGCGGAGAGCCATTCGCCGTCGTTCATCAGGTTGAGGGTCTGCAGGCTGAACGAGGAGAAGGTGGTGAAGCCGCCGCAGATGCCGGTCATCACGAATTGCCGCGTCGTGCCGCTGACGAAGAGCCGCCCGTCCGGCGCGGTGACAGCGGCGAAGAAGCCGATGACGAAGGAGCCGATCATGTTCACGGCGAGCGTGCCCCAGGGGAAGGTCTCGCCCACCTGTCCCGCCACCAGGCCCGACAGCCCGAATCGCGCCACGCCGCCCAGCGCGCTCCCCAGCGCGACGTAGAGATAAAGCTCCAGTTCAAGCGCCATCGGCACTCCTTCCGCACGCGCCGCCGCCGCATCCGGCCGAACCCGGTTGCATGCACGCGCCGCCGCCGTCTATTCCACGCGGTAGGAGTCATCAGCCCCGGGCGAGGGCGGTCTCGGGGGAACCCCATCCCCGTGAAAGCCACGCTAGGCGACTCGCGAATGGAGCGTCAATTGAGCCGCGCCACCACCGTGGAGAAGGACGACGACGGCATCCGGCTGGACCGCTGGTTCAAGCGCCACTATCCGGCGCTCGGCCACGGCGCGCTGGAGAAGATGCTGCGCAAGGGCGAGGTGCGGGTGGACGGCAAGCGCGCCAAGGCGGGCGACCGGCTGTCCACAGGCCAGAGCCTGCGGCTTCCTCCGCAGTTACAAGGCCTTGGCGAATCATCCTCAGATCGCTCCACATATCCACAAAGTGTAAATCCCCAGTTCAGCGAGCAGGCGAGGAAAGAGGTCGAAGCGCTTGTGATCCATCAGGATTCGAGCGTTCTGGTGCTCAACAAGCCGTCCGGCCTGGCCACCCAGGGCGGCAGCGGCATCACCCACCATGTGGACGGTCTTCTCGACCATCTCCGCTTCGGCAAGAAGCAGCGGCCGCGGCTGGTGCATCGGCTCGACCGCGACACCTCCGGCGTCCTGGTGGTGGCGCGGACCGTGCCGGCGGCGGCGGCGCTGTCCAAGGCGCTGGCGGAGCGCGATGCCTCGAAAATCTATTGGGCGCTCGTGCGCGGAGTGCCCGGGCAACCGCGGGGGACGATCAAGCTGCCCCTCGCCAAGCAGGGCGGCCGGGGCGACGAAAAGATGGTCGGCGTCGATATCCGCGACAAGGACGCGAAATACGCCGTGACCGACTATGCGGTCGTGGACCGGGTGGGCGAGGAGTACGCCTGGGTCGCCGCCAAGCCGGTGACCGGCCGCACCCACCAGATCCGCGTGCACCTGGCCTCGCTCGGCACGCCCATCGTGGGTGATTTCAAATATGGCGGCGCGGCGGCGAAGGGGAGCGGCGAGATCGAAGACAAGCTCCATCTGCATGCCCGCTCCATCGATATCGCGCATCCGGACGGTGGCCGCCTGCGCGTGACCGCGCCGCTTCCGCCCCATATGCTCAAGACGTGGAAATTCCTCGGCTTCGCCGAAAGCGACGGCCGCGATCCATTCCCGAGGAGACGCGAATGAAGACGCACAAGCGTCCGGACTTCATCATGCACTGGTCTGCGATCGAGGGGCCGGCAGGGCCGCCGGGCGGCGCCGAGGATTTCGGCTTCGCCTCCGAACTCTCCGCCGCCGCTGGGATCAATCACCTGCGCGCGGCGCATCTGCGCGTCCCGCCGGGTCTGCGCGGCTATCCCCCGCTGGCGATGCAGGACGACGAGGTGTTCAGCTTCGTGCTCGAAGGCACGCCCGACCTGTGGGTCGACGGCCACCTCTACCGCCTGCGCGAGGGCGACGGCATCGCGCTTGCCGCAGGCACCGGCATCGCGCACGCGATCCTGAACAACACCGCGCGCGACGTCCGCATCTTCGTGATGACCGAGGCGTTCCGGCGCAATTCCAGGATATTCCATGCGCGCGACGCCGCCGCGAACGAGACGGTGGCGAAGATGGACATGCTGTGGGCCGATCCGCCGCGCCGCAAGCTTGGTCCCAACGATGGCAGGCCCGGATCGCGCGAAGGCGCCCGCCGTGGCAGGCCAAATTTCGTCGTTCACTGGCGCGATATCCTGAAGAAGGACGAGGGCGGCTATCCCAACAGCCCGGAACGCCACGGTATCGACGCGCCGTTCGGGCGCCAGGCGGGCTTCTCGCGCATCGGCGTGCATCTGGAGATCCTCAAGCCCGGCCGGCGCACGAGCTGGCCCCATGCCGAGCGTGACGAGGACGAATTCGTCTATGTCGTGTCGGGAAGGGTCGATGCCTGGAACGATGGCCGCATCACGCCGATGGGCGAAGGCGACTTCATCGGGTGGCGCGCGAAGACGGGGATCACCCACGTCGTCATCAACAATGGCGAGGAAGACGCCGTGCTGCTGGTCGGCGGCGAGGCCAGCCGGAGCAGGGCCAGGATCTGGTATCCGCTGCATCCGCACCGCGACAGGGAAACCGGCGAGGCTTTCTGGGCCGATCATCCCAGGCGCGCGCTTGGCCCGCATGACGGATTGCCCGATAGGCTGCGCGCCCTGCTGCCGAAAGCGGCGCTGCGCACTGCCGTGGCCGCGAACACGGCGGCATTCCGGCTCGACCGGAGAAGGGCCGCGGCCATCTCGAAGAGATGAAGCGCTTCTACAAATCCGTCTCCGTCCGCCAGCAGGGCGGGCACTTCGCCGTGATGCTGGACGGCCGCCCGGTGAAGACGCCCGGCGGCGAGATCATGGCCTTGCGCACGCCCGCGCCGGCCGAAGCCGTCGCCGCGGAATGGGCCCGGCAAGGCACCGAGATCGATCTGGATGCCATGCGGTTCACCAGACTGGCCTATGCCGCCATCGACGGCGCGCCGCGCACGGCCGAGATCGTCACGGACGTGCTCAAATTCGGACGCAGCGACCTCACCTGCTACCGCGCCGATGCCCCGCCCGAGCTGGTGGCGCGCCAGGCGCAGGCCTGGGACGTGCCGCTCCTGTGGGTGCGCACCCGCTACGGCGCGGCGCTCAGGGCGGTCACGGGCATGACGTTCGTGGAGCAGCCGCCCGAGGCTATCGTCGCGCTGGAGCAGGCGCTTGTCCGGCGCGACGTGTTCGCGCTTGCTCCGCTCCACGCCGCCACGGCCATTCTCGGCTCGCTGGTGCTGGCGCTGAACCTGGCCGACGGCCGCCTCGACGCGGCATCCGCCTTCGCCGCCGCCCATGTCGACGAAGCCTTCCAGGCCGAAAAATGGGGCACCGACCCGGAGGCAAAGAAACGCCTCGACCGGCTGGCCGCCGACCTCGCGTCGGCCGAGCAATTCCTGCGGCTGCTATAGCGGCTCCGGGCGAATCCCTTTCCTTCCGCATCGCTTGACGGTAGAGCGCGGCCCACACACTCTCGGCCCATGCACGAACAGGTCTCGCCATGAAGCACATCCTCCAGGAACTCGAGAAGCGGCGCGCCCAGGCCCGCGCTGGCGGCGGCGAGAAGCGCATCGAATCGCAGCACGCCAAGGGCAAGCTGACCGCCCGCGAGCGCATCGACCTCCTGCTTGACGCGAACTCCTTCGAAGAGTTCGACATGTTCGTGGAGCACCGCAATACCGAGTTCGGCGCGGAGAAGAACCGCATCCCCGGCGACGGCGTCGTCACCGGCTGGGGCACGATCAACGGCCGCATGGTCTATGTCTACGCCAAGGATTTCACGGTGTTCGGCGGCTCGCTGTCGGAAACCCATGCCCAGAAGATCAACAAGATCCAGGACATGGCCATGCAGAATGGCGCGCCCGTGATCGGCCTGCTCGACGCCGGCGGCGCGCGCATCCAGGAAGGCGTGGCGAGCCTCGCGGGCTATGGCGAAGTGTTCAAGCGCAACGTGCTGGCGTCCGGCGTGGTCCCCCAGATCAGCGTGATCATGGGCCCCTGCGCGGGCGGCGACGTCTATTCGCCCGCCATGACCGATTTCATCTTCATGGTGCGCGACACCTCCTACATGTTCATCACCGGTCCCGACGTGGTGAAGACCGTCACGCATGAGGACGTGTCGCCCGAGGGGCTGGGCGGCGCGCGCGTGCATACCACGAAATCCGCCGTCGCCGACGGCGCCTACGACAACGACGTCATCGCCATCGAAGAGATCCGGCGCCTCTACGATTTCCTGCCGCTGTCCAACCGCGAGAAGCCGCCGCACTGGCCGACCGAAGACGACCCCCGCCGCGAGGAGCTTTCGCTCGACACGCTCGTTCCGGCCAACCCCAACAAGCCCTACGACATGAAGGAGCTGATCCTGAAGGTCGCCGACGAAGGCGATTTCTTCGAGATCGGGGAGGCCTTCGCCCGCAACATTATCACCGGCTTCGGGCGGCTGGAGGGCTCGACGGTGGGCTTCGTCGCCAACCAGCCGATGGTGCTGGCCGGCGTGCTCGACAATGACGCGTCCCGCAAGGCCGCGCGCTTCGTGCGCTTCTGCGACTGCTTCAGTATCCCGATCGTGACGTTCGTCGATGTGCCGGGTTTCCTGCCGGGCACGGCGCAGGAGCACACGGGCATCATCAAGCATGGCGCCAAGCTCCTGTTCGCCTACACCGAAGCGACCTGTCCCAAGGTGACGGTGATCACCCGCAAGGCCTATGGCGGCGCCTATGACGTCATGGCGTCCAAGCACATGCGCGCCGACGTGAACTACGCCTGGCCGACGGCGCAGATCGCGGTGATGGGCGCCAAGGGCGCGGTGGAGATCATCTTCCGCCAGGACATCGGCAATCCCGACGCCATCGCCGCGCGCACCAAGGAGTACGAGGACCGCTTCCTGAACCCGTTCATCGCCGCATCCCGCGGCTACATCGACGACGTCATCCGCCCGCACTCCACCCGCTGGCGCATCGCCCGCGCGCTAAGGATGCTCAGGAACAAGCAAGTGCCGCAGATCTGGAAGAAGCACGACAACATACCGCTCTAGCTTTCCCCCTCCCGCGGAGAGGAAGCGTGAGTGTGCGGCTTTGGCTGCCGGTGAAGGGATGTGCCGTCGTCCGAAAGCGTGTATCGTCGTTTCCCGGAAACGGGCGAGGGATCGACATGCGGATGCGTTACGTGGCTGGGATTCTTGCGGTGGCGGTTCTCCTGCCGGCATCCGCGCTGGCTGGCGATGGGAAGTGTCTGTGGAACGCCCTTTCCGACGGGCTGCACCAGACCTTCTTCTCGCGTTTCTCGCAGGATGACGCCGACGCCGGCAATTGGCTCAGCGAGCAGAACGGCGAACTCGAGGCCGCCGCCCACGCCTGCAACGTTCCGTCCGACAAGGAAGGGACGGCCGGCGAGGCGATGGCGGGCTATGCCTATTACCTGGCTTTGCACACAAACCACCCCTCGGAGGGCGCTTAATGTGCAAATGAGATTTCTGCACAAAAAGGCAGAACTTGGGGCCTGTTATCGGACCTCCTTTGTTCTGGTGCAATCGCAACGACGCCACCTACTAATGGTAGTAGGTGCAGACATTTTGTATACCTGCTCAACCGAAGGGGCGATTCGGCAGGTGTCTCCAGTCGAAGAATACAAGCAATGGCGGAGGCGAAACGCAGCAGTGGGTTGTCGTTTCGCGAGGGTCATTACGATTGATCCGCCCAGGTACGGCCAAGTGTTTGAGATCGTTCCGAATGGAGCGACTTCCGCGCGCATAGCGGAAAGCCTTGCCAATCGCGTGGCTGAACTCGTCGAAGACAAAGGCGTTAGCGCTGCCGCGATGCTCTTCCCATTTCTCACGAGTCTGGAAGAAACTGCGAAGGTGATGCTTGCTCTCAAGGAGCGCCCGAAGTGGAAGGTAACCCATTCGGAAATCGACAATGAAGTGGTTGGGAAGGTAATTGCATTGCGTGTTGTGCGAGAAATACCGTTTGGGCGAAAGACCTGTGAATCGGAGTCGCTAGTCCTCGGCAACTTTCCAGAATTTCCGCCGACCAGACAGTCTCCGGTCACCGCCATGGAGATTTTCGTGGGCGCGCCACTCAAGTTCGATCCGAAGACTGAAAAGCCGACGACGCAGGCGAACCTGGCACACATCATCGACAAGGATGTGTATGGGCACAAAGCGTTTAAGAACGCTTGGGATGCTTCTCACGAGGGCAGAACGGCGTCATTGGGGACAGAATTCGACAATCGTGCGAAGGCAAAGGTCACGTTGGTACTTCCGGTGCCACTCGCGAGGCGACTGGGGTGCGCAACATGAAGCAGTCCGTTTTGGTAGTCGGCCATGCCGACGCGGACGGTCACCTCATAGCCGAGCAGGTGCGCCGAAATCTTGCTCTGATAGAATCGTTCAGTGTTAGCACAGTAGTCGATCCCGCTCGCACCAAGGATCATAATGCTTGGCTCCATCTGGATTTGATCCCAGAAATTGAGGACGCCGACATTGTGTTCTTTGTCGATATGATGTTTGCGCCCGCGACTTTCGTCGAAGAGGCAAGAGCGCTGGTGGACTTTGTTGATGACTACGATGACAAGCGCTTCTTTCTCATAGACCACCACCCCCTGCCGCTGCGTCGCCTCGCCCCTGCAGAGAACTTGCGCGTGTTGTACAGGCCCGAAGTCTTCGACTGCGCGGTAGGTCCGCGCTCCGGGATGATGGTCGCCGCAGCCATTTGCGAAGGCCAGCGGAGCAATGTCTCGGACATCAGGGATCAGAGCCACGATTCGCTAGCGATGGGCGTGCGCCGAGCTGCCGCGCCCGGAGGGCCGCTGCCGGGGGAGAAGCTCTTGGCGCTCATGCGTTCGGACTGCTGGCAGGCCCTAATCGACCTCGGCGAAGAAAGCCGAGAGTTCCACCGTTTACCTCGTGGGCGGCGGGCGATAAACCAACCGCGGTCGAATGTGTTAACATCTTTAGAGAAGATTGCGTCGGACTTGCTAGCGCCGGGAGGCGCGCAGCAAGCGCGCGGGGGAAGTAGAAGGAGTGACGCCATGGCATATGACGTTGACATCGCGGAAGAGCGGTTTTCTGTCGAAGGGGGGCAGCGCCGTCGCGTGCAGAACGCCCCTATCCAGCCAAGAGACCTAGAAACGATTCTCACGATTCTTGAGGTCGCGGCCCTCTCTCTTACCAAGACGCCCGATTCAACATTTACGCGGAAGCAGCTCATCAAGGAAGCACTCGCAATCGTGGGGGGCGAACTTGATTTACGGGAAGAAGACATAAACATCGTTCTGCACAAGCAGGGCTTCCTTCAGCGCGTCGGATCAGAATTGCGTCTGCGCTAGCCTTCAGAACGACAGTTAGGCTACCCGCTGCCGGATAATTGTATCCAGGCTGATACCAAGCTCGTGCGCTTCCTGGATGAGACAGCAAATGTTATGGCAAACAATTTTGCACAACACCTCATTCACCATCGCCGCGTCCGTTTTGCTGCGCACGTGATCACGGAATTTCGCCTTTATCATTGAGAAGGTCGTCTCGACGTTGCTCCGCTTGTGATAGTGCGCGAGAAATTCGTCGCGATTGAACTGGAATAGATGGAACATTTTCTTCCAGAGGCCGCCGCTCCGGCCGCTATGGATGTTTTTGAAAGCGATGTAGGGCGTAGCGCCATGGCGAGACACCGCTGCATAATTACTAAGGCTGCCATATCCTTTGTCGCCGGACACCTCGCGCAGCTTGAAATTCTTCGCGGTTGCGTCAACCAGATCAGGCATTAGCTTGGTGTCACTCGCGTCCTTATCGCGAATCTCGACCGCAGTAACGATGTTAGTTTTTACGCCGCACATTAGGTGAACCTTGACCCAAGTGTGCTGCTGGCGAACCGCGCCATATTTGTGATCGAACCAGCGCACGAACCGCGAAGACGTGAACCCGGAAGAATCCACGGCAAAGTCACATTCGACCGCCTTCAACGGCAAACTGCTTTGGGTGATGAGGTCACGAAGCGTTGCCGTGATTTCATCGTCCTCCAATGTATTCGAGATGGTATTGAAATGCGGTGTTCGGGCGATCAACCCCTTCTGCTGTGCGTCTCGAAGGTCAGTCATGAACCGCCGACCTGACACCGTGCTAAATACCTTGTAGCAAGCAGCAAAGACGGCATCGCCTAGCGGCAAGCGCGGTCTGCCGGTGGTTTGGATTCGAGTGTCCACAATCCCGTCACACAGGTCGCGCAAAAGATTCAGAAACAATTCTTTCTCATGGGTCTGCGCGGCGTTGTAGGCACTCCATTTTTGCGGATATGTGGGCTTCGGCGTCGGTGTAGGAGCCGGTGGGGGTGGCGGTGCGTTCCGCATATGCGTTCGGTGAAACTCGACCGCCCACATGTGCTTGCACCAACCGCCATTCGTTTCATGGTCGGCACAACTGCAATGCGGCTCATCCTTATCCGGGCACACCGTATACTTCCGACCGGCTCTGGTTTGCGACGGAACAAGCCAGATGCCCCCCTTTTTGGTGAGGCGGGCGATGGAGGCGATTTCCGCTCCCTGTTCTCTCCGCGCGTCCATAGCGATATTGCCCTGTATGTACCTTCTAGGTATATACCTAGAAGGTACATATTAGGTCAAGCCCCTTCGCTATATTATTTGACGTATATCCCCTCGGGGGATATAGGGGGCTTATGGCAAGAGTTCAGCTATGGGGCTTCCGCTGCGAGCGGTGTGGTCACGAGTGGGTTCCGCGCGAAGCAGGCGTGGAGCCAAAGGTGTGTCCTCATTGCAAAAGCCCCTATTGGGATAGACCCCGTGCTGCGCCCGCTAATGGGAAGCCCGAAGCGAAAAAGAAAAAAGCCAAATAGATCGGCTAATCTCTGCCAACGAGACGCAAACGTGGGCGTTCGGTGTAGGCACTTACAAATTCTTCCTTTGTGAGCATGAGCAATTTCGCCATCTCTTCAGGCGAATAATTTAGTACCTGCATATGATGAGAAATTGCACGCGATAGCGTTGAAGGTTTCTCAACTGGAATGGGAAACGGCTCGCCAAACTTTCCATAACCTGCTTTGCTATATTGGACGTTCAAGCGCGTATACAAATTCGGTGTAATCACCTTCAACCGGCTTGCTTGCACAATCAGAGATTTTATCGACACTTTCCAGTATTGCTTCGCACGCCCGTACTTTGGGAGGGTGGCATAAGCGAGGTATGGGCGGACTTCACTTCCGGGCGTCAATAGTTCTCCCGCAAACTCATCAGCCTCATCCTCCATTGTCTCATCTGTTTCAGGATGATTGTGGAAAATCAAATGGGCCAATTCGTGTGCCAAGCTGAATCGGTATCGATCACCCGGAACCACAGAATTCATAAAGATCAATGGCGGTTTTCCCGGTAGACGGAAACTCAGCGCATCAAGCTTGGGTGTTGCAAAATCAATTTGCACCACAACCGCACCAGCGCGCTCAACGACGGCGGTCAAATCTTCAATGGGGCCGCGAGGTATCATCCAAAGTCCGCGCACATGCCGTGCTGCATCGCGTGGTGTCCACTGGTTCAGATCAAGATCGATTGTCGGAAAATCTCTTGCAGTATGAGATTCGAAAGACCGCATGAGGCGATCAATGTGAATTCGCCTGATATTTATGTCTGCTTCTATCTTTGCGAGAATTTTTGCCCCGAGGCTTGCTCTTTTCCGAAAGTGAAATGGCGGCAGGCCGTGGGGCTTCTCATACGAATAGAAAAACTCTTCGGGATATTTGAGCGCATGGGCGAAAGCCGACACCATTTCGGGGGTGGGGTCGAGAATGAAGCCGTTCTCGATCTTCGAGATCAATGCCTGTGTTACGCTCGCAGCGTCCGCGAGGTCGCCTTGGGTGAATCCCCGTGCTGCTCGCGCGACCATGAGCATGTCGCGGTTGAATGCGTGGGTCATGGGAGATACTAGCGGGCTGCCTTGCTGCGCACTTCGCCGAACGGCAGGGTTTTCGGAGTGATATCCACCCACTCGTAAGCCGGGCCGTCTTCGACAATCTGAGAAACCCAGGTACCGCGAGCAGGGCGCAGGATCACACGCTCCACGCAAGAGAAGGCGGCGTCAGGCTGATAGCCGAGCACCACGCGCGTCGCCTCGGGAGGCAAGCCGGGCAACGGCAACTGGCCGTCGAACTTGGCCTGCTGCTTGGACTTGTGATTGCGCCAGCGACCGTTGGCATCGACTTTCTTCAGACGCAACACGATGGCGTCGCCGATCAGAAGAACATTCAAGCGGCCCTTCAGTTCGCGGAAACGGAAGTCCGGCTCCTCAGAGAATTCCAGTTCGAGCGCGTGCCACGCATGACAGTAAACATTATTCGCCGCCGCGCGATCCGTGTGCTGAGCGCGAACATCGGCCGGGTACTTCTCGGTGTAGAGATCGATAGCGCCGTCGAAGAGGACGTACAGGCGCTTCAGGAACGGGGCCAGCGTGTCCATCACCTTGGCCTGTTCGGGATCGATTTCTTCCATTTGGGCAACTCCTGCGCGGGCCCAAGGAGACTGTCAGAACGAGGAAATTTGTCAATGAGAATTATAACTAGAAATATTCACCGAGACGGTCCGTTGCACTAACTCATTCAAATCGTTGATGAAAATAAGACAATGTCCTGATCTTATTGTGCTTTTTCTCCTCGCACTTATATTAGCGTTATGGCTGATCGAGTCTACGACGCGCGAAGCGTTGCGAATTATCTTCTTCAGAAAGCTCAAACTCGGGGCGGACTTGATCCCCTCCAGGTGATGAAGCTCGTCTACATTTCGCATGGTTTTACGCTCGGCTCTCAGGGGCGACCGCTCTTGGAGGACGAGGTCGAGGCGTGGCAGTACGGTCCAGTAGTTCGCCGTGTGTATGGATTTCTGCCCAGCGGTCCAAATTCGATCGCAGGCCCCATTCAAAATATTGCGGTCGCTGATTTGGGCAACGACGAGAGAGCCGTAGTGGACGATGTGTTCGAAAAATATGGATCATTTGCAGGAACCTATCTCTCGAATTTGACCCACCGAGAAGGCTCGCCATGGGCAAAAACCTGGAAGACATATGGCAAGAACGCAGTGATACCGCAGAGCCTAATTCGTGACCACTATGCGGAAATCATGAGGCGATACGGCGACGCGAAAGCGGTGGGACAAGCGTACCAACCGCAGTCCCTGTGACATGGTTGACGTCCCTCCTCCCGGGCCTCCTCGCGACGGGACCGACGAAGATGCTCGAAGAGAGCAGGAATTCTTTAATACCAAGCCGACCGTCCCGGGACTAACTGACGAACACCGCAAAAGATTTCTTGAAGAAATCTCGAATCTGCGGAAGGCAGTTTTTTGGGGTGCCAGAGTATTTGTTCGCTGCGTAAGCCTCCTACTCCTAGGTGCAGTCGGCGTCTGGTGGTGGCACATGATTGCGCCAGATCACTGGCGCTGGCTATCGTCCGATGAGATCAATCGGCTTCAAGGCTTAATTCTTTCTGGTGCAGTAAGCGCGCTCATCGCATCTTTGGGTAAAAGGTTGCTTCCTGATCCATAGTTTTTGTGCAGCCGCTAGAGTTTTTGTGCAGGCATCCCTCAGAGGGGGCTTAATGTGCAAAGCCCTATTACCTGGGCGCGAGCCGCGAGCTTGCCCGTCGCTACGGCATTTCGGGTGACGACGTGCTGGCGGTGTGGAACGCGCTGGACGAGGGCGAGCGCAACGACTTTTCATCGGACTGCGTGGCGTCCGTCGAGGGCAAGTCGCCGGATGGCGACAAGCTGAAGCGTGTGCTGTCAGACGTGCTGCCGAAGCTCGCCTATCAGAGCGGCGACGAGCCGGGCGTACGCAAATACCTGCTGCTCTATCTCTTCGGCTACACGACGGCGGACTATTTCAACACCCAGTTCTGAAGTCCTTCCTCCCCCGCTCTCGCGGGGGAGGAAGTCTTCGATCAGTGCGTCATCGTCCCGCCCTGCATGGTGCCGTGCATGGTGGTGCCGCACTTGGCCGCGGTGTTGCCGCGCCAGGCGCTGCCCCAGTTGCTGTGGGGGCCGTGGCCGGGGGTGCGGGTGCCGCAGTAATTGTCGTCGGCGTCGCTCGCCGCCGCGCCGGCTTGCGTGCCGCCACCGGCCATGGTGCCGTGCATGGCGTTGGTGTTCACCGCGCCGTTCACCTTGGTGCTGGTGCAGTTGGGCGGCCGCGGATGTCCCGGCACGGGCGTGCCGCAATAGTTGTCGTCGGCGTCGCTCGCCGCCGCACCCGTGTGGCCGGTGGTCGACATGGTGTTGTGGTTGGGATTCACGGTGTTGGGATTGACCTGCATGACCTGCGGCTTGTTGGGCGGCTCGGGCTGCGGGTTCAAGGCAAGCGCCGGCGCGGATACGAACGCGATCGCGGCGGCGGAGATGACCAGGGCTTTGAGATGCATGGGTTCCTCCCCAAAGAATTGGAAAGCGGATGGCCCCTACGCAATCGATATTAACGGAACCCATGCCCGGGCGACAGGTCCCCGCCACCAAATTGACGGAACCGTCACGGACTCGTCCGGTCAGATGTCCTTCAGGTTACGCCAGCGTCATTTCTTCCCTGCCCACGCCCAAGCCTCCATCTCCACCCGCGCGCCGAGCGCCAGGCCGTTGGCGCCGAAGGCCGAGCGGGCCGGCAGGCGCCCGGGCTTGAAGTAGGGCACATACACCTCGTTGAACGCGCGCCACTCGCCCATGTCGGCCAGCATGACGAGGCACTTGAACACGTCGTCGAAGTCGAGGCCGTTCTGCTCGAGCACGCGGGCGATGTTGGTCATCATCTGCCGGGTTTCCGCGACGATGCCGCCGGGGACGAGCTCCATCGTGCCGGGCTGGTTGCCGAGCGCCCCGGAGAGATAGAGCACCTCGCCTGCGCGCACCGCGTCGGAGAACGGCAGCTTCGCGTCCCTGGTTCCGCGGCTGGTGATGTAGTCGGGCATTCTGATCTCCGGCGAGGTGTCGCAATTATGTTGCGAAGACGAGCGCGGCATCTAGGATGCGGCCCGAGTGTCATTCTGTCCATTCCCTGGGGAGGGGTTTTCATGCGTTCAGTCCTGTTGCTGGCGGCCTCCGTCACGTTCCTGGCGACGGCGGCCATCGCCGGCTATCCCGGCCATCCCATCACCACGCCGGACATCAACGCCGCCGACCTGTCGGCGCGTGACAAGGCGATCTCGGACGACGCCTTCGAGGGCCGCGGGCCCGGCACCAGGAACGGCGAGGCCGCCGCGCAGTGGATCGCCGACGAGATGAAGCGCATCGGGCTCAAGCCCGGCTATCGCGGCAGCTATTTCCAGCCGGTGCCGGCGGTGAACATCGCGCTCGAACCGGCGAAGTCCACGCAGGTGTTCGACACGCCCAAGGGCGCGATCGCGCCGAAATTCCCCGACGAGACGGTCTATTGGACGCCGCAATTCAAGAGCGACCGCGTGACGGTGAAGAATGCGCCGCTGGTGTTCGTGGGCTACGGCGTGGTGGCGCCGGAGTACCACTGGAACGACTATGCCGGCGTGGACGTGAAGGGCAAGACGGTCGTTATCCTCGTCAACGATCCCGGCAACGAGGACGCCAGTCCCGACCCCAACTTCTTCAAGGGTAAGGCGATGACCTATTACGGCCGCTGGACCTACAAGTACGAGGAAGCGGCGCGGCAGGGCGCAGCGGGCGCGATCATCGTGCACGAGACGGCGCCGGCGGCCTATGGCTGGCAGGTCGTGCGCAATTCCAACTCCGGCAACAAATCCTGGCTGGCGGCCGCGGACAAGAACATGAGCATGGTGCCGATCCAGGGCTGGATCACGCTCGACACCGCGCGCACGCTGTTCAAGGACACGGGCCTCGACTACGACGCGGAGAAGGCCGCCGCCAACAAGCCCGGCTTCCATGCCGTGCCGATGACCGGCGAGACCATGAGCGTGGACGCACACTCCACAATCTCGCCCATGACCACGCGCAATGTGGTGGGCGTGGTGCGCGGCTCCAGGCATCCCGACGATTATTTCCTCTACACCGCGCATTGGGATCATCTCGGCATCAAGCCGGACGTGGCCGGACCGGACAAGATCTACAACGGCGCCGTCGACAACGGCATGGGCCTGTCTTCGGTCCTGGAGATCGGCGAGGCCTTCGCCCACGACACGCGCGCGCCGCGGCGCTCGATCGCCATCATCGCCTGGACGATGGAGGAGCAGGGCCTGCTCGGCTCGGAATATTTCGGCGAGCATCCGATCTGGCCGCTCGACCACATTGTCGGCGGCGTGAACCTGGACGCGAACCTGCCGGAGGGCCGGGCGCATGACATGGTGATCGTCGGCAACGGCGCCTCCCAGCTCGAGGACAAGCTCGCCGCGATCCTGAAGACGCAAGGCCGCGTCATCACCCCCGATCCCGAGCCGGAGAAGGGCGGCTTCTACCGCTCCGACCACATCAGCCTCGCCAAGGTCGGCGTGCCGATGCTTAATCCGGGCGGCGGCTACGACCTGATCGACGGCGGCACCGCGGCCGGTCATGCGCTGCGGCAGGACTATCTGCTGCACCACTACCACCAGCCTTCGGACGAATGGCAGGCGAACTGGGACCTCTCCGGCCCCATCAGCGATCTCGACGCGCTCTACACGCTGGGCGACGAGATCGCCAGCAGCGACGACTGGCCCGACTGGTATCCCGGCAACGAATTCCGCGCCATCCGCGACAGGTCGATGAAGGGGAAGAAGTAGCAGGCGTGTCCACGCTCGATCTCTTCCAGCGGCTGGGGCTGGCGCTTGCCATCGGCTTTCTGATCGGGATCGAGCGCGGCTGGCAGGAGCGCGAAGGGCCGGCCGGTTCGCGCGTGGCGGGCGTGCGCACCTTTCCGCTGATCGCGCTGCTGGGCGGCGTCTGGGGCGCGCTTCATCCGATGCTGGGCGGCGTGGCGCTGGGGCTCGCGGCGCTCGGCTTCGCCATCGGGCTCGTCGTCTTCGAATGGCGGCGCAGCGTGGCGGAGAACAGCCTCTCGGCGACCGATCTCATCGCCGGGCTCCTCACCTTCGCGCTCGGCGGCTATGCGGTGCTGGGCGACATGGCGGTGGCGGGCGCGGCCGGCGTCGCGGTCGCGGGCCTGCTCGCCGAGCGCCAGGCGCTGCACCGGTTTCTCGAACGCGTGACGTGGCCCGAGCTGCGCGCGGCGCTGCTCCTGCTGGCGATGACCTTCGTGCTGCTGCCCATCCTTCCCGATCGCGCCGTCGATCCCTGGGGCGCGCTCGATCCCTACCGCCTCTGGCTCCTGACCATCCTCATCGCGGCGTTCTCCTACGCGGGCTACGTCGCCATCCGCATCGCCGGCCCGCGCCGCGGCCTGGTTTATGCCGGCAGCGCCGGCGGCGTGGTGAGTTCGACTGCCGTCACCATCGCCTTTGCCCGGCTCGCGCGGAAGGACCCGGCGGCGAGCCTCGAAGTCGCCACCGGCATCGCCGCGGCATGGACGGTGTCGCTGGCGCGCATGCTGATCCTGGCGACGATCGTGGCGCCGGTGCTGCTGGCCCCGCTGCTGGCCCCGGTCGCGGCCGCGACCGCGGTGCTGGCGCTGTCCGCGTTCGTCTTCGCGCGCCGCGCCGCGACGTCGGGCGCCGATCCGGCGCTCGACCTCGACAATCCGTTCGAGCTTTCGGTCGTGCTGCGCTTCGGGCTTTTGCTCGCGGCGGTGATGCTGGCCGCCAAGCTCCTGGGTTCGAGCTTCGGGCAGCAGGGCCTCTATTCGCTGGCCGCCGTCTCCGGCCTCGCCGACGAGGACCCGATCACGCTTTCGGCCGCGCAGATGACCGGCGCGGGGCTCGCGGTGTCCGCCGCCACCGCCGCCATCCTGATCGCGGGCGCCGCGAACATCGTCTCCAAGGCGGCACTGGCCTTCGGATTGGGCGGACGCCGCCTCGCGGCCCCCTTGGCCGTGGCCGGAGCGGCGGCGCTGGCCGCGGGCGCGGCCGCCTACGCCCTGGCCTAGCGCCGAAACCATGGGGCGGATCAACCGTTTAACGCGGAATCGGTTGCCGATGGCGGCGGCATCGGCTAGTCCAGCATCCGGCCGGGACCGGCCAGGGGATGATCGTGTTTGGAAAAATCCTGATCGCCAACCGCGGCGAGATCGCCTGCCGCGTCATCAAGACTGCCCGCAGGATGGGCATCGCGACCGTCGCCGTCTATTCGGACGCGGACGCCGACGCGCTCCATGTCGAGATGGCGGACGAGGCGGTGAACATCGGCCCGCCGCCCTCGGCGCAGTCCTATCTCCAGATCGACCGTATCGTGCAGGCCTGCAAGGACACGGGTGCTGAGGCCGTCCATCCCGGCTACGGCTTCCTGTCGGAGCGCGAGGCGTTCGCCGAGGCGCTGGAGAAGGCCGGAATCGTCTTCGTCGGGCCGAACAACAGGGCCATCGCGGCGATGGGCGACAAGATCCAGTCCAAGAAGCTCGCGCTCGCCGCTAAAGTGAACACCGTCCCCGGCTTCGTCGGCGAGATCACCGACGCCGCGCACGCCCGCAGGATCGCGGCCGACATCGGCTATCCGGTGATGGTGAAGGCGTCGGCCGGCGGCGGCGGCAAGGGGCTTCGCATTGTCCACAAGGAGAGCGAGCTCGTCCAGGCGATCCAGTCCTCGCAGAACGAGGCCCGCGCCAGCTTCGGCGACGACCGGCTGTTCATCGAGAAATTCGTCACCGAGCCGCGCCACATCGAGATCCAGGTGATGGGCGACAAGCACGGCAACGTCGTCCATCTCAACGAGCGCGAATGCTCGATCCAGCGCCGCAACCAGAAGGTCATCGAGGAGGCGCCGTCGCCGTTCCTCGACGCCGCGACCCGCAAGGCCATGGGCGAACAGGCGGTGATGCTGTCCAAGGCCGTGGGCTACGACAGCGCCGGCACCGTCGAGTTCATCGTCGACAAGGACCGCAATTTCTACTTCCTGGAGATGAACACCAGGCTCCAGGTCGAGCATCCGGTGACCGAGCTCATCACCGGCCTCGATCTCGTCGAACTGATGATCCGCGCCGCTTCGGGCGAGAGGCTCCCCATAAGGCAGGGCGACGTCGGCATCGACGGCTGGGCCGTCGAGGCGCGCATCTATGCCGAGGATCCCTATCGCGGCTTCCTGCCGTCGACGGGGCGGCTGGTGCGCTACCGCCCCCCGGTGGAAGGGACGCGCGGCGGCGTCACCGTGCGCAACGACACCGGCGTCTACGAGGGCGGCGAGATCTCGATCTACTACGACCCGATGATCGCCAAGCTCTGCACTCATGCGCCCACGCGCGAGAAGGCGATCGACGCCATGGGCGAGGCGCTGGACGAGTTCCGCATCGACGGCATCAACCACAACATCGCGTTCCTCAACGCGATCATGCACAACGCGCGCTTCCGCTCCGGCGCCATCACCACGGCCTTCATCGCGGAGGAGTTTCCCGACGGATTCCACGGCCGCGCGCTGGATGAAACGATGACGCGGCGCTTCATCGCCGCGGCGGTCGCCAAGAAGCTGATGCGCACCGAGCGCGCCGGCGAAATCTCCGGCACATTGAACGGCGCCCACCGCGCGGCCGGCAATTTCGTCGCCAGGCTGGGCATGAAATCGCACGACGTGAGCGGCGCCCATATCCACCAGGGCCGCCTCTTCCTGCGCATCGACGGCGTCCCCTATGCCGCGACCACCGACTGGCATCTCGGCCAGCCGACGATGCATCTCAAGGAGAAGGACGGCGGGGATTTCGCCATCCAGATCGCGCGGCGCGCGGGCGGCTACCTGCTGCGGCAGGGTGGCGCGCAGGCGCTGGTGACGGTGCGCAGCCCGCTGGCGTCCGAATTCGCGGCGCTCATGCCCAGGAAGGCCGCGGCCGATACGTCGAAGTTCCTGCTCTGCCCGATGCCGGGGCTGGTGGTGTCGGTGAACGTCCACGAAGGCCAGGAAGTCAAGACCGGCGAGTCGCTGGCCGTGGTCGAGGCGATGAAGATGGAGAACGTCCTCACCGCCGAGCGCGACGGCAAGGTCAAGAAGATCAACGCCAGGAAGGGCGACAGCCTCGCGCTGGACGACGTGATCCTGGAGTTTGCCTGATTCCGGCAGTTGCCACGGCCCGTTGCATCCGGATGGCCTGCGGTCGTGCATGACTGCCCGACCCGGATTCCGATCGCATTCGCAACGTCAGCGAGCCTTCCCCGCCATCTCCACGGCGCGTTCGAACGCCACGTCGTGCCCCGCATTCCAGTCGGCGAAGCGGGAGGCGATGAGTTGGTCCGGCCGCAAGGTCTTCACGCGCACGGGATAGAACCAGTTCAGCCAGAAACAGTCGTGCCAGTCGGTGCAGGGCGCGTCGTAGGCATGCTTGCCGGTCTCGTAGGAGGCGCAGAGCTTCGAGTTGGGCAGACAGCCCTCGTTGCCCTCGGCATAGAATTCGAGCCGGTCGCCCACGGGCTCGCCCACGATCGTCACGCGATCGCCGCCCGCTTCCTTGATGAACGCCGTCGTGGTGATGGCGGCGGAGAACGTCCCTGCGTTCGTGAGGATGAAGATGCGCCCGTCCGGCGCGACCAGCGACGGCAGGGCGTGGCTGAAGTGCCATGCGTTCGTATAGTCGCCGCCGCCGTTGCCGCGCAGGTCCACGATCGCGGCGCAGGGCCGGTCCGCCCTCAGCTCGCTCTCGAAGCGCTCCAGCGCCGGTTCGATCTTCTGGCCGTCGGTGTCGATGATATCCGCCAGCCGGATGTAACGCGCGCAGCTTCCGGGAATCGCGAGGTCCTCGAACACGCGGTCGAGGTCCCGCCGGCTCTCCGGCAGGTGGCCGCTGGCGGGCTCATAGCTCACCCAGTCCGGTCCCAGGCCTTTCACCGGCGCGGGGTCGGTCCAGCGGTAGCCGTAGTCGAGCGCGTCGCTTTCGGGCTTGTCGTAGGCCTTGAGCGTGCGCGTCACCTCGCGCCCGTCGGGCAGGCGCACGGTCCAGGTCGACTCCATGGGCGCCCTGGCGATGCCGAGGCCGTAGAGCATGTCCTGGTCGGCGGCGAAGAGCGCGGCGTTGTCCATCCGGAACGCGCTGGTGCCGCCGCGCAGCGTCTTCAGCCTGGCGACGATCTCGTCGACCGGCGTGCCGTCGATGCTTTCGAGCCGCCCGCCCAGCATGTCCTTGTCGGGCGTCCTGGCGCGCATCACGAAGAGGCCTTCCTGGAAATCCGTCACCCGCACCGGCAGCAGATTCGGCACCACGTCCGGCCCCGTCATGCGCACATGGGTGTGGCCGTTGTCGGCCAGCGCGGAGATCTGCATGAGCCGGACCTGGAAGGCCTGCGGCGATAGCGGCGTGTCCGCCTTCTCCATGGCGGCGACCTCGCGCTGCATTTCGGCCCGCGCCGCGGGTGGATAGGAGCGGTCCATCGCCTGCAGTTTGGAGAAATAGTCGAGATCCTGGCGCTGCGCCTGGAGCAGGTTCGCGGGCCTGGGATAGTCCTTCGCCGGCGGGTCCGGATAGAAATAGGCCAGCATCCCGTAGAAGCCGCCGGCGCCGAGGCCCGCTAGCAGCACCACGATGGCGAGCACCATGCCGCCGATCTTCAACACTCTTCGCATGACAGCCTCCGGCGATGCCTTTCACATGGCGACGCAAATGGCTCGTATCAAGACCCGATCCGCTCAGTCGAACGTCTTGCGGATCTGCACGTAGAGCCGCGGCTGCGACTTGATCGAAAGCTCTTCAATCGATTGCAGCGGGAAGGTGTCGCGCGGGCCCGCATAGTCGTAGAAGCGGTCGTCGTAGACGAAGGGCGCCGGATTGGTGATCTCGAAGTGCAGGCTCCAGCCGGGCCTGGGCTTGTAGTCCCACCACACCTGGAAATAGGGCGGGATGACGCGGCGGCTGCGCACCTGCTCCAGCCGGTAGTAATGTTCGCTCCAGGCGTTGAAGAAGAAGATGCCCCAGCTCGAATTCAGCGCCGGCAGGTCCTGTGTCAGCGTCCATTCGATGTCCTGCGGCCGCTGGCCGGAGATGATGCGGTTCTGCCCCGTGACGGGATCCGGCACCTTGGAGAGCCGGAAGATGTTGGTCGCCTTGAGCAGTCCGTTTTCGAGCCCAAGCCGGTCCAGCGGCAGGGTGAGCTCGAGGTCGATCTGGTCGTTGCGGCCGTTGCCGATGTTGCCGGGCGCGTCGAACACAGCGCCGCCCGTCCCGGTCACCGGCACATAATCCTCCACGTCCTTGATGTTCTCGTGCATCAGCGTGAGGACGACCGCGCCCTTGTCCCAGAAATCCCGCTCCAGGGAGAGTTCGTACTGGGCGTGCTGGTCGGGTTGGAGGTTGGCGTTGCCGGCATTGATGCCGCTGGCGGACAGGCTGCTCGACGCCACGAAGTTGTTGAAGTCGAGCTGGCCCAGCACGCGTTCGTAGCGGAAGCGTACCTGGGTTTTGCCGTCCGGCGCCCAGGTCACCACGGCGCGCGGCTTGGGATAGAAGAAATGGCGGGTGAGGTCGGTGTCGCCCGTCTCGGCGATGATGGAATACTCGCTGCGCGCGCCCAGCTCGAACATCCACTGCGCATTCGCCTTCCAGGTCGCCTGGAAGAAGGCCTCGCCGCGCTTTTCGGTGACGCGGGCATTGGCATTCGGCACCGCCACGATCACGCCGTTGTCGATGAAGCTCGATGTTCCGTCCAGGAAGTTGAACGCGCCTTCCGCGCCGCCCTCGAGCGTCAGCGAGTCGATGGGCAGATAGCGCAGCGTGGCGCGCACGATGGATTCGCCGGTGTTGGCGTGGGATTCGAAGATCTCGTTGTCGCCCGCTGACAAGAGCGAATTGACATCGCTCTGATGGCCCAGCCGCTGCAGGCCGAGGATTTCCAGATGCGTGCCGCCGAGCGGCCCTTCCCAATGCAGGCCCAGCTCCGCGCTGGTCGAGCCGCTTTTGTCCTTGATGGTCTGGTCGTTGCCGGGCGCGGTGTAGGAGTTGGTGGAGAAGAACGGCGAGTCCTGCAGCGCCAAATTGGCCTTGAACTGGCCGTCCCACAGCGGAACCGTCGCCGCGCCGGTGGCCGAGGCGCCTGCGCCGCGGCCGCTGGTGTGCGCCTGCTGCCGCGCCACGGTGCCGGTCGCCACGTCGGTGATGTCGTGGAAGCCGTTGCCGACGGAATCGTCGAAATTGGCGGTGCGCGACAGCGACGCTTCGTAGGTGCTGCTGCGGGTGTGCCGCGTGTACTGCACGCTGCCATAGGGCACGGTCTCGCCGTCCGGGAAGAAATTGTCGTCGAATTCCGCCACGATCCTGGTGGAGTCCGTCTTCTTGCGCACGACGTTCGCGATCACGGTCTGGCCGTGCATGTCGATGCCCTGCGCGCCGCCGCGGATGATGTCGATATGGTCCACGTCGCCGGCCGGGATGCGCTGCAGGATCGACTGCAGGTCGTCGGATTTCGACGTCGGCCGCTCGCCGTCGATGAGCACGTTGCCGGCCGTGCCGGCGAAGCCGCGGGCGGAGGTGCCGTCGTTGAAGGTGAAGCCCGGCAGCCTTCCGATCATGTCGTAGGCGGTATTGGGGCGCTGGTCGGCGAAGAAGGAGGCGGGGTAGGTGAGGACGCTGTTCTGGGCGTCCTGGGCCGAAGCATTCGGGGCCACTGCCGCCGTCGCGGCGCAAAGCACCAGGCAGGCGGCACGCACAAGGCCACGCACAAGGCTTGGAACTTGCAAGCTAATCCCCTGAAATCGGCGCACAATCAACATGGAGGCCGATCCGCTAAAGGGCCAATACGCGTCCCGCGCATGGCTGCCCTGAAATCCGTTCGGACCTCGGAAGCTTAGGCGTCGCCGGTTAACCATTCCGATTGCGCACGGGTCGGGTTGCGCACGGGCGCGCCGAAAGGCAAAGGATTTCGCGATGAGCGAGGACTTGACCCATTTGAGGCTGCGCATCGAGGGCAGCGTGCAGGCCGTCGGCTATCGCAATTTTGTGATCGCCGAGGCCAACAGGCTCGGCATCGACGGCTGGGTGCGCAACCGCGCCGACGGCACGGTGGAGGCCCTGGTCTCCGGCCCCACGCCCGCGGTCGAGGTGATCGTGGCGGCGTGCATGCGGGGGCCCCAGGGCAGCCGCGTGCACAATGTCGAGCTGCACAACGCCGAGCCGCCGGAGGAGAAGGGCTTCCGCCGCCGGCCGTCGCTCTAGCCGGCGGCGCTCAGCGCTCGCGCAGCAGTTCCCGGAACACCGAGATCGCGAACACCAGCATGCCCAGCAACGCGAGCCCCTCGCCGGCCTGCATGTAGGGCAGCCATTGCGGGTCGTTGCCGTGGGCGAGGAACATGCCGAGCGCCGGGATCATCAGGATGAGCGCCAGCGTCGAGACGAAGAAGTTGATCCACGCAAGCCGTGTCGCGGCCGCCGGCACCAGCGCGTAGAATGTCCCGAACAGCGCCATGGTCACCCAGCCGACGAGATTGAGATGGGCATGCGCGGGCGCGGTCACGAAGTTCTCCTGCGCTCCCATGATCATGCCCCACGGCATGCCGATCAGCACGCAAATCACGGCGATGGAGTAGAAGGCGGCGGATACGCGCGGCATGACTGGCTCCCCTGAATCGGCATGCGCACCACCTTCGCCCGGTGAAGGGGGCAATGGAAGTGCGCTTCGGTTGCATGATCTCAAACCCGCCATGGCCGCCATCCATGTTCCAGAGGGTTTGCCGGAAGATCTCGTGCTTGGGGAAAACGGACGGCCGACGGGCCCGTCCGTGACGATGCGCTACGATACCGGGCCGAACACCTCTTCGAACGCGGCCTTCAGCGCCACGTCCGCGTCGGCCATGGAGACGGGGATGCCGAGATCGGCGAGGCTGGTGACGCCGTGTTCGCGCACGCCGCAGGGCACGATGCCGTCGAAATGGGTGAGGTCGGGATCGACGTTGAAGGCGATGCCATGGAACGTCACCCACTTTCGCACGCGCACGCCGATGGCGGCGATCTTGTCCTCGCGGTTTCCGCGCGCGACCCAGATACCCACGCGCCCATCGCGCCGCTCGCCCCTGACGTTGAACCGCGCCAGCGCGCGGATCAGCCATTCCTCGAGATCGCGCACGAAGCCGCGCACGTCGGCCTTGCGGCGCTTCAGGTCGAGCATCACATAGCCGACGCGCTGCCCGGGGCCGTGATAGGTGAACTGGCCGCCGCGTCCCGTCCGGAACACGGGAAAGCGCGCGTCGATGAGATCGGCGTCCTTCGCGCTGGTGCCCGCCGTGTAAATCGGCGGATGCTCGACCAGCCAGACCATCTCGCTCGCGCGGCCTTCGGCGATCGCCGCCGCGCGGTTCTCCATGAAGGCGACCGCCTCGCCGTAGGGCAGCAGCCCGCCGCGCACCGTCCATTCGGGCCTGGCCAGGGTGGTCGGGGTATCCACAAGCGCCGCCATTAACTCCGCCGAAAGCATAACCGCGCGAACATCGCGGCGGTCCTAACCGGATAGGCAGATGTCCCCCAATATCGAGAACGTCAAGGTCGAGATTTCCGTGGTGCTCGGACGCTCGGTGATCCCGATGCACCAGCTCCTGCGCATGGGCCGCGGGGCCGTCATCGAGCTCAATTCCAGGCAGGACGATCCCGTCCTGGTCCTGGCCAACGACCGGCCCGTCGCCAGGGGCGAAATCATCATCCAGGGCGACAAGATCGCGGTTTCGGTGTCCGACCTGCTCCGCGGCTACCAATAAACGACTAAACACTGTGGAATATTTTATTCCACTGTATATTCTTGCAATATAGAAGGTCGACGCGTATCTCTTTGTGGAACCGCCGGTGGGCGGGTCCATGGAGGCCGCGTTGCTGCCCATCGCTCTCGCCCCGAAGTTCGTGAAGGCGGGCCTTGCCGGAAAAGGCGAGGGGCTGGCGCGCCGTGCCGCGCTCCTGGCCGAGGCGGGTGCGCAGGCCGTGGCCATCGCGGCGGACGTCGACGAACTTCCAGACATCCATGTCCTGTTCGTGGCCGGGCTCGATGCCAGGCAATCCGCGCGGCTGGCTATGCGCGCGCGCGCCCAGGGCGTGCTGGTCAATGTCGAGGACGTTCCCTCGCTCTGCGACTTCCACGTCCCGGCCATCGTGCGCCGGGGCGATCTGCTTCTGACGGTTTCGACGGGCGGCAGATCTCCGGGCCTCGCGCGCCTTATCCGCCAATGGCTCGAGCGCAGCCTCGGCCTGGAATGGGGCGGCCGGTTGTGCGAGCTGTCCGGCGCGCGCGAGGCGTGGCGCAAGCAGGGCGCCCTGCCCGTCCACGTGGCCGAACGCACCGTGCGTTACGTCGAAGAGCGGAGCTGGCTCCCATGAACGCGGTGACCGTCATCGACCGCACGCGCGGCCCGCGCGTCTTCGACCGTCCGTCCTCCACGCTGGTGGACGCGCCGGCCAGGGCGCGGCTCGCCGAGCTGCAGGCGCTGGCGCAATCGCGCGACGCGATGGGCGTGCTCCGGCTCGCGCTGGCCGAGCAGTTCGCCGGCCGCACGGCGGTGGTATCGTCTATGGGCGCGGAGTCTGCAGTGCTGCTGCACATGGTGGCCGAGATCGATCCGGCGACGCCCGTCCTCTTCCTCAACACCGGCAAGCTCTTCGGCGAGACGCTGCGCTATCGCGACCGGCTGCAGGACGTGCTGGGCCTCACCGACATCCGCGCCATCGGACCGCATCCGGCCGATCGCGCCGCGAAGGATCCCGAAGGCGTGCTGTGGACGCGCGACACCGACGCCTGCTGCAATTTTCGAAAGGTGGTTCCGGTGCGCCGCGCGCTCGAGGGCTTCGCCGCCCAGATCACGGGCCGCAAGCGCTTCCAGACCCATGCCCGCGCGGAGATGGAGAAGGTCGAGCATTTCGAGGGCCGCTTCCGCTTCAATCCGCTGGCGGACTGGTCCCTCGCCGATCTCGACGCCTATTTCGCCGCGCACAACCTGCCGCGCCATCCGCTGGTGGAGGACGGCTATCCCTCCATCGGCTGCATGCCCTGCACGCGGCGCGTGCTGACCGGCGAAGCCTATCGCGACGGCCGCTGGTCCGGCCTCGACAAGGACGAGTGCGGCATCCACACCGGCCTCGACGGCGAGGGCATCTGAAGCCGGTTCACCGGAAGCTTGAAATGGACGTTCCCATCGCTCTCCGGCGGCGGCATATGGCCGGCGCGGATATTGACCTGCATGTCGCCGCCTTCTTCATCGCCGCCGGGGTTTTTCGGCTGAATTCCGGGGCTTCCCAAGCCGTCCGGCCTTTGCTACACCCCGCCTCCCTCAGGATGCGGTCGTGGCGGAACGGTAGACGCACTAGCTTGAGGTGCTAGCGGGGCAACCCGTGGAAGTTCGAGTCTTCTCGACCGCACCAAGAATTTCTGATAATTCAATTTTTTCAATTGGTTAGTAATGGCTTTGGATATTGTGGCATCACACCGCTTATTTGATCTTTGAATTGGACTGAAACGCTCTAGTTGATCGATCTCTGTCTAAGATTGAGAGCATTCTCGATCATCCAACTGTTGTCGGGCCGGACGCTGGCAAGTGCAGCGGTGAGTTGCCGTCGCGTGTCGATACCGATCGCCCACGTGCGGATTGACTCGCGCAACCGAGGATCAATTTCGTCCCAGAGGCCGGTTAGCAGGCTGTTGAAGAAGTTTTCCAGGGTTTGGCGATGAAGTCGGCTTCGTCGCCATTGTGGAAGCAGATTTGGCCTTTGAGGGTTCCGTTAGGCTGAAGTTGGGCCCAGCCGTCGCCGGAAGCTTCGTCCATCTCGTC
>DATJXR010000038.1:0-17443 GCA_035499995.1 Rhizomicrobium sp. | reverse complement strand
TCAAGACGCCCAAAACCGCCAAAGCGGACAGAATGAGGGGCATTTCAGCCATGGCAGCCATCCCGGTTCAAAAGCACAATTCACCCGACTCGCCCTCGACTCGCCCTCGACTCGGGCGTGTCGATTGCTTGACGATAGGCGCGGAAATCCATACGTAAAGTACGAAACGAGTACGTCCACACTAAAGTACAAAAGCAGAACAAAGTCCATGGCCATTCTGCCGATCATCACGGCTCCCGACCCGCGCCTGAAGCGGATCTCCGAGCCCGTCGACAAGGTCGATGCCGAGGTGCGCCGGCTGATGGACGACATGCTGGAGACCATGTACGCCGCCCCCGGCATCGGCCTCGCCGCACCCCAGGTCGGCGCGCTGAAGCGCGTGATCGTCCTGGACATCGCCCGCGAGGACGAGGAACCGCAGCCGCTGAAGATGGCCAATCCGGAGATCATCTGGGTCTCCGAGGAAGACGCGACCTACAACGAGGGCTGCTTGAGCCTGCCGGAGCACTACGCCGACGTCAGCCGCCCCGCCGCCTGCAAGGTGCGCTATCTCGACTATCAGAACGAGATCCGGGTGCTGGAAGCCGACGGCCTGCTGGCGACCTGCGTGCAGCACGAGATGGACCACCTCGACGGCATCCTGTTCCTCGATCATCTTTCCAAGCTCAAGAAGTCCATCGCGCTCAGGAAGCTCGCCAAGGCCAAGCGCCTGAAGGACGCGGGCTGAACGGGCGCGCGCGGTCGCCTGGCGCGGCACGCGGTGCTATGACCCGGCCATGACTCTCCGTCTCGCCTTCCTCGGCACGCCCGATTTCGCGGTTCCGACGCTGTCGGCACTGTTCGGGCAGGGGTACGACGTTGCCGCGGTCTATTCCCAGCCGCCGCGCCCGAAGAACCGCGGGCTCGGCGAAGAACCTTCGCCGGTGGCAAGGCTCGCCGCGGCGCATGGGCTCGATGCGCGCACGCCGGCCACGCTGAAGGACGCGGGCGTGCAAGCCGCGTTCGCCGCGCTCGCTCTCGATGCCGCGGTCGTCGTCGCTTACGGGCTCATCCTGCCCAGGCCCATACTCGATGCCCCCAGGCTCGGCTGCCTCAATCTGCATGGCTCGCTCCTGCCGCGCTGGCGGGGCGCCGCCCCCATCCAGCGCGCGATCATGGCGGGCGATGCGGAAACCGGGGTCATGGTGATGCGGATGGAGGAAGGCCTCGACACCGGCCCTGTGCTGATGGCCGAGCGCACGCCGGTCGGGCGCAAGACCTATGGCGAACTGCACGACGAACTGGCGCGGCTTGGCGCCGACCTGATGGTGCGTGCGCTCGTGGCGCTGGAGCGTGGCACGGTGAGGGAGACGAAGCAGACCGACGAAGGCGTCACCTATGCCAAAAAGATATTGAAGGACGAAGCCCGCATCGACTGGGCGCGATCCGCGCGCGAACTCGATTGCCACATTCGCGGTCTCTCGCCCGTGCCCGGCGCGTGGTGCGAGGCGAAGGGCGAGCGATTGAAGGTGCTTTATGCCGAGCCGGCCGAGGGGGCGGGCGCGCCCGGCTCGGTGCTGGACGACGCGCTCACCGTCGCCTGCGGCCAGGGCGCGCTCCGCCTGACGCGCATGCAGCGCGCCGGCGCGCGCGCAATGGGCGCCGGAGAGCTGCTGCGCGGCTTCGCGCTCCCCAAAGGCGAGCGTCTCGCCTGATGCCGCGCTATCGCCTCACCGTGGAGTATGATGGCGCGGGCTTCGTCGGCTGGCAGCGGCAGGACAATGGGCCGTCGGTGCAGGGCGCGCTTGAAGAGGCGATCTTCCGCCTTTCGTCGGAGACCGTGACGGTCACCAGCGCGGGGCGCACCGATGCGGGCGTCCATGCCATGGGCCAGGTGGCGCATTTCGATCTCGACAAGAGCTACGCGGCGGAGAAAGTGCGCGACGCGCTGAACCACTATCTGAGGCCCGCGCGCGTGGCGGTGCTGGAGGCGCACGAAGCGGCGCCGGATTTCCACGCGCGCTTCCTGGCAACCGCGCGGCATTATCTCTACCGCATCGTCTGCCGCCGCGCGCCGCTGGCGCTGGACGCCGGGCGGGCCTGGCACGTCGTGAAGGACCTCGACGCGGAGGCGATGCATCAAGCCGCGCAGGCGCTGGTGGGCCGGCACGATTTCACCACTTTCCGCGCCGCGGAGTGCCAGGCCAACTCGCCCATCAAGACGCTCGACCGTCTGGACGTGCGCCGCGCGGGCGGAGAGATGCACATCGAAGCTTCGGCCCGGTCGTTCCTGCACCATCAGGTGCGCTCGATGGTGGGTTCATTGAAGCTGGTCGGCGAAGGCAAGTGGCGCCCGCGCGACCTCGCCGACGCGCTCGCGGCGAAGGACCGCGCCGCTTGCGGCCCCGTGGCGCCGCCGGGCGGTCTTTATCTGGTGAAAGTCGACTACGAGCAGCCTAGTGTTGCATAGAGGCGAGCGCACCCTGCGCCGCAGCCGCCACGCCGGGTTCGGGGTCGCTGCGCAAGGTCATCAGGAGATTCTTTGCGCCCGGCCCTCCGGCGTCGCCCAGCATCACGGCCGCTTTCGCGCGGCGCGCGGGATCTGGGCTCTTCGCCCAGCTGATGGCGAGCTGGGATTCGGCGGCGCTCTGCGGATCGAGCGTGCGCCGGAGCCTGTACAACTCCATCAGGTCGCAATCGCTTTCGGCGCGCCCTTGCGCAGCGCTGGACGCGGCGTTCTTCTCCGCCTTGACGAGCATGTCCTGGTAAAAACTCCGTGCCTGGCTGCTCACGTCGATGAAGCCGCCTGCCTGGTATCGGTAGAGTGCGGGGAAGCTCGCCATGCAGGCGCGCGTGCCTTCATAGGGCGACCATGGCTGCCACACGGCCAGCAGCGTCGAATTCCCGCTCCGGTATAGGGCATCCTTCACCTTGGGGATGTCCCAGACCTGCAGCTGACCGACGGTAATGCCCGTGGAGGACTTCTCGACAACGACGATCAGGTTGCAGAAGCGGCCGCTCGCCCGCACCGATGCGACCAACTCGTAGCTCTGGCCCGAAAGATTCGCGAAGGCGGCGCTACAGGCCTCGTAGGACTGCAGAGGCGGTCCCGTCACCTCATCCAGAAAAGCGCCCAGAGACTGCCCCCTCGCAACAAGGCCCGCCGGATCGACGCCCGGCGCCCACGTTCCGGCGACAAAATGCCTGGCGGCGGGCGAAAGCGAAGACGCCGGAACGGAGATGGATGGCATGCCCGCCTGCGCGGAGATCGCGTCAGACTGCGCTCCGGCCGGCGCGGCAAACAGGACAGCCGACACCACCATGCCGCGGAAAAGCGTTGCGTTCAGCTGCATGACGTGTGCCCCCTCACCGTTGCGACATAGCCGAGAGCGCCCGAGGAGAGATTGGGCCGTTGCACCCACGTCCAGGTTCCGCCGGTGCAGGTGGCACCGTTCGGCGTACCGGAGCACGATGGCTGGAAGTATTGCGGCCCGGTCCCTTTCACATTTGCATATCCCGCGTACATCAGCAGCGCTACATCCTCGAGTTCGACACCCGTCATGCCTTTGAGGCCGGTATGGGTCGCTTGCATGCTTTTCTGATAGGCGACGGCCGCGGTGAGCTTCTGGCCCATGATGGAGACGCCCTGCGTTCCGTTGGCATTCCAGTCCCAGGCCGTCTTCATGGTGGTGGGCACCTGGGTCAGCCCGATATAGAGGCCGCGCTGCGATGCGTTTCCGGTCGTGTAATTTTCCGCGGGCCAGAAGGCGGACGTGTTGTAGAGCGTGATGCGGTGGAAATGCTGGCATGAGCTTTCCTGAAATGCGACGCCGGACATCAGGTCGGCCGTGTAGTTCTTCAATCCCGCGCCAGTGGCGGCGGTGCCATAGAGGCCGTTGAGATAGGCCGTGACAGACTTTCTCGAGAGGTTGCTGCCGGTGATGTACGATTGCACCTGCGGCGCGGCGCCCGACGCCTGGCCCGTGGCATTCACCGTCACCTGGCCGCCGACGGCCGCGTAATTTCGCGCCCGCGGCTGGTTGATGCCGGTGTTGAAACTATCGTCCTTGGTGAAGGGACCGACGCCGCCGCTTGTCGTATAGCTGATGTCCACGGTCCATGCGACGGTGTCCGTGGTCTGAGACGATGTGCCTTCATAGGTAACCGATACCGTGCGCGCATCCGGGTCGAGGTTGTCCTTCTCGTCGGCTTGCGGCTGCGAGATCATCAGATTGCCGCCATTGGACGTCCAGGTGTCGGAGCCGCTCGTGCCGTCATCGTTGACGTAACTTCCCGATGCGGTCGAGCAATCCTGGAACGTCAGCGATTCCGTGAAGCCCTGACACTCGCTTCCGCCCGTATACGTGGCGTTTACGGTGAATCCGTTGCCCGACTGCGCAAGGGCAAGATTATGAATTGCCGAGCAATAGGGCAGCTTCATAGTCCCCGTCAGATCCTTGCTGATCGATATGATGCCGCCGAAGGATTCCGTCCAGCCGCCCGGAAGCTTGCAGGATGCCGCCTGCGGCGTCACCGGATGCGACACCTGAGGCGGGACAATCCTGGCCGCGGCGTGCGGGCACCCCCGGCTTCCCGGCCCGCACACGTTCGGTAGCTTCGATTGGGAATGTGCGGCCGCCGCGAAAAGCGCCACGGAACCGGCCGCGGCCAGCAAATAGCTCGACAATCTGCGCATTTTCGCCCCCGGGATGTGAACTGCGCAATATTAGCAAGTAAAGGAATGTCTGAACCAAATGGAGATTATCCGATTTCTTCCGCGTCGTAAAGGAGCCCGCGGGAACATGCAGGTCGCATGGCCGTCGCAGCGACTCGTATGGCGAACCGCCGCGATGGTGCTCAACCCTGGATGTCGACCAGCTCGACCAGCCCCGGATCGATGGGCTGGCCGAGGAAGATCTCGCCCACCCGCGCGAAGCGGTCCGGCGCGTCGGTGACGAGGAATCCGCGAGACGGCGCCGTGGCCGGCGGCAGTTCGCGCAGCCGCGCCTCGACCACGCGCGCTGTCGTCTCCGCGCTGTCGACCAGCGTCACGTCCGTTCCGGCGATCGCCGCGATGGTGTCCTTCAGCACCGGGAAGTGCGTGCAGCCCAGGACCAGGCATTTCGGCCGCGGCAGGCTGGCCATCAGGGGCTGGAGGTAGCGCCGCGCCACCGCCTCGGCGATTTCGCCGGTCACGATCCCTTCCTCTGCCAGCGGCACGAAGAGCGGGCAGGCCTGCTGCGCCACGGGCACGTCGCGCGCACGCGCGCGGATGGCCCGGCGATAGGCGCCACCCCTGATCGTGCTTTCGGTGGCGATGATCGCGATGGGCCCCTCCGGCGCGGCGGCGAGCGCCGCCTCGGCGCCAGGCTCGATCACGCCGATCACCGGCACCGGCGCAAGCGCCGCCTCGAGCGCCGGCAGCGCCACGGCGGAGGCGGTGTTGCACGCCACGACCAGGAGCTTGACGTCGCGCTTCATCAGCGCGGCGGTTGCCTGCACGGCGTAGCGCGTGACGGTTTCGCCGCTCTTGGTGCCGTAGGGCAGGCGCGCGGTGTCGCCCAGATAGAGGAAGGATTCATGCGGCAGCCGCCCCATCAGCGCGCGCATCACCGTGAGCCCGCCCATGCCGGAATCGAAGATGCCGATTGCGCTCATCGCGGCGCGCTCATTTCGGCGGATCGGCGAAATAGGCGCGCAGGATCTCCTCGTACACCTTCGCGAGATGCTCGATCTCCGCCACCGGCACGCATTCATCGGCCTTGTGCATGGTCGAGCCGGGCAATCCGATCTCCGCCACCGGGCAATGGTTGCGGATGAAGCGGGCGTCGGACGTGCCGCCGGTGGTGGAAAGCTCCGGCGCTGCGTTGTTCATCCGCGTCAGCGCGTCTGAAAGCTGCGTCACGAACGCGCCCGGCTGGGTAAGGAACACCTGCCCGCCGACCGTGAATTCGCAGGCGATGGAGGTGCCGGTCTCCTTCGCCACGTCGCCTGCAATCTGCGCGATCCATCGCCGGAGGCTGTCACCGCTATGGGAATCGTTGAAACGGATGTTGAAGCGCGCCTTTGCCTCGGCGGGGATCACGTTGGCGGCGGGATTGCCCACGTCGATGGAGGTGAAGGAGAGCGTGGAAGGATCGAAATGCGCCGTGCCGTCGTCGAGCTTGACGTTGAGCCGCTCCACGAGCCTGGCCACCGCGGGAATCGGATTCTTCGCCTTCGCCGGATAGCCGACATGGCCCTGCACGCCCGTCACCGTCACCACCGTGTTGATGGAACCGCGGCGGCCGATCTTGATGGTGTCGCCCGCATGCGCGGTGGCCGTGGGCTCGCCCACCACGCAATGGTCGAGCGTCTCGCCTTCGGCGGCGAGGCGGGCCAGCACCGCCTCGGTGCCGTTGACCGCGGGGCCTTCCTCGTCCCCGGTGATGAGCAGGCTGATGGAGCCCTCCGGCCGGCCCTGCGCCAGGACATTCTCGACTGCGGCGATGAAGGCGGCGATGGCGGATTTCATGTCGGCGGCACCGCGGCCATAGAGCACGCCGTCCTTCACCTCCGCCGCGAAGGGCGGATGGCGCCACAGCCCGGCATCGCCCGGCGGCACCACGTCGGTGTGGCCGGCAAAGCAGAAATTGGGCGCCTCGGTGCCGAGCCGTGCATAGAGATTCTCGATGGGTGCGGTGCCGGGCGCGGCGATGCGCATCCGCCGGCACACGAAGCCCAGCGGTGCCAGCGCCGCCTCGACCAGCGCCAGCGCGCCCGCATCCTCAGGCGTGACGGAGGGGCAGCGGATCAGGGCACGCGCAAGTTCGAGAGCTCTGGACATGGAGGCTTCGGATTTAGGCCCCGCGGCGGAAGCGGTCAATTCACGCACGCGAGGCAGGCCAAATCATGGCGCCTCGTTCTCGAAATGCTGGCGGGGCGCGGGGATGAATTCGCCGTGGCCAAGCCCGTGCCGCTCGACGGTCTGGTGCAGGATGGGGCTCATCACCTTCACCGCCTCGTCGGGCGCGCCATGGGCGTCGCGCACCAGCCGGCGCGCGTGCTCGGCATCGTGCGAGGCGACGTAGAAGAACTGATGCCGCGTCTCGCCGCCCCGGGACCCCGCCGCGATCTTGATCTGGTAGCCGCCCGGCGCGACCGGATGCTCGACCACCGGATCCTCGCCGAACCGGTTGGCGCCACGCGTGCCGCGGGTGATGCCCAGTTCGACCAGGGCGGCAACGAGCAGCGCCAGCATGATCAGATGGGGAATCCATGCCGCCGAAGCGGGAAGCGGCACGAAGCCCGCGGCGATCTCCACGGCGAACGGGCCGCCGGCATAGAGATAAGGCCGCAGATCGTCCTTGTCGCGGTCGTGCATGCGCTTCAGCGCGATCACATAGGTCGGGTAGACCGGCAGCCCCAGGAGCACGAGCCGCAGCATGCCGCTGCCCCCGGCGAGCACAAGAACGACGATGGCGAACACGAGGTAGAGGACGAGCAACCCGAAATACTGCCAGAAGTCGCTGCGGTCGATGCGGCCTTCGCGGCCGAAGAAGAATTCGCGCCAGTCCATGACGGCCTCCGGCCCGGTTCAGTCCCTGAGCAGTTCGTTGATCGATGTCTTGGCGCGGGTGCGTTCGTCCACCCGCTTGACTATGACGGCGCAGTAGAGCGCTGGCTTGCCGGGCGCCGATGGCAGCGTGCCGGACACCACGACGGAATAAGGCGGCACGCGGCCGGTGAAGATCTCGCCCGTGGCGCGGTCCACGATCTTTGTGGAGGAAGTGAGAAACACACCCATGGAGAGTACCGAGCCCTCGCCCACGATCACGCCTTCCGCCACTTCGGCGCGGGCGCCGATGAAGCAATTGTCCTCGATGATGGTGGGCGCGGCCTGGAGCGGCTCAAGCACGCCGCCGATGCCCGCGCCGCCGGAGATGTGGCAGTGCGAACCGATCTGGGCGCAGGAGCCGACGGTCGCCCAGGTGTCGACCATGGTGTTGTCGCCCACCCGCGCGCCCACATTGACGAAGGACGGCATCAGGACCACGCCCTTGCCGATGAAGGCCGAGCGGCGGACGATGGCGCCGGGCACGGCGCGGAATCCGGCGGCGCGGAACCGGGCTTCGTCCCAGCCGGCGAATTTGAGGTCGACCTTGTCCCAGGCGCCGCCGACACCCTGGTCCATGCGCCGGTTGTCGCTCAGCCGGAAGGAAAGCAGCACCGCCTTCTTCAGCCACTGATTCACATGCCATTGGCCGCCGGTCTTTTCGGCCACGCGGGCCGCTCCGGAATCGAGCAGCGCCAGCGCCTGCTCCACCGCGTCGCGCAGCGGGCCCGCGGTCGAAGGCGAGAGCGTGTCGCGTTCTTCCCAGGCGGCGTCAATGGCGCGGATGAGATCGTTCATGTCAGCCGGACGGATTGCAGGAAGCGGGCGAGGTCTCCGGTTTCATAGTGGATGTGGTGCGGCTCGGCAATCGGCGCTTCCGGTCCCTGGCGCGACCATTCCGAGCCGTTGTTGAGCCAAACGGTCGTCCAGCCCAGCGCATGCGCCTCGACCAGGTTGCGGGCGATGTCGTCGAACATGGCGGCCGCGCCCGCACCCTTGCGCGCCTGCGCGGTGCGATAGGCATGGGCATGGGGCTTGGGCTGGAAGCCGAAGGTGCGGATGTCCCACACCTCCTCGAACAGATGGGCGAGGTCGAGGCGCGCCAGCACGCGGGCGGCATGCTCGCGGCTGCCATTGGTGAACACGTAACGCCGGCCCGGCAGACGCTCGAGCGCTGCGGCGAGGGAGGCGTCGGGCGCCAGCGCGGAGAGATCGATGTCGTGCACGTAGGAAAGGAACTCGTCCGGCGCGATGCCGTGGACCTTCATCAGCCCATTCAGCGTGGTGCCGTGGGTACGGTAGTGCTCCTTCTGGAGCCTCCGCGCCTCGACGCGGTCCACGTCCAGCAGGCGCGACACATAGTCGGTCATCCGCTCGTCGATCAGGGCGAAGAGATCGCAATGGGCCGGGTAGAGCGTGTTGTCGAGATCGAAGATCCACGCCCGCACATGGCTGAAATCCGCGCCGGTCATTGTGCGAAAGTGAGCCAAGGCGCGGGTTCCTGCAAGTTCGCCGGCATTTCTTCGCAATTCGCTAAGCAAGCCCATTTAACCCGCCTTAACAGGAGGTTGCGGAGAATGACGGCTCGGAAGGGTCAGCCATGGAAAGCCGCAAGATCGCCCATATGCCCCATCCTCTCGATCGCGAGGAGGTCCTGCGCATCCTGGAGGCGCGTGGCGAGGCCGCGCGCGAGGAGCTGGCCGCGCGCACCGACACGCCGCCCGAGGCGCTGATGTTCCTGGCGGGTGAGGGCCATCCGGCCGCGCGCCGTGCCGTGGCCGCCAATCCCTCGAGCCCGCCGCATGCCAACCGCCTGCTCGCCGACGACGCGGACGACGACGTGCGCGTCGAGCTGGCCCGAAAGATCGGCCGGCTGATGCCGAGCCTGCCGGCGGACGGCCAGTCGCGCCTGCGCGAACTCACCATCGAGACGCTGGAGAAGCTGGCCAGGGACCAGCTCCCCCGCGTGCGCGCGGTGCTGGCCGAAGAGATCAAGATGCTGGATTGCGTGCCCCGGCGCGTGATCCGCAAGCTGGCGCGCGACGTGGAGAGCGTGTCGGCGCCGATCCTGGAATATTCGCCGCTTTTGTCCGACGCCGACCTGATCGAGATCATCACTACCGCCCAGGCGCGCCACGCCCTCAAGGCCATCGCCCGCCGGCGTCCCCTCGGCGCCAATGTGTCGGAGGCGCTGGGTTCGGTGATGGATGAGCCCTCGGTGGCCGAGCTGCTGTCGAACTCCACCGCCGAGATCCGCCAGCAGACGCTGGACAAGATCATCGAGCACGCGGCATCGGTGCGTGCCTGGCACCTGCCGCTGGTGCTCCGCAGCGACCTGTCGCAGCGCGCCATAAGGCGGATCGCCGGATTCGTGGGCGCGGCGCTGATCCAGAAGCTCGCGGAGCGCGCGGGCCTGGATGAGGAAACACAGCAGACGCTGAACCGCCAGATGCGCAGCCGCATCGAAGCGGGCGACGCGGACGCGGTGCGCGATCCGTCCACCGTGGGCGCCTCCGAGGCCGAGCGCCTCTTCCGCGCCGGCAAGCTCGACGATTCCTTCGTGGAAAGCGCGGCCGAAGCCGGGCGCAAGGAGGCGGTGGTCACCGCGCTGTCGCTGCTCGCCAAGGTCCCGGCGGAGACCGCGCGGCGCATCGTGCAGTCCGGCGCGGCCAAAGGGGTCACGGCGCTGGTGTGGCGCGCGGGGCTTTCCATGCGCGCGGCGTTCAAGATCCAGACTTTCGTCATGCGCCTTCCGGCCGGCGAATTGCTTCCCGCGCGCGGCGGCGTCTCTTTCCCGATGACGGAAGACGAGATGCGCTGGCACCTCAACTATTTCGAAGTGAAGGCCTGAGGCGAAGGCTTGGGCGGCAAGAGCCCGGTGTTGCCGACATGGGCGGCAAAGCCGGTCAGGCCCTTCGTCGGCGTCGCCGCGAACCCGGCTTCCGACAATCCGTGCTGCTTGCAGGCGCCGCGGCCATGGCTCTCGAATTCGACATCGGCGATGCAGAACCTGTCGGGACCGCTGACGATGGGCTTGTGGTTCCTGCCTTCGGCCCAGAGCCAGACCTTGTCGGTGGCGAGCGGCGTGGCGATGGCCCGCGCGCAGGCGCCGGGCGCCACTTTCCACCAGCCGCGGGAAAGCCAGTCCTTGCCCTCCTGGAACGCCAGCGCCGCCCAGATGTCGCCGTTGCCGTCGTTGCAGATCGTGTAGCCCGAGGGCGCGGCCGCCTTCAGCGCCTCGGTTTCGAGCGCGTCGAACAGGTCGTCCGTGCTGGCATTGGCGGGCAGGTGCATGCGGGCGCGGAATTTCGCCAGCGCATCGTCGAAGCTCTTGTTGCTCTTGCCGCCGCCCGGCGCAATCTTGTAGCCGAGATCGTTCAGGAGGCGCGCGATGCCGATGGCGCGCGCGACTTCGAGGGAATCGATGCGCGGCGATTCGGTGAGCGTCGTGGTCCAGTTCGCGGCGTTGCCGGTGTTGACGGGCGAGAATTCGCCCAGGAACGCGTCCTCCGCGCCGCAGCTTTGCGCGCCCAGGGGCGTGCGCAGGTTGAAATCGGTATCCTTCACGCAATAGCGCAGGCTCCCGCCCCAGACATGCGAAGGCCCCGAATGGGCCCGGCTGCTGCGGGCGGAAAGAAAGAAGAAGGGGCCGGGTGGCGGCTGAAGTTTGGGTTCCATGCAGTCGCCCGGCACAACGCGGTTCCAGCCCTGCGTGATTGCCTGCGGGCCCGACTGATAGCCGACCGCGGCATAGAGGATATAGCTCGTCTGGTTGCAGAGCGTGACGCTGGCGAAGGCCGGCGCGGCCCATAACGTCAGCGCGAAAGCCAGGAAAAGCGTGCGTGTCATTCCGCCGTGATCATGGTGCCGGCGCCGTGCTCGGTGAAGATTTCAAGGAGAAGCACATGCGGAACCCGCCCATCCAGGATGACGGCCGCTTCCACGCCATGTTCCACGGCCTCGATGGCCGTCTCGATCTTGGGGATCATGCCGCCGGAGATGGTGCCGTTGGCGATCAGCGCGCGGGCCTGGGTCACGTTCAGCCGCGGAATGAGCTTGCCGTCGCGGTCGAGCACGCCCTCCACGTCGGTCAGGAGCAGAAGACGGATCGCCGACATCGCGCCCGCCACCGCGCCCGCCACGGTGTCGGCGTTGATGTTGAAGGTCTCTCCCTTGCGGCCCACGCCGATGGGCGCGATCACGGGGATGAGGTCGGACGCGATGATGGTGCGCAGCACCTCCGGATTGATCGTTTCCGGCTCGCCGACGAATCCGAGATCGATGGACTTGGGCTCGAGCGTCGCGGGGTCGAGCTTGGTGCGCTCGAGCTTGCGCGCGATGACGAGGTTGCCGTCCTTGCCGGAGATGCCTACGGCGCGTCCGCCGGCGGCGTTGATGCCGCTCACGATCTCCTTGTTGATGGACCCGGCCAGCACCATCTCCACCACCTTCACGGCCGCCTCGTCGGTCACCCTCAGCCCGTCGATGAAGTGAGATGGGATGGCCAGGCTCTTCAGCATGGCCCCGATCTGGGGGCCGCCGCCATGGACGACGACGGGGTCGACGCCCGTCTGCTTCATCAACACGATGTCCTGCGCGAAATGCTGGGCGACACCGTCTTCCATGGCATTGCCGCCATATTTCACGACGATGGTCTTGCCGTCATATTGCAGGATGTAGGGCAGCGCCTCGACCAGGACGCGCGCCGTCGAGCGCCAGCGCGCCAAGACGCGCATGTTGCGATCCAGTCCGGTGTCGTCCTGCAGCGCCATTTTCGGCCTCACCAGAGTTCAGCGCTTATAGACGAAAGCCTACCGGCCAGCCAGCGCGGCGATGTGGGCGCGCAGTTCATCGAGGCCGAGCCGGTCATCCGCCGAGGTCGCGAAAACCTCCGGATAGGCGGCGATCCGCCCGCCGAGCGCCTCGCGCGCCGCATCCCGCGCGGCCTCGCGCGCTCCAGGCTTCAGCATGTCCATCTTGGTTAGCGTGACGAGGTAAGAGACCGCCGCCTCATCGAGCAGCTTCATGGCCTGCTGGTCCACGTCCATCACGCCGCGGCGCGCGTCGACGAGCAGGATCACCCGGCGCAAATTCGGCCGCCCGCGCAGATAGGCGAAGATCAGCTGCTGCCATTGCGCCGCCAACGCCTTGGAGGCCTGGGCGAAGCCGTAGCCGGGCAGGTCCACCAGCATCAGCGAGGAACCGAGCTTGAAGAAATTGATCTGCCGCGTGCGCCCCGGCGTGTGGGAAACGCGGGCCAGCGCCTTGCGCCCGGTCAGCGCGTTGATAAGGCTCGACTTGCCGGCGTTGGAGCGGCCCACAAACGCCACTTCCGGCAGCGTGGGCGCCGGCAGCGCCTCGACGGCGTCGGCGCCCGCCACGAAGTCGCACGTGCCCGCGAACAGCTTGCGCACGGCGCCGGGATCGAGGTCAGCCATGCCCAGGGTTGCTAGTCATCGTCGTCGGCGCGCCTCTTCTTGCCTTTTCCACCTTGCGGATCGTTGGTGACGTCCTTGGCCTTGCCCTCGATGGTCCTGGGCGCGGCGAAGCGGGCGGCGGCCCTGCCGAAGCTGAGATTCTTGAACAGATGAACCTCCACGCCCTGGCTGTGCATGATGTACCATTGCTGCGCCAGCGAGAGCGTGTTGCTCCAGGCGTAATAGATCACCAGACCCACCGGAAACGCGGCCAGCATGAAGGTGAAGATCACCGGCATCCAGTTCATCATGCTCGCCTGCACGGGATCGGCCGAGGCGGGGTTGAGCTTGGTCTGCACCCACTGGGTCATGCCCATGATGATCGGCCACACGCCGACATGGAGCAGGAAGGTGAGCCCGCTCAGGATGCCGGGCAGCGAATCCGGCGCGCTCCACGGCAAGAGGCCGAAGAGATTGAAATAGGTCGTGGGATCGGGCGCGGAAAGGTCGTGAATCCAGCCGATGAACGGGGCATGGCGCATCTCGATGGTCACGAGCAGCACCTTGTAGAGCGAGAAGAACACCGGAATCTGGATCAGCATGGGCAGGCAGCCCGAGACGGGGTTCACCTTCTCCCGCTTGTACAGGTCCATCATCTCCTGCTGCTGGCGCACGCGGTCGTCGGCGAAGCGCTCCTTGATGCTCTCGACCTGCGGCTGAAGCTTCTTCATCCGCGTCATCGACTTGAACTGCGTCTGGGCGAGCGGGAAGAACAGGAGGCGGATGGTGATCGTCAGCAGGACGATGGCGATGGCCATGCTGCCGAAATAATTGTGGAAGAAGTCCAGCAGGCTGAACATCGGCTTGGTGATGAAGAAGTACCAGCCCCAGTCCACCGCGTCCTCGAAGGCCGGCACGTTTTCCTTGTCGCGGTAGGTGTCGAGGATGCTCACCACCTTGGCGCCCGCGAACAGCCGCTGGTCGACATGGGCCGACGCGCCGGGCGCCACCGGCATTCCCGCAAGCCGGTAGTCCGCCTGGTAGGTCTGCGTGCCGCCGGAGTTTCCGGTTTGATAGGTCCCGTCGAAGGCGGCGTTCTGCGGCGGAATGAGGGTGGCCATCCAGTATTTGTCGGTGATGCCGAGCCAGCCGCCGGTCGAATGCCAGCTCTGGGGCTGGCCGGGCTTCACCGCGTCGTAACTGGGGTCGCGGGTGCTGCCCTGCATCTTGCCGATGAAGCCTTCGTGCAGGGAGTAGTAATGCTTCTCGTTGGGCAGCCCGACGCGCACGACGAGGGCATAGGGATAGAGCGTGACACTCTTGCCCGATCTGTTGGCCACGCTGTCGTCGAGGGTGAACATGTAGTCGCGATCGACGGAGATGGTGCGGGTGAAGACGAGCCCCTCACCGTTATTCCAGCTCAGTGTGACCGGATGATCGGGCGAGAGCGCGCCGCCGCCTGTCTGTTTCCATTGCGACGAATCCGTCGGCACGCGCGCGCCGCCGCCCGCCGTCCAGCCGAATTCCGCGAAATACGGATAGGGCGTGCGGTCCGGCGAGAACAGCACGATCTCCGGGCTCTTCTTGTCGACGGTCTCGTGATAGTTCTTCAGCCGCAGGTCGTCGAAGCGCGCGCCCTTGAGAAGGATCGACCCGTCCACGGTCGGCGTGTCGATGGCGATACGTGCGCCACCCGATGCCAACGCCTGCGGGCGGGAGAGGTGCGAAGCCGTGGCGGCGTTGGCCTGCGGGGCCTGGCTGGGCGCGGCCTGCGGCTGCTGCACCTTCTTGTGCCCGAGCTCGGCCTGATGCGCCTGCTTGGCCTGCTCGGCGCGCATCTGCGGCTGGGCAATGAAGAAGTACCATCCGGCCAGCACGGCCAGCGACAGCACCATGGCAAGCGTGATGTTGCGGTTCTCGTTCATCGGTCTCTGTCTGGAAGGATCAATTCCGCGGCACGGGATCGAAGCCCGACGATCCGCCGAGCCAGGGGATGGGATGGCAACGCGACAGCCGCTTCAGGGCGAGCCAGCCGCCCTTGAGCGGGCCATGCACCTGGATCGCCTCGATGGCATAGGCGGAGCAGGTGGGCGTGTAGCGGCACGCCGGCGGCAGGAGTGGCGACAGGAAGCGCTTGTAGAACCGGATGGGAGCGATGAGCACGCGCGAGGCCGGACGGGTCTGATCGGGCTGCATCGGGCGTCATGCTTTCGTCTTGGTCCGGCTGGCCGCATGGGCGGCTTCAAGGGCGGCTTTAAGGTCTTCGAGCAGGACTGAAAAGGGCTTTGTCCCCGTCGCCGTCCGCGCCACCAGCACATAGTCACGCCCCGGCTGGCCATAAAGGGGAAGCAGCGCCGCGGCGGCGGCCCTGAGCCGCCTCTTGGCCCGGTTCCGGGCCACGGCGTTGCCCACCTTGCGGCTGGCCGTGAAGCCGACGCGCAGGGTGTCCGGCGGGGCCATGCCCGCGGGCGTGAGGCAGGTTTCAAGGGTCAGCGAGGCGGCAGAACGGCGGATTCCCCGCGCTGCCCGCAGGAAATCGGCGCGGACCTTGAGCCGGACCAGCTCAGGCGGAGAGCTTCTTGCGGCCATGGGCGCGCCGGCGCGCCAGCACTTTGCGGCCACCGGCGGTCGCCATGCGCGAGCGGAAGCCGTGCCGGCGCTTGCGCACGATCTTGCTCGGCTGATAGGGGCGCTTCATGACCGGTCTCCGGAACGGTGGGGCCTAGGCCCCTCGAGGGAGCCGGGGTTCTAGAGAGGGGGGCTCCCCCTGTCAACGTCCTGCCCGCCTTGGCGGATTTGCGGGGCCGCCCGTGCGGATTTGAACGCGCCGGACGGCAGGACCCGGCCTTGCCAGCGCGGATTCCTTGATGGTCTATGGCGCCATGGCGGGATGGCTTGGTGCGCGCGCAAAGGCCGCCTGGAGGCTTGTCGCACACAGCCTGTCCGGGCGGCTGCTCCTGCTCACGCTGTTCTACGCCATGGTGACGCAGGTGCTGATCTTCGTGCCCTCGGTGGCGCGCTATCACCGCACGCTGCTCGACAACCACATCGAGGCCGCCGAAGTCGCGATCCTGCCGCTCACCGAAGTGGAGAAGGAGAAGTTCTCGCCGGCCCTGCGCAACATGCTGGTGGCGCGGGCGGGCGCGCTGGCGGTGATGGTCAAGCGGCCGGAGCGGCGGGAGCTCTTCCTGCCCGACCAGCTGCCCAGCCATATCGACGTCACCATCGACCTGGCGAAGGACAATTTCCTCTCCGAAAGCGCGCACGCGCTGGACTGCCTGTTCTACGGCGGCAACCGCATCCTGCACATCTCCGCGCCGACGCGGATCATCAAGGGCGCGCAGGCGATCGACGTGATCGTCAACGAACGGGCGATCCACCGCTCGCTCGTCTCCTTCGCGCGGCGGGCGCTGTGGCTGGCGTTCGGCATTTCCGTGGCGACGGCGATGCTGGTATTCGCCAGCCTCTACATGTTCCTGGTCCGGCCGATGAGCCGCATCACCGCGGCCATGACCGCGTTCAGCGAGAACCCCGAGGATCCGGGGCGCATCATCGCCGCGTCCAGCCGCCGCGACGAGATCGGCACGGCCGAGCGCGAGCTCGCCGCCATGCAGCGCGACCTCTACGGTTCGCTGCAGCAGAAGGGACGGCTGGCGGCGCTGGGCGTCGCGGTGGCGAAGATCCAGCACGATTTGCGCAACATCCTCGCCAGCGCGCAGCTCGCATCGGACCGCCTGTCGAGCGTCGAGGATCCCGTGGTGCAGCGGCTGGCGCCCCGCATCGTCACCGCGCTCGGCCATGCCGTGGCGCTGGCGACCAACACGCTGCGCTATGGCCGCGCGGAGGAGAAGCCGCCGGAGCGGCGGCGCACGAAGCTTTCGCCCCTGATCGACGAGGCCGGCGAGGCCGCGCTCGCCGCCCAGCTTGCCGATGTGCATCTTGTCAACGCCGTCGATCCGGAACTGGAGATCGATGCCGATCCCGAGCAGTTGCATCGCATCGTGCTCAATCTGGTCCGCAACGCGGCGGAGGCGCTGTCCCTCATGGATCGCGCCGGGGAGATACGCGTCACCGCGTCGCGCGAGAACGAAACCGTCCGCATCGACGTCACCGACAACGGCCCCGGCATTCCCGCCGCCGTGCTCACGCGGCTTTTCCAGCCTTTCGCGGGCTCCGCGCGCGCCGGCGGCTCGGGACTGGGGCTCGCCATCGCCCGCGACCTCGCGCGTGCCCATGGCGGCGAGGTCGAGCTGGTGGAGAGCGGTCCCTCCGGCACGCATTTCGGGGTGGATATTCCCGACGCGCGGATAGCCTAGCAGGCTGTTGAAAAAGTCCCTAGCGGGCGGCTTTGGATCGTGATTCCTTTAGCGATGCGTTGCTGGGGGATTTGCGATGCGAGGAAGCGACGAACGGTCTGGAGCGCTGTTCAGTTACGTGGACTTGGAGTCTCGGG
>DATJXR010000037.1:0-12395 GCA_035499995.1 Rhizomicrobium sp. | reverse complement strand
GTCGAACGCTTCTTCTGCCGCCTCAAGGACTTCCGACGGCTCGCTACCAGATACGACCGGCAGCCATACATCTTCATGGCCGCCGTCTTCCTGGTATCAATCGTCGCCTTTTGGCTATGATCTTATGAGTCCCGACCCTAGATCACAGCCGGGCGCCCGGCCGCGTCCTCTTGAGCGAAACGTCCGCTTGAGAGGCTCTTCATGCGCGCGCTCGTTTACGGTGCGGTATTGGCGGCGGCTCTTGCCGCGCCCGCCTTCGCGACCGCCGATCATGTGGTGAACTTCACCTTCTCCGGCTCGGGCCGCCATCCCTCGGTCAAGTCGATCAAGGAATACATCCTGGGCTGCCTGCCCAATAAGACGCGCACATTCGGAGGCGACCCCGGCGATTCCGCGGGTCCCTGGGATGTCGAGACTCCGGCCATCAAGGACCGCGAGCTCTCGAATGACGACGTGAAGCTCTACCTGTCGGTCTGCAAAATCAGGCCGTCGCGCGTGGCCACGATCACGGTGACGGACGACTAGGTTTCCGCGCCGATTCCCCGTCTCACGATCGGGTGGCCGGCGCGCGCGCCACGCCGGCCGGAGGAGATATGCATGCCCATGTATTTCTACATCCCGCAAAACGCCTGGGGGCTGGTGGATCAGGAGCACTACGCCACCGTGGGGTTCTATTCGCAGCCGGGTGGCGCCTGCAGGCCGGTGGCGCTGTGGTGCGAGGCGGCCCAGCGCGGCGCCTACACGCATTTCGACGGCAACGAGCAGGCCGTCTCGGAGAACCTGGCCGCATGGCTGGCCGGGGACAGCGATGCCAGCATCGTCAACGTCTACGCGAACGACGCGGAACACGCGGTGGACATCCAGAACCAGATCCTGACCACCGGCGTCTGTCAGGCCGCGGTCGTCGCGGACGCGAATCCGGAAGAGTATTGGGGATGCCACTTCACCGAAGCCGGGCCCGAGTGGGTCGACGACACCGATATCCCGGCGGAGGAAAAGACGCGAACGCCCGCCTCCTGGTCCGATTACTGGCCCGGGGCGCCCACCTGGATGGAGACGGGCGCCTTCACCGGCGCCATCGTTGCCCCCCTCGCCGGCTTCATCGCGAACTACAACGGCCGGTTCTATTTCGATTTCGCGGAAGATCAGGACTGAAGCGTTTTCGCCACCCTCACCCACCAGCCCGGATGGGCCGCCGCGATCTTGCCGGCCACGTGGCTCGCGGTGTCGGCGTTGTCGAAGATGCCGAAGCAGGTGGCGCCGCTGCCGGACATGCGGGTGACGAGTGCGGTCTCGTGGTCGCAGATGGTGGCGATCGCCTCCCGGATTATGGGCGCGATCTCGCCCGCGGGCTTTTCGAGGTCGTTGTAGGAGCGGTCGAGATAGCCGATCAGGGAATCCTTGGTGGGGAAGTGCGGCAGCTTGCGGCCGGTGCCGCTGCGCCGGTCGAGCCGGGCGAAGACCTCCTCCGTCGACACCTCGACGCCGGGATTGACCAGCAGCAGGTCGAGCGGCGGCAGGTCCGCGATCTGCGTCAGGCGCTCTCCGATGCCCTCCATGTGCACCGGCACGCCGGCGAGGCACGCCGGAACGTCGGCGCCCAGCCCATACGCGATCTCCGCCAGCACGGCCCCGGTGATGTCCAGGTTCCACAGCTTCGCGAGCCCGCGCAGCGCCGCCGCCGCGTCCGCCGAGCCGCCGCCCAGGCCCGAGGCCACCGGCAGGTTCTTGGTGAGGGTCATGCGCGCGCCGGAGGCGATGCCGGCATGCGCGGCGAGCGCCCGCGCCGCCCGCAGCACGAGATTGTCCTTTTCCCGCGCCAGCGCGCCGGCGAACGGACCCTTCACGTCGAGCGCAAGCCCGCCGGCTTCCGAAAGGTGGAGCTCGTCGCCCACATCGGCGAAGGCGACGAGGCTCTCCAGCTCGTGATAGCCGTCGGCGCGGCGCGCGCCCACGTGCAGCGTCAGATTGATCTTCGCCGGCGCGAAGACGGTCGCGGCCACTAGAGCCCGCCCTTCAGCTTTTCTTCCAGCTCGGCCTTCTGCTTGGGATCGGGATCGTCGGCGAGGGCGTGGTTCCACTGGAACTGCGCGTCGAGCTTGCGGCCCACCTTCCAGTAGGCGTCGCCCAGGTGCTCGTTGATGGTGGCGTCGCCGGGCACGAGCTGCACCGCTTCGAGCAGCGTCTTGGCCGCGTCCTGGTAGCGGCCGGTGCGATAATAGGCCCAGCCCACGCTGTCGACGATATAGCCGTCGAAGGGCGACAGCGAACGCGCCTTCTCCAGCATCGCCACGGCCTCCGGAAGATGGTGGCCCTGGTCGATCCAGGAATAGCCGAGATAGTTGAGCACCGAGGCCTGGTCGGGCGAGAGCTTCAGCGCCTCCAGCATGTCCGCTTCCGCCGCGTTCCAGTCGTTGGCGCGCTCCTCCGCCACGCCGCGGGCGTAGTAGAGCGGCCAGTCGTTGGCCGCCGGCGCGGCGATCAGCCTGATGGCGTGGTCGTAGGCGTCCGCGGCGTCTGCAAAGCGTTCCGCCGAGCGGTAGGCATCGCCCAGCGCGGTCCAGCCGGCCAGGCTGTCCGGCTGGTCGGAGACCAGCGCCCTGAGGTCGGCGATGGCGTCGTCGTCGCGGTCGAGCCGGGACTCGTCGATGGCGAGCTCGATCCTGGCGTCCGTGGCATAGGCCGACGCGGGATCCACCGTGCGGTAGACGGCGATGGCGTCTTCGTACTTCTTCAGCGCTTCGTACCGCTCGGCCAGCACGCTCTTGGCGAGGTCGAGATCGGGCGCCAGGTACAGCGTCATGCGCAGATAGAGCGTGGCGATATCGGCGTTGTTCTGGTCGGTCAGGGCCGCCGCGATCCCGAACAGGACTTCGGCGGCGCCCTGCTGCGGGTTGGAGACGAGCCGGTCGGGCCTGGTGCCGTCCTTGATCCGGGCGAGACCCTGCGTGGCCACCGGCGCGAGCGCCGGGTTGGCCAGCAGGTTCGAATAGAGGGCCTTCGCCTCGTCGGCCCGGCCGGCGCGTTCGAGGAAGCGGCCATAGGCCTCGACAACCCGGGGCGAATTGCCCGCCGCCGCCAGCGCTTCCTTGTACGCGGCTTCGGCGTCCGCGCCCTGTCCCGCCAGATCGAGGATGAGCGCGCGATGGAAAGCCGCCAGCGCTTCCGTGCCGCCCTGCCCGACCACGTTCTTGATGTCCGCCAGCGCGCTCTTGGTGTCGCCCAGGCCCTGCGCCGCCCAGGCATCGAGCAGCGACAGCATCAGCTCGGTGAACGGGCCCTTGGCCGATTGCGCGATCTGCATGCGCGCGGCGCCATAGTCGCCGGCCTTGATCGCCTGCACCGCCAGCGTCAGCCGCGCCAGGCGGTCGTCATGCGCGGTCTTGATCATCTGCTGGGCCAGGCGGCCCGCGTCGTCCATGTCGCCGGAGGCGGCGCTGAACAGGAAGGCGCGGTTGAGGATGCCGGCGTTGCCCGGATCGTCCGCCAGGCTCTGGCGGTAGAGGCGCGCCGCCGTGGGCAGGTCGTGATGGGTGGCCGCCAGATTGGCCGAGAGATAGTCGCCATAGGCCGACGTGTCGTCATGCGTGGCGGCGAAGGCCGTTCCACCCGGGCCCAATACGGCCGTCAGCATCAGCACGGCGGGGAAAATCTTACGCAAGTCACGCACCTCTCGTTACATATTGGCGTAGTTCGGTCCGCCGCCGCCTTCCGGCGTCACCCAGGTGATGTTCTGCGCCGGGTCCTTGATGTCGCAGGTTTTGCAATGCACGCAATTCTGGGCATTGATCTGGAACCTCGGGCCGGACGCCTCGCGCACCACCTCGTAAACGCCCGCCGGGCAGTAGCGCTGCGCCGGCTCGTCATATTCGGGCAGATTGACCCGGATGGGAATGGAGGGGTCCTTCAACACAAGATGAACGGGCTGGTCCTCCTCGTGGTTGGTGTTCGACAGGAACACCGAGGACAGCTTGTCGAAGGAGAGCTTTCCATCCGGTTTCGGATAGGCAATGGGCTTGCAATCCGCGGCGAGCTTCAGCGTCGCGTAGTCCGGCTTGCCGTGCCGGAGGGTGCCGAAGAGGGAGAAGCCGAAGAGCTGGTTGGTCCACATGTCCAGCGCGGCCAGCGGCACGCCCAGGATCGTCCCGCATCTGGACCAGAGCGGCTTCACGTTCCGCACCCGCTTCAGGTCGGTGTAGACATGGCTTTGGCGCCAGCCATCCTCGTAAGCGGCGAGCACGTCGCCGGAGCGGCCGGCGCCCAGCGCTTCAAAGGCCGCATCCGCCGCCAGCATGCCGGTCTTCATGGCATTGTGGCTGCCCTTGATGCGCGGCACGTTGACGAAGCCCGCCGCGCAGCCGACCAGCGCGCCGCCGGGAAACACGAGCCTCGGCACCGACTGCAGCCCGCCCTCCGTGATGGCCCGCGCGCCATAGCCGATGCGCTTGCCGCCTTCGAGATATTTCGCGACCGCGGGGTGATGCTTGACCCGCTGGAACTCGTCGAAGGGCGAGGTGAACGGGTTCCAGTAGTTCAGGTGGACGACGAAGCCGACGGAGCAGAGGTTCTCGCCCCAGTGATACATGAAGAGGCCGCCGCCCGTGGCGTTGTCCAGCGGCCAGCCCATGGTGTGCATGACCAGCCCGGGGCGGTGCCTGTCCCCGGGCAGTTCCCACAGCTCCTTCAGCCCGATGCCGAATTTGGGATAGTCGCTGTCCTCGCCGAGCTTGTACTGCGCGATCAGGCGCTTGGAGAGCGATCCTCGCGCGCCCTCGGCGAAGAGCGTGTACTTGCCCAGCAGGTTCATGCCCGGCGTGAAGTCCACCTTGTGATGGCCGTCCCGGGCCACGCCGAGATCGCCGGTGGTGACCCCCTTCACCACGCCGTTCTCGACGACCAGATCGGCCGCGGGGAAGCCGGGATAGATTTCCACGCCCAGCGATTCTGCCTGCTGCGCCAGCCATTTGCAGACGTTGCCTAAACTGACGATGTAATTGCCGTGGTTGCTCATCAGGGGCGGCATGGCGAAATTGGGCAGCCGGATCGCGCCCGATGGCCCCAGGAAATAGAAACGGTCGTCGGTGACGGGGGTGTCGAGCGGCGCCCCCTTCGCCTTCCAGTCCGGGATCAGTTCGTTGAGCGCGATGGGGTCCACGACCGCGCCGGAGAGGATATGCGCCCCCACCTCCGAGCCCTTCTCCAGGATGCAGACCGAGACCTCGCGCCCCTGCGCCGCCGCAAGCTGCTTCAGCCGGATCGCCGCCGCCAGCCCCGCCGGTCCTGCGCCGACGATGACGACGTCATACTCCATGCTCTCGCGCTGGACGGGTTCGGACATGGGAATCCCTGGATTTGACGGCTCTCAACAGGTTTATGGGGCGGGTGCGCGAGCGGGGTCAATTGCCGTGGGGACGCCGCGGCCTATGATCGGCGGATGACCGCCACGGATCCCCTCTCCACCCTCGCCTGGCTCGTCGAGTCCGGGGCGGATGAGGCGTTGCTGGACGAGCCGGTGAACCGGCTGAAGGCATCGTCCAACCCGCCCCTTGTGGGCGGGTCGAAATCTGCGGAGCGGATTTCGGGGAGGGGGCCGGAGCCGACGTTGAGGCCAGCCCCCGCCCCGAAAAATCCTTCGGATTTTTCGACTCGCCCGCAAGGGGCGGGTACAACGGACTCCATCGGCTCGGCCATCGAGATCGCCGCGCGCTGCAACTCGCTTGCGGAGCTCAGGGTGGCGATGGAGGCGTTCGAGGGTTGCGCGCTGAAGAAGACGGCGGCCAGCACCGTGTTCGCGGACGGCACGCCGTCGCATCGCATCATGTTCATCGGCGAGGCGCCGGGGCAGGAGGAGGACCGGCAGGGCAAGCCGTTCGTGGGGCGCGCGGGGCAATTGCTGGACCGGATGCTCGCCGCCATCGGGCTGGACCGGAAAACCAACGCCTACATCACCAACGTCATCAACTGGCGCCCGCCGGGGAACCGCGAGCCCTCGCCCGAGGAAGCCGCGACCTGCCTGCCCTTCCTGCGCCGGCACATCGAGCTCGCCCGGCCGCAGATCCTGATCCTGCTCGGCGCGGTCTCCGCCCGCCACGTCCTGGGCCGGCCCGACGGGATCATGCGGCTGCGCGGCAAATGGCTCGAATATCATGCGGCCGGGAAATTGATCCCCGTCATGCCCACGCTGCATCCGGCCTATCTGCTGCGCCGGCCCGCGGACAAGAAACTCGCCTGGCAGGATCTGCAGGCCATTGAATCGAAAATTAAATCTCTCAAATTGCTTGAGCCGGACGCGGCCGCCGACTAGGCTCGCGCATCCAACACGGGCGAGGTCGAAGTGGCGATCAGACAGACGTTGCTGTCCGCATTGGCATTGGGTTCCATGCTGGCCGGGGCGCGCGCCGCCGACGTCGCCGTGCTCTCGCCGGACGACGTCGCGCGCTACCGCCAGATCTTCGCGGACGAACGGCGCGGCGATTTCGCCGACGCGCGCGAGCAGGTGGCCCGGCTCACCGACCGTTCGCTGATCGGCTATGCGGAGGCGGAGCATTACCTGTCGCCGCACAGCGGCCGCAGCAGCGTCGGCGACATGGTCGAGTGGCTGAACGCCTACAAGGACCTGCCGGTCGCCGACAGCATCTACGATCTCGCCATCGAGCGGGCGCGCAAGCCGGTCAGGCGTCACCACCGCATCGTCGGCTACAAGGTGACGGTGCTGGTGCCGACGCCCTCGCCCGCCCCGCGCGCCCGCGGCGGCGGCTACGAGGACGGCAACGTCCCCGATCCGCCGATGTCGGCGGACTCCTCGCGCCAGGCGCAGTCGCAGATCGAGGCCGACATCCGCTCCGACCAGCCGGCCGAGGCGGACGGCGTGCTGCAGGCGCTGGCCGCCGCCGACACCGCGCCGGGCGCCGACGTCGCGCGCCTGTCCCAGCGCGTGGCCGCCTCCTACCTGGCCGAGGGCATGGACTTCAACGCGTTCGACGTGGCCTCGCGGCCCGCGGGCTACGACCGCATGAGCGCGCCGCTGCTCGACTGGGATGCCGGCTTCGCGGCCTACCGCATGGGCAAGTACGACGTGGCCGCGCAGCATTTCGAGACGCTGGCGCAGGTGGGCTCGGTGCCCAACTACATCCGCAGCCAGGCCGCGTTCTGGGCCGCGCGGGCGCACCTGGCCGAGGACGATCCGCTTCCCGTCGTCTCGCTGCTCACCGCCGCCGCGCGCGAGCAGCCGACGTTCTACGGCATGCTGGCGCAACGCATGCTGGGCCTGCCGGGCGAGCGGGATTTCGCCGATCCCGTGGTGGCGCCGTCCGATTTCGCGACGCTCGACCAGATCCCGTCGTTCCACCGCGCGGTCGCGCTCTACCAGATCGGCGAGACGGACTGGCTGCACGAGGAGATGCAGCGCGCCATGGCGGTGATGGACATGCACGGCGGCGAAACCTACGCCGCGGTGGCGCACCGCATGAACCTGCCCGACCTCGAATTGCGCGCCAGCGAGACGGTCGCGGCGCGGGGGCGGCTGCTGACGGGGCTGTTCCCCGTGCCCGGCTACGCGCCCCAGGGCGGCTATCGCCTCGACCCGGCGCTGCTCCTGGCCTTCACGCGCGAGGAGAGCAAGTTCCAGGCGAACGCGGTTTCGCCCGCGGGCGCGCACGGGCTGATGCAGCTCATGCCCGGCACGGCGGCCAAGCTCGCCGGCGGCAGCGTCTCCAACGCGCAGCTGCACGATCCCTCATTCAACATGAGCCTCGGCCAGCGCTATCTGGAGGAGCTGCTCGACGACCACAACGGCAACATCGTGGAGATCGCCGCCGCCTACAACGCCGGCCCCGGCAGCATCAACCGCTGGCTCGGCACCAAGGCCACGCAGCACGACGACCCGCTGCTCTTCATCGAGAGCATCCCCGTGCAGGCGACGCGCACCTATGTGAAGGTCGTGCTGACCTATTACTGGATGTACGACCGGCGCGACGGCAGGGACGCGACGACGCTGGAGCAGACCGCCGAGGGCGGCTGGCCCGTCTACCGCCGCGGCGCCAACCTCGCGCAACCGGCGCCGCAGCCGGACCAGGCGCCCAAGCCCGTCGTCGTCAGCGATGCCTCCTATTGACGAGACCCGCGCCTTCCTGCCGGTCCGCATCGCGGTGATGACGGTCTCCGACACGCGCGACGCCTCCAGCGACACCTCCGGCGACACGCTCGCCGCGCGCATCCGCGACGCCGGCCATGAGCTTGCCGCGCGCGCCATCGTCAGGGACGACCAGGCGCGGATCGCCGCGCAGCTTCGCGCCTGGATCGCCGATCCCGCGATCGACGCGGTGATCTCCACCGGCGGCACCGGCCTCACCGGCCGCGACGTGACGGTGGAGGCGTTCAAGTCGGTCTTCGAGAAGGAGATCGACGGCTTCTCCGCCCTCTTCCACCGCATCTCCTACGAGAAGATCGGCACCTCCACGATCCAGTCCCGCGCCTGCGCCGGCGTGGCGGGCGGCACCTATCTCTTCGCCCTCCCCGGCTCGCCCGGCGCCGTGAAAGACGGCTGGGACGGCATCCTCAAAGCCCAGCTCGACATCCGCCACCGCCCCTGCAATCTCGTCGAGATCATGCCGCGCCTGATGGAGCGGTAGTCAGTGCACGCTCCACGGCCTGCGTGCCGTGTGGCGAACATGCGCGATCTCCACGATGTGTTCATCGAGAACGCGATAGAATATCCTGTAGGGATAGCGCCTTACGACCTTCACGCGAATGTTGAACAATTCGGCGCGCTGGCTTGCATGGGGCTGGCGTTCGATCGCCTCAATGGCTTCCTCGATCGCTCGAAGGACATTTCGGGCGCCCGAAGAACTGCGCTCGCTCAAATATTCGAAAATCTGGTCCAGATCCCGCCCGCGCGCGATAGCGGACGGTCATCTCAATCCGAACTTTTTCCAGATGGCGGCGACTTCGTCCTCGGACGCCAGCGGTCCGGCAAGCGCCTCGGCAATGGCCCTTCGTTCGTCATCTGACAGAACGGCGATTTCAACACGCCGGGTTTCAATTTCACGGGCAGCCGCGATGAGCTCTTCCCGGTCCTCATCGGGCCAGGAGCGGGCGCTTTCCAGGACGAGATCGAGCTGATCCTTGGTCATGAATGGCATTCTAGCAAAAGGCGCGGCGCTTCGACAGTATCTTTTCCGGACCGTGAAAGCGGAATAACATCCCGCCGCTTATGCCAAGAGGCCACAATGGCAATTACCCTCATCGTCGGAACACCCAAAGGCGCCGCGGTGTTGCGCGGCAACGGCAACGGATCGTGGAGCGAGGACTTCGTCCTTCACGGCTGGCCCGTCACGGCGTCGGCGCGGGACGACAAGGGACGCATCTACATCGCGGTGAACAGTCCCAATTACGGCGTGGCGATCTTCGCGAGCGACGACGGCGCGGACTGGAAGCAGCTTCCGGCCGCCCCGCGCTACAAACCGGAGGATCGCGGCAATCCCGAGCATCATCGCCTCGTCTCGAAGATGGATTTCGCGGGACAGCTCAAGGGCGGCGGCCGCTTCGTCGACCAGATCTGGACGCTGCATTTCGCGCACGGCGCGCTCTGGGCCGGCGTCTCCGAGGCCGGGCTCTTCGTCAGCCGCGACCGCGGCGAAAGCTGGCAGCCCATCGACGGCTTCAACAACCAGCCCGGCCGCGAGAACTGGGCGCCGGGCTTCGGCGGGCTCGGCGCGCACACCATCCTGTCCGACGCCAACGATCCCAACCGCATGTGGGTGGGCGTGTCGGCGGCGGGCTTCTTCCGCACCGATGACGGCGGTAGGACCTGGAACCCCAAGAACAGGGGCGTGAACCCGGCGGTGGATTCCGCGCCCGCCTCCACCGGCCAGTGCATCCACCACGCCGCGCACGATCCGGCCAACGCCGGCATCATCTTCCGCCAGGAGCATCGCGGCGTGCACCGCTCCGACGACGGCGGCGACAATTGGCGCGTCATCGAGAGCGGGCTTCCGATCGCGGAACTGTCCGACGGGCATCGCTGCGCCTTCGGCTTTCCCATGGTGATGGACCGGCCGTCGAAATCGGTGTTCGTGGCGCCGCTGGACGGCGACAATTTCCGCTTCCCGCGCGGCGGCCAGCTGGCGATCTACCGCTGCAGCGACGGCGAGACCTGGCAGGCGCGCACCGACGGCCTGCCCGGCAACTGCTACGCCGGCGTGCTGCGCGGCGCGATGGCGGCGGACCAGAAGCGCGGCGTCTATTTCGGCACCACCAGCGGCGCCATCTATGCGAGCGGCGATCTGGGCGACAGCTGGCGCGAGGTTGCGTCCGGCCTGCCGCGCATCATGAGCGTGGACGCGTATATTTCGTGAGCGTGAAGGTGCAGCTGCCGCCGGTGCTGCGCGGCGTGATGGGCGGCGAGCGCTGGCTCGAGGCCGACGGCAGCTCTATCGCCGCCGTGCTGGGCGATCTGGCGAAGCGCCATCCATCGCTCGGCCTTCACCTGTTCGACGAACAGGGCGCGGTGCGCCACAACATCGTCTTCCTGCACGCCGGGGAGATGATCCGCGCGAAGGATGCAGGCGCGCGGCAGATCCGCGACGGCGAGGAGATCGTGCTGACGAACGCGCTGGCGGGCGGGTAAGCGCGGGCGAACGCAGCCCTGAGGCGACTGGAACTACACTATATTGCGCCGCGTTATCGATTGGCCGCAACATCTGGTACTTGATTTGTTCTATCTATGTTCCTATTGTCCTCCCATGACCACTGTTCTCGACATCACCGCCGATCCGCGGCGGCTCAACGGACGGGGCGCCCTTTCCAATGCGTCGGGGCGCTACGAGCGCGAGACGCGCGTGCTGGTCGACGACGGCTGGAACGCGGACGGCGCCGATCCGGATTTCGACGGGCCCGCGCTCAAGACCGAGATCCTGCGTGACACCTCGCGCACCATCATCACCCGCAACAACTCCCCCGACATCTCCTTCTCGCAGTCGATCAATCCCTACAAGGGCTGCGAGCATGGCTGCATCTACTGCTTCGCGCGGCCGACGCATGCCTATCTGGGCCTGTCACCCGGGCTCGACTTCGAATCGAAATTGCTGGTGAAACCGGAGGCCGCAGAGCTTCTGGAGAAGGAGCTTGCGGCGCCCGGCTACGAGCCGAAGGTCATCGCCATCGGCACCAACACCGACCCGTATCAGCCGATCGAGCGCAAGTACCAGGTGATGCGCCGCATCCTCGAAGTGCTCGACCGCGCCGGCCATCCCGTCGGCATCGTCACCAAATCGGCGCTGGTGCTGCGCGACCTCGACATCCTCGCCCGCATGGCCGAGCGCAAGCTCGCCAAGGTGGCGCTGTCGGTGACCACGCTCGATCCCGACCTTGCGCGCCGCATGGAGCCGCGCGCGGCGACGCCGATGCGGCGGCTGGAAGCGCTGCGGCGGCTGACGCAGGCCGGCGTCCCGACCTCGGTGATGGTGGCGCCGGTGATCCCCGCGCTCAACGACATGGAAATCGAGCGCATCCTCGAGGCCGCGCACGCGGCCGGCGTGCGCGAGGCGGGCTACGTGCTGTTGCGGCTCCCTCTCGAAGTGCGCGATCTCTTCCGCGAATGGCTCAAGGCCAATTATCCCGACCGCGAGAGCCACGTGTTCAAGCTCGTGCGCGACATGCGTGGCGGCAAGGACTACGATTCCAAGTGGTTCACGCGGCAGAAGGGCACCGGACCCTACGCTTGGATGATCGGACGCCGTTTCGAGATGACTTGCGACAAGCTGGGGTTCAACAAGGAGCGGTCGCAGCTCTCGACCGCGCATTTCCGCCATCCTAAACCGAATTCGGCGCAGGTGAGTTTGTTTTAGCTCGAAGCGTCATTGACTTGTCATGGCCGGGCGCGTCCCGGCCAAAGCGGCACCCTATCCGGGCACCCTTTTTCATCCCCTGTTCGGGGCGAGCGCCTGTTGACCTTCGTCAAGGCTTGGGCACGATACCCGTTATTTAAACGATCCCGGCAAAAAGGGGCTCGATGTCACCATGATCCGCGCATCTTCGTTATTCGGCGCCGTAACGTTTGCTCTTTTTTCGCTGCCCTGCGAGGCCGGTCCGTGCGCCAAGGATATCGATCTCATGCAGGTGAGGCTCGATGCCTGGCTGGATGCAAGGGCGGCAACGGGCCCAAGTGCGCAGCAGAGCGTTGGCGCCCAACTGCATCGGCAGCCTACGCCGGGGTCGATCGAAAATACCGAGCGTAAGCTCGGCGACTTATCGATGAATGCGATCGATATGGTCAAGGCCATCATGGTGCGAGCCCGCAAAGCCGACGCCGACGGCGACGCTGCGGGATGCCAGAGCGCGCTTGCGGAGCTCGATCGCGATATCGGCAAGTAACGCCACACGTCCGTTGTCCCCGG
>DATJXR010000036.1:0-38383 GCA_035499995.1 Rhizomicrobium sp. | reverse complement strand
TGACGCCCTGTTCCCTGGCCGGGCCCTCGTTGATCTTGACCAGCTCCGCCTTCACCGCGTTTACGGTCGCGAGCACGTTGGCGCCGTTGGCGCGGAATATCTGCAGGCCGAGCGCGGGGTTGCCGTCCTGGTAGGCGAAGCCCTGCGCCTTGCTGCGCCCGATATGGACGTCGGCGATGTCGCCCAGGTGCACGGGCTTGCCGTCGCGCCATTCCAGCACGAGGTTCTTCAGGTCGTCGACCGAGTAGCGCCCGCGGAATTCGAGACCGAACTGCCGCCGCCCGATATCGATGGTGCCGCCCGACACGTCCTCGGCGCCGGAGATCTGCTGCGCCATCTTCGGGATCTGGATGCCGAGCTGGGCCGCGCGCATGGGATCGAAAACGATGTCGATCTCGTCGGTCCCGCCGTTGCCGTTGACCTGCGCCGAGCCCACGCCGGGGATGGCCTGCAGCCGCGGGATCACGCTCTCCTTGAGGAAGCGCTCATAGCTGTTCACGTCGCGCGTGTTGCCCGGCAGCTTCTGCATGAAGACGTAAAGCAGGGTGGCGTTGGAATCCTGGGTATTGGCGAGCTGGATGGTCGGCTTCTGCGCGTCCTGGGGCAGGGGCGGCAGCCGGTTCAGCCGGCCGACGAGGTCCACCAGCGTCGACTGCATGTCGGTGCCGAGCGCGAAGGTGAGGTTGATGTAGCCCTGGCCGTTGCCGGCGAAACCATCCATCTCCTGCAGCCCGGGGATGCCCTGCAGCACGTCCTCCTCGGGCTCGACGATCTGGGATTCGAGTTCGCGGGGCGTCTCCGCGCGCCAGCTGGTGGCGACGCCGATCTGCGGCCGCTCGATGTCCGGGAAAAGCTGAATGGGCAGCGCATTCAGCGCGAACACGCCGAACAGGATCGCCACCGATACGCCCACTGCCACTGCAGCCGGGCTCCTGATGCTGGCCCGCGTCAGCGCCCGCATCCGCTCCTCCCCGATATTCGGCCGTGCCGGCCGCCGCGCGTGAGAGTGGCCGGAATTGCCAAAAAATGTGGCGTCACAACGCTGTGAGACAACATGAAAAGATATGCAGATTTGCGATGGCCATCCGCGCGCCAGGGCGGGGTCTTGAACTACCGCCATGCGCCACGGCCCGCACTGTGATATGCAGGGTTCCGGCAGGCATTTGGGGGCAGTTCATGACAGTTCAGTTGAAGGTAAACGGGGTGGCCCACGTCCTCGACGTCGAGCCGGACGCGCCGCTCCTCTGGGTGATTCGGGATGAGATCGGCCTCACCGGCACCAAATTCGGATGCGGCATCGCGCAATGCGGCGCCTGCACGGTGCATGTGAACGGGGTTGCGCAGCGCAGCTGCGTGACGCCGGTGAGCGCGGTCGAGGGCGCCGAGATCACCACCATCGAGGGCCTGAGCGCCAATGGCCTCACGCCCGTGCAGCAGGCGTGGATCGACCAGCAGGTGCCGCAATGCGGCTACTGCCAGTCCGGCATGATCATGGCGGTCTCCTCGCTCCTGCAGAAGAACCCGCACCCGACCGACGACGAGCTGAAGGCCTCGATCACCAACATCTGCCGCTGCGGGACCTATCCGCGCATCCGCGCCGCCGTGCGCCAGCTGGCGGAGGGCTGAGCCATGGCCACGACACGCAGAATGGTGATCCTGGGCGGGCTCGGCGCCACCGGCGCGCTCATCGTGGGCTACGCGCTGTGGCCGAACGGGCGCGTGGAATACGCCGACAGGATCGCGGCGGGGCCGGGCGAGAAGTTCGTCGACAACTGGATCAAGATCGGCAAGGACGACACCGTCACCCTCATCGTGCCCCATTGCGACATGGGCACGGGCATCTACACCTCGCTTTCCCAGATGGTGGCGGAGGAGCTCGACGCCGACTGGAGCAGGATGCGCGCGCAGGCCGCGCCCGCCGATCCGGTCTTCGCCAACGGCGCGATCATCGAGGGCTTCGCGCTCAACGGAAAGCTGCCGCCCGAATGGCTGCGCGGCATCGCGGCCAACACCTTCCGCTTCATGGCGGCGAACGTGTCCATCCCGGGCGCGGGCTACGTGCCGCAGATCACGGGCGGCTCCTCGGCGGTGCGCGCCACGGGCGTCATCGGCATGCGGGTCGCCGCCGCCTCGGCGCGGCAGATGCTGATCAGGGCCGCCGCGGCGCGCTGGAACGTTTCCGCCGATGAATGCTCCACGAAGATGAGCCGCGTGGTCCATGCGGCCAGCGGCAGGAGCCTTGGCTTCGGCGCGCTGGTTGCGGACGCCGCGGGCTATTCGCCGTCGTCCAACCCGCCGCTCAAGCCGAAGGCGAAGTACACCATCGTCGGCACCTCCAGGCCGCGCTTCGACATTCCGGCCAAGGTCGACGGCACGACCATGTACGGCCTCGATGTGAAGCAGCCCGGGATGCTCTACGCGGCGATCAGGATCTCGCCGGTCTTCGGCGGCAAGCTCAAATCCGTCGCCACCGGCGAGGTCGAGAAGCGGCGCGGCGTCAGGAAGGTCGTGAAGCTGGACGATGCCGTGGTGGTCGTGGCCGACCGCTTCTGGCGCGCGCGCGACGCCGCCGACGCGCTCGATCCGGCGTTCGACGCCAACGGCAACGGCGCCGTCACCACCGCCTCCTTGAACGCGCGCCGCGCGCAGGCGCTGCACGGCAAGGACCTCAAGGCCGACCTGAAGACCGGCGCGGGCGCCGATGCGCTGGCGACCGGCCGCGTGCACGAGGCGATCTACAACGTGCCTTATCTCTCGCACGCGCCGATGGAGCCGATGAATGCCACCGCGCTCTGGCAGGACGGAACGCTGGAAGTCTGGGCGGGCGTGCAGGACGGCCTGGGCGCGCGGAACTACTGCGCCAGGTCCGCCGGGCTCGGCATGGACAAGGTGACCTTCCACCTGTTGCAGATGGGCGGCGCGTTCGGCCGCCGCCTGCCGGGGCAGTGGAATTATCTCGACTACGCGGTGAAGACGGCGATGGCCATGCCCGGCGTGCCGGTGAAGCTCATCTTCACCCGCGAGCAGGACATGCAGCACGATTTCTACCGCCCCAACGTCACCAGCCGCTTCCGCGCGGCGCTCGACACCCGGGGCAATCCCGTCGCCTGGGTGAACGACTACACCACCGACGACAATCCCAGCGACGAGGCGCATATCCACTACGGCGTGCCCAACCAGCAGATCAGCTCGGTGCAGGTGAAGACGCACGTCCCCACCGGCCCGTGGCGCAGCGTGGAGGCGTCCTGGCATGGCTTCTTCATCGAGTCCTTCATCGACGAGCTGGCGCACGAGGCGGGCAAGGATCCCGTCGCCTACCGCCTGGCGCTGCTGAAGGATTCGCCGCGCCACTACAACGTGGTGAAGACGGCGGCGGAGAAGGCGGGGTGGGGCGCGCCGATGGGGCCGGGCCGCGGCCGCGGCATCGCCATGGTGGAGTCCTTCCAGACCATCGTCGCGCACGTCGCCGAAGTGACCGTGGCGCCGGACGGCACCGTGAAGGTCGACCGCGTGGTCTCGGCGGCGGATTGCGGAAGCGCCGTCAATCCGGACGGGTTCAAGGCCCAGATCGAGGGCGCCATCGTGTTCGGCCTTTCCGCCGCGCTCAACGGCGCCATCACCATCGACAAGGGCGCGGTCGAGCAGGCGAACTTCCCCGATTACGAGATGGTGCGGCTCGCCACCTGCCCGGACATCGAGGTGCACATCGTGGAGAGCGACGCGCCGCTCGGCGGCGCGGGCGAGCCGGGCGTCCCGCCCGCCGCGCCTGCCGTGACCAACGCCATCTTCGCGGCCACGGGCGTGCGCATCCGCAATCTTCCGGTCCGCGACACGCCGCTCGCCGTCGCCGGCAGGCAGCAGGCGCGCGGGTAGCGGGACGGCCGGTCAGGGTTGGGGGATGTGATGCGTTGGGTGTGGCGTGGCGTGCTGGCGTTCGTCCTCCTGCTGGCGGGCGGAGCGCTGTGGCTCTACTGGGTGGGCATCGGCCAGCCGTTCAGCTTCAACGCGATGCTGAACACCCAGGCGATCGGGCAGCTGCTCGACCAGCCGCAGACCCTGAGCTCGGTCGGCGTGCTGGACGGCACGATCCTCGATTTCCATTCCGGACGTCTCGACGACTACGGCCTCGGCGCGCGGCAGCGGGAATACGACCGGACGCGCGCGGACGAGGCGGAGGTCCGCGCCTGGGACAAGTCGAAGCTCGATCCGCAGGAGCGCCTGTCCTGGGAGATCGCCGTCTGGAACGACGAGCGCCGGCTGGCCGATCGGAAATATCCCTGGCTGGGCGCGGACGGGGCGGTCTATCCCGTCAACCAGGCCTTCGGCATCCAGAAGAACCTGCCGAACTTCCTGCTCTCGCAGCACAGGATCACCAACGCCAAGCTGGCGCGCAACTACGTCGCGCGGCTGCGCGCGATGGCGCGGGTGCTGGATGCGGTCGACGCGGACGTGGCGCGGCAGGCCAAGCTGGGCGTCATCCCGCCGGACTTCATCATCGACGACAGCATCGTCCAGATGCAGGCGCTGATCGCCGGCGATCCCGCGCGGAACGTGCTGGTCCAGAACCTCGCCTGGAAATCCGCGGGCCTGGGCGATCTTTCGCCGGCGGAGCGCGACGCGCTGATCGCGGACGCGGCAGCGGCGGTGAAGGACGACGTCTATCCCGCCTATCGCCGCCTGATCGGTCGGATGGGCGCCATCCGCCCGCTCGCCACGCACGACGCGGGGCTGTGGCACATCAAGGGCGGCGACGCCTACTACGCCGACCAGCTGCGCGCGCTCACCTCCACCGACATGACGCCGCAGCAGATCCACCAATACGGCCTCTCGGAGGTGGCGCGCATCACCGCGGAGATGGATTCCCGTCTGCGCGCCCTGGGCCTGATCGATGGGACGGTGGGCGCGCGCATGACGGCGCTGGCGCACGACCCGCGCTTCGAATTCCACAACACCGACGCCGACCGGGCGAGGATCGTGGCGCGCTACGGCGCGCTGCTCGGCCATGTGAAGACGCTGCTGCCGGAATATTTCGCCGACATCCCCAAGGCGGCGCTGGCCGTGGCGCGCGTGCCGCCCTACGCGCAGGCGGGCTCGGCCGGCGCCTATTACGAGCCCGGCTCATTGGACGGCTCGCGCCCCGGCACCTTCTTCGTGAACCTGCGCAACGTGGAGGAGACGCCTTCCTGGGCGATGCCCACGCTCGCCTATCACGAAGGCATTCCCGGCCATCATCTGCAGATCGCCACGGCGGCGGAAATCCGCGACCTGCCTTACGAGCGCCGCTTCAACTTCCTTCCCGCCTACACCGAAGGCTGGGCGCTCTATGCCGAGCATCTCGCCGGCGACATGGGCCTCTACAGGGACGATCCCTATGGCGACCTCGGCCGGCTCCAGGCGGAGCTCTTCCGCGCCGTGCGGCTGGTGGTCGATACCGGGATGCACGCGCAGCGCTGGTCGCGCGAGCAGGCCATCGGCTATATGCAGGCGACGACCGGCATGGCGAACTCCGACGTCACCGCCGAGGTCGAGCGCTACGTCGTCTGGCCCGGCCAGGCCTGCGCCTACAAGATCGGGATGAAAACCATCCTCGACCTGCGCCAGCAGGCGAGGGCGGACCTGGGCGCGAAATTCGACATCCGCCAGTTCCACAAGGTGGTGCTGGAGAACGGCGCCATGCCGCTCTGGCTCCTGCAGCGCAACGTGGATTCCTGGATCGCCGCGCAGGAGGGCGTCGGGGGGAAACAGGCGGATTTGGCCGCGCCCTGAGCCGAAGGACGGCGATTCCCTCCCGGAATGGTTAATTCCGGGGCCGCCTTTGCCTTGCCGGGGGCGGGCCGCCGCCCGTACACTGGTGAGCGTATCGGCTGGGCGAGGGGAAATCATGAAGGCGCGGAACTGGGCCGCCGGACTCCTGATGGGCATGGTGTTCGCCTGCGGGGCCGCGCGCGCGGGCGATCCCAACGTCGCCTACTTCCAGGAAAAGAACATCTTCCATTCCGGCCTCCGCGACACCCACACCGTCGCGCTCACTTTCGACGACGGCCCGAACTACAACACCCCCGCGGTGCTCGACGCGCTCAAGGCCAACAACGTCAAGGCGACGTTCTTCATCGTCGGCCGCATGGCGAAAGCCTATCCCGACATACTGGCGCGCATCGCCGCCGAAGGCCACCTGCTTGGCAACCACAGCGCCACCCATCCGCTGCTGGGCAAGAAATACATCGCCCATCCCGAGTTGCTGATCGCGCAGATCCGCGACGTGGACGACTTGATCCGCCCGCTGATGCCGGCGGGCACGACGTTCTATTTCCGCGCGCCCTACGGCTCGTGGCGCACGGCCCATGCCGCGGTGCTGAACGCCGACCCGGTCCTGAAGACCTATGTCGGCCCGATCTACTGGGACGAAGGCGGCGACATCACGATGAGCTCCGACGGCTATGTCCTCAGCGCGGCCGACTGGGATTGCTGGCACCGACACTGGGATGCCGACACCTGTGCCAAGGGCTATATGCGCGAGATCCGCCGCAAGAACGGCGGCGTCGTGCTGCTGCATTGCATCTTCAGCAAGTCGGGCGAATTGGCCGCGGACATCGTGCCGGCGTTGGTGGAAGAGGGCTACACCTTCGTACGCCTCGACCAGGTGCCGGAGTACAAGCAGTATGAGACCCCGCAGCCCAATTCCGCGCCGGTGGTCGCGTATGGCGGCTCGACCGCGATCGCGCGGTAGGGGCTAAATCGGCGGGTAATCATTTCCCTATCGTGTCATGGCCCGCGAATGCGGGCCACCCAGTTGGGCTGTGTCGATCCGCGAAAATTCACTCCGATATCTATTGGCAAGAACGAGCGCACGTCACCTGGGTGGCCCGCATTCGCGGGCCATGACACTTGGGGGGTGAATCCAACGCGCCCTAAATCCCGCCCCACCAGGCGTAGCCCTGGTCTTCCCAGTAGCCGCCTTTGCCGCCGTTGATGCGGTCGAAATTCTCGACCAGCTCGATGCGCATCACGTATTTCGCCATCTTGTAGCCGAGCTGGCGTTCGGCGCGCAGGCGGATGGGCGCGCCATGGGGCACGGCGAGCGGAGCGCCGTTCATGGCATGGGCCAGGATGGTCTGGGGATGCGTCGCCTCGATGAGGTCGAGGCTCTCGTAATAGTGCAGGTCGGGATTGCCGTTGCCGCCGTTGAGGTCGTTGTCGGTATCGGCGCAGTGGAACACCGCATAGCGCGCGGAGTCCTTCGGCCGCGCCAGCGCCAGCACGTGGCGCAGCGGCACGCCCGTCCATTCGCCGATGCAGCTCCAGCCCTCGACGCAATCGTGCCGCGTGATCTGCGTGCGCTGGGGCATGCGCTTGAGATCGTCGAGCGAGAGCGACAGCGGATTTTCGACCAGGCCATCCACCGCCAGCTTCCAGTCCCGGAAGCGGCCGGCGACCATGGCGTTGTAGTCCTGCGCGAAGATCCGTGTGGTGCCGTTCGCCTTGAACACGGGCGACAGGTCGGCCCTGGTGAATTCCTGCGCCAGCGCCCAGCGCCCCGCCAGCAGCCGCTGCGCCCCCTTGTTCAGGTTCTCCGCGCTCGCCAGCACCCTGGGCCACCACGAGGTCTGCGAAAGGTCGTAGCAGCCGGACAGGAACAGCGTGCTCGCCGTCGCCGCCAGCCGGGTGAGAAATTGCCTGCGGTCAGCCATGGCCCGCCTCCGTCGTTTCCGGCTCGATCGCATAGCGCCCGGTGATCATCGAGCGGACGTTGTTCCATGTCCCCGACAGCACCACCATGATCATGTGGACGACGAAGAATCCGAGGAACGAGAACGCGCAGATGAAATGGATCGTGCGCGCGGTCTGCCGCCCGCCGAACAGGGTGGCCAGCGGAAACACGCTGTCCACCGTGGGCGACATGGTGAGCCCCGTCAGCACGATCAGGGGCCCGAGCCCGAAGATGACGAGGAAGTAGGTCAGCTTCTGCAGCGCGTTGTAGTGCTTCGCGGCGTCCCCCCTGGGGAAGCGCAGGCGCGCGTGATCGGCGATCTCCTGCGGCAGGTGCCTGATGTCCGCCTTGCGCGGCAGCAGCTCGTTCTGCAGGTGCCGGCTGCGCCAGGCGTAGAGCGCGAAGATCGCGCCGTTGAGCACGAAGAACCACGCGAAGAAGAAGTGCCACAGCCGCCCCATGGCGAGCCATTGCGGGCCGGGCAGCGTCGCCCAGGACGGGAAGGCGCGGTAGGTGTCCTGCCCGTCGACCTTCGAGGCGCCGAGCACGCCCGTGGTGTTGAAGGTCCACGGCCCCACCTGGGTGAAGCCATTGAGCGAGCCGTCGTTGTTCTGCGTGGCGCCGAAGGAGACGAGCGGGTGCGCGAAGTCCGAAGCCTTGCCCCAGTAGAGCGCGGGCGTGGCGTTGAAGATCTGCAGCCCGCTCATCAGCATGATCGCCAGCACGATGGCGTTGGTCCAGTGCATCGCCCGGACGGGCAGCGTGTGGCGATAGAAGAACGTGCGCTGCGCCGCCGCCGCCCGCCGCCTCGCGCGCCAGGCGTCGAACGTTTCCCGGACCCGGTTCGCGGCCCCGGAAAGATACGTCGCGGCCCGCTTGTCTTGCTCCGACATGCCCCACCTGGATTCGGCGACGCGCCGATCATACACGGTTTGCCGGGCGCGGGCCCGGCGCTATCCTCGCAGGTCCCTTCGCCGGAGAGGGCATGGACGTTACACCCGGGCTGGACGGTCATTGCGACCCGCGCTTCGTCGCGGTGCGGGAGGCGTTCCGCGAAAACCTGGCCGCGCGCGGCGATCCCGGCGCGGCGGTGTCCGTCGCCCGCGGCGGCAGCGTGGTCGTGGATCTGTGGGGCGGCTTCGCGGATGCCGCGCGCGAGCGCGCCTGGCAGCGCCACACCCTGGTCAATTTCTTCTCCGTGTCGAAGGCGCTGTGCACGATCTGCGCGCTCCGGCAGGTGGAGCAGGGCAGGCTGGAGCTGGACGCGCCGGTCGCGCGCGTCTGGCCGGAATTCGCCGCCGGCGGGAAGGCGGCGATCACGCTGCGGCAAATCCTCTGCCACCAGTCGGGCCTGCCGTCGCTGCGCGAGCCGATGCTGGCAGGCGCGATGCTCGACTGGGCGGCGATGACCGGGGCGCTCGCCCGCGCCGAACCGTGGTGGACGCCGGGCACGGCGCATGGCTACCACGTCAACACCTTCGGCTTCCTGCTTGGAGAGATCGTGCGCCGGGTGGACGGGCGCAGCATCGGCGCCGTGCTGCGGGACGAGGTCGCCGGGCCGCTCGGCGCCGACGTGCATATCGGGCTGCCGGATTCCGAGCATGCGCGCGCGGCCGAATTCCTCTGGCCCGCGGCTTCTTCGCCGTCGCCGGCGCAGGGCATGCCGTCCGCCGAAGACGCGATGCGTTTCAACGCCTACTGGAATCCGCCCGGCATCTCCGGCGGCGGCCATGTCAACACGCCGCAATGGCGCCGCGCCGAAATCCCCTCCACCAACGGCCACGGCACCGCGCGCGGCGTGGCCCGCGTCTACGCGGCGCTGGCAAACGGGGGCGAGATCGACGGCGTGCGCATCCTTTCGCGCGCCATGCTGGACGAGGCCACGCGCGAGCACGCGAATGGAATCGACCTCATCAGCCAGCGGCCCAGCCGCTTCGGGCTCGGCTTCCAGCTCACGCAAGCGGAGCGCCCGCTCGGCCCGAACCCCCGCGCCTTCGGGCATTTCGGCGCCGGCGGCTCGCTCGGCTTCTGCGATCCGGATGCCGGCATCGCCTTCGGATACGTTACCAGCGGGATGGGGCCGCGCTGGCAAAACCCGCGGAACAGGGCCCTGATCGACGCGCTCTACTCGTCGTTGCGTTAATCTTTGCGCGGTGCAATTTAACCGTTGCTAAAACAGAGCCTGCTATCTTCGCGTGTCAGCCGGGGCAGGCGAAGCCGATGAGCACCGTGCGCCTTAATCTGAAGGGCGTCACCACTCTTCTTGTAGACAGCGACAACTTCACACGAGGTCTGATCGCGCAGATGCTGCGCGGCTTCGGCGTGGAGACCCCGGCGATCTACGACAGCGGCCGCGCCGCCAAGGCCCATCTCACGCACAACATGGCCGACCTGTGCATCCTGGAGGCGACGTTCCCGGACATGAGCGGCGCCGATCTTATCCGCTGGATCCGCCGCCAGGAGAAGAGCCCGATCCGCTTCGTGCCGATCATCGTGCTGACGAGCTACACGCAGCACCGGCAGGTGACCGCCGCGCGGGACGCCGGCGCCAACGTGGTGCTGAGGAAGCCGGTCTCGCCGCAGGTGCTGTTCGATCACATCGCCTGGGTCGCGAAGGTCCCGCGCCCGTTCATCGAGGCGGGCGCCTATGTCGGCCCGGACCGCCGCTTCCGCGAGATCCCGCCGCCCGACGGCGAGAAGAAGCGCGAGTCCGACTACACCGAAATCGACGACGGAACCGAAACCGCGTCCTCCGCGGAGGACGGCGAGAACCCGCTCAAGGAGGCGGCAACCGGATGACGCGCGTGGTCAAGAAAGTGCATTTCCCGACGACGCGCCTGGCCAAGCTGGCCGCGCGGCCCGGTGGCGTCGCGCGCGACCAGGCGGTCGAGGAGGCCAAGAAGAGCATCGAGGACCTGCGCGACCTGGCGCTCGAGACCGTCGAGAACGCGATCCGCGCCGTCGAGGCGCTGGCCTATTCCTCCAGGGGCGGCCGCATTGCCGAGGCCGATCTGCGCGAGATCCTGAAACTGTCCGACCAGGCCGTCACCATGGCGGAGACCTTCGACCTGGGGAACCTCGCCGAGGTGGCGAAGAGCCTGTGCGATGTCGCCGACGGGCTCCTCGCGAACAAGCTGAACGACGCCGCGCCGATCCTCGTCCACGTCCAGTCCATGCGCCTGGTCGCGCCCGGCAGCCCGGAACTGGGCGCGGAGCACATCGCGCACGTGCTGTCCGAGCTCACCAGGGTGCGCACCCATTTCCACTTCTCCCCGCTCTCGGCCGGCCCCGAGCCCGCGCCGGGCCCCGAAATCGCGGGCTGACGTCGCGGCGCGCCGGTCAATTTCGGCCGATCAGTCCACCGGCTCGTCGAACATCAGCGCGCGGACGTAGCGGACCGGCGGGGAGCCGTAGGACGTCACGGTGTCGTGGTAGCGCTTGAGCGCAAAATCGTTGCCCCAGCGCTTTTCGGTCTCGGCACGTAACGCATGATGCTCGGTGAGGCCGACGAAGTAGGTGGGCAGCTGGCAGGACGACAGTTGCGCCCGCACCCATTTGCCCTCGGCCTCGCTCTCCTCCTGGAAGGCCTTCACCGTCATCAGCTCCATCGCCTCCTCGCGGGTCATGCCGTCCACGTGGATGCCCTTGTCGAGGATGGCATTGAGGATGGAGCGCAGATCGAGCTTCAGATGCACCAGCAGGTAGAGCGGATCGCGGTCGAGGAAGCCTTCGTCGGCCATCATGTCCTCGGCATAGCAGGCCCAGCCCTCGATGAACGAGCCCGAGCCCAATACGGCGCGCAGCACCGACGGATACTGGTTGGCATGCCAGAGCTGCACATAATGGCCCGGCATGGCCTCGTGCACGATCAGTTCGTCGATGCTGCGGGCGTTGTATTCGCGCAGATAGGAATCCGCCTGGCTCTGCGTCCACTCCTCCGGGATCGGATCGACGGCCACGAAGGTGTCCTGCCCCTTGTCCAGCGGGCCGGGCGAGGAGCAGTAGGCGCCGGACACCCCGCGGCGGAACTTGGGCGTCTCGATCACCTTCACCGGCGATGAGGGCAGGGTGATCAGGTCCCTGTTGCGCACGAAGGCCGTGGCCACGCTCACCGCGCGCCGGCAGGCCGGCACGAACGCGTCGCGCTGCGGCCGGTCGGCATAGGCGATGTCGAGCGCGGCGGCGATCACGGCCTGCTGCTGGTCGTCCGTCGGGCTGGCAGGGGCAGGCGGCGCGCCCTTGCGGCCCGCGAGCACGCCCTGGGCGATGCCGTACATCTTCACCCGTGTCGCGGCGAGCGCGGCCTCGGCGGCGCTGCGGATCTCCGCCCGCGTCATGGGCGAGTTCAGGGCGAAGGCGAGCTTCTCGTCATAGAGCTTTGCGCCGATGCGGAAATCGCCCCTGGCGTTGGGGACCAGCGTGTTGTCCAGCCAGTCCTGGTGGGTGTCCACCGCGGCCTTCAGCGCGGCGGCGGCGTCCTGCAGCGCCTTCTGCTCGCTGGCGGGCAGGGCGGACGCCTGGGCCAGGATCTGGTCGTCGACGATGGTGTGCAGGCCCTTGTTCTGCCGGGCGACGGTCCGGGCGGCGATCGGGGAGACGCGCGCGGGATCGAGCTGGGCGCGCGCCTGTTCGAACACGGCCGGGAGCTTCTGCATGCGCGCCGTGGCCGAGCGCAGCCGGTCCGCCAGCGGGGCGAAATCCCGCGCCATGAGGAGGTAGAGCGCGTTGCCGGCGAGGCCGCCGTAGGCGTTCGGGTCCCACGCCCATTCCTGGAACACTTCGTCCCTCCAGATCTCGAATTTGAGCCGGTTGGCGAGGATCGCCGCGTCCACCTGGTTGGCGCGGGAGAGCCTGGAACGGTCCACGGCGGACAATTCCGCCAGGCTCGCGCGCTGGAAATCCGTCTGCGCCTTGCGGCCGGCCGGGCTCACGTCGTCGATCTCGCGATCGTGGCTGTGATCGCCGATCTGGGTGGACGAAACCGGGCTGAGCCTCAGCGAGCCTTCGAGCCAGCGCCTGCCGAGGTCCTCGAAGGCGGCGTCGGCGGGCGACACCGGCGCGGCGGCGCTCCACGCCGGGGTCAACGCGGACGCGCCGAGCAACGCCAATGTCGTACGGCGAGAGAAATGCATGAGCACGGCGGCCCCCTTCGCGAGCGAGCCCGCAGCCTCTACCGGCAGCCGGCGTGGATCAAGCGGGTGCGCCGTTGGGCGGTTGCCCTGCATTTTGCCCACTATGATTTCGTGAGGCAGCACAAAAGCCTTCGCGTCACCCCTGCCATGGCGGCGGGGGTTTCTGATAGGATGTGGTCGCTAGAGGAATTGGCGGAACAGACTTCGAAATAGGCGGCACGGGGCGGCGAAATACTGACGGCGGAAGATTTTCAGATGATGGCGTTTCTGTTTATCGCCGACATCTTTCTACTTTTTCTGCCGCTCATATCTATTCTCCGCCGTATGGGATTGAGCGGATGGTGGTCCCTATTGGCGTTTATCGCACATGATTTCCTTTTGCCGCGCATTTGGGATTTGCGGAACAAGCTGACGGCCTATGACGCCGCCTATGTCGCGTTGGCCCGGGTGCTCGACGCCCCGCTGCTGACCCGCGACCGGCGCCTGGCAACGGCCGCGGGACGTCACGTGCAGGTCGAGCTGGCATAGCGATGTCCACTGCCGCGGCGAGCGCGCCGGGCGGCCGGGCGATCCGCCGTGCCGGCTGGCGGATGGGGTGAGATTCGAACTCACGGGACCCTCGCAGGCCCGCCGGTTTTCAAGACCGGTGCCTTAAACCGCTCGGCCACCCATCCGTGGGTCAGGAAATACTCAGCCGCCCGCGCCTATGCAAACGGAGCGGCAAGGCGCCGTCCGGCCCGCCGGAGAAAACCGCGGAATATGGCCAGCTCGCCGCCCCTCAGAACCCGTCATGCACCGCCGGCACGCAGCCCGCCGCGGCCGCCGCGCTCTCCACCGCGGCGGCATGTTCCTCCGATGGCGACCAGGCGATCTGCATGTGGCCGGCGCCGTCGTTGCCGATGGCAAAATTGTCATGGGAGCTGATGCCGTTGAAGTAGAGATGCTCCAGCGGCTGGCCGCCGCCCGGATGGATCGTCAGCGTGACGAAGGTGGGGTGGTCCGCGTAGGTGACCTTGGCCCTGGCGGTCACGTCCGCGTCGATCGTGAGACGGCCCTGCTGGAAATTGAAGAAATGGTCGATCTGGCCGGCGCCGGGAGCGACGACGGCCGTCGCCGTCGATTCCGCCGTCGCGACGATCTCGAACGTTCCGGTCGCATGGGTGAGGTCGAGATGGTCTGTTCCCGGCGCCATGAACAATTTTCGACCGTCCAGCCCCGAGCCGGAGAATGCGCTGGTGCCGCCGACAAGCAGCTTGAAATCGCCCGTGAACGTGCCGGCATAGTTCGCGTCCTGAAGCGTAAGCGTGCGCGACGGGCCGGTGTTGAGCACGGTGCCGGTCTTTTCCAGATCGTGGAGCGTGGTGGAGATGCCTGCGAAATTCGTGACGTCCAGGGTGCCGAAGAGGCTGACGCGCACGGCGTCGCTGAACAATTCGTTGGCGCCGTCGCCTTTTGAACCGGCGCCCGATGTCACAAACCCACCATTGACGGTGACCGAAACCAGCGAGCCCCCAAACCACGAATCGGCGATCTCGACGGTGCCGGCGGCACCCCGCCCGTTCAAGGCGATGAACGCATTATCGGCGACGGTCACGTTGCCATCGAGCTCGAGGGTGTGGCCGGAGGCCGCCGCGATGATCGTCCCGTATTTGGCGTTTATCGCGTTGTCCAGGACGACGTCCGCGGTCGCTTCGAAGACAGAGCCCGTGGGCGGGCCATATTCGCCGAGGCTCGGATCGATGTCGATCGCGGCGGTACCGAAGGCGCTTGCCGACGAAAACATCAGCGCGACGTTTCCGATCATGAGGGACTTGAAATTGTTGTCACCATTGAAAACGACCGTGCCCGCGGTGAACACCGCATCGCTGATCGTCAGCGAGCCGCCGGCCGATTCGAACAGCGTGGCAGCCGGAGCGTCGAAGCGCAGGCTGCTTGCAACGTCGGCGGTCGTCACGTCGACCTGGAAGGCGACCGGATCGCCGGCCACGATATTGGCGTGGTTCTTTGGGCCGGGAACCCCGTGTGGGCTCCAATTGGCCGCGACGTTCCAGTCGTTCTCGCCGTTATACGCCCGCCAATACCTGCCGTTTGACATCGCATCGTCTCCATCTGCGACCGGATGCGGCCGGCTTCAGAACCCGTCATGCACCGGCACGTAGCTCGCCGACGCCGCCGCGCTCTCCACCGCGGCGTCGTGCAGCGCGGCGTGGGCCTCCGCCGTCGAGTAGGTGATCTCGAGATGCCCGTGGCCGTCGGTGCCGGTCACGAAGCCGTCGTGCGAGCTCACGCCGGCGAAGGTGAGCGTGTAGATCGGCGTGCCGTCCTTGGGATTGATCGACGCCGTCACCGAGGTGGCGTGGTCGTGGAACGTCACCACCGAGCTCGATGGATCGAGCGTGTCGATCGTCAGGTGGCCAAGCTGGAAGTCGGTGAACTTCATGGTCTGGATGTCGCCATGGCCGACCTTGATCTCGGCATCGGCGCCGGCCGGCGCGGAGACGATGAATTCGCCATGCGCGCCCGACAGGTCGAGCGTGTCGGTGCCGCTGCCGAAGGTGATGGTATGCGAGCCGATGCCGGCGCCGGTCAGCGTGCTGTCGCCGGTCACCAGGAAGTTCATCCGCCCGGCGAACGTGCCGGAGAAATCGGCGTCGCTGAGACCGACGGTGCGCAAGCCGCCCGTCGTTTCCACCGTGCCCTGGCCGGTCAGGCCGTCGAGCGTCAGGCTGGTACCGAAATGGGTGAGGTCCAGCGTCGCGCCGCTGTCGACCGCCACGAACGTCGCGTCGCCGAACATATCGGTGGCCGCGATGTCGCGCGCGCCCGTGCCGGAGGTGACGGTGCCCGCGGAAACGGTGATGCCCAGCTCGCCGCCGCCGCTCAGGGTGAAGCCCTTGCCCGCGACTTCGACCGTGCCGGTGTCGCCGTCGCCCGAATCGCCGAACGTTACGAACGCGCCGGCCGGCGTCGCGTCGACTTCCATCGTGCCATCGAGGATGAGCGTGTGGCTGGGCAGCGCGGCGAACTCCCCGCCGCTGACGGTAAAGGAGTTCTTGAGGGTGATGTCGCCGCCCGCGAGCAGCACGCCGCCGGCATTGGTCATGGAAATCGCGCCGGATCCGAATGCGCTCGCGTTCAGCGCCTCGACGGTTGCGACCACAATGTCCGTGGAGTGGAAGGTGTTGGCGCCGGCAAGAATGACATTGCCGCGCAGGAACGTCACGTTGCGCGCCGTCATCGAGCCGGCGTCGGTTTCGTTCAGCGTGGCCTTGGGCGAGCTGAACTGGAAATCGTGCATCGCGACGGCGGTGGTGACGTCGGCCTGGAATGGGGCCGCGTTCAGCGTCATGAAGACGTTGTAGGTGGCATCGGGAACGACGCCGGCGCTCCAGCTCCCGGCATCGGTCCAGTCGTGCTCGCCGGTCGTGCTGATCCACTTGTCCTGCGGAACGGTCATCGCAATTTTCCCCCTCGGCGGCGCGCAGCATATCGTAGCGCCTTGACTGTCCTCAATGCTTCCGGAGCCGCCCAAAGAGTGTCAGAATCCGCCCGAATCCGGGGCCGGGTGTCACCCGAATGAAATTCGTCGCGTCACGGGCGGCCGTTGTGGGCGCACTGGTTGCAGTCCTGGCGGCCTGCGCGACGGCGCCCGCGCCGAACATCCACATCCCGCCCGGCGGCGGCCAGTACAAGGTCGGCAATCCCTACCAGATCGACGGCACCTGGTATTACCCGCGCGAGCAGCCCGGCTACGACGAGACCGGCATCGCGTCGTGGTACGGTCCAGACTTCTACGGCCGGCGCACCGCCAATGGCGAGCTCTACGACGCCGGCGCGCTCACCGCCGCGCACCGCACGCTGCCCATGCCGGTGAACGTGCGCGTGACCAATCTCGACAATGGCCGCTCGCTGGTGGTGCGCGTCAACGACCGCGGGCCCTATGCCAAGGGCCGCATCATCGACGTGTCCGAGCACGCCGCCGAGTTGCTCGGCTTCAAGGGCCGGGGCACCGCGCGGGTGCGGGTGACCTATCTCGGCCGCGCGGATCTGGACGGCGGCGCGCCGCCCGCGCCGGAGACGCCGCCCGACATCGTCGTCGCCGCCCGGGCCGCGCCCACGACCAGGATCGATTCGCAGGCGCTGGACATCGTGCCCGGCGCGCCGGTCGCCTCCGCGGTGCGCTCGGCGCCGCTGCCCGCGCCCGCGCCGAGCGCGCCGATCCCGCCGGTCGACACCGAGCCGACCGGGCAGGTGACGGAGGTTCCGGTGCCCGCGGTGACGCATCTTTACGTGCAGGCCGGCGCCTTCTCGACCCTGTCCAACGCCGAGAGGCTCCGGGCGCGTCTTGCCGCAGCCGGCGATGTCGTGATTTCTGCAATCGACAGGAACGGGCAGCGGCTCTATAGGGTGCGTTGCGGCCCCTATGACGACGTCGAATCGGCCGACGCGGCGCTGGCCCGCCTGAACGGGCTCGGCAGCAACGACGCCCAGATCGTCGTCGATCAATGACCGGGGTGCGCTCCTGAAGGAGACATCATGCGGCGACTGATCGCCTTGCTGTTCGCGTTCGCGGCGCTGGCCGCGCTTCCCGCCCGCGCCGCGGTGATCGCCACGAGCGCGGAGCACGCCATGCTGATGGACGGCGACACCGGCCAGGTGCTGTGGGCCAAGGACGCCTACACGCCCATGCCGCCGGCCTCCATGAGCAAGCTGATGACGGTGGAGCTGCTCTTCCGCGAGCTGAAGGACGGCCGCGTCAAGCTCACCGACACCTTTCCCGTCTCCGAGGCCGCGTGGAAGACCGGCGGCTCGACGGGCTTCACGCGGGTGGGCGACAAGCTGACGGTCGACGACCTCATCCAGCGCATCGTCGTGGTCTCCGGCAACGACGCCTGCGTGGTCGTGGCCGAGGCGCTGGGCGGCACGACGGACAATTTCGTCAGGATGATGAACCAGCGGGCGAAGGAGCTGGGGCTGACGCAGTCCCACTTCGTCAATCCCAACGGGCTCCCCGATCCTCCGGGCCAGGCGATGTCGGCCTTCGACCTGGCCAAGCTCGCGCGCCACATCATCAACACCTATCCGGAGTACTATCATTATTTCGGCGTGCGCAGTTACACGACCTACGATCAGGGCAAGGCCATCACCCAGCCCAACCGCGACCTGGTGCTGGAGAAATTCCCCGGCGCCGACGGCCTCAAGACCGGCCACACCGACGCCGCGGGCTACGGCATCACCGCGTCGGCCAGGCGCGGCAACCAGCGCCTGATCCTCGTCATCAACGGCCTGCGCTATCCCGATCTCGCCAGGGACAGCCCGCAGCGGCAGGACTGGTTCGCCGAGCAGCGCCGCAGCGACGAGGCCGCGCGCATCCTGGGCATCGCCTTCCGCGAATTCCGCCACTACCGGCTGTTCGCCGACGGGCAGGTGGTGGGCAGCGCGAAGGTCTGGCGCGGCACCGCCGACACCGTGCCGCTGAAGCTCGCCGGTCCGCTGGCGCTCACCATGCCCGTCGAGGCGCATGACGGCCTCAAGATGACGCTGCGCTACGACGGCCCGGTCCGTGCGCCGGTGGCGGCGAACCAGCAGGTCGGCACGCTGCGCATCACCGCGCCCGATTTCCCGGCCCAGGACGTGCCGGTCTATGCCGCCAACAGCGTGGACTCCGCCGGACTGTTCGGGCGCATCTTCCTCGGCCTGCGTTCGCTCGTCTCGCCGGACAGATGACGGCACGACGATGACGCAGGCGCGCTTCATCACGCTCGAAGGCGGGGAGGGGACCGGCAAGTCGACGCAGGCCCGCCGCCTCGCCGCCATGCTGGAGGCGCGCGGCATTGCTGCCATCGTCACGCGCGAGCCCGGCGGCTCGCCGGGGGCGGAGGAGATCCGCAAGCTCCTGGTCGAAGGCGAGCCGGGGCGCTGGGACGTGATGGCGGAGACGCTGCTCATCTTCGCCGCCCGCGCCGATCATGTCGCGCGCACCATCAAGCCCGCGCTCGCCGGCGGCAAATGGGTCGTTGGCGACCGCTTCACGGATTCGACCTATGCCTACCAGGGCGCGGGACGCGGGCTGGAGCGGGAGACCATCCGGCGCATCGAGTCCGCCGCGCTGGACGATTTCGCGCCCGATCTCACGCTGGTGCTCGACCTCGATCCCGCCATCGGCCTCGAGCGCGCCGGCGCGCGCACCCACGCCGAAAACCGCTTCGAGAAGTTCGACGCGGCGTTCCACGACGCGCTGCGCAAGGCCTTCCGCGACATCGCCGGCCGCAACCGCGGCCGCTGCGTGCTGATCGACGCGTCGGGCGATGCGGACGCCGTCGCGGCGGCGATCTGGAAGACCGTGGAAAATCGCCTGCTTTAGGCGCCAAATATTCGACAACGGGCAACATGGCCAGGCGCGCGAAGACCGAAGACATCCCTGAGACCGACCGGCAGGAGGGCCAGCCGCATCCGCGCGAGACCTTCGCGCTGATCGGCCAGGACGTCACGCTCGCCCGCGTCGCGCGCGCCATCCGGTCGGGCAGGGTGCCGCAAGGCCTTCTGCTCACCGGCCCGCCCGGCATCGGCAAGGCCACGCTCGCCTACCGCATCGCCCGCTACCTCCTGCGCTACGGCGCGACGGCGGAGGGCCCGGCCGATCTCGCGGTGCCGCCGGACGATCCCGTGGCGCTCCAGGTGGCGGCGGGCGCGCATCCGGGCCTGCTGCTGCTCAAGCGCGGCCTCAATCCGGACACCGGCCGGCTGATGACGGTGCTGAGCGTGCACGAGGTGCGCAAGCTCGCCGGCTTCTTCGGCATGACCTCGGGCGCGGGGGGCTGGCGCGTCGTCATCGTCGACACGGCGGACGACATGAACGACGCCGCGGCCAACGCGCAGCTCAAGGCGCTGGAGGAGCCGCCGGGCCGCGCCATGCTGATCCTGCTCGCCAACGCGCCCGGGCGGCTTCTGCCCACCATCCGCTCGCGCTGCCAGCGCTTCGAGCTGAGGCCGCTCGGCGAGGACGAACTGGCGCGCGAACTGGCGGCGCGCGCGCCCGATCTCCAACCCGAAGACCGCAAGGCGCTGGCGCGGCTGGCCGGCGGCTCGCTGGGCGCGGCGCTGGCGCTCTCGGGCGAGGACGGGCTCGCGCTTGCCGCCGAGGCCGAGCGCCTCATCGGCCGCGCCGCGGCGCCCGACATCGCCGCCACGCTGGCGCTGGCCGAAAAGCTCGCGCGCATGAGCGAGGGCGTGGACCGCTTCGGCCGGTTCCTCGTCCAGGCGCTGACGGACCGCATCCACGCGCGCGCGCGCGCCGGCGCGCCGGGGCTCGACCGCTGGGCAGCGCTCGTGGAAACCCTGGCGCGCTCCTTCGCGCGCACCGGCGCATTGCATCTGGAGCCGCGCCAGACGATCCTCTCCGCCGCCCGCGCCGCCGCCGCCGCCGCGCGGGGCCGCGCCCTTTGAGCCTTCCGTGAGTCCCATGCTCGTCGACAGCCACTGCCACCTGGATTTCCCCGAATTCGCGCCGGAGCTGGACGCGGTGGTCGCGCGCGCGCGCGAGGCCGGCGTGCGCACCTGCGTCAGCATCGGCACCACGCTGGAGAAATTCCCCGCCGTGCGCGCCATCGCCGAGCGCTTCGAGGACGTGTGGTGCTCCGTGGGCGTGCATCCGCACGAGGCAAAGGACGAGACGCTCGCGGACGCCGGGCCGCTGATCGCGCGCGCCGCGCATCCGCGCGTGGTGGGCATCGGCGAGACCGGGCTCGACTTCCACTACAACCACAGCCCGCGGGCGCCGCAGATCGCCAATTTCCGCGCCCACATCGGCGCCGCGCGCGCGCTCGGGCTGCCGCTCATCGTGCATACCCGAGACGCGGACGACGACACCGTCGCGGTGCTGGACGACGAGATGGGGAAGGGCGCCTTCGCGGGCGTGATCCACTGCTTCACCGGCACCGCGCGCCTCGCCCGGGCCGCGCTCGAATGGGGCTTCTGCATTTCGGTTTCCGGCATCGCCACGTTCCGGAAATCGGACGCGCTGCGCGCCGTCATCCGCGAGGTGCCGCTCGAACGGCTGCTGGTGGAGACCGACGCGCCGTACCTTGCGCCCACGCCGCACCGGGGCAAGCGCAACGAGCCCGCCTTCGTGGTCGACACCGCCGCCATGCTGGCCGGTCTCAAGGGCGTCACGCGCGAGGAGCTCGCGCGCGCCACCACGGACAATTTCTTCCGCCTGTTTTCGAAGGCGCAACGGCCGCGATGACGGACACGCTCGAAGTCACCATCCTGGGCTGCGGTTCCTCCAGCGGCGTGCCGCGCGTCGGCGGGCCGGACGGCGCGGGCGACTGGGGCGCCTGCGACCCGGCGAACCCGAGGAACCGGCGCCGCCGCTGCTCGATCCTGGCGCGGCGCAGATCCGCCGGGGGCGAGACCGCGGTCTTGATCGACACCTCGCCCGACCTGCGCGAGCAGCTTCTCGCGGCGCGCTGCGCGCGGCTCGATGCCGTGCTCATCACGCACAACCACGCCGACCAGACCCATGGCATCGACGATCTGCGCCCCCTGGTCTACGCCATGCGCCGCCGCCTCGATCTCTACAGCGACCGCGCCGGGCTGGACGGCCTGATGCGCAGCTTCGGCTACTGCTTCCGGACGCCCGAAGGCAGTGGCTATCCGCCCATCGTCACCGCGCGCGAGATCGCCGAGCCGTTCGTTCCGTTCCAGATCGCGGGCCCCGGCGGGCCGCTCACGGCCGAGGCCTTCGCGCAGGAGCACGGCGAGATGCGCTCGCTGGGCTTCCGGCTGGGGCCGGTGGCCTATTCCAGCGACGTGGCCGGGCTGCCGGAGGAGTCGTTCGCCGCGCTCGCGGGCGTGGAGTGCTGGATCGTGGACGCGCTGCGCCACGCCGAACATCCCACGCACGCCAACGTGGCGCGCACGCTCTCCTGGCTCGCGCGCGTGAAGCCCCGGCGCGGCGTGCTCACCAACATGCATATCGACCTCGACTATGAGACACTCCGGCGCGAGCTGCCCGCGGGCGTCGAACCCGCCTATGATGGGCTGACCGTCACCTTGCCGATCTGACGGATGCTTCCGACGATCGCGCTGAACGAGCACCGGTAAGACCATGGCCGAAGAACTGACTCCCGAGATCATGAACGGCTGGAACCCGGGCGGCCTGCCGCACCTGCTGGGCATCGCGATCACGGCCTGCGAGCCCGGCCGCGTGGCGGGACGGCTGCCGGTCAAGCGCGAGCTGATCGCCGGCAACGGCGCGCTCTGGGCGCCGGCCATCGTGGCGCTGGCCGACACGCTGTGCGCCTACGGCGTCTCGACCAAATGGCCGGACGGCGCCAGCGGCTTCACCACGGTCGAGCTCAAGTGCAACTTCATGGGCACGCTGCGCGAAGGCGCCGTGGCCGGGGAGGCCAGGCTCCTGCACGGCGGCCGCCAGACCCAGGTCTGGGACGCCACCCTGGCCGACGAGCAGACCGCCAGGCTGCTGGCAGCCTTCCGCTGCACGCAGATCATCCTGTATCCGAGGGGGTGAGGTTAAGGCGTTGAAAAACCGAACACCTCGAAAAAGACCGGTGCTGCCGCTTGAGGCAATGCGGGCTCGGCATCGCCGAGCCTTCCCGCGACACGACGAGTGCTGGCCTCAGTTTGCTGCCGGAAAGGTCCGTAAAGGGAAATCGCGTCACGACAACGCTGCCGAAGTCATGCATTCCGGTGCCTGAGGTCGGCCTCGGTGTACAGGTCGGGCTCGTCCGCCGGAAACGCAAAGGCGCGGCCTTCCTCGGCGATCCTCGCCATCGGCAGGTCGTCCAGCGTTTCGAGCGTCACGCGGAGCCTCTGACGCGGGCCGATGCCGCGCCGTGCAATCTCATTGGCCAGCTTTGCCGCCTCGATATCATCCGGAACGTAACGCATGCGCAATGTTGCCCCCGCGCCAGGTGCCGGGCAATCGCCTATAAATTGGCGACGTTACACTTGACATACTCGCCCACAATCCCTAGATTTACGGCCATAGGAGATACCGCCATGGCCGCTTCCGTTCTCAATGCCCCGCACTTCCAGACCGAGGAAGCGGCGTTTGCCTACGTCGAGGCCCGGCTTTGGCCGAACGGTCCGGTATGCCCGTTTTGCGGCGAAGCGGCGCGCGTGGGGCGGCTGAAGGGCAAGACCACCCGTCCCGGCCTGTGCAAGTGCTACGCCTGCAAGAAGCCCTTTACCGTGCGCATGGGGACCATTTTCGAGTCCAGTCACCTCGCGCTTCACCTCTGGCTTCAGGTCATCCACCTGATGTGCGCCAGTAAGAAGGGCATTTCGACCCGCCAAATTCAGCGGATGCTGGACTGCTCCATGAAAACCGCTTGGTTCCTTACCCATCGCATCCGGGAAGCCATGGCCCCGGCCAAAGACGCGGGCCGGATCGGAGGCGAGGGCAAGACCGTGGAGGCCGACGAAACTTTCCTCACCAATTCCAAGCGCACCAAGAAGCGCCCGGGCTACCAGCACAAGGTCGCGATCATGAGCCTTGTGGAGCGCGACGGAAACACCCGCTCCATCGTCCTGCCGCGCTCGCCCAATGCCTACGATGTGAAGATGGCCCTGTGGCAGCACATGGACGAAAACAGCCGCCTCGTTACCGATGGCGCGCAATACTACAAGTCCGCCGTCGCCAAGCACGAAAGCGTCAATCACTCGATTGGCGAATATGTGCGCGGCGACGTGCATGTGAACACCCTTGAAGGCTATTTCAGTGTGTTCAAGCGCGGCATGATCGGCACCTACCAGAAGGTCAGCGAGCGTCATCTTCACCGTTATGTCGCCGAATTCGATTTCCGCCAGAACACCCGCGAGCGCCGGGGCTTTGACGACGTGGGCCGCGCCGAGACTGCCCTTCAGGGCTTCAAGGGTAAGCGGCTCACCTACGAAACGACTTGTGCGGCACAGTAAGTTTCTCTCTGGCCGCGCCACCCTGAGGGCAATTCTGGAAGCACTGGACGGGAAGGCAGAGTGACTCCGCCTTCCCGGTCCAGCTATCCTTGGACTTGCGACAGACCAAGGAGATAGATCATGGGCACGCGTGAAACGCTTTTCCAAACGCGATTTCCTGAATTCACGGAGGCGCAGGCCACCAAGTTCTTTGAACAGCACGGCGAGATGGTCAGCGTGAACGGACGTCCGGGGACGCCAGACCTGTTTCTAGTGGCGCTTGCTTCCGAGAAACAGGCATATGGCCCGCTGGCGCTGAACCCACTTGTCGCGCGGACGTTGTGCAAACTCCTTGTCGATGCTGGTTACGGGCCATCGCTACAGAAGCGGCAAACCTAGGCCATGGCTTCGCGCGGAAGGCCGCTGTCTTTGCGTTGAACCACGCCCAGAATTCTGGCGACGGTTCTTCGTGTTGTTCGGTGGGGCTGGCTCTGGACACGGAATCGCCTCGCGCGTATAAATTTCGCGCGGCGCAGTGGTGCATCGCAAATTGATCCTAGAGCGCGGAGTTCGCACCTCCGCGCGGATCACCTCAAAATCTCACAAACTGTAGCGCGCCGCAAGCGATGTCGGCTGCAGGCACTGTTACAGTTTGAGGTCACGGGGCTGCGCTGGTCGCTGCATCAACAAAATCCCGCAAGGCTTGGGCCGAGGACTGATAGTTCGTCGGTTCTTTCAGAACGAGATTGGGGCCGGTCTTTGGGCGACGCCCGAATCCCGGCTCGATACGGGCGATACTCATTGAATCCAGTGTGAATGACCTGATTTCTATGCTGTTTTTGAGCGCATATGCACGTAGAAACATGATCGCTGGCGCTACGTCGTTGAACCAATCCTCTTGTACAATGTGGTTTATGCTTCTTCCGTTATATCTAAAGACGCTTCCACCAAGCCTCTTCCATCCGAATCGCTCGAACATGCTGCGGACGTAGTTCCGCTGGTTATTCGTCACGTTTCCTAAGTCGTAGGATAGAGTAATTGGCATAAGGTATTCCCCACCGTGGCTAGAGCGTGCGATACTATCCCCATGCCTAAAGAACCCCAAGGCCAGAAACGCTCTGCGCCAAAGCCAAAGTTCACCGATGCAGAGCGCCACGCGCGCTTTGTGGAAGAAGCGCATAAGGCCGAAGCTTCCGAAGACCCGAAGGACTTCGAGAAGGCGTTCGGAAGTGTCACCGCGCGAAAGCCTCAAAGCCGTGCCGCAGGTACGAAGTGATAGCCGGGCCAATGCCCGGGGACGAAGGCGCGCCCATCTAACTCCATTTTTAGGAAATCCTTGCGGTAGTTCATCACGAGCCAGGGAAATGCGGACTTGAGCCGGTCCAGAATCCAACTCCCGGAAGGTAGGTTAGTGGCGACTACCGGAATCCCACGGTTCTTGCGGGCGTATTGCATGAGTTCGTGCGCCACCACGTCCGCTGCTTGAAGTGGCATGAACTCCAAGCCCGACCCATACGAAGTAACGACCTTGCGTATCTTGTCGCCCGGGCGTGCGTGCGGGTCCGAACGGAGAAACGCCTCGTGCCACCTTGCAAGATTGAGTACGAGGTCCTTATTCTTATCCCGGTCGCAGTAGACAAGTATTCCCTCGTCATTGGGATTTTCGAACAGACCTTGAATTAGCCGATGCAGGCATCGGTCTAACAGGAAGAAATACGGGTCTTCCGGGATCGAAGGATGCTCACCACGAAGGGCGTCATACTCTTCGCGCCAGACCGTGGTGCCGAAGCAAATGGGCTTCAGACTCGCAAACGAGTCGCATAGCATTCGCCGTGCGACCAACCATTCTGCATGGTTCATGTGGATGTAGCGACCGATCCGGTTCACGAATTCGGTGTGGTGCCATTTTTCGACCTTGCAGAAGGTCAAGAGATGCTGCCATTCGACTTCCCAGCGCAGCCAAGCGTCGGTATTGGCGGCGCAACCACCGACGACCACGACAGGGGCCCCGGCGTGCAGATTGCTACCGTCAATGTAGCCGCCGAGCACGACAAGTTCTCCACGAGGCCATGAACGCGGCATGAGGTGCCGCGCTGCGAATGCAGCCCCGAATTGTCCGAGGCTCATTCACAATACCCCTTGTGCCCGGGTATGCCAAGCGTAACGTCGGGTATAAATTTCCCATAATATATCTTATACGCACAAGTCCAGCCACAGATGAGCCCAAATCCCGCCGCTTTCGAGTATTGGCATCGCCGTCCGACAAAAATATTTTGCGGAGGGGTGCCCGGACAACCCGCTCCCACAAGGTGGAGGCGCGCCGCGAAGCAGCGGTCGGACGCGCCCTCTCCGCCGCTTTTCCCTGCCCTTGATTTCCCCAGCCACCAAAAAAACCGGGAATCGCCCGGTCCCTGCGCCCGTTGCTCCCCCGGCGCGCGGGCGCGTGATAGCATTGGGGGCATTGCGGAAGCGGGGGGATTTTGACGATGAGGATGGCAGCTTTTGCCGCCGGCTGCGCGGCGATCTCGCTGGCCTGGGCCACGGCCGCCGGCGCGGCGACCGGCAACGACCTCTACAAGACCTGCGGGACGGCCTTCCGGGCTGGCTTCCTCAATCGCGGCGCATGCCGGACCTATGTCAACGACGCCGCCGACGCGCTGGAGGCCAGCCACGCGATCTGTCCCGGCCAGGGCGTCACGATCGGCCAGCTCATCATGGTCGTCCAGGCCTACATGCGAAACCACCCCGAAGCGCTCAACGAGGACGCCAAGGTGCTGATTGCCGCCGCGCTGCGCCAGGCGTTTCCCTGCCGGCCGTGACTCGTCGGGGGCGGACGGCAAGATCGCGCTTGACCCGTCCCCAGGGGCAACCTTCACAACCCGCGCGCCACCACAGCCGGCGCACCGGATGACCACGCCCCCCGAATTCTACCCCATGCCCGCCTTCCCCACGCTCTCGGTTCGCGATCTCGAGGCGTCGAGCCGCTGGTACCAGGAGGCGCTGGGCTTCCAGCATGTCTTCACGATGCCCGGCCCGGGCGGCAGGCCCGGCCTCGTGCATCTGCGCTGGGCGCGCTACGCCGACCTGCTGCTGCGCGCGGCCGCGGCGCCGCCGGGCGGTCCGGCCGGCCTGGGCATCACACTCACCTTCGCGGTCACGGACGGGACGGTGGATGCCATCGCCGAACGCGCCTGCGCCGCCGGCGCCGTCTTCGTGCAGGAGCCCGGCGACCGGCCCTGGAACGCGCGCGACTTCACCCTCGCCGACCCGGACGGCTTCCGCCTCACCTTCACCAAGGGCCCGCTCGACCCCAACCTCACCATCGGCGCCGTCGCCGGGCGCGCCGCCAAGGCCTAGGCTCGCCGCCATGAGCAAATCCGGCGCGAATTTGAGCCCGGCGGAAACCGCCCGCCGCCTCGGCGTCAGCGCCAAGGCGCTGCGGCTCTACGAGGACCGCGGCCTGGTGGCGCCGCGGCGCGCGGCCAACGGCTATCGCGCCTACGGGCCGGCGGAGGTCGCGCGACTGCACCAGATCCTGGCGCTGAAACGGCTCGGGCTTTCGCTCGCCCGCATCGGCGAGCTCCTGGGCGGGCGCGCCGCCACCCTGGCCTCGGTGCTGGCACTGCAGGAGCAGGCGCTGGCCGAGGAAGGCGCGCGGGTCGGCAAGGCGCTGGGGCTGGTGCGCGCGGCCCGCGCCAGGCTGGCCTCGGGCGGCGCGCTCTCCATCGACGACCTCGCGACCCTGACCCGGGAGACCACCATGACCGCAAAACCCACCCAGGCCGAGATGAAGGCGCTCTTCGATCCCTTCGTGGAGAAACATTTTTCCCGCGCCGAGATCGCGGTGCTGGCCGGACGCGATTTCGACCAGGAGCAGGTCAACCGGGAATGGGATGCCCTGATCGCCGAGGCCAGAGTGCTGATGGCGAAAGGCGACCCCGCCTCGCCCGCCGTGCTCGACCTCGCCCGGCGCTGGAAGACGCAGGTGGAGCGATTCACCCGCGGCGACCCGCGGGTGACGGCCAAGGTCCAGGCGGTATGGAACGACGCCATGGCCGATACCAGGACCGCGCCCAGGCTCCCGCTCGACCCGGAAATCTTCGCCTTCATGGGCAAGGCGCAGGCGAAGCTGAAGGAGATGGGCGAATAGGGACGTCGAAGCGGGCGAATGATCGCGCGAATCTGCTCACGGGAACGTCATGCCCCGAACCATGGACAACGGCACGACGGACATTTCATCGTTCGGCGAAGCGCCTTGCGAAGGCGTCAACCGTCGGTCTTCCCGGGAGGAGAATACATCGTGTCAACCTCTGCAATGTCGCGCCGCAAGATGTTCGAAGCCGGCGGTGCCGTCGTGGCTGGAACGGCTCTGCTGGCGCAAGCTCCGGGCGCCCTGGCCAGTGAGGAATCCGCGAGCGAGACGGCCGTGCGAAAATTCTTCAAGGCCTGGGAACAGAAGGACTGGGGGCCGTTCGACGCCATACTGGCGGACGATTTCACCTTCACCAGCCCGAACGGCGACGACCACATCAGCAAGGCCGCCTACAAGGCCAACTGCTGGGAGAGCCAGAAGGCCTTCGTCGAAAAGTTCGACATCGAGCTTTTGATGGCGAAAGGCGGCGATGTCGTCGTGAAATATCTCTGTCACACCACCAACGGCAAATCCTTCCGCAATCTCGAATATCACCGCGTGCGCGACGGGCGGATCGAGTCGATCGAGTGCTATTTCGGGAGCAAATCGGCCTTCGCGTCGGCCGTGGGTTCGCAGTAGGGCCCCGGGCCGGAACGGCCGCGGAACGACGGGAAGGCGCCGGGCGAACGGCGGCGCGCGAACGACCGGCGGAATGCGGCTGGACTTGTTCGGCCCTTCGTCATTCGCTACTCGCTGTTCGCATGGCCCACGACATCACCGCCCTGCTCGCCATCATGCGGCGCCTGCGCGATCCCGGGACGGGCTGCCCGTGGGATATCGCGCAGAGCTTCGCCACCATCGCGCCCTACACCATCGAGGAGGCCTATGAGGTCTGCGGCGCCATCGAGGATGAGGACTGGGCGGCGCTGAAGGACGAGCTGGGCGACCTCCTGCTCCAGGTCGTCTATCACGCCCGCATGGCCGAGGAGCGCGGGCTGTTCGATTTCGGCGACGTGGTGGCGGCGATTTCGGACAAGATGATCCGACGGCATCCGCATGTTTTCGGCGAAGGCGGCGCCGTCGCCGGCGCCGAGGCCCAGGCCGCCGCCTGGGAGGACCACAAGAAGAAGGAACGCAGGGCCGGCGGGAGCGTCATGGACGGCGTCCCCCTCGCCCTGCCCGCGCTGCTGCGCGCGGTGAAGCTCCAGAAGCGCGCCGCAACCGTGGGCTTCGACTGGGACTCCGCGCCCAGGGTGCTGGAGAAAGTTATCGAGGAAGCCGGCGAGATCGTGGAGGCGCAGCAGGCCGGCGCGCCGCCCGGGAAGATCCAGGACGAGATCGGCGACCTGCTGTTCGTGATCGTCAACCTCGCCCGCCACCTGAAGATCGATCCCGAAACCGCGCTGCGCGGCACCAACGCCAAGGTCGTCCGCCGCTTCAAGTTCATCGAGAAATCGCTGGCCGCCCATGGCCGCACGCCCGCCGACGCGTCCCTCGACGAAATGGAAGCCCTCTGGCAGCGCGCGAAGACGGAAGCCTAACCTCCCCCTTGTCGGGAGGTTGAGGGCGACGCCGCCAGAACGTGGTGTTCCACGGGCGCACTTCAAGCGGGGCGCCGCTCAGAACCAAAACCTCCCCCTTGTGGGGAGGTCGAAAAATGCGGAACGCATTTTTCGGGTGGGGGGCGCGGCGGCGAGATCACGGCACCACTCCGCCGCCCCGAAGAATGCCGCGCATTTTTCGACCCGCCCACCAGGGGCGGGCTACTCTTCACAGTGTGCCGCTCACGATCCTGCCCACGTCCGCCAGCACGGCGTCGCGCTTCTCCAAGGACGCCGTCGAGCCCGTGTAGTACGCCGCGACCAGGATCGGCGCCCTGCCCGGCGGCCACAGGATGGCGACGTCGTTGGATGTCCCGTGGCGTCCCGTGCCCATCTTGTGCGCGCTCTTCCAGCCGGCGGGCAGCCCGGCTTCGAGGCGCGGCAGGCGGGTCTGCCAGTTGGCGAGCCAGGTCAGCAGCTTTGCGCGCGAGGCCGCGGACAGCGCACGGCCGAACGCCAGCGCGTTCAGGTCGTCGAGCATGGCGTTGGGCGAGGTCGTGTCGCGCGGATCGCCGGGGATGCAGGTGTTGGCATCGGGCTCATTGCGGTCGATCCGGGTGATGTTGTCGCCGAGCGCGCGCGCATAGGCGGTGGCGCCCGCCGGCCCGCCGATCCGGGCCAGCACCAGGTTCGCCGCCGTGTTGTCGCTCCACTGGATGGCGGCGGCGCAGAGATCGTCCAGCGCCATGCCGCCCTCCTTCACATGCGCCCGCGTGATGGGCGCGTAGTCCAGCAGGTCCGCTTCGCCATAGGAGATGCGGCGGGACAGCGTCTCGCGGCCCTCGTCCACCCGCTTCAGCAGCGCCGACACGGCGATGAGCTTGAAGGTGGAGCACATGGGGAAACGCTCATCCGCCCGCCAGCCGATGCGCCGGCCGCTGCCGGTGTCCAGCGCCGCCAGGCCCAGCCGGCCGCCCGCCCGCTTCTCGGTTTGCGCGATCAGCCCTTCCGGATCGTCGCCCGCCCGCGCGGCGAGCGGCAGAAGCGTGAGAGAGGCGGCGAATGTGCGGCGCGTCAGCACTTGTCCACAAATCCCCAGACCTGCGAATTCACATCAGGAAGCCTGCCTAAGGCTTTTTTCCGTCACGATTTTGTCCCTGAAGCGATTGGTGAATCTGTCGACGGATTGTGGATCGACGGCCACCGTCAGGTAGAGCGCATCCGCCCGGTCGCGGCGGTCCTGCACCCGGCCATGGGCATAGGCCCAGGCGAGCCCGGCCCCGTCGGCCAGGTCCAGCTTGAGGCGGATGACCGCCTCGCCCGCGCCCAGCGCGTCCTCGAGCCGGGCCAGAAGATCGGGAAGCCCCGCGCCGCTGCGCGCCGACACCGCGACGGCTCCCCGCCGCCCGTTCCGCGCCAGCAGGCCCTTGCGGGCCGCCGGTTCCAGCAGGTCGATCTTATTGAGGACCTCCAGGATCGCGCGCTCGCCGTCGGTCTCGATGCCGAGCTCGGCCATCACCTTCTCCACGTCGGCCTTCTGGGCCTCGCTCTCGCCATGCGCCGCGTCGCGGACATGGACGATGACGTCGGCCTCCAGCACCTCTTCCAGCGTGGCGCGGAAGGCGGCCACCAGCTCGTGCGGCAGGTCGGCGATGAAGCCCACCGTATCGGAAAGGATGATGTTGCGCCCGTCCGGCAGCCTGAGGCCGCGCATGGTGGGATCGAGCGTGGCGAACAGCAGGTCCTTGGCCAGCACGTCCGACCTGGTCAGCGCATTGAACAGCGTGGACTTGCCGGCATTGGTGTAGCCGACCAGCGCCACGATGGGATACGGCACCTTGCGGCGGGCGGAGCGGTGCAGTCCGCGGGTGCGCTTCACCTCCTCGATCTCGCGGCGGATCTTCGCCAGCCGCTCCCCGATCAGGCGGCGGTCGGTCTCGATCTGCGTCTCGCCGGGGCCGCCGAGGAAGCCGAAGCCGCCGCGCTGCCGCTCCAGATGCGTCCACGACCGCACCAGCCGCGAGCGCTGATAGGTGAGATGCGCGAATTCCACCTGCAGCCGGCCCTCGCGCGTCTGCGCGCGCGCGCCGAAGATCTCCAGGATCAGCGCGGTGCGGTCGAGCACCTTGGCGTTCCACGCCTTCTCGAGATTGCGCTGCTGCACCGGCGAGAGCTGGGCGTTGACGACGATGACCTCGGGCTCGAGCCCCCTCGCCTGCGTCGCGATCTCGTCCACCTTGCCCGAGCCGATCAGCGTGGCGGGCGCCGGCCGCGCCAGCGGCACGATGCGCCGCGAGATCACCTCGAGCCCGATGGCCGCGGTCAGCCCCACCGCTTCGGCGAGACGCGCCTCCGCGTCGCGCAGCGTGTCGGCCGCGCCCTTGCGCTCGATATGCACCACGAACGCGGCGCGGCGGGCGGCGCGCGTGTCCATGGTGCGCGAGCGGGATTGCGTCAGGCGGTTTCCAACGCCGGCGGCGCGGTCTCGGCTTCCATGAGCTGGATCGGCCCGAGCGGCATCACCGTCGAGATCGCGTGCTTGTAGACGAGCTGGGCCTGCCCGTCGCGCCGCAGAAGAACGCAGAAATTGTCGAACCACGTGATATTCCCTTGAAGCTTCACGCCGTTGACGAGAAAGATCGTCACCGCCGATTTGCTCTTGCGAACCGCATTCAGAAAAGTGTCCTGCAGGTTTTGTTGTTTTTCGCTCATGGCAGACACGCTTATTATTATGCCGCCCCAGCCCATCCGGAGCGAATCCCAGCATAGGACGAATTGCTGCGTTCGCGAAGGGCTCAGCCCGCGCGGGCGGCCGCGCGGCGCTCGTAGAGCTCGCGGATGCGGGCCGTGACGGGGCCGGGCGTGCCGGTGCCCACCGGCCGGCCGTCGATGGCGACGACCGGCACGATCCCGGCCGAGGCGGCGGTCAGGAAAGCCTCGCGCGCCCGGGCGGCTTCCTCGGGCCGGAACTTTCGTTCCGTCACGGAAATCTGGCCTTCTTTCGCCGCTTCCAGGATCACCCGGCGGGTGACGCCGGGCAGGATGGCGTGGGACAGGTCGCGGGTCACGATGTGTCCGTCCTTGTCCACGATCCAGGCGGAGGTGGAGGAACCTTCGGTCACGAAGCCGTCGCGATCCACCAGCCACGCCTCATGGGCGCCGGCCTTGCGGGCGGCGGTCTTGGCGAGAATGTTGGGGAGCAGCGCGGTGGATTTTATGTCGCATCGCGCCCAGCGCTCGTCGGGCCGCGTCACGACCGCGACGCCGTCCTGCCGGCGCCGCGCCAGCGCGGTGGGGTCGAGCGATCTGGCCGTGACGATCAGCGTCGGGCGGCCTGCCCTCTCCGGCACCGGGTGGTCGCGGCGATGCGCGCCCCGCGTCACCTGCATGTAGACGAGCCCGTCGGTGACGCCGTTGCGCCGCGCGACCTCGCGGATCACCTGCCTCAGCGCCGCCCGCCCCATCGGCATCGCCATGCCGGTCTCGCGGACGGAGCGCTCCAGCCGGTCGAGATGCTCCTCCTCGTCGAAGAGGCGCCCGCCGAACAGCCCCACGACCTCGTAGATCCCGTCCGCGAACTGCAGCGCCCGATCTTCGATGTGGACTGTCGCATGCGCGTGCGGAAGGTAGCGGCCATTGACGTACGCGATGCGACCGACGGGGGAACGCGCGGGCCAGCGATAGTCCCGCTCTTCAAGAGAAGATGTCATGGTTTATAATAAGTCCGCGCGCTCCGGTTGCAGATCGATTCGGCGACAATGGTCTCGAAAAGTCCCACACCGTTCATTCCTGCTGGAACAGTCGTAAACGCATCCCATCCAGATATAAAGTACTACATCACTCTGACGCCTGAACAATTGCGGCAACGATGGCTCGAACCAGAGGGACAAGAAATATATAAAGTTTGGAAAGAAGGTGGATTCAACAGGGACGCGTTGGCGGCTGTTGTTGGCCAATTGTACGAAAATTTGGACGGACGCGGTGCGCCACTTTCCGACGAAGATGCATCCGGTGCGAATTTGTCAGCCATTGACATGTTTGCCGCGGATTGCCAACGAGCAAAATTTGTAGGTACCAACCTGACCGGTTCGTTTCTTTCGGAGGCAGATATACGTGGCGCGGACTTTTCGTGGGCAAGAATGAATTCAGCTCTGCTTGACAACGCAAATTACGATGGAACTACCAAGTTTCTAGGCGTAAATCTGAACGCCGTGAATTTTAATTTGGCCGCATTGTTACAAGAGCAAGCATTGACACAGCAGCGCATCGCTCATTTGGAGCAGCGATATCCTTTGCTGGCTTTTTTCCTGCATTGGACCTGCGACTACGGAAGGTCGCTCGGACTTTGGAGCGCTTGGGTTGTTGCCGTGCTACTTTTCTTTGGAATTTTGTTCGCTAACGTTTCAGGCGCAACCAACCATACTGGTTTAGCCGACAACATGTACTTCTCTGTCGTGACTTTCACGACGTTGGGCTATGGGGATGTGTTGCCGGTGTCCGTATTTGGGAAGGTACTTGCAGTTATCGAAGTTGTAATTGGCTACGTGATGGGGGGGCTCCTCATCGCAATTTTGACGAGAAAAGTTCTCGGTTCCTGACCTCCATCACGCGTTGAACATCTGCTGCTCGCGCCCGCCTGCCGGGCCCACGCCCAGCGACTTGAGCTTGCGGTGCAGCGCGGAGCGTTCCATGCCGATGAACGCCGCGGTGCGGGAGATGTTGCCGCCGAAGCGGTTGATCTGGGCGAGCAGGTATTCGCGCTCGAAAATCTCGCGTGCCTCGCGCAGCGGCAGCGAGATGACGAGATCGCTCTTGCCGCCCGCCGCCCAGGGCTGGTTGCCGGAGATGTCCGAGGGCAGCAGGTCCGCCGAGATCGCCTGCGCCGCGTCGTCGGTGGCCAGGATCAGCAGCCGCTCCACGATGTTGCGCAGCTGGCGCACGTTGCCGGGCCAGTTGTTGGACTGGAGCACCGCCATGGCGTCGTCGCCGATCTCGCGCATGGGAAGCCCGCTGGTCGCCGACAGCCGCTTCATGAAATGCGCCACCAGCGCGGGGATGTCGTCCCGCCGCTCCGACAGCGCGGGCACGCGCACCGGCACGACGTTGAGGCGGTGATAGAGGTCCTCGCGGAACTTGCCGTCGCCGATCTCCAGCCGCAGATCCGCGGTGGTGGCCGAGATCACCCGCGCGTCGACATGGATGCGCGAGGTGCCGCCCACCCGCGTGAAGGTCTGCTCCACCAGCACGCGCAGGATCTTGCCCTGCGTCTCCGGCGGCATGTCCGCCACCTCGTCGAGGAACAGCGTGCCGTTATGCGCCATCTCGAACAGGCCCACCTTGCGCGGGCCTTCCGCCGTCTCCTCGCCGAAGAGCTCGGCCTCGATGCGGTCCGGCTCCATGGTGGCGCAGTTGATGGCGACGAAGGTATTGCCGGCGCGGCGCGAGCGGGCATGGATGAGGCGCGCGGCGACCTCCTTGCCGGAGCCGGCCGGGCCCGTGATCAGCACGCGGCTGTTGGTGGGGGCGATCTTCTCGACGAGCTGGCGCAATTGCGAGATCGCCGAGGACGAGCCGATCATCTCCGCCTCGTCGCCCGCGCGCATCCTGAGCTCGGCCACCTCGCGCTTCAGCCGCGAGGCCTCCAGCGCCCGGCCCACCACGTGGATCAGCCGGTCGGCCTTGAACGGCTTCTCGATGAAGTCGTAGGCCCCCTTCTTGATGGAGGACACCGCGGTCTCGATCGTGCCGTGGCCGGAGATCATCACCACAGGAAGCTCGGGATGCTCGCGCTTGATCTGGTCCAGCACCTGGATGCCGTCCAGCCGGCTGCCCTGCAGCCAGATGTCCAGCACCACCAGGGACGGCCGCCGCTGGCGGATGGAGGCCAGGCAGCCCTCCCCGTCGGGCGCGGTGCGCGCCTCGAAGCCTTCGTCGCGCATGATGCCCGAAACCAGGTCCCGGATGTCGTCCTCGTCGTCGACGACCAGGATCTCAGGCGCGATCAACAATCCGTTCTTGCTCATCCCCTGCACCTTTTTTGTCCCTACTCACCTCACGCGTCTGCTTCTGCCGGAGCGGGAAGATCAGCGACACGACCGCCCCGCTCTCGCCGTCGCCACGGTCGGCCAGCGTGATTTCGCCGCCATGGTCTTCGGCAATCTTGCGCACGATGGCGAGCCCCAGCCCCGTGCCCTTCGCGCGCGTCGTCACATAGGGTTCCGTCAGCCGGTGGCGCTCCTCGGCTGGAAGGCCGATGCCGTTGTCGGTGACGCGGAAGGCGAAGCGCTCGCCGTCCAGCACTTCGATGGCCGCGGTCACGTGGCCCTTGTCCACGCCGCCCGCCGCGGCGCGCGCGCCCACCGACTCGCCCGCGTTCTTGAGCACATTGGTCAGCGCCTGGCTCACCAGCCTTCCGTCGCACTCGAAATGCAGCGTCTCCCGCGGCGCGCTGATCTCCCAGGTCACCTGGTCGTTGCCCTGCCGCTGCAGGAACACGGCCTGGTAGAGAAGCTCCTGGGCGTTCTCCCGCCGCATCACCGGTGTCGGCATGCGGGCGAAGGAGGAGAACTCGTCCACCATGCGCCCGATGTCGCCCACCTGGCGGATGATGGTGTCCGTGCATTGCTGGAACACCTCCGGGTCCGACGAGATCTCGCCGCCGTATTTCCGCTTGAGGCGCTCGGCCGAGAGCTGGATCGGCGTCAGCGGGTTCTTGATCTCGTGCGCGATGCGCCGGGCGACGTCGGCCCAGGCGGCGGTGCGCTGGGCCGAGACCAGGTCGGTGATGTCGTCGAAGGTGACGATGTAGCCGGCCTCGCCCGCGCCCTTCTCGCTGTCCACCTGCACCGAAAGATTGCGCACCTTGCCGCCGCGCTTGACCGAAGCCTCGCCGCTCGCGCGGCCCACCGGCTCGTGCAGCGCCCGGCGGATCAGGCCGGCCAGTTCCGGCACGGCCTCGGTGTAGTGCCGGCCCTCCACGTCCTCCGGCGCCGCGTTGAGCAGGCGCGCGGCGGCGCGGTTGACGATGGTGACCGTGCCGTCGGCGTCCAGGCCGATGACGCCGGCCGACACGCCCGCCAGCACCGCCTCGGTGAAGCGGCGGCGGCTGTCGATCTGGTGGCTCGCCTCGACCAGCTCGCTGCGCTGGGACTGGAGCTGCGACGTCATGCGGTTGAAGGCGTTGCCCAGGACGCCGATCTCGTCGTCGTCGCGCTCCACGCGCACCTGCGCGGACAAATCGCCGGAGGAGACGCGCTCGGAGGCGTCGATCAGCCCGGAGATCGGCTTGACCAGCCGGTTGGCGGCGGAAAGGCCCAGCCAGATCGCCGTCATCAGGATGAGCAGCGACACCGTGCCGTAGAGCGCGGCGAAGATGAGCTGCACCTCGACGCGGTTGTACTCCATGCCCTTGTATTCCAGCGCCACGGCGGTGGAGTTCTGGAACATCTTGAACACGCCGGGATCGACCTTGCGCACCACCAGCAGATAGGCGTTGTCGATCGGGCGCATCTTGATCAGCGCCCGCTCCACGCCGAGATTCGAATTGGCGTCGACCACGATCTTGCCGGACTCGGCCTGCGCGATCGCGTCGGGCGTGGGCGGCTTGGTGTCGGCCATGCCCTGCTGCTTGGAGGAGCCGAGGAGCGTGCCGTTGCCGTCGTAGAGGAACGCCGCCTGGAGCTGGCGCTGCTTGGTCATGGTGCCGATATCGGCGAAGAGCTGCCCCGGCATCACATGGCCGTTGGCGTCGAGCAGGCTGTGATCGTCGCCCACGCCCTTGACGATAGCGACGGCGTCGTTGGCGAGAAGATGCTGGCGGTCCTCGGCGTAGCGCTGGGCGATGGTGATGGAGTTGTTGACGGCGCTCTGCACCCGCGGGCTGAACCACTGCTCGATGCCGAGGTTGAGCGTGACCACCGCGAACACCGCCACGAAGATCACCGGCACCACCGCGATGCCGGCGAACATGCCGACCAGCCGCGCATGCAGCCGCGCGCCCGCCCGCGCCGAACGCCGGTTGCTCCACAGCCGCACCAGGCGCGAGGCGATGAGCGCGCCCAGCGACAGCACCAGGACGAAATTGATCAGCAGGAGCGCGATGATGGAGGGCTTGGTCAGCGTGTAGGGGATGAACCCCATGACGATGCCGTAGGTCGCCAGGCCCGACACTACCGCCAGGATGCCGACCGCCAGCGCCAGCAATGACGTTCGTGACCGCGCCCGGAAGAAGCCGAACAGCCCTCGCGCCGGCGGGCGCTTCGCGTCTCCGGCTCCGGGCCCGCTCGGCCGCCCGTCGGCGGGCTGTTTCAACGCATCAGCGATTGCCATGCAGCCCTGGACCCGTCCCAACCACCCGCCGCCGCTTTCGCCCACCCAACCACGGGCTAACCCCCGGCGCGCATTCGAGAATGCGCCCGGAGTGTAGCCAAGCCACAGCCTGTTGCAAGAATGCCGCGTTGCACAATGGAGACAGAGTTAAGGCCGGGACGGCCGCCAGCCGAGGCGGCAGTCCCACGAAAGCAGCCGCCTTGACTCCCTTTTCTCCCGCCGAAGCGCGGGAGAGGCGGTTTTCCGCCATAATTTTCCTGTTCACCCCTCTTGCGTTCTACTTTGGGCTGTACTATATCCCTCGCCGAGGACACGCAGGAGTTTTGAACCGTTGAAGTGAAGCCACCGCAAGACCAGACAGGCAAGGGCGCACTCTTGCGTGCGGCCCGCGCGCAGGTCGTGGATCGATAGGCCGGATAGGCTCCAAAGAGCCGTCCAGCGGCAGTCCCTCCGGGGCGCGAGGCTGGGGTGTTGCACCAAGGGTGGCCCTGGCATCACAGCGACCGGACCCAACGACTGTCCGGGCGAAGATCCCTCCCGCGCATGCAAGCCGTGGAGACTCCACACGGGCGATGCGGCTGACGGCCTAGCCTCCGTCACGCCGCCGGCCCAAGGGAGATCA